>CAZRSJ010000007.1:0-56891 GCA_964602805.1 uncultured Chromatiales bacterium | reverse complement strand
ACGGCCAACCGGGCCTCTCTACTGGCTTTTACTCGTGTAGCTCGCGAATCGGGGCTATTTCATCACAGCAATCCATAAAGGTTTCACGATATACAATGCTTGCTCAAACGCAACTACCTCACACACACTAAATTCAGATAATTCTCTCCCACCCCGCGTTGTCACACTAAACCAGCCTCGAAGATAGCATGACATCCAACGAGTTCATTTTTAAAGGAAAGCCAAGGTGAACACCTCAACACGTCAGCACTTCATCCCAAGAATGTTGCTAAAGCGATTTGTGGACGATACGGGCAAATTGTATGCAGTTAGAAAACAGCCTCCAAGACAAGTTTTTTCGACCAGCCCGAAAAACCTTTTCGTTAAGAATAATCTCTACACGCAAATTGATGACGATGGAAATCGAGACATTTCAGCAGAAGAAAAATTTGCCAAACTTGAACGTAACGCAGATCCTGTTATTGAAAAAATTGTGCGCGCAGCTAGAGCCCATCAAAAGCCAGGACTAACACCAAATGAGAAAAAAATCTGGGACGAATTTTTGTATCGTCAGTGGATACGAGTGCCTCAGATGCGCGACAACCTAGAAATGGAAGACATATATCAAGATGCTCTCCGCGAGGCTGAAGGAATTTTTGGGCCTCTTTCCGAAAAAGCACGCAATGGTCTTGATCAAAAAAAAGAGGAGGCAAAGAAAACGGCTTGGGTACAAGCAGCTGTCCTATCAGATGCTAGTGACAGCGAAGTGATGGATATACTTGCGCTGAAGGGATTAGCAATCGCTGTAATTCGAAATCCGAAAAAAAGTTTTGTTATTGGCAGCCTCCCTATTATTAAAATCACTCCATCCGGTCATACTCATCTTGCCGACCCAAGAGTTGAAGCATTGCTGCCAATCGCTCACGACATAATTGTTACTCCCGGCTACTCAAGTGGAACAGAAAAAATCATTGATGTGACTGATACTCAGCACATTAGAAGTATTAATCGCTGCATGTTTGAACAAAGTGATTGGACTGTCAGTCGGTCACGTGACTTGGTCAAATCTTTAGCTCGTCCGCGTTAAAAGACAATGGCATCAATAAGGACCGGTGAATCTTGAAATTAATTGTTCCCTATTGGATTTCTCGCCATGTTACTTGACTGGAGCCCGGTCGCCATCACGATAGGCCCCGTGCACATCTATTGGTACGGCTTGATGTACGTGCTCGGATTCGCCGGGTTCTGGCTGCTTGGCATTCGCCATGCACGCCGGGTACATACTCCGGTCGCTCCCGAACAAGTGAGCGACTTGTTGTTCTATGGCGCTCTCGGCGCGATTCTAGGCGGCCGGCTGGGCTCGGCCCTGTTCTATCATTTCGACCGCCTCCTGACCGATCCCTGGATGATCCTTCGTGTCTGGGAGGGCGGGATGAGCTTTCACGGGGGCCTGATTGGAGTGCTGGTCGCGATCTGGCTGTGGCAACGGAAATCGGGCACCGGCTGGCTCGCTGCCGTTGACTTCTGTGCACCCATGGTGCCAATCGGACTGTTCTTCGGCCGGATCGGGAACTTCATCAACGGCGAACTCTGGGGGCGGCCCACCGACCTGCCGTGGGGCGTGATTTTCCCGGCGGCGGGCCCCGAGCCGCGCCACCCGAGCCAGTTGTACGAAGCGGCGCTGGAGGGTCTGCTCCTGTTCGCGGTTCTCTGGTGGTTCGCCCGGAAGCCCCGGACCGCCGGCGCAGTCGCGGCAGTCTTTGCCCTAGGCTATGCCACGGTTCGCTTCGCGGTGGAATTCGTTCGTTTGCCGGATGCCCATCTCGGTTATCTCGCGTTCGGCTGGCTGACCATGGGTCAGCTGCTCTGCATCCCGTTGGCACTGGTCGGATTCGCCTTGGCTTGGCATGCCCGGAGCGCCCGGTCATGAAGCCCTACCTGGATCTGCTGCGCCACGTGCTGGAACACGGAGTCGAAAAGGCAGACCGCACCGGGGTCGGTACTCGCTCGGTCTTCGGTTACCAAAACCGCTACGATCTCGCCGAGGGGTTCCCCTTGGTCACCACCAAGAAAATCCACATCAAGTCCGTGGTTCACGAACTGCTGTGGTTCCTGCGCGGCGAGACGCAGGTGCAATCCCTTCAGGAGCATGGGGTGACGATCTGGGACGAATGGGCCGACGAGACGGGCGACCTCGGCCCGATCTACGGTCGCCAGTGGCGCAGTTGGCCGGGTCGGGACGGCGCCGACCACGACCAGGTCTCCACTCTGATCGAGCAACTTCAAACTCAACCGGACTCGAGGCGTCACCTAGTCTGCGCATGGAACGTCTCTGAACTCGACCGCATGGCGCTGGCGCCTTGCCACGTACTGTTCCAGTTCTACGTAGCGGACGGGAAACTTTCCTGCCAACTCTACCAACGCAGCGCAGACTTGTTCCTCGGCGTGCCGTTCAACATCGCCTCATACGCGCTTCTGACCCTGATGGTGGCGCAAGTCTGCGACCTGAAACCCGGAGAGTTCATCCATACGTTCGGCGATGTGCACCTGTACCAAAACCATCTGGAACAAGCCCGCACCCAGTTGGCGCGCGCGCCGTACCCCTTGCCGGACCTGCGCCTGAATCCCCAGATTCGGGATTTATTCGAATTCGGCTACGACGACATCCGGCTTGAGAACTACCAGAGCCATCCACACATCGCAGCTCCGGTGGCCGTCTGATGATCATTTCCGCCATTGTCGCCATTTCCCGAAACGGGGTCATCGGCCACGAGAACTCGCTTCCCTGGCACCTGCCGGACGATCTCAGGAATTTCCGGCGCATTACGCTCGACAAGCCGGTGATCATGGGCCGCATGACCTGGGAATCCCTGCCAAAGGGCCTGCCCCGCCGCCGCTGCATCGTGATTTCGAGCCGTCCCGTCGAAGGGGAATGCGAGTGGGCGAAAAGCCCGGATGAAGCCTTGGAACTTTGCGCCGGAAGCCCCGAAGTGATGATCATCGGCGGCGTGAAGGTCTATCATCACTTCCTGCCGCTTTGCGACCGGCTCTACCTAACCGCAGTCGACGCCGACATCGAGGGCGATGCCCGGCTCCCGGAATTGGATTTGTCAGAATTCGCCCTGCAAAAGGAGCAGCATCACCCGGCGGACGACCGGCACGCCTACTCCTTCCGCCATCAGGAATTTTTCCGGATCAAGGCTCGCTGCTGACACAGGATCTGGGTGGGCACCGGACCGCTCGGCTCCAGCCGCAGGGCCGTCAGCTTTCTCCCCCAGACGCAACCGGTGTCAATCCCCCAGACATTGTTGCCGGAATAAAAGCCCAGCGTCGACCAATGGCCGAAGATGATTCGCGTCCTGCGCATCTTGCGCGCCGGAGCCCTGAACCAAGGCGTCAATCCTCTTGGGCACTTCACGGGTGAGAGCTTGCAGTCGAGATCGATTCGCCCCTCGCCGTCCAGGTAGCGCAGACGGGTCATGACATTGGTGATGATCCGCAGGCGTTTGAGGCCGGTGTGCGAATTTTTCCAGCGGCGCGGGCGGGGACCGTAAAGCTTGTGGATCTTTTTCTTCCAGTCGTCGCCGCGGAGAAACTCTTCCAATTCACCCGCAAGGCCCAAAGCCTGCTTCAGCGACCACTCGGGCAGCAATCCCGCATGCACCATCGCGTAGTCGAGTTCGGAATCGTAGTGCATCAGCGAGCGCGACCGGAGCCAGTCGATCAACTCATCGCAGTCCGGAGCCTCCAAGACTTCCTGCAGATGCTGCTGGGAACGAACCGGAATCGGGACCCCTGCCGCCAAGGCAAGCAGGGTGATGTCGTGATTGCCAAGCACGCAGACCGCGCGAGACCCCAGATCGCGGATGTAGCGAAGAGTCTCCAGAGATTTCGGGCCCCGGTTGACCAGGTCACCCACGCACCAGAGCGTGTCCTTGCGAGGGCGGAAGCCCGCTTGCTTTAGAACGGCACAGAGTTCGTCCAGACACCCCTGGATGTCGCCGACGGCGAAGACGGCCATCCCGATTCAGTGCAGGGAATGGGGGGTGGATAGGGTAAATGCGGGGATTTCGGCGTCGAAGCAAGTGCCGTCGTCTCCCAGCATTTGATAGGACCCGTGCATGGAACCGACCGGGGTCTGCAACACGGTGCCAGAGGTGTAGCGGAAAGTTTCGCCCGGGGCCAGGTACGGTTGCTGGCCGACCACACCCTCGCCATGCACTTCCTGGCGGTTCTCTGCGCCATCAAGAATGATCCAGTGCCGGCTGACCAGGCGCGCCGGCAAACTGCCGGTGTTGGTGATGGTGATGGTGTAAGCGAAGACGAAACGACTGTCGTCCGGCTCGGACTGGTCCGGCAGGAACTGGGTCTCTACCTGAACATCGATGTTGTAGTCCTGCGTGGATGACATGCGAGCAAAAAAATACTGGAACAGCGCCGCAAATTATACCGGGTCGCCGGAACGGCGCAGGTCAGACGGAATCGCCTTCTCCTGAGATCGCCCGGAACAACCACACAAATTCTTCGCCCGACAATGACTCGGCTCTTCGCTGAGAATCAATGTTCATTTCGGTCCACGCTCGATCCGGAATTTCAGACAGATTGTTGCGCAATGTCTTCCGCCGCGATGCAAATGCCTGGCGAACCAGACGCGTGAAATCCTTTCGCTCCTCCTCTTCAATCGGAAGGTCCCCCTTGGGCACCAATCGCACTACGGTGGAGACGACCTTGGGCGGCGGATCGAAACATTCCGGCTCGACATCAAGCAGCATCTCCACCTGCATCAGCAATTGAGTCACCACCGACAACTGCCCGCGCGATGAATCGCCCGGGGGCGCGGCGATCCGCTGCGCGACTTCGCGCTGCACCATCACGGTCAGATCCCCCAGATGTGTCCGCAACTCCATCCAGCGTTGCAGGAGTGCGGTCGCTACGTTGTACGGCAGATTGCCCGCCAGCCGCAAACCTCTTGGATACACTGACAGGTCCTCGCGTAACGCATCCGCACAACGGATTGTGACTCCCGGGTTGTCGGCAAATTGCCGTTCCAGATGCGCGGCAAGATCCGGATCCTTTTCGATGGCTATCAGGCGTTTCGCCTGCCCCGCCAGTGCATGCGTCAGTGCACCGCGGCCAGGCCCGATCTCGACCAAGATGTCGCTGGGGCCGATTGCCGCGACAATTTCCTCGATCTTTGCCGGATCGGTAAGAAAATGCTGCCCCAGACGTTTTCGCGGCGGTGGCAGGATCATGGTTCAGGCGTCGCGCTGCCAGACCCGGTCAGCACCTGCGTAGATTTCCGCAATCTCCATCAGAACCGCGCCACGCCCGGGGTAGGAGTCATCCAGCCAGCCGTGCTTCATCGCTTCGAATACCGGTCCGTCCGCATGGTAGGACAACGACCCTTTCAATTGATAGGCACGCCGGGGCTGGGCCAGAAAGACCAAGGCGCCCGGACTGCCCGCATCAATATTGGCCCGGGTCTTGCTCATGGCGTTGTCCGCCACAACCAACTGGGCTTCATCGGTCAAGTTCATGCAAAGCACCCAAATCACGTTTGGCGTGCCGTCCGGACCGGTTGTGGCCAGAGTGGCCAGCGGCTCTCGTTCTTCCCACGCCTGAAGGAAGTCTGCCGGGAACGGAGGTATGGAATTCATGCCGCTTCCGCCCAGTGACGAGCGGCGCGTACCTGCTGCGCCGCGCAGTCGACGGCCTCGAACAGGCTGCCCGGATCGGCTCGACCGGTTCCCGCGAGATCCAAGGCAGTGCCATGATCAACCGAAGTGCGCACGTACGGCAGCCCCAGGGTCACGTTCACGGCCCGCCCAAACCCGAGTGTCTTGAGAACCGGGAGCCCTTGATCGTGGTACATGGCGAGAAACGCGTCGATCCCTTCCCGTTCGACGAAAGCGGTATCCGCAGAAACCGGTCCTTCCACCTGATGGCCGCGCTGGCAGAATGCCTCGACGGCTGGTGCAATGACTTTCTGCTCTTCGCGACCGAAATGCCCGCCTTCGCCGGCATGAGGGTTGAGCCCCAGCACGCGGATTTTTGGCTGGGCAAGGCCGAATCTCGACTGTAATCCGGAAACCAGGATTTCCAAGATGCCGATGAGGCGTTCCCGGGTCACGGCTTGCGGCACCTCGGCCAGTGGGAGATGTGTGGTCGCAAGCGCGACCCGCAGTGACCCTGCGACCAGCAGCATGACCGGTTCGCTGCGTGCCTGCTCAGCCAGGTATTCCGTGTGGCCTCGGAATGGAAGACCCGCGGCCAGCAAGGCGCTTTTCTGCACCGGCCCGGTCACCAGCGCATCGAATGTCCCGTCCAGGCAAGCCTGTCCGGCTTCGGTGATGCTTTCCAGAACGTACGGGGCAAACCGCGCCTCGGCGACTCCCGGCCGGGCCTGACCCTGCATCAAGACGGGGCAAATCTCCAATGCATCCGGCAGTGGAACAGCATCCGGGCGATACTCCACGATCTGGGCCGCCTGCCCAAGCTCTTTGGCGCGCTGCCTGAGAAGATCTGGATCCGCAAAGACGACGCAGCGCGCAGGGTTTTCCCTTTGCGCCAATGCCAATAGCAGATCCGGTCCGATTCCGCCGGGCTCGCCCGCGGTTACTGCCACACGCAGTTCAGACACCCTGCTCCTCGGTCATGTAGCGGACGTAGGAGTTGTTCAACATTCGCCGAAGCCAGATTTCAATCTCGTCGTTAACCCGCGAACGAGCAAGGTGGTTCAGCGCGCGTGTGCGCAAAGTCGATTCGGTCTCGTCCACTCGGCGGCGTTCCAGAACCTGGACGATATGCCAACCGAATGAAGTCTGGAACGGTTCACTTATCTCGTTGATCTCCAGCCGATTCATCTGTTCCTCAAAATAAGGGTCTAGCATCCCTAGCGAAGTCCATCCCAAGTTCCCCCCATCTGCGGCCGAGGCGATGTCATCTGAGCGTGAGCGGGCCAAATCCTCGAAATGGTCGCCTCCTTCGATTCGGTCTTTCAACGTATTGAGCTGGGCGAGTGCTTCCCTGTTGTCAACGAGGGCGTTGGTGCGAATCAGGATATGGCGCGTACGCGTTTGGTTCACCATGACTTGCTCTCCGCCTTCCTTGTCCGCCAAATAAAACAGGTGAAAGCCGCTAGGGCTTCGGAGTGGGTCCGTCACTTCCCCGATTTCCAACTTGACAATCGCATCCGCGGCAAAACCCGGCAGTTCTGCCTCAACTCGCCAGCCGAGATCACCTCCACTGAGGGCATTGCGACCATCCGATTCGGTCAAGGCAAGGCTGGTGAAACTCTCTCCATCACGGGTCCGCTCGGTTAAAGTCTGGGCCTTGGCCTTTATCTGTACCTGTTCCTCAAGGGCCATCTGCCTTGGAGCTGCAACCAGTATGTGGTTTAACCGGTATCGGTTATCAGTCTGGAGGCGATCTGCATGCAACCGGAGAAAATTATTTATCTCGTCTTCGGTCACGCGAACTAGGCGGCGAGACTCGATCTGCTGCAAGTGCTGAGTCAGTAATTGTTCGTGAAGGTACCTGTAAAAGCTTTCAAAACGAATTCCTTCCCGTTCAATCTGCCGCTGGAATTGGCGAGCATCCATTCCGTTGCGCGTTGCCATTGACTGAATTTCCTTCAGCACCGCGTCAGGAGGCAGGGAAATCCCACGCTTCTCGGCAAGCTGCATTTGCAGCCGAGCCATCACCATGTATTCCAGAACCTGAGCCACCAACTGGCTCTGCGGCGGCGGCGGCATCCCGCTTTGCTGAATCTGTTTCCCGATGATTCTGACGCGTTCTTCAAGCTCCGATTGGGTGATGATGTCTTCCTCGACCACCGCCACGACTTGATCCAGAAGTTCCGCCGTCGCGACCCCGGCACTCAACGCCATAACCACGGCCATACCGCGGATCAATGTGACCACACCGGTTCCCCGTCCAGTTCCCGGTGCATACGGGTCGTGGTGTCTTCGCCAAATCCAGCCAAGCCATGGAAACGAACATGGAGCAGCACGCGATCGTCGTACTCCTCGCCCGGCAGCCCTGCCTCGCGCCGCACCTTCCATGCGCCAATGCCAACCGTCATGCAACATCCTTGGTATTCCAAGGCGGACAACCACTCCAGGTCGCGGCCTTCGCGCAGGTCATATCGGTAACGCACCGCCAACTGCCAGTTTTGGCCCAATGGCAGCAGCACCTGTACGTCCGCCTGCTCCAACGCCGGCTCCCCGATATACTCCACGTCTCCGGCTCGGCGAATGTAGCGCGCCTGCAAGCGCTCGTTGTTTTTGCCATCCCAACCGATCATGTGGGAGGCCCAAGTGGTGTCGTTGCCTTTCCTGCCCGGATCGTAGCGCAGCGCGGAGCGGATTTGAAGCTGCGGTACCGGCCGCCACTCCACCTGTGCGGCCCAGGCGGATTTCGAGTCGTCGCCCTCGCCTCCCTTGATGAGGTTGCCTGGCGAACGGAAATACCAGATCCGCCCAACCTGCGCCCGCAACTTGAGATAGCCAGAGACCGGGTCGATCACCCGTGTCGTAAGCCCGGTCGCCACAAGATCGGCACCGCCGATCCGATCGCGCCCGGCAGCCCGGGCACCCCGGAACAGGGCATCGTAGTCAAGCTCGAACCGCCGGGAATCGAAGTCCGGAATGCCTGTGTGGTCGCGGCGCTGGCGATTGAGGTAGAAGATCTGCGGCTCCAACGTCTGTAGGGCGCCGCTCTCCAGCTGCCGCTCGAAACGCATCCGGCCATCAATGCTGAAGATCGGCAGGGTCCGGCTCGGCGTTCGGTCCAGTTTCTTATCCATATCCGCCGCGTCCTTTTGCTTCTTATCGGAGTAATCCAGATCGTATTGCGTATGGCGCCACTGCAGGCGGGACATCACCTGCCACCCGGCCCCGGCAAAACGCCGCGAAAGCGTCAGCCCCGCATCGTAGCGCTCGCCCTGGACATCCAGCACGTCCAAGTCGCCCCGGAACACGTCCACCGCCAGCATCGGCGACAAAACCAGTCCGGTCGACGGCATCTTAAAAGAGCCCGCAGCACGAACCTGGGGTAATCGGTCCCACTGTTCGCTCCGGCCTTTGAGCGGGTCGCTCCCGGTCATTGCCGCACTGACGGTCCAGTTGTCGGAGCGCCAGGCCACGTGGGCCTCCTGGCGCAACCGGGTCGTCGACAGGTCGTGGATTCCTGCCTTGAAATCCTCCAGGTAGGTGCCGTCGGACACGTTCGTGTAGTTCACCTGGTAATCCCATCCGCTCGGGCGGACCGCACTGTGCCGCCAATGCAACAGGTAGCGGTCGTCGTCCGCCTTGTTGTCGCTCAGGAAATCCGCCTTGGCCGCGCCGGCCCCGTGATGCGTCCGGTAGCGACCGCTCGGCTTGATCTGGAAACCCCGCCTGCCCATGTACCGGGCCGACAGCACCGCATCGTAGTGCGGGGCAAGGTTGAAGTAGTACGGCAACTCCAGCGAATAGCCCAGGTCATCGGAAGTCCCGAATTCCGGCATCAACCAGCCGCTTTTCCGTGCATCACCAACCGGAAAGCCCACCCAGGGCAGGTACATCACGGGCATGGGGCCGACCCGGAGGACGACGTTGCGCGCTTCGCCCTGCCCCGCGTCCGGATCGATGTGGACGGATTTCGCCCGCAGGTCCCAGGCCGGATTTTCCAGCCCACAAGTGGAATAGCTGGCCTCTTCCGCCTCCAGCTTGCCATTCGGAGTCCATGCCATCTGCCGCACCCGACCCGTTCCGCCGCCGTCTAAGCGAAAGCGAGCTTCGGGGACTTTCGCCCGGTTCTGCCCATATTCCAGTTCTATCTGTTCGGCTTCCAGCGCAATTCCCGGCCCGCTCATCCGAACCCCGCCGCTGAAGGAAATGTGTTCCTGTTCTTCGTCGATTTGCGCGGAATCCGCGCTGGCGCGCAACGGGCCGTGGCGCACCCGGACGTCCGAGCTTAATTCAAGCCGGTCGCCCTCGCGCTTCACCTGCCCGGCTTCCAGTTCGAGTTCTCCGTCTCCACCGGCTTCCGTGCCGATTTCCAGCGGCCCGCAGTGTGCCGGTTGCAGCGGCTCTGGAAGCGGCAGGGAGTCCTGAGCTCCCACCCCTGCCACCCAAGCCCCTAGGGCCAAAGAAAGCAGGATGCGGTGGAAAATCAGCATAGAAACAACCTCGCGGTCCGATGCCGCAGATAGTGTATTCTACTGTTTCGCCTTACAGCCCGACCTAACCGTGCCTCCCCCCACGCCTTCCGACAGTTCACACAACCGGTTGCGTCGATTCTTTCCATCGAGGCGGCAAGGACTGTGGTCAATAGGCGTCCTCGGCCTGTTCGGCTTCGTGGCCTACGCTTTGGTTGCCACCGCGCCGCAGCCGGAAGCGGTCCTGACCGACCTGCCAAGTCTCACGGTGGAAGCGTACACGGTGATGCGGAAGGACATCGCGCCGCATGCCACCTTCACGGGCCGCCTGCAGCCGCGCCGCAGCGCGGCATTGCGCTTTGAAGTTTCCGGCCAGCTGTTGCATCGAGCAGCCGAGCCTGGGATGACCGTTTCCGCCGGCGACACGTTATTGGTCCTCGACGACCGGGATTTCAAGGACCGGGTGCGCACCGCCGAGGCGGAATTGCATTTGGAGGAAAGCGGCATCGAACGGGACCGGATCCGGCTGGAGCAGGCGACCCGGCATCGCGAATTGCAGCGGGAAGAAGTCACACGTCACACACGGTTGGGCGAACGTTCGCTGCTCTCGCAGTCTTCACTCAACGCCGCTGAACAGAAACTCACCGAACTGGAATCGCGGGTGGCCGAACTGACGCACTCGGTTGAGACGGGCGAACAGCGCCTCGCGTTGAAGCAGGCGAAATTCGACCAGGCCCGCCGGGATCTTGCCCGGACCCGGCTGACCGCACCCTTCGACGGACGCGTCAACACCGTGCTCGCCGAAGTCGGCGACCGCATCACCGGCGACCAGACGGTGGCTTCCGTGGTCGATGTGACGGAACTGGACTTCTACGTGGAAGTCGACGGCGCCACCGCCCTTGCGCTGGAACTCAACCAGGAAGTCACGGTGAAAACCGGAGAGGAGGAGCACCCCGGCATTTTGGTTGCCCTGCAGACCGATCCAGACCCGCGCACCTTCACGCATGCGGTTCGCATCCGAATCCCCGGCGACCGCGCCGCCCCGGGGCAGTTGGCCGTTGCCCGGCTGCCACTGCCGGTCATCAGGGATGCACTGGTGGTGCCCGTGGAAGCCCTGCGAGTGGATGCGGCCGGCCAAGCCGTGTTCCGTATCGAGGGGCAGTCGCTGCAGCGCATCGCGGTCACGCCCGGACCCCGCGTCGATTCCTGGCAGGTAATCGAGTCGGAACTGGAGGAAGGAGACCAGATCGTCGCCCGTGACGCCGCGGCCATGGATGTCCGGCGTCCCATCCGCGTGCGTGAACGGATGCCATGATCCGTTTCTCGCTGCACAACCCGCTACTGGTCAACCTGGTGCTGGCGCTGGTGCTGGTGCTGGGCTTGCTGGCCTGGCATTCCATGCCGCAGGAGGTGTTCCCCACCTTCGACCGCGACATCCTTCAGGTCCGCACCACCTTCGAGGGCGCCTCGCCGGAAGAGGTCGAACGCCAGATCACCATCCCGATCGAGGAAGCGCTGGATTTTCTCGTTGACATTGATTCCGTCACTTCACGTTCGCAGGAAGGCCTGTCCACCATTCAGTACAAGCTGCTGGAGGGTGCCGACCCGGACGAATTGCTGCGCGAGATGCGCACCGAAATCGACTCCATCGAGGATTTCCCGGAAGATGCCGACACCCCGCAGGTCAGCCGGCTCAAGCATCTGATCCCGGTGATCAGCATCGCCCTGCACGGCGAAGCACCGATGTCGCTGATGTACGACGTGGCCGACGAACTGCGGCGGAACCTGCAACAGATCCCCGGGGTTTCCGGCGTCGGCGTGACCGGTAAGCGGGACTGGGAAATGTGGGTGGAACTGGACCCGCACGAGCTGGCTGCGCGCGGGGTGACTTTGGGCGAGATCACTGCAGCGCTGCGCGGCAACCTGCGCGATACGCCAAGCGGCATTATCCGCAGCACTGAAGGCGAGATCCTGTTGCGCGGCATGGGCGCGGAAAGCGTCGAGGCGATCGGGGAAGTCGTGGTGCGGCACAACGCGCAAGGCGGCCAGTTGCGGATTCGCGACCTGGGTCAGGTCTCCATGCAGCTGGAGGAACCGACCACCATGGGCCGGTTCAACGGGATGCCGGCCGTCAACATGACCATTTCCAAGAGCGCCCACGCCTCCACCTACGAGGTGACCACCCGGGTCCGCGAGGAGATTGCGCAGTTTGTGCCGCCCGAAGGCGTGCAAGCCAGTTTTTTCATGGACATGTCCCGGTTGATCGAAACCCGCGTCAACACCGTCCAGGCTTCCGGCATGGTGGCGCTGGTGTTGCTGCTTTTCTCGCTGTATTTCCTCCTCAACTTCCGGATGGCTCTGATTACCGCGATGGGGATTCCCGTGGCCATGCTGACCGCCGTCATCGTGATGGCGCTGCTCGGGTACAGCATCAATATGGTCAGCATGTTCGCGTTCCTGGTCGTGCTCGGGCTGGTCGTGGACGACGCCATCATCATCTCTGAAAACACCCACCGCCACATGGAGGAGGGAATGGAAGCGCACGAGGCCGCCTACATTGGCGCGCACGAGGTCATGTGGCCGGTGCTGGCTTCGATCTTCACCACCATTGCGGCGTTTCTCCCCCTGCTCGGCGTCTCCGGCATCCTGGGCAAGTTCATCGAGGTGATTCCGGTGGTGGTGGTTGCGGCGCTGGCCGGCTCCCTGCTGGAAGCCTTCCTGATCCTGCCTTCGCACGCCGCGGAAATCCTGAAATTGCGGCATACCGAGCACAACACGGAACGTTGGCACGCCTTCCTGGACCGCTACCGGTCCCTACTCGCATGGAGCATTCAGAACCGCTACTTGGTGGCCAGCGCCACGATCGGCGTACTGGTGGTCACGCTGGCCTTCATGTTCACCCGGATGCCTTACACCCAGTTCGACGACGTGGAGAGCAACCGGTTCCTCATCAATATCGAGGGCCCGAATACCTACGGCCTTGCCGACTCCGACGCGCTGGCTGAGCGCGTCGAAAACGTCATCTACGAAGTCGTCGAGCCGCATGAACTGAAGAGTCTGCAAACCAATGTCGGGGTGAACATGATCGGCTTCGACCAGTATGCGGTCAGCAGCCACTACGTGCAGATCAGCGTCAACCTGACCGACCCGGCCCCAGATGGATGGATCGAGGCCTACGTTTCCCCCCTGATCAACATGAAATTCCGGAACCGGGGCGTACGCGAACGCACGACCGAGGAAGTTCAGGTTGAAGTTCGGGCGGCACTGAAAACGGTTCCGGGAATCCAGCGCATTGTTTTCCAAGGCGATCAGGCCGGCCCCGCCGGCGCCGACATTGAGGTTGGCATTATCGGACCGGATCTCGGCCTCCTCCAGCATCACGCCGAGCAGATCCGGAGCTACCTGGCCCGCCTCCCCGGCGTCGAAGACGTCCGGCATGACCTAGAGCCCGGGAAAATCGAATACCAGTACGCCTTGAACTCGCGCGGGCGGGAACTCGGTATCACCCAGACCGAACTCGGCACCGCCGTCCGCATGGGATATCAGGGAGCCAAGGTGATCTACATCAGCCAAGGCGACTTGCGCGTACCGGTTCGGGTGCTGTACCCGCACATGATGCGATACGACTCCGCGGCCTTCGATCGCCTGCCCATCATCACGGACAGCGGCACGGTTTATCTCGATGAGGTGGCGGACATTACCACGACCCGGGGCCTGTCCACGGTGCGGCGGCGCAATGCCGAGCGGATGGCGACCATCACGGCCGAAGTGGACCCGGCGGTCACTTCGCCCGGCACCGTCTTGACGCTCCTGAACAATGAATTCGGCCACCGCTTCCAGTCCTTGAGCGACTACCAGATGATCTACCTAGGCGAGAAACGCGAGACGGACATCGCGGTTGCCGACATGAAACGCGCCGCCGTTGCGGCACTGGCGATCATTTTCTTCATTCTGGCCGCCCTGTTCCGATCTCTGCTTGACCCGCTGGTGGTGATCGCCGCGATCCCCTTCGCGCTGATCGGGGTGGTGGTCGGCCATTACTTCGCCGGGATCCATTTGCAGTTCCTGTCATTGATCGGCATGCTGGCGCTGGCGGGGGTCGTGGTCAACGACTCCCTGATCCTGATCAATTTCGTGAAGCAGCTTCGCCAGCGCGGCCATGAACGCATCGAAGCGGTGTTGCTCGGCAGCCGGGCACGGTTCCGCGCTATCCTGTTGACCACCGTCACCACTTTCTTCGGCGTGTCGCCACTGATTTTCTTCGCGAGCGGGCAAACCCGGTTCCTGGCACCGATGGCGATCAGCCTAGGAGTCGGCCTGGTGTTCGCCACCGTGTTAATCTTGTTGGTCCTTCCCTGCTTCTACCTGATCATGGACGACTTCCGGCAATGGCTGGCCAGCCTGCGGGCTCGCCTTCAGAAGGTCCCCGCATGAATTTCCGGGTTGCACTGGCACTGGCGCTGATGGTGGCGGGCTCCGGTGTGCCCGCGCAAGAGGAAGATGCCGAATTCCCGTTGTCGCACACGGCCGTACGTCTAATGCTGGAGCAGGCCGACGACGCAGCCCTGAAAGCGCAGGAACGGCATTTCCCGGAGCATTACGATGCGTTGGTCTCCCAATTGGTCGAACTCAAGCGGGGGGATGATCCGGAGCAGGCCAGCCTGGCGCTGGCCCGGGCATCGCGGCAGAACTGGGCCCGGTACAACGAACTGGTGCGCCAGGGCGACCCGGCCGACTGGCGCACGTTGGTGATTAAGCGAAGGGACCTGTTCGCGCTGATCGGCAAGACCGATGGTGCCGAACAATGTCTTGCCTACGAATACCAAGGCACGCAGGCGCTGACCACCAGCGGCAACCCGACTTATCGAAAGCCGGCAAGCGCCTATATCGGATCATTCATAAACGCGGCGGCGCGGGCGCGGAGTGCGCCCCGGAAATGGCGGGAGACCCAAGCCGCGGATCTGGATCTGCTGTATGCCACCCTTGAAGCGCAGAAACCCGATCCCGCGCTGCTGGCCGCCTTGCGCCCCGAAGACGCTGTGCATCCGCGGTTTTGCGAAGCCATGGTCGCGGTCATGAATGCCGCCCTGACGCTGGAGGGTGAGCCGGGAGCCTTGGTTTGGCGGTTCCTCGTGACGACGGGAAACGTAGAGAAACCCGAGGATTAGGTCGTTCCGCGTTTTTCAGCGCACCTTCACAGCAACGGCGCAATCACCAGGCTGACGATCGCCATGACGTTGATCAGGATGTTCATGGAAGGCCCGGACGTGTCCTTGAACGGATCGCCGACCGTGTCGCCCACCACGCAGGCGTGATGCGCATCGGATCCCTTGCCGCCAAGATGGCCCTTTTCTACGTATTTCTTGGCATTGTCCCAGGCTCCGCCTGCGTTCGCCATCATCAGCGCAAGAAGCACGCAGCCGAGCAACGCCCCGCCGAGCATCCCGCCTAGCGCCTGCGGACCCAGCCCGAACCCGACGACCACCGGCGCAATGACAGCCAGCGCCCCGGGCGGGATCATCTTCCACAGCGCCGCTTTCGTTGCAATATCCACGCAACGGACCGTGTCCGGTTTTCCGGTGCCTTCCAGCAGGCCCGGAATCTCCTTGAACTGGCGACGGATCTCCTTGATCATTTCGAACGCGGCATCTCCCACCGCGGTCATGGTGAGCGCCGCAACAATGAACGGGAACGTCCCGCCAATAAACAGGCCGACCAGCACCAGCGGGTCGTTCAGTCGAAGCTCGACGGCAGCGCCCTGGCCGTGGGCGACTTCAGCCAAGAACGCCGTGATGATGGCCAGCGCCGCAAGGGCGGCGGCGCCAATCGCGAACCCTTTCCCAATCGCGGCCGTCGTGTTGCCGACTTCGTCGAGCGTATCGGTGATGTGCCGGGTTTCCTCGCCCAATTCAGCCATTTCCGCAATGCCGCCAGCGTTGTCCGCCACGGGCCCATAAGCATCAATCGCCATGGTCATACCGACCGTGGCCAGCATTCCGACCGCGGCGATGCCGACCCCGTAGAGGCCTGCCACCATATGCGCAAAATAAATGATGGCGGCGATGGACAGTACCGGCACAGCCACCGATTGCATGCCGGTTGCAAGACCCCGGATCATGACCGTGGCAGGGCCGGTCTCCGACGCGTTGGCGATCCGCCGCACCGGCGAACCCGCCGTGAAATATTCCGTCACCAAGCCGATGATGATGCCGCCGACGGCGCCGGCCAACACCGCGATCCAGATGCCGGAAGCCAACTCGAAGTAGCCGATGATGAAGTGCGCCAGCACGATGAACAGCACGGCCGAGCCGAAAGTGCCCAGACGCAAGGCGGCATCAGGCCGGCTGTGCACCCGGCTGCGGACCAGCAGGATGCCGATCATGGAACACGCGATCCCGGTCGACGCCAGCGCCAGCGGCAGAAACATCAGCACCTGCTGGGGGCCCAAGTCCGCCAGCACCATCGCCGGCAGGGTGGACGCCAAGGCGATGGTCGCGATGATCGACCCGCAGTACGACTCGAAGATGTCCGACCCCATGCCGGCGATATCGCCGACGTTGTCGCCGACATTGTCGGCGATCACTCCCGGATTCCGGGGGTCGTCCTCTGGGATTCCCGCTTCGATCTTACCGACTAGGTCCGCACCCACGTCTGCGCTCTTGGTGTAGATGCCCCCGCCGACACGCGAGAACAGGGCCACCGAAGAAGCGCCCATGCCGAAGCCGTGGATGATATGCGCGGTCGCCGGATCCTGTCCATAGATCAGGTAGAGCGAGCCTAGGCCCAGAAGGCCGACCGCGGCAATGGTCAGACCCATGATCGAGCCACCGTAAAAAGCCAGAGATAGTGCGGTTGGGGCCCCCGCCATGTTGGCCGCCACCGCCGTGCGGACGTTGGCCCGGGTCGCCGTGTACATGCCGATGAGGCCGGCGAGCGACGAACAGGCCGCTCCCGTCAGGAAGGCGGCCATGGTGTGGACTCCCAGGTCGGACAGGGCGATAGCGACCGCCACGGCCGCGGTGAACAGGTACATCACCAGATATTCGCGGCGCATGAACGCCATGGCGCCCTGCTGGATCTCCCGGGCAATCTCGACAACCCGTCCGTGGCCTTCAGGGTAGCGCAGGATGATACGGTACAGAAGAAGGGCCGCCAATAGTCCGGCAACCCCCAGCACCAGCGGCATATGATCAAGTGAAATGTTCAAGGTTCGGCTCCTTCCTATGGAGTTGGGGGTAGATTAACCGCCTGTAACGGGAGGGAAAAAGGCGATTTCATCACCGTCCTGAATTTTGGCGTCAAGCGCAGCATGCCGGGCATTGATCGCTGCCAACACCCTTGCATCCGGTTCCTGCTTGACCAAAGCTTTCCAGACGTCCTGCACGCAATCCAGGCCGTTCGCCTCGATTTCAACGCTTTCGCGACCGATCCGGTCACGGAGGCTGGCAAAAAATCGAACCGTGATGCTCATGGGCAGGAAGATTGTCCCTGCATTTTACCGTCAGTCCTTTACTCGAAATGGTTCTGGGTGTTTATACGGTCGTGTTTGGCCGGACGGAAACGTGGATGCGTACCTGATCCCTTGGCTCTCGTTCATTCGATAACCAATTTAGGGAGGGCTCGCACGATCTTCATTGTCTCCAGGCTGACCGTAATGACCCGCAGGAACAGGTCGAGCGGATAGCGTGGGTCGCCTACCGTCTCAATCGCATAGCGGTTGGCATCGCTGACGATGCCGCTTGCCTTGTCGGTCTGGACGCATTGGCGTTCCATAACCCATTGCAACGCAGGCTTGCCGTTGACTACATAGTCCCATGCCTTCTCAGGGATGTCGCGAATGGTGACATGCGCGTTGTAGATGACTGTCGATCGGTCTTTATTCCTGCCTGACCCCGGGTGTCGCATTTTCGTGACCCGGTAGGCCACTTCTGGATTATTCTCGATTTGTTTTTCGTCCGCGTCAATGGTGGCGAGATAGGGCTTGACTGACTCATAGCCGGTATGCAATTCGCCAAGCCGCTTGCCTGCATCGCGGAAAGCGTGATAGTCTTCTACTCTCTTTACGCAAGGGATTCGTGGTAGTTCTTTGGAAAGGTTGGCGGCATACTGGCCGCGGTAATCTTCGGAATGAAGCAGGCCGTAAATATAATGGAAAATGTCTTCTCGGGTGATGGTTTCTCCGGGGTAGGCTGACTCAAAATTCTTCAGACCAAGATCCGTGATGGCGTTGTGGCGGTGATTGTCGTTGTCTCCAGACCTCTCCAGTAAAGAGTTTTCCGTCAGCCCATTTTCCTCGTAGAGCCAGAACGGGAAACATTGACTGCCCGCCTCAAGTAAATTTAGATCTGGCAACACATCACACATCATGACTGAAATCCCATTTTTCGATCCTTTTCCTGTCACCGCAATCACCCGGTTAGGCAATTCAGCATTGGGAAAGATTCGAGGCATCTGATAGACCATTTCATTAAGTCTGCGGCTGAAATACGTCCACTGCTTCGTGAAGGGCCGGTACATACAGGAGACAAATTGTCCATCGCCTAATGCCAAGTTCTTTTTTTGCAGTAAATCCTTTTTAAGAGCCCTTGACCAACTAATTTTTTTGAGATCAGTTGAAACGAAATCATCAATCTTTGGCAAAGTTGCTTGACTGTTGTGGGCGCTACCCTCCGCATCTATCCATCGCCCAAGCTCAGCATTGTAGAAATCAATTGTCGTCCTGATGTTTTCGGTCAGTACCGATTTTGAGGGATTGACACACCAAGGATCCCGGCTGGTAACCACGCCGAGGGAATAGTTGGCAAACAAAGTCTGCCCCGTCTGGTCTTTCTTGTCGCCGAGCTTCAAATACGTCCCGAAGTTTGAATCCCGCTGATCCAGCCAATCTCCATGTTCGTCAGGTGTGATTCTGGTCCACCCGTTCTCTTTCTCAATCCCGCGAATGCTTCCAAAACCTTTGATGAGGTCGAGTTTTTTCTTCCGCTCCAGATAATCGCCAATGTCATGAAAGAAAATGCGGCCCTGTTCCGTTGCGCCCGGGTTCTTGACGAATACGGTGATGGCTACGGGGGTTCGAGTGCCTTCACCAAATACGTTATCTTTTTCTCTCCGCCTTTTTTCACCGGACGTGTACGCATTCCCCCGCAAATGGAACACATGCACACTTGCGAATTCCTCCGCAATACACTTGCGCATCCCATCCATCGCATTGCCATCAATCCAGCCCGCATTGGTGACATAGGCCATTACTCCTGCCTCGCCCAACCGGTCACTACCCCAGCGGATCGCCCTGACGTAACTGTCGTATAAAAATCTCACATATGATGCCTCGGATTGTTCCGCATATGTCAAACTGATCTTGTCATCCAGCCGTGGATACTTCACATTCTTTGCGTTGTCGTCCTCTTTCTTTTGCCCTGCCGAATATGGCGGATTACTCATGATGACACGAATGTCTGTTTCTTTTTGACGCTCCCGTCTGTCGGTATTGTCTTTCATATAGAAAGACAGTTCGTCGTCGCCCTCATGCAGGGCGAACGTGTCGGTCAGGCAGATTCCCTCGTAGGGCAAATACTTCTCTTTCTCAGCCACCGCATGGAAGACCGTCTCGATATTGATCGCAGCAATGTAATAGGCAAGGAGGATAATGTCGTTAGCATGAATTTCCTTCCGGTATTTGCGCTCCAAATCCTCAGGAGCAATCAAGCCGGATTGTAGTAGGCGGGTGATGAAGGTGCCTGTCCCGACGAAAGGGTCGAGGATATGGACTCCCTTGGAGCCAAGTGATTGCTTGAACTCATCCTGCAAGACTTCATTTACCGAGCGGATGATGAAATCCACGATTTCGACCGGCGTATATACGATCCCGAGCATTTGCGTAGCTCGCGGAAACGCAGTTCGGAAAAACTCGTCATAGAGTTTGACGATCAGTTTCTGCCGGGCTTCCGGCTCGGTAACACCGGCTGCCCGTCTGCGCACGGATGCATAAAACCCTTCCAACTGTTTTGCCTCGCGCTCGACCTGCGCCTCATCGATTACCGAGAGCACTTCCGTCATCGCAACCGAGACGGGGTTCTGCTCCACAAAGGCATGATCCTCGAACAAGGCGTCAAACACGGGCCGGGTAATCAAATGCTGTGCCAGCATCTCAATAGCATCAGACTCCGTTACCGATTCGTTGAGATCGTCGCGGACCTCCAGAAGAAAATCCTGGAAGAACTTGCTGGCATCACTGCCCGGCTGCGAAACAAGATCGGTAATCCGGGTTACATGCCGTTCTGCAATTTCGGCCACGTCTTTCGCCCAATCTTCCCAGTATTCGCGCGTCCCGCACTTCTCGACGATCTTCGCCATGACGGCCCGTGAAAAATCGTCGATGATCAGTGGCAGTATCTCTGTCTCGTCCACCCGCCCTCTAGTGTCACCTCCTTCCCCAGAGCCTATTCCTGAACGCGGGTGACGAGGCCGGTTCGGCAAATCTTCCACCGTCGCTGTTAACGCCTCAAGTTCGGCATTATCAGCGGATGCCCTACCATCCAAGATCGTGATGCGATCACTGACATCTTGACCCAAGCCGCCCTGGTTGATTACAGCATCCAGTCTTTCATCATGGGCACGAAGAGCATTGAGAATTTGCCATACAACACGGTACTTGCGGTTATCGTTCAATGCCTGATCAGCAGGGATTCCCGGCGGAATGCCGACTGGGAGGATGACATAACCCATCCGTTTGTCCGGCGCCTTGCGCATCACCCGGCCAACCGCCTGCACCACATCGATCTGGCTATTGCGCGGATGAAGAAACAGGATCGCGTCAAGGGCTGGAACATCGACACCCTCAACCAAGCACCGGGCATTGCTCAGGATTCGGCAGACATTCCCACCCGAATCTTCCTTGAGCCAGTCGAGCCTTTGGCCCCGATCCCGGGCATTGTAGGTACCGTCAACGTGCCGGACCTCGCAAGTAAAGTCGTATCGACCTTCGCCGTTGTCTTGTTTCTGGAATTCTTCGACCACCTGCTCGAACTCGCTCCGGATCAATTTTGATTTTTTGATGCCATGACAAAACGCCAAAGCACGGCGCATCGGCCCCGGATCATCAGGGGTGTCACCGGCCAACCCCGTCTTGGACAGGGCTTTCCAGCACCCCACGATCTTCGTTGCATCATCGAGAACAAGTTCGCTGTCTTCGTCAGCCAAGCGTTTCTGTACGGCCGCATTCACTTCACCCTCATCCATGACAAGAACGATCACTCGGTAATCCGTCAGGATGTCATTTTCAACTGCGCGGGCGAAACCATGGTGGAACAAAATCTCGCCGTACACATCCGGATCATCCATGGAAGCCAGAACCGCCTTCACATCGCTTGCCTTTGACTTTGCGTTCTCGCCATAGATTCGGGGTGTGGCTGTCATATAGAGTCGCTTGCGACCTCGAATGAGGTTGTTGTCATGCACCTTTACGAAATTCGACTGGTCCTCGCCCGCAAACGTCACGCCAGTCGTGCGGTGGGCCTCGTCGCAGATAATCAAGTCGAAATCAGGAAGGTCGTGGCGCTCCTGTGCGCTTGCAATGACCGAAATCGATTGGTACGTCGCAAAAACAACATGCATGGAGCCATTGCTCGAATCAGCCTCCGCCCGTGCCAGCAATTCCGGCTTCGTCGTCGCCGGAAAAGCGAGATCCGTCACCTCAAGCTCTGCCGTATCATCCTTGGCCCGGCGCCGCCTGCCCACCTGGGAATCCGAACACACGGCAAAAGTGGAAAGCGGCAGGATCGCGTCGGCACACCATTCATGAACCGTCTGCGACATCAGCGCCAGGGACGGAACCAGAAACAGCACCCGTCCACCGGAACCCGCCAACTCCTCGGCGATCCGTAATCCGGTCAGGGTCTTTCCGGTGCCGCAGGCCATGATGAGCTTACCTCGATCCGCCTCGGCCAGCCCCACCTTGACGGCCTCCAGTGCCTCGACCTGATCCCCACGCAACTTTTTCGGCTCAGGGCGAACAATCTCGTCGGTTGCCTCGAACCTCGACCAGTCAACTAGGCTGCCGCGCAAGTCGCGCATGCCGATGCGCGTCGTGGGTATCGCTTGGTCGCGGAGCATCTCCTCGGCCTTCTCGCTCCATGCCACTTCAGTGGTTTCGACGATCATTCGTTCGGCAAAAGTGTGCTTCGCCGATGCCGAGATAAAACTGTCAATATCCCCCTTGCTAATCCGTCGATCAGGATCGAAGAATTTACATTGGATGGCGGCAAGCGCCCCGTCCTGCCGCGTCGCCACAATATCAATCCCGATGTCGCTGCGATCTTTCCCTTCACGCCGAGCCCAATCCGACCAAAGTTCAGCTTGCTTGAATCGCTGCGACTGCACGGGGTCGGCAGTCAGCCATGCCGCGATTAATTTCTCGAATGCCGTGCCCTTGTCCCGCTCACTGATCGCGGCGGTTCGGTAGGTCTTAAGCAGACGATCCAATGCGCTCATCGCAGGATCCTATTCCCTAATCCCGGACAGAACATACGCATCAAAAACAGACACGCGAGGTCGCCGCAGTTACGCGCAGGATGGCATTCGTCATCTCCCGTTCCTTTTCATGGCACAGAAAGCGCCCAAATTACCATAGGATTGCCCATGCAAGAAACGAACTCACTTGTTAAGGCGTGCTTGCCCAAGCTTTTCGCGACCGGTCACGGCTAAGTTACGCAACGTGTCCGCAAACATGCTGCTCAATGCCCACCAAATCCCTAAAACTCAGGGTTCTTCGTGCGATAATAAGCCGATGGATCGTTGCCACCCCACCATCCTGGTCATCCTGGACGGGGTCGGCATCAACCCCGACCCCCAAAACAATGCCTTGGCTCAGGCGCAGACTCCGCGGCTGGACGCCCTGTTCTCCGAACATGCGTTCACCCAGCTGCAGGCCAGCGGTGCCGCAGTGGGTCTGCCGGACGGGCAGATGGGAAATTCCGAGGTCGGACACATGATCATGGGATGCGGGAGCATCGTCCTGCAGGATCTCGTCCGCATCGATCAAGACATTCGTGACGGCTCGTTCTATGAAAACCCGGTTTTTCTGGAATCTGTCCGTGAAACGGCCGCGCGCGGCAGTCGATTGCACCTGCTTGGCTTGGTATCTGACGGCGGGGTGCACTCCCACACCCGTCATTTGCTTGCGCTGATTGAACTGGCGCGGCGCGAGGGAGCCGCGCCACACGTCCACATGTTTACCGATGGGCGGGATGTACCGCCCCGAAGCGCCTTGGACTACCTGCCCGAACTGGAGGCGGCACTCGAGGGCGTTGGCTCCATCGACACGGTCTGCGGCCGATACTACGCAATGGACCGCGATCGCCGTTGGCAGCGAACCCGGCGTGCCTTCGACGCCATCGTCCATGGGCAGGGCACCTCGACCCCGGATGCGGCAACGGCCATTCGCCAGGCCTATTCGGAAGATTGCGGCGATGAATTCATTGAGCCAGCCGTCTGCGCGGGTGCCGCGCCACTGGCACCGGAGGACCTCATCGTGTTCTTCAATTTCCGCAACGACCGCCCGCGGCAATTGGCGGAGAGCCTGAGCCGACCGGTTTTCAAGGAATTCGACCGCGGGAATTACACACCCGCAAAACTGGTGACGATGACTGAATTCGGTCTTGACCATGGCGTGCCGGTTGCGTTCGAGGAGGCCCAGCCCGAGGTAACGCTGGCGGAAATCGTCAGCCGCCAGGGTATTCCGCAGCTGCATTGTGCGGAAACCGAAAAATATCCCCACGTTACGTTCTTCTTCAACGGCGGGCGCGAACCGCCATGGCCAGGAGAACAGCGCGTGATGTTGCCTTCGCCGAACGTCGAAACCTACGACCAGTGCCCGGAGATGAGTGCGGAGGCAGTCGCGGATGCAGTGGTCGACGCCATCCGTAGCCAACAGTACGGATTCATCCTGGTCAATTTCGCCAATGCCGACATGGTCGGGCACACGGCGCGGGCAGACGCGATCATCCAGGCGATCGAAGCACTGGATGCCCAGGTCGGGCGGATCGTCGATGCCACGAAAGAACATGGCATGGCCTTGATGCTGACTGCCGACCACGGCAATTGCGACGAGATGATCGATGCGGATGGGCGCCCCCACACCCAGCACACCACGCATCCGGTCCCTTGCGTCGTCATGGACCAGTCCGGGCGCCACCTGCGCGATGGCGGAGGGCTTGGAAACGTGGCGCCAACCGTGCTGGATCTCATGGGCCTAGAGCGCCCAGCGGAAATGCCGATGGACAGCTTGCTGCGCTCCTGACGGCTCGTTCCCAAGGCACTGAAATTCACTTTTAATTTGCCCGCCTCTCGCTTTTCGGGCAAAATTACCGGCTGGTTCTTCCTACATTTCCATGCGACCGCGATTTCTCCCCCTGTTGCTGTGCTTTGGCCTGGTCGGCGGGTGCGGCATCGGCTTGGACGACCTCGACTTGTCGGCGATCGACATCGGACTCGGCGAGGATACCGGCGACAACGAAATTGAGGCCGGCGCGAGGGATTTTGTTTCCTGCAATCTCGGTCAGGAATGTGATTACTTGTGGCAGCAAGCCCGGTTCTGGCTGGATCAGAACGCCCGTTTCTCCGTCGAACTGAAGAACGAGGTCACCCTGACCGCTTTCAGCCCGGCGCCTGACCGATACCGCGACGAGTTCCAGTACCGGGTTACGAAAATCGCACACCAAGGCGGCGTTGCCACCATCCAGGTGGAAGCGTTTTGTTCGGACACGGAAGCCTGCGGGTTCGCGCCGGTTGAACAGATCTACAAAATCAACGAATTCCTGCGCAATCACAAACGTGCGCTGAATGAAGGCCTGGTCGAACTGGAGAGATACGACGAGCCGGAATTGCCCCGCACCACGGCTCCGATCGACGAGGAAACCGATAGCGCGCTCTCCGACATCTCGCTGGAAAAGGAATATCGCCGCGGTCAGTTCCACAGCCAAGCCCAAGATGCGCTGGTCGGCGCAGGCTGCCTGAAACAGAGCAAAATGTCGCTACTTAAATCTGGTGGCGGCGAAGATTTATATGAAGTCAGCTGCCTGACCGGAATCCGTCACGTTGTATTTCGCTGCACCCGGGACGGGTGCTCGGTTCTCCAGTAAGTCCGCCTCCGGCAGACCCGTCGTACTTAGCTGAACTCCGCCACCACGGGAGTGTGGTCCGAAGGACGCTCCCAGCGACGCGGAGTTTTGTCGATATGGCAAGCCGTGCAAAGCGCCGCGGCAGCCGGGCTGGCGAGAATCAAATCAATGCGCAGTCCGATGTTGCGGCGGAATGCCCCCTGTCGGTAGTCCCACCAGCTGAAGCTGTCCGGTTCTTGCTCGAATCGCCTGAAACAGTCTTCGAAGCCTATTTCCTTGATCGTTGCCAAAGCTTCGCGTTCCGGCGTCGAGCACAGGATTCGTTCCCGCCAGAGATCCGGGTCGTGTACGTCTTCATCTGCAGGCGCGATATTGAAATCGCCCAGGATCAGGTAACGCTCATGCTTCCGCGAATCCAGCGCGACGAACTCAGCCACTTTCGCTAGCCAGTGAAGTTTGTGATCGTACTTGGGGTCACCGACATCCCTTCCATTGACGACATACAGGTTGAGAATTCGCCATCCATCGGCCGTTACGCCCAGGATCCTGCGGTCCGGATCATCCAATCCTGGGATGTCGGTTGTGACTTCCGTGACCGGCTGTTTCGTCAACACGGCGACGCCATTGTAGGTTTTTTGGCCAGCAAAGGCAGCCTCATATCCGGCCCGCTCAATCTCCTCGCGCGGAAAATCCGCGTCCACTACCTTGGTTTCCTGCAGACACAAGGCATCAACCGGGTTGTCTTGCAGCCAATCCAGCACGTGCGGCAAGCGTACTCGCAGTGAGTTGACGTTCCAAGTTGCGATCTTCATGCCGCCAAACCCATCTGCTTCAGTAACGCATCCGAATTTGGCGGGCGCCCCCGAAATGCCTCGAACATCTCGGCTGCCGATCGCACGCCACCCGCAGAGAGGACGCAGTCCGCAAAGCGTTTTGCGGTTGCCTTGTTGAACAGGCCTTCTTCCTGGAAGGCCGCGTAGGTGTCCCCGGAGAGCACTTCTGCCCACTTGTAACTGTAATAGCCCGCTGTATAGCCTCCAGAGAAAATGTGTTCGAAGCTGTGCGCGGCTCGAACGAACTCCGGCGTTTCCATTACGTCAATCTCGCGGCGGACTTCGGCTAACAGCTCTTCGACCCGCGCGCCATCTTCCGGCCGGTATTCCAGATGCAGCCGGAAATCGAACAGCGCGAATTCCAGCTGGCGCATCAGGTCCAGGCCCGCGTTGAAAATCCGGCTGTCACGCAAACGCTCCGCCATGTCTTCCGGCAACGGCTGCCCGGTTTGATAGTGCCGAGCAAAGCGATTCAACACTTCGGGTTCCCAGCACCAGTTTTCCATCCATTGGCTGGGCCACTCAACCGCATCCCACTCTACTCCCTCGATTCCGGAAACTCCAGCGCAATCGATCTGGGTCAGCATGTGATGCAAGCCATGCCCGAATTCGTGGAACAGGGTGACGACGTCCGTGTGCCCGAACAGTGCCGGCGTATCGGCCGTTGGCGGCGAACCATTGCAAGTCAGGTAGGCTACGGCCGGCTGTGTGCCTGTCCCGCGACGGCGACGATGGGCACAGGTTCCCATCCAGGCTCCCCCATGCTTGTGTGCGCGGGCATACGGATCCAGGTAAAACTGCCCTAAAAGTTCCCCGTGCGCATCATGGATCTCGTAGAACCTTACGTCTGGATTCCAGACTTCCACATCATCGCGCTGGGATATATTCAACTGGAAAAGGTCTGCGGCCAGATCCAGCATTCCTTGGATTGTTGCGTCCGCCGCAAAAAACGGCTTAAGTTCCGCTTCCCGCAACCCGTACCGGCTGATTCGAAGATGCTCTCTAACCCAAGCCTGATCCCAACGCTGCATGTCTACCAGACCTAATTTATTTCGAGCAAACTCCCGGAGTTCCTCCCATTCATTTTTAGCCTGTTCTCGGGCGCGTTCCATTAAGTCATAGAGAAAATCCAGCACCTGCGAGGGGGTTTCAGCCATTCGCGTAGCTAGGGCGTGGTCTGAAATCGTCTGGAAATCAATTAATTGTGCCTGCTCATAGCGTAAGCGGAGGATTTGCTCGATCAAATCGGTGTTGTCGTATTTTCCGGCATGTGGTCCTTGTTCCGATGCGCGAGTCGTGTACGCCACATAAACTTCATGGCGGAGGTCCCGATCGTCCGCATAAGTAAGAATCGCCTGTACGCTGGGAGGCATGAGACTGATCCGCCATCCATCCAGGCCGTGTGCCTCGGCATCTGCACGCAGCATCTCCCGGTGAGGAGGCGGCACACCCTCCAAACGCGTCTCTTCTTCGAGTACCAGCGACCAAGCACCGGTCGCATCGGTAACATTGTCTGTAAAGCGGGCGCAGCAGGCTGCCAGTTCCTGCTCGATCTCCGCAAAACGCTTCTTTTTCTCTTCTGGCAGATGAACGCCCCCCAGACGACAATCTCTCAGGGCGAGAATGACTTCCTTCTGGCGCGGTGCCGATAAATCCGACCAAGCATCACTTTCACGAAGTTTCTTGAAATTCAAGTATAATTCTTTATTATGCAATAATTCTGTACTATATTCCGTTATTTTCTGTAAACATGTATTGTAGGCTTCCCTCCATTCGGGGCTGTCGCAGACCGCGCGAAGGTGTTGGATCGGGGAAAATGCTTCTTCGAGCCGGCTTCCCATCTCCTCTAAGGGAAGCAACAGCGAAGCTTCGTCCGGAGGATCCGGATTCAGGTCTTTAATCCGGGCCCGGTTATCGGCAAGAATCGATTCGATCGCCGGGCATGCATGTTCCGGAAGGATCCGGCCGAACGCCGGCAACGGCCGCTCCTCCAGAAGGGGGTTGGCCGAGCCCATTCTCTTCAGATGTCGATGTTTCCGGCCTTGAGGGCGTTTGCCTTGATGAAGTCGCGGCGGTTCTCCACTCCTTCGCCCATCAGGGTGTTAAACAGATCACTCGCCGCCTCTGCGTCTCCGATGTCGACCTTGAGCAGGCGCCTGGCTTCGGGATGCATGGTGGTTTCCCACAACTGTTCCGGATTCATTTCTCCCAGGCCCTTGTAGCGCTGGATGGTCTGCCCGCGGCGAGCTTCTTCCAACAGCCATTCATACAATTCGACAAAATCTGAAGACTCACAGGCCTGGTTCTTTCGCACCATGCGGGAATTTTCTCCCAAAAGGCCTTTCTGAGCCTTGGCGAAATCTTGAATCGCCTGATATTCCCTGGCGGCGAAGAAATCGTGATAGTAAATATCGGTCGTGGCCAGGCCCTCGGCGACGCGCTCCATCACCAGCCGGGGCCCTGTCGCAGGATCCGGTTCCACACGGTACCGAAATTCTCGGCTTTCCGGTTCAAGGCGGCTCGCGCGCTCCGCAAGCGCCTTGCCCCAGGATTTCAATTCCCGGACGCCCGGTTCCATTTTCTTCGGCCCCGGCACCCTCAGCAGGTGCGCCAGGAATTCCCGATCATGACGGACGGAAAGGCGCGAAACACTTGCCAGGGCATTTTTACATTTATCCATTAAATCAATAAGTTGATCTTGATTCAATGGTTTGGCGCCCGCCTTCGGATAAAGCTCCGCACCTTCAAGCGCCTCTTCTTGAAGATACGCGGTCAGTTCCTCATCATCCAGCAGATATTTCTCCTTTTTGCCCTTTTTCACCTTGTACAACGGTGGCTGGGCAATGTAGATGTGTCCGTGTTCGACGAGGCTTGTCATTTCCCGATACAGGAATGTCAGAAGAAGGGTTCGGATATGTGCCCCATCAACATCGGCATCCGTCATGATGATAATGCGGTGGTAACGCAGGCGGTCAATGTCGAATTCCTCCTTGATGCCGGTGCCAAGCGCGGTGATCAGTGAAGTAATCTCCTCCGATGCCAGCATTCGGTCCAGGCGCGCGCGTTCAACATTGAGGATTTTTCCCTTGAGGGGCAAAATTGCCTGGGTCGCCCGGTCCCGGCCCTGTTTTGCGGAACCGCCGGCGGAATCGCCCTCGACCAGGAACAACTCAGAACGGGCAGGGTCGCGTTCCTGGCAGTCTGCCAGTTTCCCCGGCAGCCCCCCGACGTCGAACACGGTCTTCCGCCGAGCCGTTTCCCGCACCTTTCGCGCTTCCTCACGCACTTGGGCCGCGCGCACGATTTTTTCGACGATTTGTTTCGCCTCAACCGGGTTCTCCAGAAGGAAATCCCGCAGGTGGTCGCCGATAACGCTCTCAACCGACCCTTTCACTTCGGACGACACCAACTTGTCCTTGGTCTGGGAAGAGAATTTCGGGTCGGCCACCTTGACGGACAGGACCGCCGTCAGACCCTCCCGCGCATCTTCCCCGGTCAGCGCGACGGACAGGCGCTTTCCGAGCCCTTCTTTTTCCACATAGTTGTTGATGGTCCGGGTCAGCGCAGCGCGGAATCCGGCAAGGTGAGCCCCTCCGTCTCTTTGCCGTATGTTATTGGTATAGCAGAGAATATTCTCATGGTATCCGACATTCCACTGCAACGCGGCTTCAATCTCCGCCCCGCCCTGCTCACCCGTGATCGAGATCACCGAGGGTTGCAGCGGCTCCTTGCCGGAATTGCTGTGTTTGACAAAAGCGACGATGCCGCCCTCGTAATGAAAATTGCTTCTCCTGCCGGTGCCGTGGTCTTCCAACCGGATGCGCACGCCGGAATTGAGAAAGGACAGTTCCCTCAAGCGGGCCGCCAGCGTTTCGTAATGAAAAGTGATGTTGCTGAAGACTTTTTTCGAGGGCCAGAACCGGATGGTCGTCCCGGTTTGTTCGGATTCGCCCACCACTGCAAAATCGCTTTTCGGCCGGCCCATGGCATATTCCTGGTGCCATCGCTGCCCGTCGCGGTCAATAACCAGGTCCAAGCGCTCGGACAAGGCATTCACGACAGAAACCCCGACCCCGTGCAGGCCGCCGGATACCTTGTAGGAGTGTTCGTCGAACTTCCCGCCCGCATGCAGGGTTGTCATCACCAATTCGGCCGCCGGGCGGCCTTCTTCGTGCATCTCGATCGGAATCCCGCGCCCGTTGTCGATCACCGTCACGGAGCCGTCTTCGTTCAGGGTCACCAGAATCTCGGTACAATGCCCCTCCAAAGCCTCGTCGACCGAGTTGTCGACAACCTCAAACACCATATGGTGTAGGCCCGTCCCGTCATCGGTGTCACCGATATACATTCCCGGGCGTTTCCGGACCGCCTCCAGATCTTTCAGAACCTTGATGGAAGACGCGTCGTAAGCCATTTTTCTACCTCGCAAAAGACCCTTAATTTTACCTTGATCACCCCCCTGATGTCAATGAAACAGACCCCTGTTCCACATGGAACACGCGGCCCTCAAACTCTTGGGAGGAAGCGCCTAGCGGGTCATCCTGGACCCGGGTCACAAATAGTTGTGCCTCGCTTCCGGAAAGCGCCTCCAGCAGCAGGCCTAAATGCCGCCCGTCCAGCTCTGCCGAAAGATCGTCGAACAATAGGACGCAGCTTTCGTCTCTCAGTTCTTGAAACAGAGCCACCTGGGCCAGAAGAAGGCAGCAGGACAGCAACTTGGACTGCCCCCGGGACGCAATTCGCGTCGCAGGCATTCCGTCCAGCGCCAGTGCCAATTCCGCGCGATGCGGGCCTGTAGTGGTCTGCCCAGATTCTCGGCTCGATGCAAGCCCTGCAGCCAGTGACTCTTCAAGTCCTGCGGACTCGTCATATCCCGGTAGATAATTGATTTCCAAGTTCTTTTCAGGTAGAAGAATCTGCGCGAACCCTTCCAGTGGATCCTGGATTTCTTCAAGATAGCTTCGGCGCATGGCGGTCAGGGTCTCCCCTGCTTCCGCTAGCGGGCGGTCCCAGGGCGTGGGGTCTTGGCTGCGGCTCTTCAGCGCGGCATTGCGCTGTTTCAGGGTTCGCTGGTAGCTTGCCCAGTTCCGCCGGTATTCCGGTTCCACATGGAACACCCCCCAATCCAGCCAGGCTCGCCGCCGGGCCGGCGGGCCGTGAACCAGGGTATGGCTGTCCGGATGGATCGCTTGGACAGCCAGCCGCGGAGCAATTTCAGACAGCCCTTTTACCGGCTCTCCATCGCAGCGCAACTCTAGTCTTTCCGTGGTTCTCCGCTGACTTAAGGCGAACGGGGCTGGTTCTTTCCCCCGGCTAACTGGCTCCACCTGCCCGCGAAGGAGATATTCTTTTTCTCCTTTCGTTATCAGTTCCTTGGGCTGGTGGGACCGGAAACTGCGACCCCGGGCCAACAAGTCGATCGCCTCCAGAAATGTTGTTTTTCCCGCCGCATTGGGGCCGGTTATCAGGTTGAATTCCGGGTGCGGCAGCAGCTCGGGAACCTCCCTCAGGCAACGAAGGTTCCGAACCTCCAGGCTGGCCAGCCGCACGGAGTTCAGGCCTTCATCGGCATGATGATATGCTTGCTGTTTCCCTCCGAAGGGGTGATCAACATACTGCTGCTTCCATCGTTCACCGCCAGCACGGCATCAGAACCGCCCAAGGCTTGAAGCGAGTCTATCAAGTATTTGATATTTATAGATATTTTTACTTCTTCTTCTGCGCCATCGTCCCGATTGATCTTCATTTCGACCTGTTCTTCGCCGGTATCGCCCTTGTTGTTCTTGGCGCCAATTTCAAGGTTCTCGCCATCCTTGAACGTGAGGATAACCGCTTGCGTCAGCTCATCTGTAACTGGAATGATTCGCTCTGCGGCTTTAATCAACGCTTCTCGACCAACTACGGCTCGCAATTTCCGCTCCGCCGGCACCACTGTCCGGTAATCAGGGTATTTCCCGTCCACCAGCATCGTGTGGAATGCGCATCGGTCCCCGGAGAGCTCCAGTCTTAGGTGGTTTCCAGCCAGATGGAGGACCAGGTCTTGCTCCTGGTCGGTGAGGATCTTGGTTAATTCTTCCACTCCCTTGCTGGGGATGATCGGCTGCACCGGCTCGGTCACGCCCGTCTGGGCCGCGTGTTCGGCTACGGCCATGCGGTGGCCGTCTGTTGCGACTGCAGTCACCGAGTCGGGGCCGACATCAAGCAAGACCCCCAGCAGGTAATACCGCATGTCGTTCTGGGCCATCGCGTACCGGACACTGGATAGCAGCGAGCGGAGAGTGCTTTCGGGTAGGGAAAGCTCGTATTCGTCATCTTGGGAAGTAATCCCCGGGAATTCGTTCGCATCTACGACGACCAGCTTGTAGCGGCTGCGCCCATGCGAAACGTTCATGGCCTTGCCGTCTCCCTCGAGCTCAAAGCAAATCTCCGCATCGGCAGAAAACCGGGAGCAGATATGCAGAAGAGTCGAAGCTGGCACGGTGCAAGGTTTCAGACCTTCGCCCTCGACCGGGATATGAAACGCTAGGCGCAAGGTGTTGTCGGTTGCGGTGAACCGCACGCCATCTTTCTCCGGTTCAATCAAGATGCTTGCTACCGCATTGACGGCATCGGTACCAGAAACAGATGCATTCAGAGAGGCTACGTCTGGCGCAGTACTTGCCAGTTTCCGGAGCGGATCGACAAGCGCCTGCTGTTCAATAGTGAATTTCATATTTTAAATTTATTGTTATTAGTGTTGGCCAAAGTCGTGGAGAACCCAGATAATTATAGATGAATCAACCAATTATGCAATTCATAGCGCGTGGAGAACAAGGGTCGGGCTTGGGTTAAAAAGGGAGTTCAGATTGACGATTCACAATTGTCCGTGGTTTGTTCGCAGGTCATCCACAAACCCATTCTAGCCCTGTTCAACTGAGCAGCTTTCGCTTGAGATTCCGATAGTCAGCTTGGGTCTGCTCATCGTTCTCGTCCAGTCGCTTTTGGATCTTCTGGCAGGCATACAGGACGGTGGAGTGATCCCGGCCCCCGAAGGACTCGCCGATGCTGGCCAGACTCATCTGCGTCAGTTCATGCAACAGCTTCATGGCCATCTGCCGGGGCAGGGCGATCGCTTGGGGGCGGCGCTGGGAGTCGAGATCCTCTTTTGTCACGCCGTAGTAGCTGGCCACGGCAGACTTGATCTGGTTCGTGTTGAGGAGGCGGTCCCGCACGGGGACGATGTCGCGCAGGCAGTGGCGAGCGAAGTCCACATCAATCTCCTGCCCTCCGACATTGGCCTGCATGATGACGCGGGACAGCGCACTTTCCAGTTCGCGCACGCTGCCGACGGTCTTCTCTGCAATAAACCAGGCGACCTTGTTGGGAAGATCGATGCCGCGCTGTTCCGCCTTGCTGAGAAGGATTGCCGCGCGGGTTTCCGTGCTGGGCGGATCAATCGCGCAGTACATGCCGCCGCCGAGGCGCGACTTCAGTCGATCTTCCATCCCCTCAATTTCCTTGGGATAACGGTCGCAGGTAACGACGATCTGGCGTTGCCGGCCGGTCAGCGCATTGAAAGTGTGGAAGAACTCGTCTTGCGAGCGCTCCTTGCCGGCCAGGAACTGGATGTCATCGATCAGGAGCACATCGACGGAGCGGTAATACGCTTTGAAGGAGTCAATCCGGTTGTGCTGGAGTGCGCTGATCAGGCTTTGCACGAACTGCTCGCAGTGCAAATAGACCACGCTGGTGTTCGGTTGGTTCTGCAGGATCGCATGCCCGATAGCCTGCATCAGGTGGGTCTTTCCGAGACCGACCCCGCCATAGATCAGGTAGGGGTTGTAGTCGTCGTTCCCGGCTTGCAGGGAGACCAGCTCGGCCGTCGCGTACGCCAGCTCGTTGGAGTGGCCGCGGACGAACTTGTCGAAGGTGAACTTCGGCAACAGGCGGTCCGAGTAGTTGAGGTCGATACCGAAATCGGGCGCGCGCGTCTCGGTCTGTTGGGGGAGAGAAGGAGAGGCCTCGGCCGGAATAGACTGGGTGCCCACGCGGAGATCGATGCTCAGGTCTTCGCTGGCAAGCGCCCGGACGTAATTCTCGATCCGGTCCATGAAGCGGTTGCGAACCTGCTGGAGCAGCACCATGTTGGGTGCCAGGAGCAGGAGAGAGGTCGGAGATTCTTCGGCGTGTAGCGGGCGAACGAAAGTATTGATGTCCTGCTCAGTCAGCTCTGCTTCCAAGTGCCGAAGGCAGCCTTGCCAGATTGCGGACACGATATCCCCTCGATCGTTGTTGTCAAAATTCCGGCTTCAGGCCCGAAAGAAGCCGGGGGGATAGGAGACTATACCGAACCGAAAAAGGCGGCTTCAGAAGTATTGGATATTTCAGCGAGATTAAAATTCACCGGCGAAAAGCCTGGCCGTATCTGGTTGATTTACATAGTAAAGATTTAGAAAACAGATAACTCTTTGATTATGGCAGGATTTCAATTGGCGTGCCCAATTCCACCAAGTCCCAGACCTCCCGCATGTGGGGGTTGCTGATCGCGATGCAGCCGTCGGTCCAGTTTGGGCCATTGAACATCAGCAGGTTCCGTTTCTCAAGGGTGGGCATGCCGTGGATCATGATGTCACCGCCGGGAGGCTGTCCGGCTGCTTCTGCCGCCGCCCGATCGGTTTCGTTGGGGTAGGAGATGCGCAGGGCGCGGTAGAAACGACTCTGCCGCTTTCGCTCGTGCAACACGTAGCGCCCCTCGGGGGTCCGCCGGTCTCCCTGGTGCCGCTTGTGGCCAACCGGGTTGCCGCCCAGGTAAATGGGGAACTGGCGAACCACGCGCGTCCCGGCCATCAGCTGCAGGAGCGCGTCGGACTTCCGCACGACAACCCGGTCGATCGGGCTGGCTGCATGCGCCGCGGCAATTCCGAAAGCCAGGATTACTGCAAGCAGGCCCGGTTTCATTGGGAGCTCCCTTCGTCTGGGAGAGCAGGCATGGGCCCGACCAGAAGGGCCGGGTCGACGCGGACGTCGAACCAGTTCATCCGCCAGTCCAGATGCGGGCCAGTGGAGCGCCCGCTGGATCCGACCCGGCCGATTTGTTCACCGGCCGCGACGGTTTGACCGACGACTACATCAATGTCCTGAAGGTGCAGAAAAGTTGAAGACACGCCGAGGCCATGATCCAGGATAAGAGTCGCGCCAGTGTAATACATGTCCAGATGCGCGAGCGTGACTTGCCCGGAAGCAGGCGCGAGTACAGGGGTGCCGGCCGGCGCCGCGATGTCGATCCCGTAGTGCGGGTTGCGCGGTTCGCCGTTGAGGACCCGGCGGCTTCCATAAACGCCGGTGATAATGCCGGTGGCCGGCCAACGGAAGGATTCCAAAAATCCCCGGAGTGGGCTGTGCACGGATCGGGCCACATTGACTTCGGCTTGGTCGCGCTTGATTCGCGCCAGGTCTTCCGGATTTGGCGTCACCATTTTTTTGGGAAGGCCCTTGATGTGCTGGGTCTGGTACTCACGCGCCTTGATGGCGAGGGTCCGCTCGAAGACGGAGGAGGAACCGCTTATCCGCAGGGTGGCTTGCGAAGGGTGTTCCCGGCCAAAGCCGATGACAAAGCGCCCGTCTTCGGTGGTTGCCACCGCTTCGCCGTCCAGCGTGACCGTTTGACCGGGCTCGACCTGTCCGCGAACGAGCCCGCCCTGGATTAGCGGGCCATCAAGAACCACATCCATGGCGTTTACGGTTGTGATGCATAAGGGCAACAGTCCGGCAACCGAGAAGCATACGACAAGAAATCGCGACCCCATATCCAAAGGTAAAGTATAAGGAAGGCTGGATTTTACTCTAGCCGCGGATTACACACACCCGGTTTCGATGCTTGATTTGTCGCCCAGCCTGGAAGTTACCGGTGACGACCTTCGCCAAGAGGGCGAGAGCCTTGCGCGGTTGCCGGGAACATGGGACGTCTTCGTTGCGCATTTGGGCGATCAGGCCGCGGAGAGTTTCGTGCAGGACTGCTTGCGCGTGCGGCAGCTCGGCCACCGGCCGGTCCCGCACCTGACGGCGCGGCGCTACCGGGATCCCGAGCAGTTGGCAGAAACGCTCCAACTCCTGGGCGACGAGGGGGCGGCACGGGAAGCATTGGTCTTGGCTGGCGATACGGAACCCGCCGGCTCGCTGAAAGACAGCCTTGATGTGGTGAATTCCGGAGTGCTTGAGCAGAGCGGACTTGAGCGAGTATGGTTCTCCGGCTATCCCGAAGGACACCCGAAAATCAGCGAAGACGACTTGGCAAACACGTGGAAGAAAAAACTTGAGTGGTCGCGGTCCTGCCAGACTCCGATTGGCGTGGTCACGCAACTCGCGAAAGACCCTGAAATTTCGGCAGAGTGGTGCCGGAAGCAGGGATTTGCCAATCAGGGGGTCGGGGTGCGAATCAGCCGGTTTCTGTTTGCGCGCCCGGAAATCCTGGAGGATCTCGCGAGGCTGGCAGGGATGCCGGTGTTTCTGCAGATGGTCCGGGAGTCGGGTGGCGCTCCCTATGTCCGCGGCCCGGGCGCAACGGGAGGAAAAGAGCCGGCACCGTCACTCTGCGCGCCCCATTACATGGCCCTAGGCACCTTGAGTCAGACCATTGCGGAATTGATCGAACTTTTTGGGGGAGGGGGGGACTAACTTTAAGTAGAATGGCAGCAATGTTGGCCGTCGCAGAAAACCAAGGAGGCCGCAATGGGACAACCATTCAAAACAGACCTGGAAACCATCCGGACCCGCGCCCGGGAGAAAATGACCGATGGCGCCGTGACGGGTGCATACAAAGCCGATTTGCAGCAGGTCATCGCCGTGCTGAACGAGGTACTGGCGACCGAGATCGTCTGCATCTTGCGCTACAAGAACCACTACTACATGGCGACCGGGATCAACGCCCCGACCGTGGCGGCGGAATTTCTGGAGCACGCCAACGAGGAGCAGATGCACGCGGACTGGATTGCGCAACGTATCACCCAGCTCGGCGGAGTGCCGAACTTCGACCCGAAAGGCTTGGCCACGCGCTCGCATGCGGAATACGTCGAAGGCGAATCCCTGTCCGACATGATTCGGGAAGATCTGGTTGCGGAACGGATCGCAATCGAGACTTACTCCGAGATCATTCGCTGGCTCAAGGACAACGATCCCACGACCCGACGGATCATGGAAGACATCCTCAAGATGGAGGAAGAGCACGCGGACGACTTGGCCAGCCTGCTGGAAATGGTCGAAGGCGCGCCGGACTGAACCGGCCCGCACGCATTCCCGGCGGCGTGGTAGTATTGGCGAGCCTGCCGGAGACTCCGTAGGCGCGTAGCTCAGTTGGTTAGAGCGCTACCTTGACATGGTAGAGGTCGTTGGTTCGATTCCAATCGCGCCTACCAGATCATTTCCTTTTGCCTTTCTGCGCGCGCTTCGCGCGCCGGGCCCGTTTCTCGCGCTCGCGCTCCCGTTTTTTGCACTTCGGGCATCGCGCCGTGAAAGAGGGCACCGGGCACTCGACGCAAATGTTCATTGCGCGCCGCCGCGCACGCTCGGCTTTCCGGGGCATCAGCCTTCCCCTACGGGAACTGAAGCAGCCCGTTTGATGGCGGTTTCCAACCGCGACTCGTTTAGCATGTTGTACCTCGCTTGGGTCGCGGTGGGCTGCCGGCGCCGACGTCGTGGTCAGATCACACGGCCACCCACCGTGAGTCCCCCCGTTTGTTTGACATTTGCAGGTGCCCAAGTTCCCTGGGGAGGGGGGGAGGAAGCGAGGCGAAAAGCCGAGCCGTGCGAGGTGCGGCAGGTTTCTCGTTCAGGGGCGGGGGTCTATAATTTCCTTATTGGATTTCGCGGGAATCATATTTCCAGAGGCCGCGATGGAATCGCCGCTACTCGGTTTTTCAAAACTTGTGTTGCGGGGTGTTTTCGCGGAACCAGTTGCAGGCATGAACCGGGAGAAATTTAATGCTTGAAGAGTACCTGGCTGTACTGTTGTTCCTTCTGGTGGGCGTGGGCATTGGCGTGGCCGTGCTGCTGCTAGGGCACCTGATGTCGAGGCGGGATCCGGACCCGGACAAGTTGCGCCCCTACGAATGCGGATTCGAGGCCTTTGACGATGCGCGCATGAAATTCGATGTGCGCTACTACTTGGTGGTGATCCTGTTTGTGTTGTTCGACTTGGAGGTCGCATTCCTGTTTCCGTGGGCGGTGGCGCTGGAGGAAGTCGGGGTGTACGGGCTGATTTCGATGGCGGTGTTTTTGCTGATTCTGGCCGTGGGCTTTGCGTTCGAATGGCGGCGAGGGGCGTTGGAATGGGATTGATGGAACAGCTGCGCCCGCAAGAGGCGGAACAACTGCAGCACGGCTTCATGGTGACCAGCGCCGACCTGTTGATCAACTGGGCGCGCTCGGGCTCGCTCTGGCCGATGACCTTCGGGCTTGCCTGCTGTGCGGTGGAAATGATGCACGCCGGCGCGTCGCGTTACGACCTGGACCGGTTCGGCGCACTGTTCCGGCCGAGCCCGCGGCAGTCGGACGTGATGATCGTGGCGGGAACCCTGGTCAATAAGATGGCCCCGGCCCTGCGCCGCGTGTACGACCAGATGCCGGATCCGAAATGGGTCATCTCGATGGGGTCGTGCGCGAATGGTGGAGGCTACTATCACTATTCCTATTCCGTGGTGCGCGGTTGCGACCGCATCGTGCCGGTCGACATCTACGTTCCGGGCTGCCCGCCGACGGCGGAAGCGTTGCTGTACGGGATCCTGCAATTGCAGAACAAGATCCGCCGCACCCATACGCTGGCCCGCTGAATGACCGCTCCGGATTCCTGGATCTCCGCACAGGCGGACTGGCTGGGCGACCGGGCTGAAATCCGCGCCGACCGGGATTGTCCGTGCCTGATGACCTCGGCCGAGCACGTGGCCGACATCCTGCGCCACCTTCGCGACGCTCCGGAGTGCCGGTTCGAACAACTCATCGACTTGGCGGGCCTCGACTATGCCGAATACGGGCAGGATGAATGGCAGACCGAGGAGGCGAGCGCCGCCGGATTTTCGCGGGCGTCGGCGGCGGCCACCTCCGCCCGCTACTCTTTTGCGAACCCGCACCCGCCGGTGACGCAGAACGGGCGATTCGCTGTCGCCTACCAACTGCTTTCGCTGTCCCATAATCGGCGGATCCGGGTCGTGGCAAGTTGCGCAAGCGGCGCGTGGCCGACACTGCCGTCGGTGCGGGATCTCTGGCAATGCGCGGACTGGTACGAGCGGGAAGCTTTCGACCTGTTCGGCATCGTGTTCGAGGGTCACCCGGACTTGCGTCGCATCCTGACCGATTACGGCTTCATCGGACATCCGTTGCGCAAGGATTTCCCCCTGAGCGGGCACATGGAAGTCCGTTACGACCCCGGCCTTCGGCGGGTTATCTACCAGCCGGTGACCATCGAGCCGCGGGTCACCGTGCCGAAAGTCCGGCGAGGGCAAGGCCATGGCTGAGATTCACAACTACACCATGAATTTCGGGCCGCAGCACCCGGCGTCCCACGGGGTCCTGCGGCTGGTGCTGGAACTGGACGGCGAAGTCGTGGAACGCATCGACCCGCACATTGGCCTGCTGCACCGGGGCACCGAGAAATTGGCCGAAAGCAAGCCCTACAACCACAGCATCGGCTATATGGACCGGTTGGATTACGTGTCCATGATGTGCAACGAGCACGCCTACGTGCGCGCGATCGAGCAGTTGCTCGAGATTGAACCCCCGCCACGCGCGCAGTATCTCCGGGTCATGTTCGACGAGGTCACCCGCATCCTCAATCACCTGCTCTGGCTGGGCGCGCACGCGCTTGATATCGGCGCCATGACCGTGTTCCTGTATGCCTTCCGCGAGCGGGAAGACTTGATGGACTGCTACGAAGCGACCACCGGCGCGCGCATGCACGCGACTTACTACCGACCCGGCGGCGTGTACCGTGACCTGCCGGAGTCGATGCCGCGCTACCAGCCGTCGCGTTTCTGCTCGAAACGCAAGGCGCGCCAGCGAAACCGCGGCCGCGAGGGCAGTCTGCTGGATTTCTTGGAAGCATTCACGGGCCGCTTTCCCGGTTGCGTCGACGAATACGAGACGCTGCTGACCGACAACCGCATCTGGAAGCAGCGCACGGTGGACATCGGCGTGGTCAGCCCCGAGCGCGCGCTGCAGTTGGGATTCACCGGCCCCATGTTGCGCGGTTCCGGCATCCCCTGGGACTTGCGCCGCCGGCAGCCGTACGCGGTGTACGACGCAATGCGGTTCGACGTGCCGGTCGGCACCAACGGCGACTGTTACGATCGTTACCTGGTGCGGATCGAGGAGATGCGCCAGTCGAACCGGATCATCCGCCAGTGTGTGGAATGGCTGCGAAAGAATCCGGGACCGGTCATCGTTGCCGACCACAAGATCACGCCGCCGCCGCGCGAAGAGATGAAGCACGACATGGAGGCGATGATCCACCACTTCAAGCTGTTTACGGAAGGATTCTGCCTGCCGGAAGGAGAGACCTATGCCGCGGTTGAACACCCGAAAGGCGAATTCGGCGTGTACCTGGTCTCGGACGGGGCGAACAAGCCGTACCGGCTGAAGATCCGCGCGCCGGGCTTTCCTCACCTGGCGGCGCTCGATGAATTGGCGCGCGGGCATATGCTGGCGGACGTGGTCGCCCTGATCGGCACCTTGGACCTGGTGTTTGGCGAGGTCGACCGGTGAACGACATCCTGCACTCGGACCTGCGCGGCCGTATCGATACCTGGCTGGAGCGTTTTCCCGCGGAACATCGGCGTTCCGCAGTACTGGGGGCCCTGCGAGAAGTGCAGAAAGAGTACGGACACCTGACCCCGGAACGCATGGATGCCGTGGCCGACTACCTGGGCCTTCCGGCAGTCCAGGTGTACGAAGTCGGATCGTTCTACACTGGATTCGAGCACCAGCCGGTCGGGCGCCATACGGTGGCGGTTTGCACCAACGTTTCCTGCTGGCTGCGCGGCGGCGAGGAGATTCTGGCCCACATCGAAAAAAGCCTGAGCATTCGTGCCGGCGAGTCGACCCGGGATGGCCGGATCTACCTGAAATGCGAGGAGGAATGTTTGGCGGGATGCTGCGGCGCGCCGATGATGCAGGTCGACCACGTCTACCACGAGAACCTGACGCTGGAGAAGGTCGACAAGATTCTGGGGGGACTGTCGTGATCAAGCACCACAATGAAATGTGCTTCGCCACGCTTGAGCACCCGGAGCCCTGGTCGCTGAAGGCGTACGAGTCGACCGGCGGCTACCGCGTATGGAAACAGATTCTCGCCAAGCCCCCGCCCCGGCGCGACTTGGTCGAACAGATCAAGAGTTCGGGGCTGCGCGGGCGTGGCGGCGCGGGGTTCCCGACCGGCGTGAAGTGGGGGTTCATGCCGGATTGCGACGAAAGTTATCTCGTATGCAATGCCGATGAATCGGAGCCGGGCACCTGCAAGGACCGGGACATCCTGCGCTTCAACCCGCATGCCTTGATCGAGGGCATGGCCATTGCCTGCTACGCGATCGGTGCCAAGGCAGGGTATGCCTACCTGCGCGAGGAATTCGGCGACGAACCGTACCGCCGGTTCCGGGAAGCGTTGCGCGAGGCATACGGAAGCGGCATGCTGGGCCCCAACCTCGAGGGCAACGGGGTCACGGTCTACCTTCACGACACGTTGGGCGCGGGGGCGTATATCTGCGGGGAGGAAACCGCGCTGCTGGAATCTCTGGAGGGCAAGAAAGGGTTTCCGCGCTTCAAGCCGCCGTTCCCGGCCAATTACGGCCTGTGGGGCTGCCCGACCACGGTCAACAACGTGGAAACCCTGGCGCTGGTGCCGGGAATCCTGCGTCAGGACGACGGCTGGCAGGTCGGGACGGAGAAAAGCCCCGGCACCAAGTGTTTTTCGGTGTCCGGCCACGTCTCCCGGCCCGGCAACCACGAGCTCCCGCTCGGCGTCCCGTTTGCGGACCTGCTCGCAATGTGCGGCGGAGTCTGGAAGAACCGCGAACTCAAGGCGGTCATTCCGGGCGGCTCCTCGGTCCCGGTGCTTCCCGCCGAGATCATGATGGAGACCGACATGGATTTCGAGAGCGTGGCGGAGGCAGGCTCGCTGCTCGGTTCCGGCGCGGTAATCGTGATGGACGAAACCACCGACATGGTGCGGATGCTGCAGCGCATTTCGCGCTTCTATTTCCAGGAATCCTGCGGGCAGTGCACGCCCTGCCGCGAGGGCACGGGCTGGCTGTACCGCGTGCTGACCCGCATCGTCGAGGGGCAGGGCGAGGAACAGGACTTGGAGATCCTGGAGAAAGTGCCCGGGCGCATCGAGGGTCACACCATCTGCGCGCTTGGGGATGCCGCGGCTTGGCCGGTGCAGAGTTTCCTGCACCACTTCCGCGACGAGTTCGAGTACTACATCCGCCACGGCAAGAGCCCGGTGAGCCCAGCATGAGCGACCCGATCACGATCACCTTGAACGGCCGCGCGGTCGAGGCGACGGCCGGCGAGATGCTGATCGCAGTGGCGGACCGCGAGGGCATCCCGATCCCGCGCTTCTGCTATCACCCGAAACTCTCGGTGGCGGCCAACTGCCGCATGTGCCTGGTCGAGGTGGCGGGTGCGCGCGGCCCGGTTCCGGCCTGCGCGACCCCGGTGATGGACGGCATGGAAGTGCAGACCTGCTCCGAGCCGGCCCGCGATGCGCAGCGTGCCACCATGGAATTCCTTCTGATCAACCATCCGCTCGATTGCCCGATTTGCGACCAGGGCGGCGAATGCGAATTGCAGGATCTGGCTCTCGAATACGGCAACGACATCTCCCGCTACTCGGAAGCACGACGGGTGGTGCCGGACCCGGACCTGGGCTCGCTGGTGTCGACCGACATGACGCGCTGTATCCACTGCACCCGCTGCGTGCGGTTCACCGAGGAGATTGCTGGCGATCAGGAACTGGGCGCATTTGGGCGCGGTGAATTCATGAAGATCGGCACCTACGTCGAGCGGGCAATGAACTCCGAACTTTCAGGATGCGTGATCGATCTGTGCCCAGTTGGCGCACTCAACGCCCGGCCTTCGCGGATGAGCGCCCGGGCCTGGGAACTGAATGATCATCCGGGACTCGGCGAGCACGATGGGGTCGGGTCCCACCTGTCCCGGCATATCTTGCGTGGGCGGCAGATCCGTTGCGTGCCGCGCACCGAAGAGACAATCAATGAAAGCTGGCTGTCGGACCGGGACCGATTCAGCTACCAGGCGGCCAGCCACCCGGACCGCCTGTGCTGGCCGTTGATCCGCCACCGCGACCGCTGGGTTCGGGTCAGTTGGGAGGAAGGCCTGGAGCTGGCGGCGGAAGCCCTGGCGAGAACCGGTACCAAGGCTGGCCTGATTCACCCGTCCAGCACGGTGGAGGAATGCTTCCGGTTCCAGCAGTTGCTGCGCCGATGCGGCGCTGAGACAGTGGAGCACCGGACCCGCATGTCGGATTTCCGCGGGGGCGGGCAATATCCGCGCCAGCCGACGCTCGGCTACGACTTGGACCGAATTGCCGAAAACGACGTGGTCGTCCTGCTCGGCAGCTTCCTGCGACACGATCAGCCAATCCTCAACCACCGGTTGCGCCAAGCGATACGTTCGGGCACAGAAGTCTGGATCATCAACCCCGTCCCGTTCGACTGGAACTTCGCACCGACCGAAGAAGCCATACTGTCGCCCCGGCAGTGGCTGACCCTGCTACAGTCGGTGAAGCGCGCGCATGCCTTGCAGATGAAAGAAGCCTATGCGCGTTTTTCCGACCGGCTTGCACGGCGCCTGGGGGAGGCGGACAACGCCCTGTTCTGGCTGGGCCCGCTTGCGCTCAATCATCCAGACGCCGACCTGATTTACGCTTCCGCGCACAACCTGTGTGAGCAGACCGGAGCCCGCCTGGGCACCCTGCAGGAAGGCGCCAACGCGTCCGGGGCTTGGCTGACGGGATGCGTCGCGCACCGCGGCCCCGGCGGCGAGGCTGTGGATGGGGTGAACCTGCCGTCGCGGCTCCAGGAGCCGCCGGACCTCTGGGTGTTCTATGGAACGGATCCGGCCTGCGACGTCGCCGACCCGGCGCAGATGCGCCAGGCGATGGCGGAGGCGAGAATGACCATTGGCTTCCAGTCGTTCGTCCCGGACCCACAGCACCTGCCGTACGACCTGTTGCTGCCGATCCCTACGGTCGGGGAGCGCGGAGGTCACCTGATCAACCTGGAAGGGCGCTGGCAATCGATGACTCCGGCTGTCTCTCCGCCGGGCGAGGTGAGGGATGGCGCGGAAGTACTGGTGGAATTGCTGCGCATGACCGGCCACGACCCGGGTTTTGCCGGAGTTTCGCTGGTCGCGCATTGCCGCGGCCTGGAAGCGCGCGCGGTTGTGCCCGAAAAGCCGCCCAGAGCCGCGAGGCAGTTGCCGGAAAAGGGCCTTTTGCGGGTGGGCTCTCCATCGATTTACCAGCAGGACCCGGCGACCCGCCATGCCCATGCCCTGCAACAGACTGAATTGGCACAGGACCTGGCATTACGCCTGCACCCGGAAACCCTGAACGAACGAGGCCTGAAGGACGCGACGCACGCGTGCCTGTCCCAGAACGGGTCGTCTCTCAAGCTTCCCTTGGTGGTGGATGCGCAAATCCCGCGCGACTGCGTCTACCTGCCGACCGGGGATATTCGCCTGGGGCTGCTCGGCGCCGCATTCAGCGTGGTGGACCTGTACGATGCCTGACTGGATGACCGACTTGTCGGTGTGGCTCCGGGTCGGAGAGATCCTGCTCGGTGCTATGTTGATCCTGCTGCCGTTGCTGGCGGTGGTGGCGTACTACACGTACGCCGAGCGCAAGGTGGTCGGGTTCATGCAGATGCGGCTGGGGCCGAGCCGGGTCGGGCCGCGCGGCCTGTTCCAGCCGATCGCCGATGTGCTGAAGCTCCTGACCAAAGAAGTCGTTCTCCCGGCCCAGGCCAGCCGGGGCCTGTTCCTGATGGCGCCGCTCGCGGCCCTGGTCCCGGCGCTTGGCGCCTGGGCAGTGGTGCCGTTTGACGATGGCCTTTGGCTTGCGAACATCGACGCGGGCCTGCTGTACGTTCTGGCGCTGACTTCGCTCGGCGCGTACGGCATCATCATCGCCGGCTGGGCGTCCAACTCGAAGTACGCTCTGCTCGGGGCGATGCGCCAGGCGGCGCAGGTGGTGTCCTACGAAATCGCAATGGGCTTCGCGCTGGTCGGCGTGCTGATGCTGAGTGGCAGCCTGAACCTCGCCGCCATCGTCCAGGCGCAGTCCGGCGGCATTCTGGACTGGTTCTTCCTGCCCCTGCTGCCCTTGCTTCTGGTGTACCTGGTGTCGGGCGTGGCCGAGACCAACCGCCTGCCGTTCGACGTGGTCGAAGGGGAATCGGAGCTGGTGGCGGGCTTCCACGTGGAGTATTCCGGCTCGGCGTTCGCGGTGTTCTTTTTGGCGGAATACTCCGCCATGATCCTGATCTCGGCGCTGACCGCGATCTTGTTTTTCGGCGGCTGGCTGTCGCCGTTCGAGGGCACGCAGCTCGCGCAGGCGGTCCCGGTCCTGGATTCCGGCATCCACTGGTGGCTGCTCAAGACCGCGTTCTTCATGTTCTGCTTCCTGTGGTTCCGGGCGACCTTCCCGCGCTACCGCTACGACCAGATCATGCGCCTGGGCTGGAAGGTGTTCATCCCGGTGACGCTGATCTGGATCTTCGTGCTGGGCGCCGCGCGCTATACCGGGTTTACGGGGTGATGTCGTGCGCTGGCTGAATTCCCTGCTGTACCTGCTGCGAAGCTTGAGCCTGTGGGACCTGTTGCGGGGCCTGAGGCTGACCGCCCGGCGCCTGTTTTCGCGCAAGATCACCCTGCGCTACCCGGACGAGAAAACCCCGAAATCCCCGCGCTTCCGCGGTCTGCACGCGTTGCGCCGCTATCCCAACGGCGAAGAACGCTGCATCGCCTGCAAACTGTGCGAGGCGGTCTGCCCGGCGCTGGCCATCACCATCGAATCCGAGGAGCGCGCCGACGGTAGCCGGCGGACCACCCGGTACGACATCGACCTCTTCAAGTGCGTGTACTGCGGCTTCTGCGAGGAGGCCTGCCCGACCGACGCGGTGGTCGAGACCGACATCCTGGAGTTTCATTTCGAACGTCGCGGCGACCAGATCATGACCAAGGAAGACTTGCTGGCGGTTGGCGATCAGTACGAGGAGCAGATCGCCGAACACCGCAAGAGCGACGCCCGATTCCGCTGATGGCTTTCCAGACGCTGCTGTTCTACCTGTTCGGGACCGTGCTGCTGGCGGCCGCCACGGCCGCCGTGACCTTGAGGAACATGGTGCATGCGGCCCTGTCCCTGATCCTGTCGTTTTTCACTGCCGCCATGCTCTGGATGCTGCTGGAGGCGGAATTCCTGTCGATTCTCCTGGTGCTGGTCTACATCGGCGCGGTCCTGGTGCTGTTTTTGTTCGTGGTGATGATGGTCGAGCGGCATACGCCGACGATCCACCGGCGCCGTAACTACCGGATTGTCGCTTCAGCGGTGGCCGCGGTGATGGTCGCCGAACTCGGCGTGGCCCTTCTCGCACCGGATTTCTCTCCGGGCGCCCAGCCTCCGCCGGCGCCGCTGGAATACAGCAATACGAAGGCGCTGGGATCCGTGCTGTATACCGATTACGCCCTGGCGTTCGAGGCCGCCGCGGTCGCGCTGCTGGTTGCCATCGTCGGTGCGATTGCACTGACGTTGCGCGTGCGCCCGGATCACCACCGGCAGAACCCGGCGCGGCAGAGCCGGGTACGCAAGCAAGACCGCCTGCGGCTGACCGACGGCCGCTCGGAGCCGCCATGCTGAGCCTGACTCATTTCATGCTCCTGTCCGGCGCGCTGTTCGCGATCGGCGTCGCCGGCGTGTTCGTCAACCGCCGGCATGCACTGGTGCTGCTGATGTCGCTGGAGCTGATCCTGCTGGCGGTCAACACCAATCTCATCGCGGCATCCCACTACCTGCAGGATCTCGCAGGGCAGGCATTCGCGCTGTTCGTGCTGACCATCGCCGCCGCCGAGATCGCGATCGGCCTGGCCATCGTCGTGGTGGTGTTCCGCAGCCGCGAGACTATTGACGCCGAAGACCTGAGCGAGGTGCGCGGCTGATGGATCTCCAGGTTCTTGCCCTGATCGTCGTGGGTGCGGTCGGTGCGGGCGCGGTTGGCGCGGGACTGGGCGTACGCGTCCTGAGCCCGAAAGCCGCCACATGGCTCACCCTCACGGGCGTCGGCGCGGCGTTTCTGGCCAGCGTCGTCCTGGCGGTGGGTTACGCGCAGAATCCGGAACCGCAAACTTTTACCCTCTACCATTGGGGCCCGGGCGGCTTCGGGATGAAGATCGGTTTTCTGATCGATTCCCTGAGCGTGGTGATGATGATCGTGGTCACGCTCATTTCGCTGCTGGTGCATGTCTACAGCATCGGTTACATGCGCGAAGACCCCGGGTACGTCCGGTTTTTCGCCTACCTGTCGCTGTTCACGCTCGCCATGTTGTTGCTGGTCATGGCGGACAACTTCCTGCTGCTGTTCATCGGCTGGGAAGGGGTCGGCCTGGTGTCGTACCTGCTGATCGGGTTCTGGTACACCCGCGAGCGGGCGCCGAGCGCGGGGCTCAAGGCTTTCCTGGTCAACCGCCTGGGTGATTTCGGGTTCCTGCTTGGCATGGGGGCGCTGCTGGCCGTCGCCGGCAGCTTGGACTATTCCACCGTGTTTGCGCAAAGCGAAGCGCTGGCGCAGCAGCCGTCGCCGTTTCCCGGCCTGAGTGCGCTGAGCCTGATCTGCCTGTTCCTGTTCGTCGGGGCCATGGGCAAGTCGGCGCAGGTGCCGCTGCATGTCTGGCTGCCCGATTCGATGGAAGGCCCGACCCCGATCTCGGCGATGATCCACGCCGCCACGATGGTGACGGCGGGCATTTTCATGGTGGCGCGGCTGTCTCCGCTGTTCGAGGGCAGCGAGGTGGCGCTCAACCTGATTCTGCTGGTCGGCGGCGTCACTGCGCTCTCAATGGGCCTGCTTGGACTGGTGGCCAATGACATCAAGCAGGTCATTGCCTATTCGACCCTGTCCCAGCTCGGCTACATGACCCTGGCGCTCGGTGCCTCGGCCTACGCCGCGAGCATTTTCCATCTCTTCACGCACGCCTTCTTCAAGGCGCTTCTGTTCCTGGCCGCGGGATCGGTGATCCTGGCGATGCACCACGGGCAGGACATTCGGCATATGGGCGGGCTGGCGCGGCGCATGCCGATCACCGCCGCCACATTCGCTATCGGTTCGCTGGCGCTGATCGGCATGCCGGGCTTTGCCGGCTTCTTCTCCAAGGAATCCATCATCGAGGCGCTGGCGCATTCCGACCTGCTGCTGGCCAAGCCGGCACATTTCCTGGCACTTATGGGAGTGGCGGTGACCGCGCTGTATTCGTTGCGCTTGTGGTGGTACGTGTTTCAGGGAACCCCACGCTCGACGGAAGCGGAACAGGCGCAGGAGCGAGACCCGACCGTGGTCCTCCCGCTGGTCCTGCTGGCGATGCTGACGCTGGTGGCGGGCTTCGGGGTCGAGGCGTTCCTCTATGGCGGGTTGCTGGGGGATGCCCTGGTCGTTCATGCTGCACACGACACGCTGGCGCGGATGGCGGAAAACTGGAACGGCTTGGGCGGCGCAATCCTGCATGGATTCGCGACGCCTGCGATCTGGTTGCTGATATTGAGTCTTGTGGGCGGGTATTTCCTGTATGCGAAAGGCTATGCCGACAAACTGGCGCCGAACGTTTCCCGGTTGCGTTCAATCCTTCTCCAGAAATACGGATTCGACGTGTTCTACGAGAACTGGGTCGTGCGGGCCGGACGGGCCGTGGCAGACGCTTGCGCCCGCATCGGCGACCGGCGCATGATCGACGGGCTCATGGTGAACGGGACGGCGCGGATGGCCCGCCGCGCCGCCGCCACGCTTCGCCTGGTGCAAAGCGGCGTGCTCGGCCACTACGCCCTGGCCATGTTGCTGGGCCTGATTGCCGCGCTCGGCTACCTGTTCTTGAGAGGGTAGCGCGGTGTCCCTGCTCGGCCTGATGATCTGGACGCCGATTGCGGCGGGATTCGCAGCCCTGCTGTTGAAGGATCCGGCCGTGGTGCGTCGCTGGGCGCTGGCGGCCAGCCTGTTCGTGTTCGTGCTGGCGGTGGTGGCGGCCTTGGGTTTCGACCCGGCGGGCGGTTACCAGTGGCAGTACCGGGCTCCGTGGATCCCGGCCTTCAACATCGACTACCACTTGGGCGTCGACGGCCTGTCGCTGCCGCTGGTGGTTCTCACCGCCTTTATCGGCATGCTCGCCATCCTGACCGGTTGGGAGACCGCCACGCGGCATATCGGCCAATTTTTCGCTGCGTTCCTGATGCTCGAGGGCCTGCTGATCGGGGTTTTCTGCGCAATGGACGCTGCGCTGTTCTACGTTTTCTTCGAGGCGATGCTGATTCCGATGTTCCTGATCATCGGGGTCTGGGGCTCCGACAACCGGGTCTACGCGGCCGTCAAGTTCTTCCTGTACACCTTCCTGGGATCGGTGCTGATGCTGGTGGCGTTCGTTTACCTGGCGATTCAGTCCGAAAGCTTCCGGATCACGGACTGGCACGCGTTTTCACTGTCGTCGCTGGAGCAAACCTGGCTGTTCCTCGCGCTGTTGCTGGGGTTTGCGGTCAAGGTGCCGATGTGGCCGGTGCACACTTGGCTGCCGGACGCCCACGTCGAGGCCCCGGCCGCGGGATCGGTGGTGCTGGCGGCGGTGCTGCTGAAGATCGGCGGTTACGGCCTGCTGCGTTTCTGCCTTCCGATCGCGCCCGATGCCTCGCTCGCGCTCGACGGACTGGTAATCGGATTGTCCCTGATCGCCGTGGTCTATATCGGATTTACGGCGTTGGCGCAGACCGACATGAAGAAGTTGATCGCGTATTCGTCCATCGCGCACATGGGGTTCGTCACCCTGGGGCTGTTCATCCTGTACCGGCTGGCGACGGAGACGGCCATGCTCAGCGTCAGCGGTGCGATCGTGCAGATGATCTCGCACGGCCTCGTGTCGGCCGCGCTGTTCGTTTGCGTGGGCGTGTTGTACGACCGCCGGCACAGCCGCGACATTCAGGACTATGGCGGTGTGCTTGAGACGATGCCGATATTCGGCGCGCTGTTCGTGTTCTTCGCGCTGGCGAACGCCGGGCTGCCGGGCACTTCCGGTTTCGTGGGCGAAGTAATGGTCATCCTGGCCACGTTCCAGGCCGGGTGGTGGCTGGCCGCGTTGGCGGCGATGGTGGTGGTGCTGGGGGCCGCTTATTCGCTGTGGATGGTGCGGCGAGTGGTGTTCGGTCCGGCCGAACATGCGGAGGTCAAGGCATTCCAGGACTTGTCCGGGCGCGAGATGTTGATCTTGCTGGCGCTGGCCGTTCCGGTGCTGGCGGTGGGGCTGTGGCCGGTGCCGTTGCTGGATTTGATTGAACCGTCCGTGGCGCAGTTGATTGACCAGGCGCAGACATTCAAGGCGGGAGGCGCCCCGTGAGCGTGGCGCAGGAAATGATCCTGATGTTGCCGGAGATCGTGCTGGTCGTCGGCGCCTGCTTTGTTTTGCTGTGCCCGCGTTTTCTGGCCTGGCCGCTGACGATGCTGGTGTTGGCGGGGACGGTGGGCGCCATCGCCGCGACAGCGCCGGAAAATCCGACCATGCTGATGACCGGCATGTTCGAGCGTTCCTCCGAAATCGACTTTTTGCGAATCCTGATCTGCGTGCTGACCGTGCTGATCTTGCGCTACGCCCGCGGGCACCCGATCTCTCCGGACCGCCTCCAGTCCAACGAGTTCTACACGCTGGCGATATTCGGGTGCGTCGGCATGTTCCTGATCAGTGGTGCGGAACACCTGATTACGTTGTACCTGGGGCTGGAGATCCTCGCCCTGTCGCTGTATCCGATGATCGCGATGGTGCGCGACGACGGTCGCGCCGGTGAAGTGGCGCTCAAGTATTTCGTGCTCGGGGCGCTGGCTTCGGGCTTTCTCCTGTACGGGATGTCGCTGATGTACGCAGCCACCGGAACCCTGCACATCGGGGAGTTGGCGAGTCAGCTGGAACAACTGGAAATGAATCGGGTGCTGCTGCTCGGCATGGTGTTCATGCTGGCGGGCCTAGCGTTCAAACTGGGCGCCACGCCGTTTCACATGTGGCTTCCGGATGTCTACGATGGCGCCTCCCTCCCGGCCGTAACGTACCTGTCGTCCGCCCCGAAGATCGCCGGGTTGCTGTTGCTGCTGCGCCTGTTCAGTGACGGGTTGATGGCTTTGGCCGTCGATTGGACGACCCTGATGATGGTTCTGGCCGTCCTGTCACTCCTGCTTGGCAACCTCGTCGCGATCGCGCAGACCCGGATCCGCAGGATGCTGGCCTATTCGGCCATTGCCCATACCGGTTTCGTGTTCCTGGCGCTGGGTGCAGGCACCCCGCACGGGATGGGCTCGGCGATTTTCTACACCTTTGTCTACGCGCTGATGGCTGCCGGGAGCTTCGGGATGCTGCTGCTGCTCAACGCCCGGGTCGCGGCTGAGGACATTCAAGACTTCAAGGGCCTGAACCACAGCCATCCCTGGCTGGCGATCATGGTGCTGATCCTGATGTTTTCGATGGCGGGCGTGCCGCTGACCGCCGGGTTCTACGCCAAGCTGTACGTGCTGCAGGCGGTGGTCGACGCCGGACTATGGCCGCTCGCGGTCGTGGCGGTGCTGCTGACGGTGGTGGGGGCCTACTACTACCTTCGCATTGTCTGGTACATGTACTTCGAAGAGGCGGATCGTCCCGCCGAGCCCGGGGAGGATTCGGCCCATGTCTTCCTGGTGAGCGCAAATGCGCTGATGCTGGTGTTCATCTTCGCGGTGCCGCAGCCCTGGCTGGAGATGAGCCGCGACGCGGCGAAAGTGTTTATGGGGGGACAATAAAGTCGCACCGAGAGCTTGGGATGATTGCCTTGGCCTGCCTTATGCCCAAAGCACATCAAAGTTTTTTCTTTCGTTTTCCCGTGTTGTATCATCAGCAGCCAGAATGCTTTGGCTGGGGAGAAATCTCAAGTGGAATAGATTCCGTAGGCAAAATAAGGCATCCTGATTTAGGAGAGAGTGGATGGCCGACAATAGCGCTATAGAATGGACTGACGCGACATGGAATCCGGTCACTGGTTGCACTAAGATCGGTCCTGGCTGCGCTCACTGCTATGCGGAGCGTTTCGCTGAACGTTTCCGTGGTGTTCCTGGGCATCCCTATGAACAAGGCTTTGATCTCACCCTCTGGGATGAACGATTGTCGCAGCCAATGCGCTGGCGGCGCCCAAGGATGATCTTTGTGAACTCTATGAGCGACCTTTTCCACAAAGGGGTTCCTGATGCTTTCATCGATAAGATTTTCGATGTGATGGAGATAGCTAATCAACATACTTATCAGGTGCTAACCAAGCGCAGTTCTAGACTTAGAAATTATGTAAATCGTCGCTATTCCGAAGCTCCAACCCCTGAACATGTTTGGCTTGGTGTGTCGGTTGAAGACCGCCAACGGGTTAAAAGAATTGTCCATCTTCGGGACACTAACGCAACCATCCGTTTTCTATCAATTGAGCCGCTTTTAGGACAAATTGGGAAAGTTGACCTGACAGATATTGCTTGGGTAATTGTTGGCGGTGAGAGTGGGCCTGGCGCTCGCCCCATGAACATAAACTGGGTTCGTGAAATGCGCGATCAATGCACCGAACAAGGGATTGAATTCTTTTTTAAACAGTGGGGAGGGAAAACCCCGAAGGCAGGAGGCCGTATTTTAGATGGCAAACTTCATGATGGCTTCCCCGCAGGGTTTTCCAAAGAGTGTAGGTATGGCAAAAAATAACAGTCAGTTTATTTGGACTCCCGGGTCTGAGCCGCCAATAATAAAAACTCACAGTGATGCCAAATTGCGCTTGCTCGAAGCATATTTAGAACGCTATTTCGACGCAGTTTGTGTGTTGCCTCAAATGGATGTTCTTCGTATTGCTATGGTTGATGCATTCGCAGGAGGCGGATTGTTTCAGCGAAATGGAGAAATCCGGTTTGGTTCTCCTTTGGCTATGATAAATGCTGTGAGATGTGCTGAAGCCAGAATAAACTCTAAACGCCGTAAACCTCTAAAAATAGAGGCCAAATTCTTTTTTGTCGACGAGAACGAAGATGCGATTACCTACCTTAAAAATTCTTTGAGAGAATCTGAAATAGCAGAACCTTACCTTGCCAACGCGATTAGCATCCAACATGCAACAGCATCTGAAGTACTGCCCGATATCGTTCGGAAAATCAAGAATTGGAGTCCGACAGGGCGCTCGATTTTCTTCATGGATCAGTTTGGGTATAAGGATGTTCCCCATAAAGATGTTCGCCTTATTTACCAATCTCTTCCTAGATCTGAGGTTATCGTCACCTATAATTTTGGCGCGATTTACGACTACATGAATGAAAGCGCTGAGTTTTTGGCATCAATCGCCCCACTCGACATAACTAAAACTCAATTGCGCGCGCTTCTCGCGGAACGCGAGCGGCAGGCGGGCCGTTATTTTGCAGGTCGTTTGTTAGGGCGGTTGTTTAAAACAAGTATAGGCTCGCAGTTCGCGTCACGCTTCTTTCTGCATTCGACGGAGGCGCATAGAGACTTGTGGTTTGTTCATTACTCAAAACTACCTCGTTCTCGCTTGGTTATGAGCGAATCTCACTGGGCAATTAAAAACGGCTCCATTACTCAAGGTGAAGCAGGACTTGATATGCTTGGATTCAGACAAGACTGGGAGAACCAAATAAATCTTGATTTTGGTTTTAATGAAACGGATGAAGGCCATATGGCGACCGCACTGATGGCTGATTTGCCACATTGGCTAGAGCAGTACGACGTAGATGCCGCCCCCACTGTAGATACATTACTTACCCTGTCCGCGGATAATACAGCGGCAACTGAGAGTCAAATTTACACGGCTTTAGAAAACTTGGAAGCAGTGGGTGACATAAAAGTGGTAACACCGAGGGGCGCGAAGAAAATGTTAAGAGCAAAGATTCGACCGAGCCATAGAATTATTCTACTTCGGCAAGGGAAATTTCTTTGGTGATTTTAATGGATGTGGTAAGGCAACATTTATATGAGAATTCAAAATTAGAAAACTTGTCACATAGTTCAGGGAAAGACAATCGAAGCAGGGCCCGAAAATTAAATCAAACAATTACTGAAAATGAAAAAACTAGGCTTGACTTTGAACCGTGTTGACTCCATCTGATTGTTATACTAGTCAAATTCCGGAATCGGAATCTAGTCGGCACTATTATTTTTTACGACGGAACTATAGAAAAGTTTGGTGATTCCAACAAATTTTTAACCACCATGAAAATGTTCGAAGCGCCTAAAGCCTTAAATTAAGAGAATTGATCTAATGCAAATTCCCCGCCGATATAAAACTCCACCCATAGAAGAGGCGCTTTGTGAGTTCCGCTTTAAGTCGGAACGAGATTGGGACCTCACAATTCCTGGCAAAGTCCATACTAAATTAAACGAATATACGGGCACCCCGCGTCAGCAAATGACAGTTGGGTTGGAATTAGCACAAAAAAAGGGGGCACCCGCCCAAGTGCGGCATAGTGAGGAACTTGATAGAGTTCAACTTTTCACTGAGAATAACAAAAGAATTGTGGGTGTGGGGCCAGATGTGCTTAGTATTCATATGCTACGTCCGTATCAAGATGCTGAAAATCCTGAGCACAGCGGTTGGAAAGAATTCCAGCCTAGAATCTCGGTAGCACTTGATGCTTACTGGGAAGTAGCAGAGCCTACTGGTGTGCATCGGATTAGCATTCGTTATATTAACAAGATTGAAATTCCCCAAGGGAGAATAGAAATTGAAGACTATTTAAAATGCGCTCTACCTTCCGTCCAAGGACTCCCAGACCACCTGAATAATTTTATGAGCCGGGTGGACTATGCTTACGAAAACAATACACGCCTTGTTTTGTCACAGGGTCTAGTTGACGCTCCACTGGGCTCCATAGCTCTACTTCTTGATTTAGAGGTTTTGTGGGAGAACCCTGATCCAGTAGCAAAAACTGAAGCATTGGAAAAGGCTGGCGATCTACGTGAACTTGAAAGAGAAGCCTTTGAAACTGTTATCACGGACAATGCAAGGAGGCTATTCGATGCAGATTGAATCTCATGCGCCTATGCGACTCTCAACTTCGAGGATGGTGCCGAAACATTTCGGCAAAGCGCAGCATTCCGAGGAGAACGATATTCCTTTATTTTGGTTTGCCAGTGGAGACGAATCACGCGCGGTTTCTCCCAATGCTGAATCACTGGAAAAAATGATAGTTGTGCTCAAGCATATTCTGGATTCAACATTACGGCCTTCAGGAATCTTTTGTGTTACTTTGGATGCCCTAGCTAGCCCGCATCTAGATTTCCACTTTGCTCCTAAAAAGGGGTATACGCAACTGTTGTCCGATGAGTCAAAGGAATGGAACCGAATAGCGAATGAGTTACACGCAGTTTTTGAGGCGGAACCTCTTGAAGATGGAATGAGCCATCCAGCGGATCGCATTATCGAGGGAGCGCTACAGTCTCCAGAAGACAAAAGTGTTCTTGACAATCTTTTAACACTCTCGTTGGACGAGAAGCATCCCAGTTTCTCAGCATCAATTCTTCGATGTTTGGGACGGCAAAAAAATCCGGGAACAAGTGAATGGCGCTTAAAACTTATAGAGACCAGTCTCACTATGGATAGTGTGGAAATTAGGGATGCTGCTGTACAGGCAGCGGAATTTTGGAATGATCAAAACCTTGAGAGTATTCTGAGGGATCATCAGGAAACCAAGCCATGGCTTCGCGAGTATATTCAAAACGTGCTCCGAGATTGGGCAGAATAGCTTTATGTATCTAGCTCGTAAGATTACCCGTGCCAAATGGGATGCCGAAGAGAGCATGGCTGAGGGTGAAATTCCTGCCGATGCGGTGACGGTTGACCTTAAAACGCAAAGCAATACTCTATCTTTTTGGCAGTGTGAGCCAACATCAGAAAACGGTGTCGAGGAAGCGGCATTGGCGATAGCTGCAGCAGGTAACCATATCGATAAAGTGGACATTGTTTGGTTCGATAGAGAGGAATTAACAAATGGCCGTCAATACTGTAAACAAGTTGACGGACGCACACCTGTAGCAGATCTTGCCCCAAAACATGTTGATGTATGCCAGCTTGACTATGTACGCCTTGGGGAAATTGCTCGTTGTATAACTGGCGCGATAAAGGGCGGTCAATGTTTACGGTTTACGAGAGCGGATGTTAAAAAACTTATAAAAGTAGCAATCGAACAACAACGAGTTCAAATGAATGAACTTGGTGACCGAATCCGAGAAGAACTAGGAAACGCTGAGATTTCAAAGGCCTGAACCACAGTAAGCCCTAGTTGGCAGTGGCGATGTTAATTTTGATGTTCTCCATGGCAGGTGTGCCGCTGATAGTGGAGGGACCTATTACTACCTTCGGGTCGCCTGGTACGTGTACTTCGAAGAGGCGGACCGTCCCGCCGAGCCCGGGGAAGATTCAATCCATGCCTTCCTGGTCAGCGCGAACGCGCTGGCGCTGGTGTTAATTTTCGCGATTCCACAACCCTAGCCCGCATTTCTCACCAACATAAAAACGGCTGGGATTTTCCGAATTCATCC
>CAZRSJ010000006.1:0-58388 GCA_964602805.1 uncultured Chromatiales bacterium | reverse complement strand
CGGACCTCCGGCCTCTGAAAAACTGGCAAAATCGCGTTAGCTCGCGGATCGGGGATTTGGGCTCTCAGAAGAAGACTCTGATGAGCTGTCGAAATTGATCTCAAAACAAAAACCAAAAGACAAAGAGACAGGATTGAATAAGGGTGTCAGGAAATGGTTAGCAGATCGCATTACAAATAGTTTCAATACTGAATTTCAAGGCGGCATATCTACGCTTATAAAATTTGTGCAAGAAGCTGCAATAAAATATTGGGGCCTCTAAATAAGAGATCGGCTATATATCCCTAATGCCCGGTGAGAACCGTCAGCGCCGCTGATACACGTACACGGAATCTCCAATATCCACCGCCATCAAATCCTCCCCTATCTTCACCTCCCCCTTGTAGTGCTTGCTCAGTTCCTCTAGTACCTGCTCCTCTGTCACCCCAAACTTCAGCATGTGAACCAGGATGCCCAGTTGAGGCCTGATCTGCGCCAGAATCTGTCCAGCCTGCTTCGGGCTTGAGTGAGATTTCTGCACCTTCTGCAGGCGAGGATTCCTTTTCAGAAGACCCTCGCTCGCCATCATCACTTCGTGAATCACCACGTCGGCGCCCTTTCCCCATGTAACCAGATTCGACTCGTAAGTCGTGTCCCCGGAAATCACCACGCTGCGCTTGCCGTAGTCCACCCGGTAACCGAATGCCGGCTTGACTTCCCCGTGATCCACCGCAATGGCGGTCACTTTCAAGTCTCCGTCCAAGTAAACCACGCCGGGCTCCACTTCTTTCGCCCAGAGATCGCCTAAATCCATCGCCAGCCCGCTCTGCCGCCGGCGCACATGGTGATCCGCCTCGTAAGCCTGACGCAAGTGGTCCACAAAATCCTTGGTCCCTGTCGGCCCGAGCACCTCCAGAGGCTCCGCGCGTTGCCACAGGCGGGCCGTCAGCCAGACATCATCCAACCCAACAATATGGTCGTAGTGCAAGTGTGTCAGGAATACCTTGTCGATCTGATCGCTGGAAACTCCGATCTGGTGCAACCGCATCGCAGCACCGCGTCCGGCATCGAACAGCAACTTGGTATCACCCGCCTCCACCAGAATCGCCTGACTGAAATGCTCGATATCCGGCCTCGGCGTGCCAGTGCCCAACAATGTGACTGTGAGAACCTGAGCCGCAGCCGGCGAGGCCAGCAGCACCAAGATTAATACACTCCAGGCCCGCCTCATGGTTCCAGTTTCAGGATCGCCATGAATGCCTCCTGAGGAATGTCCACGTTACCGACACGCTTCATGCGCTTCTTCCCTGCTTTCTGCTTCTCCAGCAGTTTACGCTTGCGCGTCACATCCCCACCATAGCATTTTGCCGTGACGTTCTTGCGCAGAGCCTTGGTAGTGGTGCGCGCGATGATGCGCGAGCCGATCGCCGCCTGGATCGCGACGTCGAACATCTGCCTGGGAATCAGGTCCTTCATCCGCACTGTCAGATCCCGCCCCAGCGACATCGCCCGGGACTGGTGCACGATAACCGACAGCGCGTCTACCCGTTCCCCATTGATCAGCAAGTCCAGCTTCACCAACGGCGCCGCCTCGAAATGAGACAACTGGTAATCAAATGATGCATAACCCCGGCTGACCGACTTCAGCTTGTCGTAGAAGTCCGTCACCGTCTCGGACAGCGGCAGCATATATTCCAGGTTGACCTGGTTGCGCGAGTACTGCAGGCGCTTCTGCCGCCCACGCCGCTCCTCGCACAGCGTGATCACCGCGCCGACATGCTCCTGCGGCACCAAGATGTGCGCTTCGATATAGGGCTCGCGGATTTCCTCGATCTCGTGCGGCTCCGGCAGCATGCTGGGATTGCCGGTTTCAAGCGTCTCCCCCGAATTCAGCACCACCTGGCAAGCCACCGTCGGTGCCGTGGAAATCAGATTCAGCCGATATTCCCGCTCCAGCCGCTCCTGCACGATCTCCATGTGCAATAAACCCAGGAATCCGCACCGAAATCCAAACCCCAGCGCCTTGGAGGTCTCCGGCTCATGGCTGAATGAAGCATCGTTCAGTCTCAGTTTCGCCAGCGCATCTCGCAATTGCTCGTAATCATCGGCGTCCACCGGGAACAGGCCCGCAAATACTTTCGGCTGCACTTCCCGGAATCCCGGCAGCGCCTCCTCGGCACCCCTGCTTGCCAGTGTCATCGTATCCCCCACCGGCGCACCCTCGATATCGCGGATGCCCGCCATCACGAACCCGACCTGCCCGCAACCCAATTCCTCGCTGTTCTCCAGGTTCGGTGTGTACCATCCCACCGAATCCACCCGCCGCGTCTGCCCGGTCGACATGATCCGAATCTTGTCACCTTTTTTCAACCTCCCCGAAAACACCCGCACCAGCGACACCACACCTACATGGCTGTCGAACCAGGAATCGACGATCAGTGCCTTCAGCGGCCCTTCGGGATCCCCATCCGGTGGCGGCACATCTCGCACCACCCGCTCCAGCACCTCTTTCACGTTCAGGCCGGTCTTCGCGCTGATCTGCACTGCATCCGTCGCATCCAGTCCGATGATGTCATCGATTTCCTCGCAGGCTCGCACCGGGTCCGCCTGCGGCAAATCCATCTTGTTCAGCACCGGCAGAATCACCAAGTCCTGCTCGATCGCGTTGTAGCAGTTGGCCACAGTCTGCGCCTCGACTCCCTGTGACGCATCCACCACCAGCAGTCCGCCCTCGCAGGCCGCAAGCGACCTTGATACTTCATAAGAGAAATCTACGTGCCCGGGCGTGTCGATCAGGTTCAGGCGATAGGTCTCGCCATCCTGCGCTTGGTAGTGCAAGGTCACGCTGCGTGCCTTGATAGTAATGCCACGCTCCCGTTCCAGATCCATGTTATCCAAGACCTGGTCGCTCATCTCGCGGTCGCTCAGCGCGCCGCACAACTCGATGAAGCGGTCCGCCAGTGTGGACTTGCCGTGGTCAATGTGCGCAATGATGGAGAAATTCCGGATTTTCTCCATCGGGAAAACGTCTGACACGATTTAAAAGATAAGTTGTGGGAAGCCCAGAACTAAAATGCAATGAGACTAATGTCCGATGGACAGCAAGCAGTTCATTCCCATTTGATGAGTTCGCGCAGGGAAAACGAAAGACTATAAATCTTGATTACTTGTGCAAAGGATTCCACGCAACTAGTGTATTCCCGCTCCTCTAAGTCTGGGTTTATAAAGGGTTGGCCAGGCTCTAATGACAATTCTCGAAGCAAAGAAGGATTGAAACAATCTCCATTCACGCCGTACGACATAAGTGTAGAAGCAGTATCGAAGGCATCCATTTCCTGTCCTTCAGGCGGATGTGCCATAGCTTGGCTAGCGAATAATGCGAACAAAACAATTGTGCGACGATTCATAGTAAAAACTCTAAGTCCCTTTCGACACCATTGTCTATAGTTCAAAAGAAAGGGATTATACGGAAGAGTTAGCAGAATTGGGAATGGTAGCAATTCAACATTACAAATGTCTACTTTTAACGTTGCGAAAGCACGAGAACCAAGAGCGGTTTGCTCGGAATGGGCATCTTGAATTTAGTATCAATAGATCAAACTAGCTGAGATAGTCAATACCATTCTTACTGGCATGACGGTTACTACCACGGGGAATTCACCTTGATCGGACGAACATCAGGAAATGCATCCCCAACTAGTGGATTCCACGTATCCGCTAGATAGCGTTCAATTCCATCCCGCTGAGATGGCGGTACAGTTGCCCATGTGACCCTGAGGGTTCCATTCTTGGAATGAGCAAGAATCTCCCTGTCCTTTCTATGTACAGTTAACCTGTCGGAAATGTTTCCCTGTCCCACGCGAACGACCTTGCCCGGGGTTCCCCTATACCAAATGATATAAATCCCGCTAGGGTTTCCATTGAGCGGTAATGTTAGGTTCTTAAGGCTGCACCAATGCTTGTCTTCGCCACATTTCTTCCACTCTAGGTTAGTCTGCATTTTTCCTTTCCTCTTTTTGAAGGGATTTATATTTCTTGCTACATCGGATGAATTTGTCTAGGAGTAGTTACGCTCTACGTATTCTATTTCTTTATCAAGGTCAATGGCTGTCTTGTTTGAGCGAAGGCTCGACACGAGCCGGTCGATCAGTTTTTCCAGATTCATCCCCATGCTGCTGTCAACTTCCACCTTGGAGTCGTTTGATAAAAATAGAACTAGGTAAAAGTTGTCGCCCGTTATACTGCGCGGCTCTATGGAAACTATATGATCGGCATTAATGATGCTGTTTTGGTATTTGATTAGTTTCATTCTGCTTTCCTGTTTTTCTTCGTCCTGTTTATAAATAGCCATTGTTTCCTCAACGGCCCTTGCACGATGGCCTTCACTACCAGTTCGAGTGAAGTGTAACCCTGAATCGTCTGAAAATATTTTGCATTGTCCAGAGTATTTGTCAAACCCTATTTAGTAGTTTCCTTGTTAGGTTTCCACTATAGGCTGTGGATAATTGAAAATTCTGTTGATAACTAGCCTTTGCATTAGGATTAGGGAAGCAAAACCCTGGTTGTCTTTCGACTCCTGGGGTTTCAAGAAGATGTAAGCGTGCGGCTAATGGTTGGCATTGGGGCAGATTACTCACTCCCTTTTATTTGGCCATTGGATGCGTTGAGATATCCGGCATCGCCTATTCAGGCGTCAGCGCCAACCACCGCGAACCCTGCTGGCGCTGCACCAGGATCGGCTGCGGCTGTCCGGATTCAAGGTCCTCCGCCGCCTCCTTGAAATCGTCCAGCGTCTCGATCTTCTCCCCGGCGAACATCTGGATCACGTCGCCCTTCTGGATGCCCGCGGAACGCGCCGGATCCCCGGTCACTTCGGCCACCCGGATGCCACCCTCTCCCAGGTTGTGCTTCTTGCGCACGTCTTCCGGAATCTCCTCCAGGCGCATGCCCAGGATCTCCTCTTCTTCCGACGGCCCCGAATCCCCGGACGGCACCGCCATCGGCGCCCCGTCGTCCGGCAGCTGCCCCAGGGTCACCTTGATCGTCTTGCGCTCGCCGCCGCGCAGGATCTCGACCTCGACCGTCTCGCCGGGCTTCACCTGCCCGACCATCGGCGGCAGCGCGCTGGAACTCTCCACTTCCTTCCCGTTGAACTCCAGGACGATGTCGCCGGCTTCCAGCCCGGCCTCGTCCGCCGGACCATCTTCAGTAATTTCGGCGATGATCGCGCCTTTCGGGCGATCCAGTCCGAACGATTCGGCCAAGTCGCGGGTGACCTCCTGGATGTACACGCCGAGCCAGCCGCGCACCACGCGGCCGTCTTTCTTGATCTGCGCGATCACTTCCGACACCATGTCGATCGGAATGGCGAAGGACAGGCCCATGAACCCGCCGGTGCGGGTGTAGATCTGCGCGTTGATGCCGACCACGCGCCCGTCCATGTCGAACAGCGGCCCGCCGGAATTGCCGGGATTGATGGCCACGTCGGTCTGGATGAACGGGATGTAGTTCTCGCTCGGCAGGCTGCGCCCCTTGGCGCTGACGATGCCGGCGGTCACCGAATGCTCGAAACCGAACGGCGAACCGATGGCCAGCACCCACTGCCCGACCTTCAGCTCCTCCGAATTGCCGAGCGTCGCGGTCGGCAGGTCGTCGGCATCGATCTTCAGCAACGCCAGGTCGCTGCGCGGGTCGGAGCCCACCTTCTCCGCCACGAATTCCCGCTTGTCGCTGAGCTTCACGATGATTTCGTCCGCCCCGTCGACCACGTGGTGGTTGGTCACGATGTAGCCGTCCGAGGAGTAGATCATCCCGGACCCGGTGCCGTGGCGCCGCTGCCGCGGGGGACGCTGCTGCTGGCCCTCCGGCATCTGCTCGAAGAACCGGCGGAAGAAGTCCGGCACGTCCTCCGGGGTCTGCTGCGGCGCATTCTCGCCGGAAGCGGACCCCCCGACATTGCGGCTCGTGGTGATGTTGACCACGACCGGCGCGTTCTTCTCGATCAGGTCGGTGAAGTCCGGCAGCTCGCGCGCCTGAAGCGGCGTGAATGCCATCGCGAAGCCGAGCGCCACGGTGAGCGCCTTGGGGGTCCAGGTTGGTTGCATCAGGTCTCCTTTTCTTTCAAGTCCAGAACGTTAGTGCTCCAGGTGGAGCGAATCGCCGATCATGCGGACGGTTTCCGCGGGAACGCCGCCGATCACGGTGATGTGGTGGCCATCGCGGACCGTCACGTATCCGTTGAGCGCCTTGCGCGAGAAGTGCCAGCTTCTCTCGGGCGTGCCTTCGGGGGGGTGGGTGATGAACACCGAAATCCGGGACAGCGCGTCCGCCAGCACGATGTGGTGGATCGGCTCCGGGTTGAGCGGCAGTTTCCGAAGGACCGCGAACTGCTCCTCGAATCCCGGCGGCAGGTTCTCGATCCGCCACGCGTGCGGAGCCAGCTCGGAACCGTACGGCAGGGCGACCGTCTCGAAGCCGTGCGTGTCGGTCTCCAGCCAGAAGCTTTTCGGACCGAATTGCTGGATGGAATCCTTCACTTCGATGGAGGTGAACGAGAACCTCTCGATCTTCTCGCCCGTCGGCGTCACCACCCGCACCCGCAGCGGCAGCCCGGAAACCGTATCCACGTAGAATTCGTAACCGTAGCGGTAACCGTCCCGCGAAGTCGCCTTGACCAGTTGGCAGGGTCGCCCGGCGACTTCCTCCTGCTCGCCGGTCTCGACCTGGTAGTACTGCTCCAGCCGGTCGAAGTCACGGTGGATCTTCGGGATCGGGCTTCGAAGGCGCTGGTAGCCGTGGATGACCACCCGCCGTTCGGGGTACACCACGGCGGATTCGCCTCCGCGCCGCAGGATCTCGCATTCCTCCCCGCCGGACACCGAAACCAGCCGCTGGTGCGTGTTCCGCCCGTCGTAACCCTGCTCGATCTTCATCGTGCGGCGCGTCTCGCCGTCTCTGACCAAGGACATCATGCCGGAAAAATTGGCTCGTTCGGCTGCTTGATCAACGCGAACGAGCCAACTCGCCGGATCCGCCTCGCCGTACACCTGGGGGGTCAGCGTCGCCAAGATCGTCACCAGCAAGAGCCTCCTGTAGCCTTTCAGGCAAATCCCCCCCACCAGAGAGACAGCGCCCGAAGGCAAAAGTTCAGCGCGGCGGCCCGGCCGCCCGGCAACGTATGGCGTCGCTTTATCTGTCATATTCCACCAGCTGGACGTATGGCATCAGCACCCGCGGCTCGACCTCCGCGTGAGCCGCCAGGTAACTCAGGATCTGCTGATGTTCCTTCGCGTCGATTTCGGTTTCGGGGGCTTCCGCGATCTGGCCGATCGGGACATCGACCACCACCGGGACGACCTCCGGTTCCTGCGTGTAGAACCACAACCCCGCCGCAAGCAGCGTGGCCAGCATGCCGGTGGACACCGCCAGCGGGGCCGGATGCCGGATCCAGTGCCACAGCTCCTGCAGGGTATGGTGCTTGGGGGGGGAGGAAACTTCCTTGGCGATTTCCTGATGAATTCTCGCCGCGAGCCCCAGCTCCAGATGGTCCGGGAGGTCATCGCGCATCGCGTCGCCAATCAGCTGGTAGCGGCCCAGGCGACGGCGTGCCTCCGGCTGCCGGCTCAGATCCCGGCCGCCGCGCGCCCGCTCCGCGGGCGTGAGCTCGTCATCCAGATAAGCGGAAATCCACTCGTGGGCTGGGTCGCTCATCTGTGTTCCCCTGACGAGTCGTCTAATATCGGCCGCAATCGCTCATCGATCGCCTCGCGTGCCCGAAAAATGCGCGAGCGGACCGTGCCGATAGGACATTTCATAATATACGCAATCTGCTCGTAACTCATGCCCTCCAGTTCGCGTAGGGTGATCGCCACCCTTAAGTCTTCTGACAGTTCGGAAATCACTTTGTTCACTATGGCGGACACCTCCTCCGCCTCCACCTCGCCCTCCGGCGTGTCCAGGTCGGCCTGCATGTCGTCCATGCTCGGATCCTCCTCGTCACCCGGCGGCAGCGTATGCTCCGGCCGCCGGCGCGCGGCGGCCAGGTAGTTCATCGCCGTATTGACCGTGATCCGGAACAGCCAGGTGTAGAACTGGCTGTCGCCCCGGAAGGTCTTGATGTTGCGCCAGGCCTTGATGAAGGCTTCCTGGACCACGTCCTGCCGGGCGGCCCGGTCGGACACGTAGCGGCCGGCCAGCTTCAGGATGCGGTGCTGGTATTTCTCGACCAGCGCGTCGAATGCGCCAGTCTCCCCCGCCTTGGCGCGGCGAACCAGGTTTCTGTCGCTTTTGTCGCTCATCTCGGCACGCTGGGCCGATCCGCCAAAGAAGATTCTCGCGAGGCTGTGTCAAACACACGGGGCAGGGCAATTCATAAGGGCAACATTATAATTAATTTGGCATGGCAAACTGGCTCCATTGTGGTTGCAGACAGCGCAGCGGTCACGCACGATACTGACGTCCTGATTCTCGGCAGCGGCGCGGCCGGCCTGTGCGCCGCACTGGAGATGGACCCGCGCCTCAAGGTCACGCTGCTGTGCAAGGCGGCTGCGACCGAAAGCTCGACGACCTACGCCCAGGGGGGGGTATCGGCGGTCCTGGACGACAAGGACTCGGTCGCCCTGCATGTCTCCGACACGATCTCGGCCGGAGGCGGGCTGTGCCGCCCGGACGTGGTCCGGCACGTGGCGGAACGCGGCGCCGCCATGATCCAGTGGCTGCAGGGCCAGGGCGTGAACTTCACCCCCTACACGCCTTCCGGCGAACTGCACCTGACCCAGGAGGGCGGGCACAGCCGCCGGCGGATCGCGCACGTCGCCGACCACACCGGCCGCACCATCCAAGAAGCGCTCATGGCGCAGGTGCGCGAGCGTCCCAACGTGGAGTTGCACAGCCATTGCATCGCGGTCGACCTGATCGTCGACCGAAGCGCCGGGAAGTGCCGCTGCATCGGGCTGTACGCCCAGGACACCCGGACCAACGCCGTCAACGCCTACCGCGCGCGCTGCGTGATCCTGGCCACCGGCGGCGCGAGCAAGGTCTACCTGTACACCTCCAACCCCGACACCTCGTCCGGAGACGGGCTGGCCATGGCGTGGCGGGCCGGCTGCCGCGTGGCCAACATGGAGTTCATCCAGTTCCACCCGACCTGCCTGTACGATCCGCGCGCCAAATCCTTCCTGATGACCGAATCACTGCGCGGCGAGGGAGCGAAACTGCGCCTGCCGGGCAGCGGCGCGGAATTCATGCACCGCTTCGACGAACGCGGCGAACTGGCGCCCCGGGACATCGTCGCACGGGCCATCGACCACGAAATGAAGCGCCTCGGGCTGGACTACGTGCACCTCGACATCAGCCACAAGGAGGCCGCCGACCTGCGCGAAGCGTTCCCGAACATCTACGAGCGCTGCCTCGAGTACGACATCGACCTGACCCGCCAGCCGATCCCGGTCGTGCCGGCCGCGCACTACACCTGCGGCGGCATCGCCACCGACCTCTCCGGCTGCACCGACCTCCCCGGGCTGTACGCCGTCGGGGAAGTGGCCCACACCGGGCTGCACGGCGCGAACCGGATGGCCAGCAATTCCCTGCTGGAATGCCTGGTGTTCGCCCACGCCGCGAGCGAGCACATCAACGGGACGCTGCCCCGAGACGCGTCGGCGCCGGACGTGGCGCCCTGGGACGAGAGCCGGGTATCGGATTCAGACGAGGAAGTGGTGGTCTCGCACAACTGGGACGAACTGCGCCGCTTCATGTGGGACTACGTCGGCATCGTGCGCACCACCAAGCGGCTGGAACGGGCCCAGCACCGCTGCACCCTGCTGCGCAAGGAAATCAACGAGTACTACCGGGATTTCCGCATCTCGCGGGACCTGATCGAACTGCGCAACCTCGTCCAGGTCTCGGACCTGATCATCCGCTGCGCGATGATGCGCCGCGAAAGCCGCGGCCTGCACTACACCCTGGACTACCCGGAACTGGACCCGGCCATGGACGGTTGCGACACCGTGCTGCACCCGCAGGCCGGCCGCGATCTCCCGCTTCAGGAAGCGGCCGTTCGCTGAAACAGCTGCTGACGGTAATGCGCCAGTTCCCGGATCGACTCGTGAATGTCCTCAAGCGCGCGGTGCGCGGCGGCCTTCTGGATCTCCTCGACCTCCGGATACCAGCGCCGCGCCAATTCCTTCAGCGTGCTGACGTCCAGGTTCCGGTAGTGGAAGAACTTCTCCAGGTCCGGCATCCAGCGCGCCAGGAAGCGCCGGTCCTGGCAGATGCTGTTGCCGCACATCGGCGAGGCCCTGTATGGGACATGCTCCGCCAGGAACTCGATCGTCTCCTTTTCGGCCTGCGCCTCATTGCAGTCGGAACGGCGCACCTCGTCGGTCAGGCCGGAAGCGCCATGGTGGGAGGTGTTCCATTTGTCCATCCCGGCCAGGCAGGATTCGGACTGGTGGATCGCCCGCACCGGGCCGGTCGCCAGCACGTTGAGGTCTGAGTCGGTGACCACGGTGGCGATCTCGATGATCCGATCGGTGTCCGGGCTGAGCCCGGTCATTTCCAGGTCGATCCAGATCAGGTTCTTTTTCTTGGACATGAAGGCGTGGCAAATCTGCGTTCTGCTCGTCGCGCTCGCCTTCCCCGGGACGGGAGGCGTGCAGGCGTTCGATTCGGGCAGTGTACATCAAGAACACTGCACGGCCTGCCACGCGCGCATCACCGGCGGAGACGGCCACCTGCTGTACCGCGGAACGGAGGGCCTCGTCGGGAATTCCGGGCAGCTGCTCGCACGCGTCGACCATTGCCGCGAAGGAGCCGGGCTCGACTGGACGGCGGAGCAAATCGCGGCCATGCGCGATTTTCTGAACGAGCGGTTTTACGGGTTCGGGGAAGAGGAGTGATTTATAACTTTTGTGCTTTGCATTTCTATCTGTCACTCCCAAAATAAGGCATCCGAAACCAGCCCTACCCATCAGCCTCTAGGCTTGCTTGCCTCGATAGCGGCTGGCACAAGAAAATCAGCAAGGTCTTCTACGACAATCGGAAGGTCGGGGGGCATCACGGCGAGACTCTCGGTGAAAGAGCGCCATTGATCAACCTTGGTCGATTCCGAACTGAAGTTCTGCGTCAACGCGTCAGGCCGTTGGGTTGGGATTTCTGTTTCTCGGCGATGAAACGTGGCAGCAATGGCTTGAGCTAGGCTTTCACGATTGAAATCGAAAGTCCGTGACAGCATCCAAACATCGTAAAAATCCTTCATTCGGCTGTTCACGCGCCCTAGAGCGACCATCGCCTGGAATTTCTCGGCGACCACGGTCTCAGGCGCATAAGCCCGAATTTTCGGTATCGGGAAATCTAGCAGAACCGGGTATTCAATGTCCTCTAGCCCTGGGGCAACAGCATCTCCAAACCCTATATCGACAATAACCGGAATTCGTGCATCGGACAGCATCGCTGTGGTGCGCAACCGAAGACCTCCATATTCCTGCTCTTCGCGGATACGCTCTACGCGGATGCCCTCCACGTCAAATTCGACCCCATCCGCACATCTGATGCCCGCCACCTCACGGAAAATTTCAGCGACTTCTTCCGGCACGCTGGACCCATATCCCAGCAAGTCGAGATCACGGGTCATACGATGGAAATCGGGTAGCCATGTTGCCAGCAGCATGGCCCCTTTGAGGACGAATCGATCGGAGAAACGAGAATTCGAAAGGCGGAACAGGAGCCGCTCAAGGACATACATGGTGAGGATGACTTCGAACGCTTGACCCCGCTGGTGCGCAATATGGAAAAGCCTCGCCCGAACCGACGCGCCGATATTCTTGAGCATTTCAGGCCAGCGCCTCGACATACGGCCGCATCGTGTTCCACACCCGCCTTTCTTCGGCGGCGGCTGCAATTGCCGCGGGTGTCGCCCTCCCTTGGCGCAGCGTTTCCCTAATTCCCTCAATAGCAATCTGCTGCCCGACGCTGCGCCGATGACGGAAACAGTCGGCCAGCGTTTTCGTCACGCTGTAGACCGGCACCCGAACCCCTTCGATCACATGCTCGCCAACACCGGTCGAAAGGTAGGGCTCCGAGAAGCGCACAATCCGGACTTGCGGGGAGTCGATAACCGGCTTCCAGTCCCTCGTGCCGATTGCCATCCAGACACGCCGGGGCATTTGATCGGTCAGGCCGTGGAACGCAAGTGCAGAGACCAGGCAGACGATCCCTCGCGGCACGCGCATCGAGGCTTCCGCAAGCGTATGGTGGACATGGCTGATTGAATCCGGGAGTTGGTACAGGCCGCGCGACAGCCGGAGAACCGCTCCTTCGGCGACCAGTCGGGACAGGGTGGCTGCGGTGATCCCAGCCTGCTGGATCTCAACGGACCTTGCCATTCCCCTTTTTTGGAGAAACCGGAGAAGACGCTCCCGCTGCGGCACAGGTTCGGACATGATGATATATTTCCTAGTAAAAGATATATTATTATACTATGATTTATATCACCGTGGCCCCTCCAGCGTACGCCACCGGCAAATCGGCAGGATCAGATTGAGGAAACTCCCGAAATAGTGTCAGGACTTGCTAGGAGTTCTTTCCAGAGTGCTGCCTTTGAGAGCAACACGGACAATGTGCCCTTCCTCGAGTTCAGCGATGGCAGCACGCAGGTGCTCTGCATTCCGGGGCGAACGAAGCAGATGACGAGTCTCCGCCCTTGCGTCATGTTCGAACTTTGAATGTTTCATGGTTTTTTATTTTTCAAAGCTATTAAATTCCCTCGGGATCGACAAGGCATAAGCACGCTAGGCACACAAAATCCTTCCAGCAGTTCCTCCACATGCGACAGACGGCTTTCCACGGCCGACAGACTGCCCTGCAGGCCCCAGATCAGTTTGCCAAGCATCCCACCGAGCACAATCCCATGACCGAGGATAGCCGCAAGCAGAATCATAAATTGGAAATCGCCCATTTCTGTTTCCATTGCAGACCAGCCGCCTTAATACTGATCTGAATCTATCATCAATCCCTCGCCAAGATTCCATTCTCGGAAGGCACATGGGAACCGGACGTAAAAAGTGTAGCACGAGCAAGCGACCACCTGCGAAACCCGCGCACCTGAAAGCCCAAACCCTGAAAATCCGGGATTCATCGCCTAAAATGCAAGAATGATCGGAGGAGAGAACGGGCATGATTGAGCTGGCAATCCACGGCGTCCTGGTCTGGGCGGTTCTCGCGATCTCGGTCCCGACTTTCCTGTATTTGCTTTACAAGACCGCCCCGTTCGGCCGGCACTACCCGGCTTCCGGCTGGGGACCGTCCATCTCCAACCGGACCGGCTGGATCGTCATGGAACTGCCCACCGTGGTCGTGTTCCTGTACGTGTATCTCTGTGGAGAATCCGCCTGGGAGGTCGTGCCGCTGGTGTTCCTCGTCATGTGGCAAGCCCACTACGTGCACCGAACGCTGATCTTTCCGTTCCGGCTGCGCACGCAAGGCAAGCGGATGCCGATCGCGGTCGCCGCATCGGGCGTCTTCTTCAATGTGATCAACGCCTACATCAACGCCCGGGTCGTCTCGGAATTCGCCACATACGACATTTCATGGCTGAGCGACCCCCGCTTCCTGGTCGGCCTCACGATCTTCCTGTTCGGCATGACCCTCAACCTCCATTCCGACACGGTCCTGCTGCGCCTGCGCAAACCCGGCGAGACCGGTTACGCCATTCCCCGGGGCGGAGGATTCCGCTTCGTCTCCTGCCCGAACCATCTCGGGGAAATACTGGAATGGGCCGGTTGGGCACTGGCGACCTGGTCGATGGCCGGCTTTGCCTTCTTCGTGTTCACCGCCGCCAACCTGGTGCCGAGGGCCTACAGCCACCACCGGTGGTACCAGGAGACGTTCGAAGACTATCCGACTGATCGGAAAGCGGTGATTCCGGGAATTTTCTGAACCGGTCCCGCCACATCCAGCGGAAGGCCGGAACTCGTCCGCGATCAGGGACTAGCTGTATCCGGCGGCGGACTTGCGAAACTCTTGGAACAGTTCTTCAAGGTGGTCCATCCGACTTTCGATGCGGTCCATCCGGCTTTCGATGCGATCCATCCTGTCCGCGAGGCGGCCTATCCCTCCCTCAAGGTGCCCCATCTTCTCGCGAAGACCGGCAACATCCCGGTGAAGGCTTATAAGAAAGCCTATCGTGGTAAGCCACAACGCGACAATCGCGATCAATTCAAGACTAATGTTCATGGTTCTGCTGATTCCTTATCCATGCAGGTCGGTTAGCCTTATATCCCGAACCTCGGGTTGATTCGAGTCCCCCTTCCGCATTCCATTGCCCGAGGGAGCCAGATGAGTCAAGTATAACATTCGACTTCTGGCCATGCATAAGCCCTTGAAAGGACGGTCCAACGCGGCCACATCCGCAAATTATGCGGAGAATATGCCTTATATTCTCCGCATCGGAGCTATCCAGCCCTACTCTGCTTTCGCCTGCCCCATCGGGCGCAGCGTCAGCAGCAACGCCGGTAGCAACGCCAGCGAGGCGACCAGCGCGGTCAGCATGGCCAGACCGGTGAACAACCCGAAATAGAACGTCGGCACGAAGTTCGACAGCATCAGGATCGAGAATCCGACCACGATGGTCAGCGAGGTGTAGTACATCGCCCGCCCGATGCTGCCGTGGCAGCGCCACATGGTTGCCCGGTAGTCCCGATCCTCCGGAAATTCCCGGCGGAACCGGATGATGTAGTGAATCGTGTTGTCCACCGCGATACCGACGCTGATCGCGGCGATGGTGATGGTCATCAGGTCCAGCGGGATGCCGAGCCAGCCCATCGTGCCAAGCACCAGTAGTGCCGGCAGCATGTTCGGCATGATCGCGATCAGGGCCAGGCGCAACGAGCGGAACAGCACCAGGAACATGGCGAGGATGCTTAGGAACACGAAGCCGATAGTCTGGATCTGCGAGGCGAACAGGCTCTGCAGGACGTTGTTGTAGAGCACCAGCAGGCCGCTTTGACGGTAGCGGGACTCGTCGTAGCCCATCTCCTCACTCAAAAACCCGTCGACCCGCTCGATCAGTTCGGCGCGGCGCAGGTTGACGTCGGAATCAATCACCCGCAGCGACACGCGCAACCGGTTTCCGTCCTCGGACAGGAATGGGCGAAGCAGCACGTCCTGCATATCTTCCGGAAGTCGCGACAGTCCTTCGCGCAACAGGCTGATCTTGAGGTCGTCCAGGGGCTCGCCGTCGTTGATGCCCTCGGCCATCCGTATCATCGTGTCCAGCGACAGCACCTTGCCGGTTTCCGGCTGCGCATCGAGCCATTCGTGCAACCGGCGCAGTTCACCCAGGCGCAGCGGGTTGAACCAGTAGCCGGGCGGCGATTCCTCGGCTCCACCCTCCAGATCGCCGTAGAAATCCTCCTCGAACTCCTCTTCCTCCTCGACCAACGCCTCCGGGTCCGCCTCCAGGATGATGTCGAGCGGCGTGGTCCCGCCCAAGTGCTGATCGATCTCTAGCATGCCCTGGAAGATCTCGGTGTCCTGGTCGAAATAGTCGATGAACCGGTTCTCCACGTCCAGGCGGGCCGCGCCGAACGCGCTGACCACCGCCAGCACCACCGCGACGCCGAGGATCGGTTTCCGGTGCCGCTCGGTCAGGCGCGCGAACGCCAGGGTGACGCCGCGCGTGAAGTCGCGTTCCTCGCCGTGCGTGCGCGGCAACAGGGCCACCACCGCCGGAAACATCAAAAAGATCACGCCAAAGGCCATCGCGATGCCGGCCGTCATCATGTACCCGAAGTCGATCACCGGCCGGATCCCGCTGATCAGCAGCGACACGAACGCCACCATGGTCGTCAGGGCCGCGTACAGGATCGGGATGAACATGAAGTGGACGGTCCGGGCGACCAGGTCCCGGGGATCGCCGCCCGGCTCCTTGGCCTGGAGCTCCCGGAAGCGCACCACCAGGTGGACCGTCATCGACATGCAGATGATCAGCAGCAGCGACACGAAATTGGAGGAAATCACGGTCACCGGCCAGCGCGCCAGCGCCAGGGTGCCCATCATCAGCACCACCGCAGCCGCGCAACCGGCCAGCGGCAGCAGGATCCAGCGCAGGCGGCGGAAGATCACCGTCAGCATCAGGATCAGGAATATGAACACGCTGATGCCGAAAGTCCGCAGGTCGCTGTCGATGAAGTCAATCATGTCGGTCGCAATCATGGCGACGCCGCCGAGGAAGATGCGCGCCCCGTCGCGGTGGCGGTCGAGCACCGCCCGGACCTCGGCGATGGTGCCGGCGCGTTTCTCCGCGACCTCGGCCATGTGGTCGGCGTACTGCCGGGTCACCTCGTCCAGGCGCTGCAGGCCCGCCTCGTCCAGGGTTCCCTCGCGGCGGGCGTCGCGAAGCCGGGTGCGCTCACTCAACAACCCGTTGCCCACCGTGTCGGCCTCCAGATAGGCCGCGAGCGCAGTGGTCTCCCCGTCCTTGCTCATCAGCATGTCGCTGTAGAACGGGCTGGTGATCAGTTCGCGCTGCGCCAGCTCCCGGTCGGTGTCGGCATCGCGCAGGGTACGGTTGGTGTCACCGAGCTCGGTGAAGTCGATCGGCGGGGAATTCAGGAGCGGCACGTCCAGGATGGTGACCACGTCCTCGACCGCCGGCACCGCCAGCAGGTCTTCGCGCAGGGCCTCCAGGCCCTCCAGCATGGCCGGATCGAGCATCGGCGCATCCGGGTTGTAGGTCACGAACAGGAAGTCCCGGGTGCCGTACTGATCCAGCACCTTGCGGTAGTAGCGCAGGTCCTCGTCGTTCTCCAGCAGCAGGGAATCGGAAGAGGCGTCCAGCCGGAAATTCCCGGCCTGCGTCACCATGGCGGCCACCACCGCGGCCAGGAACACCAGCACCGCCCACGGGCGGTCCAGCACCAGGTGATCGTAGAAGGCGCGCAGCCGGTCAATCATGAAGAGAAAAATGCGCTGCTGGCAGCATCTGGATTCCGGAGCAGAAAGGGCGTCTCGACCCAGCGCATCAGTCTAGTCTACCAAACTCCCGGCAGGCGCCGCGGGCCTTCCGCCGGCGCCCCGGCCCGGGCGGCCGTGGGGTAAAATTGCAGTCCTGCCGACACCCTTTCCTCGCCCCCCGCGACGGAAGCGCCGGCTCCGTTTTCTCCCCGCATCCACCCGAACATCTGTCCCGATTGCGTTTATGCTCCTGACCTACCTGATCGTCGTCGCAGTCGGATTCGTGGTCTTGGCCTGGAGTGCCGACCGGCTGGTCGAGGGCTCATCCTCCCTGGCCCGCCAACTGAACGTCTCAACCTTCGCCATCGGCGTGGTCATCCTGGGATTTGGCACCAGCCTGCCGGAACTGCTCGTTTCTGCGACTGCTGCTGTCCGCGGCAGCGGCGGCATTGCGATCGGCAACGCCTTTGGCTCCAACATCGCCAACATCGCCATGATCCTGGGCATCTCGGCACTGATCCTGCCGCTCGCCGCCGACCGGACCCTGCTGAAACGCGACATTCCCTTGATCCTGTTTGGCACCGCGGGCGTATTCATGATCCTCTCGGACCTGGCACTGGAACGCTGGGAAGGCATCCTCCTGATGCTCACCCTGGTCGGGATCATCATCGTGATCGTGCGTAGCGGGCAGGCCGCCGCCCCCATCACCAGCAAGTCGACCGAACACACCACCGTGGCCGCTCTGGCTCTGGTCCTGATCGGGCTGATCCTCCTGCTCGGCAGCGCCTGGGCACTCGTCTGGGCCTCCGTCGGGCTGGCCCGGATGCTGGAAGTGGATGAACTGCTGATCGGTCTGACTCTGGTCGCCATCGGCACGTCGCTGCCGGAATTGGCCGCGTCGCTGGCCTCGCTGAAGCGCGCCGAGGGCAGCGGACTCATCCTCGGCAACGTAATCGGCTCCAACCTGTTCAACACCCTCGGCGTGGTTGGGTTCCCTGCCGCCATCCGCCCGTTCTCGGTGTCGCCGATGCTGTGGTACGACGGCCTGATCATGCTGGCATTCACCGCCCTGCTCGGCTTTCTCCTATTCCGCCGAGGCGGTTTCCGATTGACCCGCCCCGGCGCAATCCTGTTGCTGGTGTGCTATATAGGCTATCTAGGCTGGAACGCCGAGCGCATGATGGTGCCCGTATGACCGACTCTGAACAAACTTCGGACATCCTCGAGGTCGGTCGCGACGTGCTGCGGCAGGAAGCGGACACGGTGCGCGGCCTGGCGGACCGCACCGGCAAGGATTTCGTCGAATGCTGCCAAGTGCTCAGCAAGTGCACCGGGCACATCATCGTCATCGGCATGGGCAAGTCCGGCCACATCGGGCAGAAGATCGCCGCCACCTTCGCCAGCACCGGGAGCCCCTCGTTCTTCGTCCATCCGGCCGAGGCCAGCCACGGCGACCTCGGCATGATCACCCGCAACGACGTCGTCTTGACCCTGTCCTTTTCCGGCGAAACCGAGGAATTGCTGAACCTGCTGCCGCTGGTGCGCCAGATCGGCGCCACCATCATCGCGCTGACCGGCCAACCGGAATCCACGCTGGCCCGCAAGGCCGACCTGCACCTGGAGATCCCGGTGGAGCGCGAGGCCTGCCCGCTCAACCTCGCCCCCACCTCCAGCACCACCGCCACGCTCGCCATGGGCGACGCGCTCGCCGTCGCCCTGATGCACGTCCACGGTTTCAAGCCGGAGGACTTTGCAAGCACTCACCCGGGCGGCAACCTGGGCCGGCAGCTGCTGACCACGGTCCGCGACGTGATGCGCGAAGGAGAGAAAATCCCGAAAGTCGCGGTCGGAACCCTGCTCCGGGACGCCCTGCCCGAGATCTCCGAGAAGGGGCTCGGCATGACGACCGTGCTGGATGAGAATGGACAGGTCGTCGGGGTCTTTACCGACGGCGACCTGCGCCGCTGCCTGGGCGACGCGGTGGACGTCCACGTCACCACAGTGGATCAGGTGATGACGCAGGACTTTCAGACTGCCGCGCCGGACGAACTGGCACGCGACGTGCTGCACCGGATGCGGGATCGTCGCTTCAACGCTGCCCCGGTCATGCAGGACGAGCAACTGGTCGGCGTCCTCAACATGCACGACCTGGTCGCGGCCGGACTGCGATGAATCCCCGGGACGTCAAACTGCTGATCCTGGATGTGGACGGTGTCCTGACCGACGGCCGCCTGTACCTGTCCGAGGACGGCACCGAGAGCAAATGCTTCCACGTGCATGACGGCCAAGGGCTGGTCCTGCTGTACGACATCGGCGTGCAGATCGCGGTGATCAGCGCCCGGGCCAGCAAGGCAACCGAAGAGCGGTTGCAGGAACTGGGCATCGAGGAAGTCATCCTCGGCTGCGACGACAAGTACGCGGAAGCCAATGCCCTCATCCAGCGGCTCGGCTTTCGCTGGAATGAAGTCGTCTGCATGGGCGACGACATCGCCGACGTGCCCTTGCTTGAGGCCGCCGGCCTGGGCGTGGCGGTCGCGGATGCCCGCATGGAAGCGCGCCAGGCCGCGGACTGGATCACCCCGAACCCGGGCGGCATGGGCGCAGTACGGGACGTGTGCGACTGGATCCTGAGGAAATGAAAAACTTCCGCCTGTTTCTGACCCTGCTGTTTGCCCTGGCCGCCGTCATCGGCCTGTGGACCCTGACGACCCGCGAACCCGCCCCGGAGGAAGTTGTCCTCGCTCCCGACCGGGGGGTCCCCGAGAACAGCTACCTGCAGGTCCGCCACCGGATCCGGGACCCGAAAGGAGAATTGCTCTACGAAGTCGCCGCCGAACGGTTGGACCAGTACCCCGACAGCGAAACCCTAGTCCTCGACGCCCCCCGCCTGCGCTGGCTCGACCCCGCGTTCGAGAATTCCTCGGCCTCGGCACGGCGCGGAGAAATCCAGGATACCCAGGTTGTCTTGAATGAAAACGTGGAGCTCCTGCTCGACCCCCCGGACTATTCCCCTGTCCAGATGCGCGGCGGATCGCTGATCCTGGATTCGGGACATGAACGAATCTACAGCGACCAGGCGGTGGTGATCAGCCAGTCCCATGCGGTGATGCGCGGCATCGGGCTGGACTACCGGCTGGATGGCTCGGGCGGCCGCCTAGAACAGGAAGTTAAGGCCCGCCAGTTTCCGCCGGACGCGCAGCAGCCGACGCAGGCATTGCTGCAGAAAGTCCTGGGGGAAGCCTTCGGCGTCGCGCATGCCCAAGAGACCCCGGAGGACACGCTCGACCTGAGCGCGGACCAGATGGAGTGGGACGCCCAGAAGGAAGTCAGTGTCTACCACGGGAACGTGCGCGCCAAGCAGGGTGAGATGATCCTGCTCGCCGACCGGCTCACGGTGATCTCCGACGATGACCGGGTGCAGGCCCTGCATGCCGAGGGCAACGCCCGCTGGACCCAGATCCTCGATTCCGGGAAACCGCTGCGCGCGAACGCCGGCAGCATCCTCTACCAGATCCGGCAGCGCAAGGCAATCATGAAGAAAAACGTCGATCTACGCGTCGACGCACACCAGTTCACGGGCGAAGAAGTCGTCTACCTGATCGACGAGGAACGCGTCCAGACCCCCGCCACCCGGAAGCCTTCCGAGCGGGTCCGAATCCGGCTGAAAACCGACTCCGATTAATGGCTACGCTCGAGGCGCAGGACCTGTGCAAGTCCTACCGCGACCGGCAGGTCGTCTCGGAGGTCTCGCTGCACGCGAACGACCACGAGGTGGTCGGGCTGCTGGGCCCGAACGGTGCGGGCAAGACGACTTGCTTCTACATGATCACGGGGCTGGTGCCCTGCGACCGGGGCCAGATCTTCCTGAACACCCAGGACATCACTAGGCTATCCATGAGCCAGCGTGCCCGCCGGGGCATCGGCTATCTTCCCCAAGAACCTTCCGTGTTCCGCCGCCTGACGGTGGAGGAAAACGTCCTGGGCGTACTCGAACAGCTCTCTTTGTCTAAGGAGGAACGGGCAGAACGCTTGGAACTTCTTCTTGAGGAATTTTCCATTGCCGAAATCCGCGACAGCCGCGGGTTTTCACTGTCGGGCGGAGAACGCCGGCGAGTCGAGATCGCCCGCGCGCTGGCGATGGACCCCGCCTTCATCCTGCTGGACGAACCGTTCGCCGGCGTGGACCCTTTGCACGTAGCCGACATCAAGTCGATCATCCAGCAATTGCGGGAGCGCGGCATCGGCATCATCATCACCGACCACAACGTGCGCGAGACCCTCAGCATCTGCCGCCGCGCCTACATCCTCTCCGAAGGCAGCATCATCGCCGAGGGCGAACCCCACAAAATCCTGGAAGACCCGCAAGTCCGCGAAACTTACCTGGGGGAAGAATTCAGGCTCTAAGGCAAGACTCTAAAAGAGTGCTTCGGATCAGGGCAAACCGGCTGTCGATCGAATGCCCGCGGGTCTCACACATAGGCTATAGGCTATGTGCTCCGCTCCAGGGCAGACTCTCGTAGAATCTGGAAACCCGCGCATAGCAACCTTCAAAATCCGGAATCTCCCCCATTTCCAGTTCCATCGTCTCCCATCCGGAACCTGACCGCCCCCTGACCTCAGAGTTGTCCAAGGAGGCCTTCGTCGGCTCAAGATGCCGCGACCGGCATTTCTCAAAGAAAATCTCAAGAATTTGCGTACAAAGTTCATCATCAATCTCGTTGCCCGAAATCAACAGGTCGAGATCGAAGATGTCTTGCCGCCGGCTTCGGTTGCGTGTCACCTGCTGAAGCACGGCACGGTATTTTTCGGCAATGATGTCGGCCAACCCATACGCGAACAATTCCTGCCCCCCGGTGATTTCCAGAATTTGAATCTGCCCCAGGTGTTCATTGAATGAAATGTCGATGCCGATTATTTCCGCAGCCCGGCCTCTCATCAATGCTTTTTCCTGATTGGTGCCCCGCAACGCATACCCGACTTTTATCCTCAGCGCGGGAAATTCCATGGCTTCAGGGTTCGCGCCTCCCTGCCACTTGGCCGATTGGATTGCAATCACGAGTTCGCCATAACCGAGCCGGTTCGCAACGCGAGGCAATTCCTCGTCCAACTGTTCACGGATCCACTCTCCGACACTCTCTTTTGCTTTCAGGCTTGTCGTCAGATCAACATCGACAGTCTGCCTGGGGCTGTCGTACGCCAGTCCCATGAGAATCCCGCCTTTCAAAAACATTTTTTGATTCAGGGACGACTTCGCCGCAATGGCATTGAGGATCACCGCAACCCCTTGACGCTGCCGATAGGCGGTCAAGTCGCCCTGAGCCTGCTCAACCCACTTCGCCACATTGATCTTGAGCGGGGAATCAGGCATTGAGCGAAAGCCCCCAGGCTTCGGAAAACGTCGGAGCGAAAGCCCTTCGCGGGTCAAGCCTGCGGCTCCCGCCGCGCTGGACGCACTCTCTCCAGCGTTCGGTTTCCGGACGGTGCAGACCGAGGTGTTCTTCCAGGATATATCCGGCTCGACACTTGACGATGCTGCTCGGCGTCTGGTCAACCGCGGCTACGATGTCATCCAGGTAAGTCTGCGCATACTCCTCCCAAACATCGAGCACATGCGCCATGCCTCCGCACAGGCGGGGATTCTGGAGCATGTCGAGAAAAGTCTGCCCGATCGTGGCCAGAAAAGTCTCGAACCCGTAATTGCGACTCTTCTGGCATGCGCCCACGGCCTTGCTCTGGTGGACACGGATCGGCCGGCGCCTCACGATGGCGGGATGGTCAATCAGGGTCAAGGAGAATGGAGAAGTCCCCTCGCCAAGGATTTCCTTGGTGCGGGCCTCTAACCGAGTGGCAGTAGTCTCGCGGTCGGGGCGGGTCAACATCAAGGCCCACGGGACGCGCTCGGTCAGTCCGCGCCATTGCATCGCGGAAAGGTGCGAGACATAGCAGGTCGGGTCGAGGAGGTGGATGATTCCCTCGGCCGGAAGATCCGGGACGGACAACACCCGGATGACCCGCGCGCCGTAATCCCGGTCGTTCCCGATCACCCCGGCCTTCTTCAGGGCCGCCCTGAATCGGACGTAATCCTTCACGTCCGGCGTGTCGCTCCGCAGACCTAAACCCTTGGAAGGAGACTCCCGGTACACCTGCCGAATCATTTCGAAGAATTCGAACCGGGACACGACCGGCTTTTCGTTTTCTTCCAGAAGTTCTGCCAGGCGAGCACCCGCTCGGCTCAGCTTCTTCGCATGGAATCCCGCAGTGGGCCGCTTCATTAGTATATATCCTATATAATCGTCCTTAGGACGATTATATAGGATATTTAGTGAGTGTCAATCTTCTGGGGGATCTTCACTGATATCGGCCCTCCAGGAAAAGCAAAGGGCCTCAAGAATTTCTTCCTGAGACCCTGCGGCCCGCCAGCGAAATGACGGGGGTGGTCGGCGAATAATTGTAACCGAAAACGGTACGTACTACACTGAATTCCGGCTTTAAGACGGAGTCTCCGGAAAACGCCGTGAGAGATCTGGCGTGTCGAAACCGGTCGGCCGTTCCCGCTATCCGGCAACCTCAATGGTTGTGTTAATTTTCTGACTTCTCAAAGTGGTCCTCATGCCCCTTCCCGCGCTTATGCTTGCCTTTGCGGCATTTCTTTGACTTGGGGTCGCTTTCGGACACGACGCCATCTTCATTCGTGTCGTGGCGCGAAAACATCTTCTGCCCTGAAGCCTGATACTCCTCGAAGCTTATTTCTCCATTCTCGTCCTTGTCCAGCTTGCCGAAGCGCTTCTTCGCCCATTTCAGTTTCTTCTTCCGCATCTTTTCGAGTTTCTTGTCCAGGCGATTGGCGTACTCCTGCACGTATTCGTCGACATCGACCAAGCCATCGCCGTTTTCGTCAGTCAGGTCGTAGCGAGCCTGGCGTGCCTGCTCGAATTCATCCGCGGTTACCTGGTCATCGTCGTTTTGGTCGTATCGCTGGATAAAGGAACCCTTGCCATGATACCCCCCGTGGTGCCTCTTATGATGCCCCTCATGATGCCCTTCATGGTGCTCCTCATGGTGCCTTTCCTTGTGCTCTCCATAGTCCCCTGCAACTGCGGGGCTCATGGCGGCGGCCAGCATGACAGCCGACGCTAAAGCAAAACATTTCGATTTCATTTGGTGACCTCTTGTCTTTACTAATTTAGAGAAATAACGACAGGGAATTCCATCCCCTGTCTCCAATACGATAGTAGCACTTTTCACTAGATCTTTGTCGAAGATCGTGGCTCAAAACTGATTCCAGCCTCTCAACAACTCCTGTTGCACTTCCCACCAGCGTCCTTGAGAACCTGAGACCAATCCGGCCCCTCGTTCTCCGAGTAATGATCCAGAGGGGTATCGCCACCCTTGTCTTTAGCGTTCACGTCCGCACCGGCATCCAGTAGTGTCTGCGCAATTTTCGGATTCGAGTTGGAGCTGGCCGCGAGATGCAAAGGCGTCGCACCGTCTGTACTTTTTGCTCCCACTTCTGCGCCTGCATCCAATAGCAGTTTTACAACCTTCGGGTTTTCATTACGCCCTGCTGCAAAATGCAAGGAAGCCATTCCACGGTCAGTCTTCGCATTCACCTCTGCGCCCGCGTCCAGCAGTGCCCGCACAACCGCTAGGTTGCGCTGGTGTGCCTTCGCAGCCTCATCGGCATCCAAAAGACGCACAAGTTCCAGGGCCCTCCTACTGTAGCCAGCCGCGACGTGCAAAGGTGTCGCGCCCGATCTGTTCATTGCGTTCGCTGCCGCGCCCGCATCCAGCAGCGCCTGCACAACCGTCAGGTTCTGGTTGTATTCCGCCGCAAAATGTAATGGCGTATCGCCAGATTCGGTTGTCGCGTTCACATCCACGCCAGCATCTTCCAACACTTGCACGACCTTCGGATTCGGGTTGCTCCCCGCCGCCATGTGCAGCAACGTTCGATCCTGATTGTCCTTTGATTCGATCACCGCGCCAGCGTCCAACAACAACTGCACAACGGCTGGGTTCTCGTTGCTCCCCGCTGCCAGAAGTAAAGGTGTCTTGCCATTACCGGATTCCGCATTTGCCGCTGCACCAGCGTCCAATAGCATCTGCACGACTGCCAAGTTTTCATTGTCTTCAGCCGCAAGATGTAAGGGAGTCCTGCCAAGGCGGTCTTTCGCATCCACATTGGCCCCGGCATCCAAAAACGCCCGAACAACTTCAGGGGGCTGGTTTCCGGCCGCAAAATGGAAAGGTGTCGTGCCAATCACACCCATCTCGTTCACCTCTGCGCCAGCATCTACCAATGTCAGTACAACCATTGGATTTTCATTGTTCATTACCGCGAAGTGCAAAGGCGTCATCTTGGGTTCGGTGTCTGGATTCACTTCGGCACCGGCATCCAACAGCACCTGAATAATTGCAACGTGTGGATTGAGAGCCGCAAGATGGAGAGGTGTCTGATTCCCCATGACCGTCGCATTCACGTCCGCACCTGCCCCCAGCAAAGCCTGGACAATTGCCGGATTCTCGCTGATTTTCGCCGCAAGGTGCAAAGGCATCAGGGTACTCTCCCAAATCTTTTCCCACTCATCCTCGATAGCGTTCAACTCAGCCGAAGTAAAGGGCGCATTTTGCATGCGTTCATCTAACTGCTCGTTCATTTGCTTTAGAAGCACCAGACCCGGCCCGGTTTCCGCATTCACATCCACACCAGCATCCAACAGATTTTCTACTTCAGAGAGATCTCCTGTCCTGATCGCCTTGTGCAGGGGAGACTCGACCAGCGCCGACCGCGCGACTGTCAGTGCTAAACCAACCGCGAGCAAAGTAAATGCGGCTACTCTTCCTGCGCCCATGCCAGATTTCTTACGAACTGGAGACATTGCCAAACGAAAATAGTGTGATGCCGATCATTCGTCAACAACTTTTGCTGCACTTCCCGCCGGCATCCTTGAGAACCTGGGGCCAACTGGGGTTTTCTCTCTCCGCGTGATAATCCAGCGGGGTCTTGCCTTCCCGGTCTTTCGCATTGACATCCGCGCCCGCATCCAGCAGCAGCTGTGCGACCGTCTCGTACCCCCTGAAGCGCGACGCCAAGTGCAGGGGCGTCAGGCCCCCGGTATCCTGCGCGTTCGCATCGGCCCCCGCGTCCAGGAGCAATCGCGTCACCTCCAGGTTCCCGTTGAAGGCCGCCGCAAAATGCAGGGGGGTCGCATCGTTCTCGGCCCGCGCATCCACGAATGCCCCGGCCAGCAGCAATGTGTCCACGATCTCCGGATCCCAGTAGTGGCCTGCCGCCAGGTGCAGGGGAGTCAGGCCGTCATCGTTCTTCGCATACGTGGTCGCCCCGGCATCCAGCAGCAGCTGGATGACCTCCAGGCGCCGGGCGGTCTCGCCTGATTCGTTGTTCGCCTCCGCGTTCGACTGCGTATGTGCGGACATCGGGGTGGGGTTGACCACCGCGAAATGCAATGCCGTCATGTCGTTATGCCCTTTCAGGTCCACCTGGGCCCCGGCATCCAGCAAAGCCTGCACAACCTCGGGATTCGGGTTGATCAGGGCCGCATGATGCAGCGGGGTCTTGCCCTGCTTGAATGAATTGACGTCCGCGCCCGAATCCAGCAGTTTCTGCACTTCCGCCAGGTTTCCCGCCCGCGCCGCTTTGTGCAGGGCGGATTCGGCCAATGCCGGCGGCGCGGCCGCCAGCGTCAGGCCGGTCACGATCCAGGCGAATGCCCCTGCTTTCCTTGCGAACACGCCGAGTTCCCCGCGCATTGGACACGTTCCAAAATGGCTCATAGTCTACCCCAGACGGATTCCGGCCCAGGCATCCAAGACCCCCTCCCCTCTGTATAATAAATGGGCTACGGAGGAAGTATCGTTATGAACTTGAAGCTCACCGGACACCACCTAGAAATCACCTCTCCGCTCCGCGATTACATCCACACCAAATTTAAACGCCTGACCCGCCACTTTGATGACGTGATCAATACCCAGATCACGCTGGCGGTCGAACACGACACGCACCGCGCGGAAGCCACCCTGCACGTCCGAGGCCACCACATGCACGCGCGTGCCGAACACAGCGACATGTATGCAGCGATCGACACGCTGACCGGGAAGTTGGATCGACAGATCCTCAAGTACAAGGAAAAACGCAAAGACCACCACCAGAGCCAGATTACCCACCATCAGCTGAACTGAGGCGGCCATGCGAGGCATCCTGGATTTGCTGCGCCCCGACAGCCTCCTGCTGCAGCAGCAAATCGGCAGCAAGAAGCGCGTGCTTGAAATCCTGAGCACGACCCTGGCCGAAGGCCTGGAGACCGTCGGTTCCCGTGCGTTGCTGGACCTGCTGATCGCGCGCGAACGCCTCGGCAGCACCGGGCTCGGCGGCGGCGTCGCCATCCCGCATTGCCGGGTGCCCGATGAGACGCACAGCTCTGCCGCCATCCTGACCCTGACCAAGGGCGTGGATTTCGACGCGGTCGACGGGCGGCCGGTCGACGTGTTCGTGGCACTGGCGGTGCCGAGCGAAGCCGAGGACATCCACCTGCAATACCTGAAGGAACTGGCGGAGATCCTGGACTCGCCCGAACACCTCAACACGCTTCGCACCTCCCGCCAAGGCAAGCCGCTGCTGGCGGCCCTCTCCCAATCCTGAACCATGCAGCTCGTCATCGTCAGCGGCCTGTCGGGCTCGGGAAAGTCGGTGGCGCTGGACACGCTGGAGGATTTCGGCGCGCACTGCGTCGACAACATGCCGCCGACCCTCCTGCTGGAGTACGTGGAACTGCTGATGCAGCCGGACTCGCACTACCCGAAGCAGGCCGCCATCGGCATGGACGCCCGCGCGTTGCCGAAAGACCTGGACCGGCTCCCGTCCATCCTGGAACAGATCCGGAAATTGCCCTGCGACATCACCGTGATGTTCCTCGACTCCGACGAAGACACCCTGATCCGGCGCTTCAACGATACGCGCCGCCGGCACCCGCTGGCCGACCGGGTCCCGACCCTGCGCGAGGCGGTCCGGCAGGAACGGGAATGCCTCGCGGCGATCGCCAACCTGGCCGATCTGCGCCTGGACACCTCCCGCACCAACGTCCATGAACTGCGCACCCTGCTGCGCCAGCGCCTGAAACTCGATCGCGCCCCGTTGTCAGTATTGCTACAATCCTTCGCCTACCGGAGCGGGGTGCCGAGCGATTCGGACTTTGTATTCGACTCGCGCTGCTTGCCAAACCCGCACTGGGTGGACGAATTGCGCGCGCTCAACGGCACGGATCCCGCGGTTCGCGACTATCTTTCAAAACAGCCACAGGCCGCCGCCATGCTTGAAGACCTGAAGAAGTTCCTGGATCACTGGATCCCCTCCTTCGTCGAGGCGGGACGGCATTACCTGAACATCTCGATCGGCTGCACCGGCGGACAGCACCGCTCGGTCTACCTGGTGGAACAACTGTCCGAATTGTTCTCGGACAGCACCGCCCTGCAGATCACCGTGCTGCACCGGGACATGGAGGCCCAACCATGAGCGTAGGCATGCTGACAATCACGCATCACCAACTGGGCCAGCAGTTGGTGGACGTCGCGTCGCGGATTTTCGCGCGCCCCCCGGAAAACCTGGCCTGCTACGGGGTCATCGAGGACTGCGACCTGGATGCCGCCCTCGCCGAACTCCAGGAGCTCTACGCATCGCTGGACTGCAAGGACGGCCTGCTGATCCTGTCCGACCTGTACGGCGCCACGCCGTACAACCTGGCGAAGCGGCTGATGCGCGAACACCCGGAAACCACCCTCGTCTCCGGCATCAACTTGCCGATGGTCGTGAAGCTGTTCAACCTGCAGCAACGCAGCCGAAGTCAACTTGCCGAAAGCCTGGCCACCAACGGCCGCATCGGCATCATCATCGAAGCGGGAGAGTCCGAATGATCGAAAAAAACGCTACCGTCGTCAATAAGCTCGGGCTGCACGCGCGGGCCGCCGCCAAGCTGGTCAGCGAAGCGAGCCAGTACCAGGCGCAAATGGAAATCGAAAAGGAAGGCAAACGGGCCAACGCCAAGAGCATCATGAGCATCATGATGCTGGCGGCCACCCACGGCACCCCGGTGAAGTTGTTCACCAGCGGCCCGGACGAAGACGAGGCCATGCAAGCCCTCGTCGCCCTGTTTGAAAGCGGATTTGGAGAAGGCGCCGAACCATGCCCATGATCATCAACGGCATCGGGGTCTCCCGAGGCATTACCCAGGGCTGGGTCCACGTCCTCAAGCGCGGCGAGACTCATATTGCGAAGCGCACCCTGGAGCCGGATCAGATCGAACCCGAGATCGAGCGCCTGAACGACGCGCTGGAGGAATCCCGCAAGCAGTTGCGCGAGGTGCGCGACATGGTGCCCGAGAAAATGCGCCAGGAAGTGACCGGCTTCCTCGACGCCCACCTGTTGATGCTGGACGACAGCATGCTGGTGGACATGCCTGCGGAAACCATCCGTGCCCAGAGCTGCAACGCCGAGTGGGCGCTGGAGGACACCCTGGAGCAGTTGGTCGCCGTGTTCGACAGCATGGAGGACGCCTACCTGCGCACGCGCAAGAACGACGTGCAGCACGTGATCCGCAAGGTGCAGGAGAACCTGAGCGAGACCGAAGAAGGCGTGGCCGAAGTCCAGGAGCGCGACCTGACCGGCCGCATCGTGGTCGCGGACGACCTGACGCCAGCCGACACCGTGCTGATCCAGCACCAGAATGTCGCCGCCTTCGTCACCCAGTTCGGCAGTTCCATGTCGCACACCGCCATCCTGGCCCGCAGCCTGCAGATCCCCGCGGTGGTCGGCCTGCATGACGCAGGCATGCTGCTGGAGGACGGCGAACTCGTGCTGATCGACGGACACGGCGGCACCATCCTGTGCGCCGACGACGCGAACTGGCTGGTCGACCAGTACCGGGAGTACCAGCGCGCGGAGCAGGAACGCGTGGAGAAGTTGATGGCGTTGCGCGACAAGCCGACAATCACGCGCGACAAAGAATCGGTCACGTTGAAATGCAACATCGACCTGATCGAAGAGATCCCCCATGTGCACGAGGTCCAGGCGGAAGGCGTCGGGCTGTACCGCACCGAGTTCTTCTACCTCGACCGCCCCGAAGGCGCCAGCACCGACGAACAGTACGAGGTGTACCGGGACCTGGTGGTCGCGCTGGACGGCAAGCCGTTGACCATCCGCACCCTGGACCTGGGCGCCGACAAGGAATTCGACCCGGACTACGAGGGCGCGATCGCGCCGAACCCGGCCCTCGGCCTGCGTGCGATCCGGCGCTCCCTGCAGAACAAGCCCGTATTCATGGCCCAGTTGCGCGCGATCCTGCGCGCCTCCGCGCACGGACCCGTCCACGTCATGCTGCCCATGCTCACCAACAGTTCTGAACTGTCGCAGAGCCTGAGCCTGATCCGCAACTGCATGGAGGACCTGGGAACCGAAGGCGCCGCATACGACCCGGAAATCAAGATCGGGGGCATGATCGAGGTGCCGGCCGCCGCCATCTCCGCCAGTGTCTTCGCTCATCACCTGGACTTCCTGTCGATCGGGACCAACGACCTGATCCAGTACACGCTGGCCATCGACCGGGTTGACGACCAGGTCCACTACCTGTTCGACCCGCTGCACCCGGCCGTACTGTTCCTGATTCACCACACGATCCAGGCCGGCAAGCAGGCCGGCACGCCGGTCAGCATGTGCGGCGAAATGGCCAGCAACCCGCGCCTGACCCGGCTGCTGGTCGGGCTCGGCCTGCGCGAGTTCAGCACGCACCCGGGTTCCCTGCTCGAAATCAAGCAGATCATCAACCACATTTCGTCCGATGTGCTGCAGAAGCAGTGTCAGGAGATCCTGAGCTGCCCGCAGCCGGAAAAGATCCACGGGATGGTCGAGGCTCTGGCGAAGGCCTGAGCGCCAGACCCACCCCCAGCACCGGGACTTCGCCGAGGCCCTGAACGTTCCATGACTTCGCCTCGCATGACTGACGTCGCCCCCACCCCGCCGCCTGTCCAGCCGCCCGTGCCGACGCCGAGCGAGCAGGTCACGGCGTTGGCCCAGGCCCTGAATTCCGGCACCATGCAGACGGTCCGCAAGATGCTGCGGGCACTGCACCCGGCCGAGGTCGCGCAGTTGCTGGAGTCCCTGCCGCGCACTCAGCGCTTCATCGTCTGGGGCATGCTGGACCGCGAGCACGACGGCGAGGTCCTGCTCGAGGTCGGCGACGAGGTTCGCGTTTCCCTGATCGGCGAAATGGACGAGGACGCCCTGGTCAGCGCGACCGCGGGCCTGGACATCGACGACCTGGCGGACCTGCTGGCCGACCTCCCGGAGGCCGTCAGCTCGCAGATCCTCAACGACATGGACCAGCAGTACCGCTCCCGGCTGGAGGCGGTGCTGACCTACGACGAGGACACCGCCGGCGGGTTGATGGACACCAGCGTGATCACGGTACGCGCGGATGTCACGCTGGAGGTGGTGCTGCGCTACCTGCGCCGGCACGAGAGCATCCCGAGCCACACGGACGTGCTGATGGTCGTGGACCGGTTCGAACACTACCGCGGCGTGCTGCCGATCACCGCCCTGCTGCTGCACGACCCGGACACCCTGGTCGGCGAGGTGATGGAATCCGATCAACCGCCCATCCCGGCGGAAATGCCGGACGGCACGGTCGCCGCGATCTTCGAGGACCGCGACCTGGTATCGGCGGCCGTGGTCGACGAGAACAACCTGCTGCTCGGCCGGATCACGGTGGACGACGTGGTGGACGTGATCCGCGACGAAGGCGTGGAGACGCTGCACAGCTACGTCGGGCTGGGCGAAGACGAAGACCTGTTCGACTCGGTGCTGTCCGCCTCGCGGCGGCGCGCGGTCTGGCTCGGCGTCAACCTGGTCACGGCCTTCATCGCCGCGGCCGCCATTGGGCTGTTCCAGGACACCCTGGAGCGCGTGGTCGCACTGGCCGTGCTGATGCCCATCGTCGCCAGCATGGGCGGCATTGCCGGCAGCCAGACCTTGATCCTGGTCATCCGGGGCATGGCGCTCGGTCAGGTCAGTTCACAGAACGTACGGGCCCTGCTGCTCAAGGAACTCGGCGTCGGGCTGGTCAACAGCCTGGTCTGGTGCGGCGTGGTCGCGCTGGTCGCCGGCCTGTGGTTCGATACCTGGATGATCGGCGCGGTCATCGCGCTGGCGCTAATCGCCAACATGGTGTTCGCGGCGCTGGCGGGCGTACTGCTGCCGCCAACCCTGCGGCGCCTGCACATCGATCCGGCATTGGCCGGTGGCGTGCTCCTGACGACCGTGACGGACGTGGTCGGGTTCGTGGTGTTCCTCGCCCTGGGAACCGCGCTGCTGCTGTAGAAAAGCCGCTTCAGTCCTGCGGCAGGTTTCGCTTGGCAACCTCGTCAAGCTCCAGAAGCGTCTTCAAGAGCGATTCCATCTCGGTCAGGGGCCAGGCGTTCGCCCCGTCGCTGAGCGCCTGATCGGGATCGGGGTGGGTTTCCATGAACAACCCGGCCACGCCGACGCCCACCGCCGCCCGCGCCAGAGTCGGCACGAACTCCCGCTGACCCCCCGAAGCGCCGCCGCCCGCGCCCGGCAACTGCACCGAATGCGTCGCGTCGAACACGACCGGACAGCCGGTCTCGCGCAGGACCGTCAGCGCACGCATGTCGGAAACCAGGTTGTTGTACCCGAAACTCGCGCCGCGCTCGCAGACCAGCAGGTTCTCCCCACCGGCCGCACGCGCCTTGGCCACCACCTGGCTCATCTCCCATGGGGAAAGGAACTGGCCCTTCTTGAGGTTGACCGGCCGGCCGGCCGCCGCCACCCGGGCGATGTAGTTGGTCTGCCGGCACAGGAACGCCGGCGTCTGCAGCACATCCACCACTGCCGCCACCTCGTCCACCGGCGTGTCTTCGTGGACATCCGTGAGGACCGGGATTTCAAATTGTGTGCGCACCCGTTCCAGGGTGCGTAACCCCTCCTCCATGCCCGGACCGCGGAAACTGCCGCCGCTGGTGCGGTTGGCCTTGTCGAACGACGCCTTGAACACGTAGCGCATGCCGAGTTGCTGGGTCGTTTTGACCAGGTGTTCGGCCACCTGCATCGCCAAGGCCTCGTTCTCGATCACGCACGGCCCGGAGATCAGGAACAGCGGCTGGCGGACCCCCGCCTGGAAATCGCAGAACTCGTGCATCTTAGGAACGGGCAGCCCGGATCAGGCTATTGAACAGCGGATGGCCCCGACGCGGAGTGGAAGTGAACTCAGGATGGAACTGGCAGCCGATGAACCAAGGATGGTCGCTCAGTTCCACGGCTTCAACCAGCCGGTCGTCGTGCGATCGGCCCACCACCTGCATGCCGTTTCCGGTCAGCTGGTCCAGGTAGTTGTTGTTGATCTCGTAGCGGTGGCGGTGACGCTCGTGGATCAGGTCGGCCTGATAGATCCCGCGCAACCGGCTCCCCTCCTCAAGCTGGCAGGGTTGCTCGCCCAGGCGCATGGTGCCGCCCAGGTCGGAATGCGCGTTGCGCAACTCCATCTCGCCCTCCCGGTCCATCCACTCGGTGATCAGGGCCACCACCGGGTGCGGGGTCTCGCTGTCGAATTCGGTGCTGTGCGCCCCTTCAAGCCCGAGGCAGTCGCGCGCGTACTCGATCACCGCGACCTGCATCCCGAGGCAGATGCCGAGATACGGAATCTGGTTCTCGCGCGCGTAGCGCACCGCCATGATCTTGCCTTCGATGCCCCGTTCCCCGAATCCCCCCGGCACCAGCACGACGTCGGCGCCTTCCAGCAGGCCCGTGCCCTCCTGCTCAATCTGCTCGGAGTCCACGTAACGGATCTCGACCCGCACCTGGTTGTGCAGGCCGGCATGCCGCAGGGCCTCGTTCAGGGACTTGTACGATTCGGTCAGATCCACGTACTTGCCGACCATGGCGACTACCACCGTGCCTTGCTGCGCCTTGCGCGCGGCCACAACTCCCTGCCACTGCGACAGGTCCGCCTTGGGGACGTCCAAGCCGAACTGCGAGACCACGATCTCGTCGAGATCCTGTTCGTGCAGGGCCAGCGGGATGGCATGGATGTCGTCCTGGTTGACCACCTCGATGACGGAGGTCTCCGCGACGTTCGTGAACAGGGCGATCTTCCTGCGTTGGTCCTCCGGAATCGGCATATCGGTCCGGCACAGCAGGATATCGGGCTGGATGCCGATCGAGCGCAACTCCTTGACCGAGTGCTGGGTCGGCTTGGTCTTGATCTCGCCGGAAACCTTGATGTACGGCACCAGGGTCAAGTGAATGAATGCCGCGTTGGACGGCCCCAACTCCCCGCCCATCTGCCGGATCGCCTCGATAAACGGCAGGGACTCGATGTCGCCGACCGTGCCCCCGATCTCGACGATGCAAATGTCCGCGTCGGCCGCCCCCACGCCTACGCATTCCTTGATCTCGTCGGTGATATGCGGAATGACCTGCACGGTGGCGCCCAGGTATTCGCCGCGGCGCTCGCGGGCGATCACCCGCTCGTAGATCTGCCCGGTGGTCCAGTTGCTGGCCTTGCTGGCCCGGAAATCAACGAAACGCTCGTAGTGCCCGAGATCCAGGTCGGTCTCCGCACCGTCGGCGGTGACGAACACCTCGCCGTGCTGGAACGGGCTCATCGTGCCAGGATCGACGTTGATGTACGGATCCAGCTTGATCATGGAGACGGCCAGCCCGCGCGCCTCCAGGAGCGCGCCTAGGGAGGCGGCGGAAATCCCCTTTCCAAGAGAAGAAACAACCCCGCCCGTAATAAAGACAAACCGCGTCACAACCGGAACCTCGACGCTGTCAGGACGGGAATACAGGATACCACAGAGGCCGCTTCAGAGAAGTGCCGAACGGAACGCTTCTACAAAGATTCCGTCCAAGAGTATACTGAGATCATGCTCGCATGACGAGCATGAGAATTACTCCAAGAGGAGGGAACATCATGACAGTTAACGTGCATATCGTGGAACGCGTCCTTCGGGTGACTGCCGGAGTCGTGATCCTCTATGTCGGACTGGAGATGTACGACGCGGCCTGGTGGGCATGGTTGGGATTGATCCCGCTGGTGACCGGCCTGGTCGGGAATTGCCCAGTCTATAAGATATTCGGGATTTCCAGCAAGTAGCTCCGATCCCCGGCTGCTACGGCCGGCACGCGAAATGATCCCAGACCAACCGGAGGTTCGCGTGCTGGTAGACCAGTGGGATCCGACCGCGGCGCCACGGCGGAACCCCCGCTTCCTGTAGCAGTTTCTTCAATGAATGGCGATGCTGCCGGCCTTCGGGTCGGCAGCGTTCCCCGCCTGTACGCAGCCGCACTTCAAGGTCCGTCTCGACTTCCTCGCCCAGCTGCGCCTGCAGCGACTCCCAGCGCAACTCCAGATCCAGTTCCGGCAGGACCAGCGCTTCTCCCCGGCGCCAGTGCCAGCGCTGCCCCTCCGGCAGGGCCGGGAACCGGGGCACCAGATGCAGATGGCCGCGCCAACGGTACATCCGGTAGGTCTCGAAGATTTCTGCCGGCACGCGGTCGGCACCGGCAACGTGCACCGTGTCCAGCCACCGCGAAAGCCGCCGTTCGCTTGGGACCGGGAACCCCTGTCGGGCAATCCAGAAGCGCACCAGGTTGATCTGCCGGTCTCGGGAGAGCGAGGCCAGGAATTCCACCTCGATCGTGTCCGCGTCGGCCAGGTCCTGTTCGGCGCGCTCTTGCAGCAGGCGCGCGGCGTGCGCGTGATGCCGGGCCGAGCGGGCCAATGTCTGCGATGCCGAAGGCCAGCGTTCCTCCAGCAGGGGCAGCACTTCGCGGCGCAGGAAGTTACGCTCGATCCCGGTGTCGAGGTTGCTCGGATCCTCCATGAACGCCAAACGGTGGTCGCGGACGTAGTCTTCGATCTCCTGGCGTGACACGCCCAGCAGCGGGCGCACGAGCTTCCCTTCTCCCCAGTCCCGGCACAACGGCATGGCGGCGGTCCCGGCCACGCCGGCGCCCCGCAGCAACTGCAGCAGCAAAGTTTCCGTCTGATCGTCCCGGTGGTGCGCCAGCAGGATCGCAACCCCGCGACGCGCATGCCGACGCAATGCCTGGTAGCGGATTTCGCGCGCCTGTGCCTCCGGACCCAGCCCGGGGGTCGGATCCGCCTCTCGTTGCATCCGCTCCAAGGGAATCCCCCACTCGCGGCAGACTGCCGCACAGTGTTGTTCGAAGTCCCGGGCCGCAGGCTGAAGCCCGTGGTTGACGTGCACCGCCCGAACCGCATGGCCATGCTGGGCAGCAAACGCGCGCGTGGCATGCAACAGTGCGGTCGAGTCCCGGCCCCCGCTGTAGGCCACGACCCAGGTCTGCACGCCGGGGCAGGCTCCCGGCAGCGCCTCCAGGGCCTTCGCGACGGCAAGAGTGGACGGCGTCATGTCTGGTACATCCCGACCTGCAGCAACCGGTCCTCCCGACGGTCGACCAGCGCCACCGGATCCAGGGCTCCGAGTTCCGCCAGGCTCTTCGCCAACGCCTGCTTCAAAGTGGTGGACATGGCCTCCAGGTCGCGATGCGCGCCACCCAGCGGTTCCTCCACGATTTCGTCGATCAGTTCAAGCTGCTTGAGGCGCTCCGACGTCAGGCCCAGGGCTTCGGCGGCCTCCTGCGCCTTGTCGGCGCTCTTCCAGAGAATGGACGAGCAACCTTCCGGGGAAATCACCGAATAGATGCTGTACTGAAGCATCATCAGGTGATCGCCCACGCCGATCGCCAGCGCGCCGCCGGAACCGCCCTCGCCGATCACAACGCTTATGATCGGCACCCTCAGTTCGGTCATGATCTCCAGATTGCGGGCAATGGCCTCGCTCTGTCCTCGCTCCTCGGCGCCGATCCCCGGATATGCGCCCGGCGTGTCGATGAACGTGATGATCGGCATCCGGAAGCGCTCCGCCATCTGCATCAGGCGGCGCGCCTTGCGGTAACCTTCCGGCCGCGGCATGCCGAAGTTGTGTTCCAGTTTCTCCTTGGTGTCCCGCCCCTTCTGGTGCCCGATCACCATGACGGGCGTGCTGTCCAGGCGCGCCATCCCGGCCAGGATGGCCTGGTCGTCCGCATACGCCTGGTCGCCGTGCAGTTCATGGAACTCGCTGAACAGGTGCGGCAGGTAGTCGCGAGTGTAGGGACGCTGCGGATGGCGGGCCAATTGCGTGACCTGCCAAGCCGTCAGGTTGGAGAAGATGTCCTCGGCCAGCGCCTGCCTGCGGCCCTGCAGGCGCTCGATCTCGGTGTCGAGGTCCAGGTCGCTCTCCGCCCCCATGTGGCGGAGTTCGCGGATCTTTGCGTCCAGTTCGGCGATCGGCTGTTCGAAGTCGAGAAAATCCGGGTTCATGGCGGCGAAAAACTAAGGGTCAATCGGCGAGTATAGGACATTTGCCGATTCCACGCCCGCAACGCCCCGCAACGCCTGCAGCGCCTCTTCATCCGCAGAAACCCTCCAGTCCTCGTCCAGCACCCACTTGCTGGGACCCCGTTCTCCCACGTACTCGACGCTGACCTCGCAGCCGCCCCGGTGATCGGCCAGCGCCTGCTTGATGGCGCGTACCGTGTCCGGGCCGCTGTCGCCATTGAGGACGATATGCACCCGTTTCGCCCACTGCTGGTTCACCTGGTCCAGGGAATAAAGTGATTTCGCCCGGATCCGGAGGCGCTCGCCGCGTTCCGCCTTCGGCTGCACCCGGGCCTCGCCCTGGACCAGCACCAGGTCCCCCACCTCGAAATCCTTCGCACGTCGCGGGTCCTGGGAGACGACTTCCAGCCGCTCCCGGTCGTCCTCGAGGTCGAGGAACGCCACCTCGCCGTTGCGCGGATAGGAGATCTTCATCACCACGCCGGCGGTGCGCATCTCCCACGACCGCCCGCGCCCGGCCTCCACCGCCTCCTCGGCAGACTGCCGCACCTGGGACAACGATTGCGTCACGACCTGATTTACCTGTCGCCGGTATTGCAGGAACGGATGGCCGCTGAAGTAGAGCCCCAAGGCCTCGAATTCGTACGCCAGCCGCTTGGATGTCTCGTATTCCTCCTCGGCCTGCGGCAGCGTGCAGAATTCCGCAGCCGGTTCCTGCGCGAACAGCGAATCCTGACCCACGCTCCGGTCCGACTGGATTCGCTGGGCCTGGGTCTTGAAGCGACCGGCTGCCGCCGCCATGGCCCGCCGGCTCGCATCGAATCCATCCAGCGCGCCCGCATGAATCAACGCGCGCAGATCCCGCTCGCTGTAGTCGCGGGTGTCCAGGCGATGGCACAGATCCTCCAGGCTGGCGAACGGCGTCTCTCCGCGCTCCTCCACCAGGCGCGTCACCAGGCCCTGCCCGACTCCCTTGACCGCACCCAGTCCGTAACGGATCTCACCTTGCGCCGGGACCGTAAAGTAGTAATCGGACTCGTTCACGTCCGGCCCTTTCAGCGTCAACTTGAGTTCGCGCGCCTCCTTGCACAGCAGCGAAAGCTTGTCGGTATCGTCGATCACGCTGGACATCGCCGCCGCCATGAACGCATCCGGGTGATGCGCCTTGAACCAGGCAGTCCGATATGCCAACAGCGCATACGCAACCGAATGCGACTTGTTGAACCCGTATTCCGCGAATTCCTTCATCAGGTCGAAGATCTTCTGCGCCACGTAGGGGGCCAGGCCGTGCTGGGCAGCCCCCTTCTGGAAGCGCTCGGCGTGCTCCGCCATCTCCTCCGGCTTCTTCTTGCCCATGGCACGGCGCAACAGGTCGGTCTCGCCGAGCGAATAGCCCGCCAGTTCACGGGCAATCTGCATCACCTGCTCCTGGTACAGGATCACGCCGAAGGTCGGCGCCAGGATCGGCTCCAGGTCCGGGTGCAGGTACCGGATCCGGCTCGGATCGCGCTTGCACTGGATGTACTCGACGTCCATCTTCGAGTTGAGCGGCCCCGGGCGATACAACGCCACCAGCGCGACCAGGTCGTCGAAGCAGTCCGGCTTCATCCGAATCAGCAAGTCACGCATTCCCGCCGACTCCAGCTGGAACACCTCCGTTGTCTGCGCCTGCTGCAGCAATGCGTAGGTCTTCGCGTCGTCAAGTGGCAGCGTGTCCAGGTCCAGCGGCGTCTCGAGGCGCGCATTGACCGTGCCCAGGCACTGGTGCAGCAGCGTCACCGTGCGCAGGCCAAGAAAATCGAACTTGGTCAGGCCGATCTCCTCGACATCCTTCATGTCGAACTGGGTAATCGCCACGTCGGGCTGCCGGGCCTCGAAGTACAGCGGCGTGAAGTCGGTGAGCGCGCCCGGCGCGATCACCACCCCGGCGGCATGCCGCGAAGCATTGCGCACCACCCCTTCCAATTGCAGCGCCACCTCGTACAGGTGCGCGCCCGTCGTGTCTTCCGGATGGCTGACCAGTTCCTGGAACTCCGGGGAGTCCTGGTAGGCTTTCGTCAAGGTGATTCCCAGCTCGTTCGGCACCGCGCGCGCGATGCGGTCGCAATAGTTGTACGGGGCCCCGAGCACGCGCCCGACATCGCGAATCGCCGCCTTGGCCGCCAGCGTGCCATAGGTGATGATCTGCGCCACGCTGTCCTCCCCGTAGCGCTTGCGCACGTATTCGATCACCCGGTCGCGGTTCTGATTGCAGAAGTCGATGTCGAAGTCCGGCATGCTGACGCGGTCGGGGTTCAGGAAACGTTCGAACAGGAGCCCGTAGCGCAGCGGGTCAAGGCCGGTGATCCCGAGGGCGTAGGCCACCAGCGATCCTGCACCGGAGCCGCGCCCGGGGCCGACCGGGATGTCGTTGTCGCGCGCCCACTCCACGAAGTCCGCGACGATCACGAAATAGCCGCTGAACCCGGTCTGGTGAATGACCCCGAGTTCATGCTCGAGCCGCTCCCGGTAGTCGGACTCCGGCCCCACCATCTGCCCGCTGGCCTCGAGGCGTTCCAGGCGACGGGTTAGACCCTCGTTCGCCAACCGGTCCAGGTAGTCGTCCATCGACTCCCCGTCGGGGGTCGGGAAGGCCGGCAACAACGTCCGCCCCAGGTCCAACTGGCAGTTGCAACGCATCGCGATCTGCTCGGTGTTCTCGAGCGCCTCGGGGTAACTCTCGAATGCTTCCCGCATCACGACCTCCGTGCGCAGGTGCTGCTCCTTGCTGTACTCGCGCGCCCGGTCCGGATCGTTGACGCGCTTCTGGCTGCGGATGCACACGCGAACCTCGTGCGCCTCGAAATCTTCGCTGGACAGGAACCGCACGTCGTTGGTTGCGACCATCGGCAAATCGTGTTCGCCCACGCACTCCAGCGCGAACTGCAGGAAATCCTCTTCGTGCTCCCGGTCGGTCTTGGTCACCTCCAGGTAGAACCGCTCGGGGAAATGGCGCTTCCAGTATTCCAGCGCCGCGTTCGCGGCCCGACGGTTCTCGGCGATCATGGCCTGCCCGAGGTCCCCGGCGACGCCGCCGGAAAGGGCAATCAATCCTTCGTTGCACTCCGCCAGGTCCTTGCGCAAGATCTGGTCGCGCCCCTTCTGATAGCGGTCGCTCAGCAACTGGCAGAGATTCCGGTAGCCGTCCTGGTTCTGGCACAGCAGCACCGTCCGGGCGGACCGCTCGTGCATGACCGGCATCTCGAGGTCAACCTCCGCGCCCAGGATCGGCTTGATGCCGTAGTTCAACGCCGTCTTGTAGAACTTGACGGCTGCGAACAGGTTGTTGCGGTCGGTCAGGGCGACCGCCGGCATGTCCAATTCCGCCGCCCGCTCCATCAGCGGGTCGATGCGCACCAGCCCGTCGTCCAGTGAATACTCGGTATGCAGGTGCAGGTGGACGAAGCTCATGCGGCCTGTTCCTCCAGCACCGCGCGCACCGGGGCGTAACTGCGCCGATGCTGCCGCCCGGGCCCGTGTTCGGACAGGGCGCTCAGGTGTTCCGCCGAGGGGTAGCCCTTGTGCCGGGCGAACCGGTAGCACGGCTCCTGCAGGTCGAAATAGCGCATCCAGGCATCGCGCGCCTCCTTGGCAAGCACCGACGCTGCACTAATGCTGGCCACTCGGGCATCTCCGCCGATTACCGCCGTTGCCGGACACGGCAATTCCGGGCAGTGCCGGCCGTCCACCAGCACGTGCTCGATCCCGCCCGGCAGCCGGGCCACCGCTTCCGCCATCGCCTGCAGGCTCGCCTGCAGGATGTTGATGCGGTCAATCTCCTGCGCCGACACGAACGCCACCGCGTACGCCCGGGCAGAAGCCCGAACCCGCACCGCCACGCGCGCCCGCTGCGCCGGCGTCAGCTTCTTGGAATCGGTGAGGCCCTCGATGCGGCAATCCGCCGGCAGCACCACGGCGGCAGCGGCGACCGGGCCAGCCAACGCGCCCCGCCCCGCCTCGTCCACCCCCGCAACACAGTCAAGATCCGGCAGGGTCGGCAATAACTCCAGCGGGACAGGCATCGGCAGGGTCGTGAAAGGTCAGGAAGCAAAATCGAGCGTACAACCGCATTGTACCCAAGCCGGAATCCGCGCCCCGGAAAGCCCCGCGGGCTATAATTTCGGGAACCGCGCCGCACTGTCCGACCGCCTTTTCTCCCGTGACTTCCCCGCTTCGCACCGCCGTCATCGGGGTCGGTTACCTGGGACGGTTTCATGCGCAGAAATACGCGGACTTGGCCGATTCCGAGCTGGTCGGCGTGGTCGACACCGATTCCGAACGCGTCACCGCCGCCTGCGAAGAACTCGGCGTACCCGGCTTCACCGACTACCGCGAAGTCCTCGGCCAGGTGGATGCGGTCAGCATCGTCGTGCCGACCGCGAAACACTACGAGATCACCCGGGCCTGCCTGGAAGCCGACTGCCACGTGCTGGTCGAGAAGCCTTTCACCTCCTCGGTCGAAGAAGCCACCGAACTAATCGAACTCGCCCGCCAGAAACAACGCATCGTCCAAGTCGGCCTGCTGGAGCGGTTCAACTCGGCATTCTGCGCCCTGATGCAGGGGCTCGAGACCCCCCGTTTCATCGAGGTCCACCGCCTGGCGCCCTGGACCCCGCGCGGCGCCGAAATCGACGTGACCCTGGACCTGATGATCCACGACATCGACCTCGCCCTAACCGTGGTCGGCGAGGATCCCCACGAAATCCGCGCCAGCGGTGCCGCCGTGATCGGCGACACCCTGGACATCGCCAATGCCCGGCTCGAGTTCCCCGGTGGCTGCGTCGCCAATGTCACCGCCAGCCGCCTGAGCCGCCGCAGCGAACGCCGGATGCGCGTCTTCCAGCACCATTCCTGCTACGCCCTCGACCTGCACAAGCGGGAACTGGACCGCTACCGCCTGCGCGAAGGCGATGCCCCGCCCTCGGAACGCATCGAGCATACGACCGAGGCTTTCCAGGAAACCGATTCGCTGCGCGAAGAAATCCACCACTTCATCGACTGCATCCGGCAGGGCACCGAACCCATGGTGCGGGGGGAAGATGGCCTGCGCGCCTTGCGCACCGCACTGGAAGTCACCCAGCGAATGCGGGAGACGGACGCCTCATGAGCCCCGCCATCCCCATCCTGGACCTGACCGCGCAATACGCGGCCCTGCAGGAGGATATCGAGGCCGCCGCCCTGCGCGTGCTGCGCAGCGGCCGGTACGTGCTGGGTCCGGAGGTCGAAGCCCTGGAGGCGGAACTCGGCGCAATGCTCGGCATCGGCCACGTGGTCAGTTGCGCGTCCGGCACGGACGCACTGTGCCTGTCCCTGCGTGCCCTTGACATCGGGCCCGGCGACGAGGTCCTGGTCCCGGCCTTTACGTTCGCCGCACCCGCCGAGGCCGTCGCCCTGACCGGCGCGCGCCCGGTTTTCGTGGACATCGACCCCGACTCCTTCCTGGTCGATCCCGAATCGTGCCGGAACGCGATGACGTCCCGCACCCGTGCGGTCGTGGTCGTGCACCTGTACGGCCGGCCCGCCGATGTTTCCGCCGTCCGGGATGCAGTCGGGCCGGATGTCGCCATCGTCGAGGATTGCGCGCAAAGTTTTGGCGCGAGTACCGCAGGCCAGGCGACCGGCACGTTCGGGCAGGTCGCCTCCTTCAGCTTCTTCCCCAGCAAGAACCTGGGCGGATGCGGCGATGGCGGTGCCGTCGCGACCGGCGACCCCGGACTCGCCGCCCGGCTGCGCGCCTTGCGCAACCACGGCTCCAGCCAGCCCTACCACCATGAAACGCTGGGGCTGAACAGCCGCCTCGACGAACTCCAGGCCGCCGTCCTGCGCGTCAAACTCCCGCATGTCGCCGAGTGGAACGAGAAGCGGCGACAAGTCGCGGGCCGCTATACCGAAGGGCTCCAGAAACTGGATGGAATCCAGCCTCCCGCAGGCGCGGACGGCCACGTCTGGCACCAGTACACCCTGCTGAGCCCGCAGCGCGGCGCCCTCCAGGAACGACTGGCCAAGGACGGCATCGAGAGCCGGATCTACTATCCGATCCCCCTGCACCGGCAGGAAGCCTACGCGCCATGGGCGAACGGGGTTTCGCTGCCGGCGGCCGAGCAGGTCTGCGACCAGTGCCTGTCGCTGCCCATGTTCCCAGAGCTTTCGCCCGCCCAGATCGAACAAATCTGCGCCAGTCTCGCCCGTGCCGAATCCTGAGGCGGCTCCCCACCTGATGCTGGTCTCCGGGGAGGCCTCCGGGGACCGATACGCAGCGGAACTGGTCGAGGAACTGCGTGCCCGGCATCCCGAGTGGACCTGGTCCGGCATGGGCGGCGAAGCCTCGCGCGAAGCCGGCATCGAGCTGGTGGTCGATTCCACCGAGCTTGCCGTCGTCGGGCTGGTGGAGGTCTTGCGCCATTACCGGGAAATCCGAAGTGCGCTGAAGACCCTCAAGGCGCAGGTCCTGGCCCGGAAGCCCCGGCTTCTGGTGTTGATCGACTACCCGGAGTTCAACCTGCGGCTCGCCCGGTTCGCGCATCGGCACAGCGTGCCGGTCCTGTTCTACATCAGTCCGCAGATCTGGGCCTGGCGGGCCTGGCGGGTGCACGCGATCCGGCGCCACATCGACCACATGGCGGTGGTTTTCCCGTTCGAGCGGGATTTCTACGAGAAACACCGCGTGCCCGTCACTTATGTCGGGCATCCCCTGCGCGGGCAGACAAGCCCGACGCGGCCGCCCGATGCCGTCCGAGAACGCTGGGGACTGGACGCGCAGCGCCCCGTTGTCGGCCTCTTCCCCGGCTCCCGGCGCAGCGAACTTGCCCACCTGATGCCGGTCTGTGCCGGGGCGGTGCGAGAACTGAGGAATCATCCCGCCCGGCCGCAGTTCGCGCTGGTGATGCCACCCGGGCTGAAACCGAACGACTACGCCCCATGGCTCGGCGACCTGCCCGAAGTGAAATGCCTGCAGGAACCGGTCTACGACGCCATGCAGGTGTGCGACATGGCGGCGGCGGCCTCCGGCACGGTCACTTTGCAGTTGGCCCTGATGCGCGTCCCGTTCTGCATGATCTATCGCCTGGCGAACCTGAGCTACCTGCTGGCACGCCTGCTGGTGCGCATCGACCGGTATTGCCTCGCGAACATCGTCGCGGGCGAAGACCTGGTTACCGAGTTGATCCAGGCCGATGCGACGCCCCAGCAGGTTACGGCCGCCCTTACACCATGGCTGGACGACCCGACCCGACTTGATCAGATGCGCGGGCGGTTACAGAAAGTCGAGGAACGGCTAGGGCCGGCGACCGGCATGGACCGATTGGCCGATTGCACGGAGGGAATGGTTTCGGGAACTGGCTAATTCCCGCTCTGTCGCTTGGACAAGCAAGCGTTATGACTGTTCTGCGAGTTTGCTGCTGTCCAGATCAGCAATGCCAGTTAATTCCACTGGAGGGCGGTCAGGAAACTTTACGACGAGGCTTAATTGTCCACCTAAAGCCTCAATATGCCGCTTTAACGTAGAAATCAATAAATCGCTCCGCTTTTCAATGCGTGAAACACTCTCTTGGGTGATCCCAAGTTCCTCAGCAATGCATACCTGTGTCTGTTCCCGAGCCTTGCGCAAGTCTCGTAATGACATAATTTCGGTGATTAGTTCTTCCGTCCGTTCTTCGATCTTCCTTCGACGTTCAGGGGGAAGCTGATCCATCACCTCCTTGAAATTGCTCATAGTCGTCTACTCCATTTTTGGTTAGTGCATGGTCGAGATGTTCTGCAAAACGCTCATCCGCCTTTTTGATTAATTCTTGATAAAACCGCCTTTCGTTTGCGCCGGATTTATCGCCAGCTACCAGCAGAATGGCTTTCCGTTTAGGGTCGAAAGCAAATGCGACGCGCCACACGCCTCCATCCGCCCGAAAACGTATTTCCTTCATGTTCGTGTACCGTGATCCTTTCAGAGTGTCTACATACGGGCGGCCTAACTGCGGCCCGAGTTGCTCCAGAACACCTACATGCGTAAGTAACCCGTCTTGCACTCTCACGCTCAAGTCATCAAACTCCTGCTTGAATGATGGGGTAAACACAACATCCCATGCCATGCAGAAAATATAACTTATAAGTTATATGCTGTCAAGGTTATATTTTGTCCCGCTTCTGCCCATGCTGAAAATCTGTTCAGCAGGCCAGTTCAGTCCGAATTCTTCTCGCGGATGATGCCGCGGCGGCTCTCCGCGATGAACGCCCGCATCTGTTCCACTTCCGGATATTGCCCGGCCAGTTGCCGGACCTCGTCCTCCGGCTGCCCGCCCGATACGCGAATCAGCAGTTTGTAGGCCCGTGCCAACGCCTCCATCGTCTCCTCGGAGAAGCCGGCCCGGCGCAATCCTTCGCGGTTGAGCCCGTAAGGGCGGGCCAGGTTGCCCGACGCCAGCACGAAAGGCGGGAGATCCTTGTTCAAGGCGGAGCCCATGCCGCTGAACGCATGGCGCCCGATGCGGCAGAACTGGTGCACCAGGGTGAAGCCGCCCAGAATCGCGTGATCCCCGACCTCGACGTGACCCGCCAGCGTCGCGCCGTTGGCGAATGTCGTGTCGTCCCCGATCACGCAGTCGTGCGCAATGTGCACGTACGCCATGATCCAGTTCCGGTTCCCGATCCGGGTGCGGTTCTCGCCCTGGGCCGTGCCGCAGTTGAGGGTTACGAACTCGCGGATGGTGTTGCCGTCGCCGATTACCAGTTCGCTGTCCTCGCCGGCATACTTCTTGTCCTGCGGGATCTCGCCGACCGAGGCGAACTGGAAGATCCGGTTCTCCCGGCCCACGGTGGTGCGCCCGGTGACCACGGCGTGCGGGCCGACCCAAGTGTCGGCACCGATGCGCACGTGCGGGCCGATGACCGCGTACGGGCCGATTTCCGCCGTGGAGTCGACCTCCGCCCCGGCGTCCACCACGGCCGTCGGATGAATGCTCAAATCTCGAAGCCCGGTTACGCCTCTGACGGCAGTTCCTTGAACATGCACATGATTCCGGCGGTGGCCACAACTTCGCCATCGACCGAGGCGGTGGCATCGAACGAAGCGCAGTTCCGGCGCATCCACAGCAGCTTCACGCCGACCTCCAACTGGTCGCCGGGCACGACCGGTTTCTTGAAGCGGGCCTTGTCGACCCCGACGAACATGTACAGGTTGTCGTCATCCAGACAGTATTCCGGCGTCTTGAACACCAGCAGACCCGAAGCCTGGGCCATCACCTCCAGGATCAGGACGCCCGGGAAGATCGGGATTCCCGGGAAATGCCCCTGGAAGAAGGGTTCGTCGACCGTGATGTTCTTGATCGCCCGGATCGACACCCCGGGGTCGAATTCCAGAACCCGGTCCACCAGCAGGAACGGGTGGCGATGCGGCAGCAACCGCTGGATTTCCTGGATGTCAAAACCTTCGCTCACGGCTTCTCTCCTTGCTTCAGGGCCCGCACGATCTGGTCGAGCTGCTTGAAGCGGGCCACGTTGCGCAACCAGTCCGCGTTCTCCTGGATGGACGTGCCGGAACTGTATGCGCCGGCGCGGGTCAGCGTCTGGTTCGCCTTGGACATACCGGTAATGATAACCCCATCGGCCAACTCCACGTGACCCTGCACCCCGGCCGCCCCTCCGATCTGGCAGTAGCGGCCGATCTTCGCGCTTCCCGCGATGCCTGCATTGCCGGCGATGGCGGAATGGTCGCCGATGTGAACGTTGTGCGCAATTTGCACCTGATTGTCGATCTTGACCCCGCAGCCAATCACGGTGTCGTCCAGCATGCCGCGGTCGATGGTGCTGTTGGATCCGATCTCGCAGTCGTCCCCGATCCGTACGCCGCCGCGGTGTACCAGCTTGACCCACTGCTGATCCTGTTGGGCATAACCGAAACCGTCGGATCCGACCACCACGCCGGGCCAGAACTCCACCCGGTCGCCGACCCGGACCCCTTCGTGCAAGGTTATCCGGGCATGCAGGACGCAACCCTCGCCCAGGGTCACGCCTTCGCCGATCACACAGTGCGGGCCGAGCACGCTGCCCGCGCCAACGCGCGCATTCGCTCCCACCACACAGCCGAAGTCCACTCGCACCGGCGCCTCCAACTGCGCGCTGTCGTCGACGAGGGCGCCGGGATGGACGGCGTGCGTCACCTCGGGAATCGGGTACAGGGCCTGCAGCACACGCGCCATGCCGAGGTAGGGATCCTCGCAGGACAGCGCCGGGACCGGGCAATCGGCCCGATCCGGTTCGCGCAGCAGCACTACGCCCGCTTGGGTCTGTTGCAGTTCAGCCCGGTGGCGGGCGTGACTGTAGAAAGAAATGGAACCGGGCCCGGCAGCGCCCAGGGAGGAAGCATGATCGATTAGGGGATCCGGAACCGGCGGAGGATCGGAAATCCGGGCGTCCGCGATTTCCGCGATCTGACCCAGGGTCAGTGACACCACATCCGGTTACGGATTATTCATCTTCTTGAGCACCCGCTCCGTGATGTCGATGCGCTTGCTGGCGTACAGGGTCACGGCCTGGGTGAGGATCAGGTCGAAGCCTTCCTCGCTCGCGATCTCGGCGACCACCGTATTGACCTCTTCCTGCAGCTTGCCGAGTTCCTCGTTTCGACGGATCGCCAGGTCCTCGCGCACCTCGTCGCGCTTGCGCTCGAAGTCGCGGCGCCGGCGTTGCACCTCCCGCTCCTGCTCAAGCCGCTGTTCTTCCGACATCACATCACTCTCGTTCGCCAGCTTCTGAGCCAGGTCGGAAACCTCCTTGTGGAGTTTTTCCAGCTCGTCGTTGCGGGGCGCGAATTCGTTCTGAAGCTTCTGCCGAGCCGCTACCGCTTGCGGAGAATCCTCCAGAAGGCGACCGACATCCACGAATCCGACTTTTGCGTTTTGTGCGGCAGCCGTTCCACCCATGGCAAGTAATGCCAAACCGACCACATGCGACCAGAAAATGGATGATTTCTTCATCAGTTGAGTGCTCCTGTTGCCTCTCATTTTACACGGTTGCCTAGAGCGATCCCAGATTGAACTGGAACGACTCTGTCTTGTCCGTTTCATGATCGTTGATCGGCAGCGACAGGCTCATCGACACCCCCCCGAGCGGTGACAGCCAAGACAGGCCGATGCCGAGCGAGCCGCGCATTTCCTGGAAGTCGAAATCCTCTGCTTCCTCGAATACGTAGCCCGAATCCAGGAACATGGCCCCGCGCAGGTTGGCCTCGTCGATGAATGGGATCGGGAACGACAGTTCGAGCGAATAGCCCAACTTCAGGTTGCCGCCGTATGGCTCGTTGAATTCGTCGCGGGGAGCCAGCGTGTTGATTTCAAAGCCGCGTACGCTCCTCGGACCGCCGGTCACGAATTTCTGCGAGAACGGCAGGTCGCTAGTGTCTCCGTAGCCGTCCCCGTAGGCGGCCTCGCCCTTGATCGAGAACGTCAGGTCCTCAGTCAGCTTCAGGTATTCCTCCTGGACGTAGGACAGGACGTAGTACTCCAGGCCGCTGCCGGGCATCGTCGCCCGAGCGGATACCTGACGCAGTGAACCCTCGCGCGTGAACAGGCTGCGGTCGCGGGTGTCGTAGGCGAAGGAGCCGATCAGCGACAGGTTGTAGTACGTGGCGTCACAGTAAAGCAGGTTCACCTGCGTGTCCGCAATCTGCCCGGAATATAGGCAGTCGCCGTCGTTATCCGCGAGGAATTCCCGCACTAGGAAGGACGAACTCGTGCCCGCATCGAAGTTGATCCGCTGGAAGCGGGCGGCGAAGGTGAAGGTGCTGTCGTCGGCGATCGGGATGCCGTAACTCAGGTAGCCGACGAAGTCGCGCGACTCGTACTGGGTTTGCTGGTCGGCATCCGACGTATCCACCTTGCGCGTGCTGAAGCCGAAACTGCGGCTGACGCCGTTGATGGTGTAGTACGGGTTGTAGAAGTCGAAGGAATACCGGGTGGAGGTCTCGCTGTTGTCGAAGTGGATGCCAACCCGGTTGCCGGTACCGAAGAAGTTTTCCTGCTCCACGCCGGCCGCCAGCGACAGGCCGCTGCCGCTGCTGAACCCCGCGCCGGCCGTGAAGTTGCCGGCCAGCCGCTCGGTGACGGTGATGGCGAGGTCGACCTGGTCGTTGGTGCCCGGAACCCGGGTCTGCGTAATCTCCACGGTGTCGATATACGGAAGCCGCTGCAAACGCCGGCGTGAGCGCTCCAGGTTCGGGGACGACAGCCAGGCTCCCTCCATCTGCCGCAACTCCCGGCGCAGCACCTCGTCCTGGGTCGTGTAGTTGCCCACGATGTCGATCCGACGCACGTACACTCGCTGACCCGGATCAATGAAGAAGTTGACCGTCACCTCGCCCGCTTCCTCATCGAGATCGGTGACCGGGTTGACCTTGGCGAAGGAATAACCCTCCTCGCCAAGCCGGGCGGTCAGTCGGCTACTGGAATTCTGCGCCCGCGCGCTGGAGAAATACTCGCCCGCCTGGATGGTCAGCAGCGAGGTCAGTTCTTCCCGTGGCACGATGAAAATGCCGGACAGGGAGACCTCGCGCACCACGAAACGCCGACCTTCGTTGATGTGGACCGTGATGTAAATGCCCTCGCGATCCGGACTCAGCGAAATCTGCGCCGAATCCACCCGGAACTTCAGGAACCCCCGGTTCAGGTAGAACGAACGCAACCGCTCCAGGTCACCCGACAGCTGCAATTTCGAATATTTGCCGGTGTTGCCCATGATGTCGTACCAGGCCGGCTCGGAGGACTCGAACAGTTCCAGCAACCGCTCCTCGGTATAAGAGACATTGCCGACCACGTGCACCTGCCGGATGGTCGCCGGTTCGCCCTCCACCACGCTGATGTGGATCGCCACCCGATTCTCGCCCATGTCGTGAACGCTGACCGCGACTTCCGCGTTGTAGAAGCCGATCGCATGGTACTGCTGCAGGATCTCGTTGTTGAGGCGGTCCAGCAACGGCTGGTTGAAAATCCGTCCGGTCGCGATGCCGGCGTCCTCCAGCACCTCCTCCAAGGTTTCGTCCTTGATAATCTCGAGGCCCTCGAAGGCGATTTCAGTGATGGCCGGGCGTTCCACCACCCTGACGACCAGCACGTTGCCGCGGCGCGAGACTTCCACGTCGCTGAACAACTGGGAATTGAACAACGCCCGTACCACCTCGCTGGTTCGGGACACGTCGAAATCCTCGCCCACCTCCACCGGGAGATAGGTGAACACGGTCGCGGCCTCCAGACGCTGCAGACCCTGCAACTCGATATCCTCCACGATGAATGCGAATGCGCGCGGCACCACTAGCATCAGGGCGAGCAAAAGCAGAGCCGGGCCAGATCTCAAGCGAAACATTGGGCTATCCCAGTAAGCGGGCAAGGTCATTGTAAAGGGCAAGCCCCATCAGTGCCGCCAGCATGGCCACGCCCAAACGTTGGCCCACGGCTTCGACTGCCGGCGACACCGGTCGGCCGGTCAGCGCTTCGGCCAGGCAGTACAGCAAGTGCCCCCCATCCAGGATGGGGATCGGAAGGAGATTGAGAATTCCCAGGCTGACGCTCAACAAAGCCAACATGGACACGAAGGCCGCAAATCCGATCATGGCCGACGTCCCGGCGAATTCGGCAATGCCGACCGGCCCGCTGATATTCTTGACCGACGCGCCGCCGACGATCAACTGCCCGATCAGGCGGACGGTCAAGACGCTGAAGTCCCAGGTCCGCTCCGCGCCCAGTATCAGGCTCTCCCCAACCGGATGGCGCACGACGACGCTCAGGTATTCCGCCAGTTCCGGATCCCGGTACGGCGTCACGCCGATTCGGCCGATCGGTGTGCCGGAAACATCAATCGCCTCGACGCGGATCTCCTGCCACACGCGCTGTCCGTCCCGTTCGATCTCGGCCGTCACGGTCTGGCCCGGCCGCGCACGGATATGCCCCGACATCCCTTCCCAGGTTGTTACCGAAGACCCGTCGAGACGCACGATGCGATCGCCTTCGCGCAAACCGGCCGCCTCGGCCGGCGCACCCTCCAAAACAGTACCCACCACGGGCATGGACGTTGCTCGCAGCGGGTGCATGCCAAGCGCACCGAACACATTCTCGTTCTTCAGCAGCCCCGGCCCCACGTCGATGACCGGATACGCCACATTGCCGTCCTCGCGGAGCACCTCCATGGCGATGATGCCGTCACCGAGCCCGGAATCCAAGAGCGGCACGATGAAAGCCTGCCAGGTACGGATCGGCTGGCCGCCGACAGACAATATCTCATCGCCGGTCTGAAGGCCAGCGACCGCGGCTGGCGAGCCCTCCGCCACGTGACCGACCAGCGGACGCCGGCCCGTCTCGCCCGTCATGAAAACCAGGGAATACAGCAGGAAGGCCAGCAACAGGTTGAACGCCGGACCGGCGGCGATGATCGCCGCTCGCTGGTACAGCGGTTTTCCGGTGAACTCGACGTCTTGCTGTTCCTCCGGGATGTCCCCCGCCTCGCGCTTGTCCAGCATCTTCACGTACCCGCCGAACGGCAGGACGGAAATCACCCATTCGGTCCCGGTACTCGGCGAGACGTGACAGTACAGGGGACGGCCGAAGCCGACCGAGAACCGGAGCACTTTCACGCCGCACCGGCGCGCCACCCAGTAGTGCCCGAATTCGTGGAACGTCACGAGCACGGCAATGGCCGCCAGGAATGCCGCCAAGCTGATCAGGAAACTCACAGGGCTTCCATGGCCTGCCGGGCACAGGCACGCGCCTCGAGGTCCATCTCGATGATGTCGTCGATCCCGCCCGGCTCGCCGGACGGGCCCGCTTCCAGCGTCCGTTCCACCACATCCGCGATCTGCGGGAATCGGATGCGTTCGTTCAAGAACCCGTCGACCGCGATCTCGTTGGCCGCATTCAGCACGATCGGCGCCGGTCCGCCCATCTGCATGGCCTGGCGCGCCAGTTCCAGGCAGGGGTAGCGCCCGGGCGGCGGTGGATACCAGTTCAATGGCGCGCATTCCGCCAGGTTCAGGGACTCGACCCCGGAAGGCAGGCGCTGGGGGCCGAACAGGGCGTAGCTGATGGCCACGCGCATGTCGGCCGGCCCCAGGTGAGCCAGCGTGGAACCGTCGCGCAGGGTCAGCAGGGCATGGACGATCGATTCCGGATGAATCACCGCGTCGACCCGGTCGGCATCGAGGCCGAACAGCCAGCGCGCTTCCATCAATTCCAGCCCCTTGTTCATCATGGTCGCGGAATCCACGGAGATCTTCCGCCCCATCTTCCAGTTCGGATGCGCGCACGCCTGGTCCGGGGTGACCGTCTCAAGCTGCTCCAGCGGAGTCTCGCGGAACGGCCCGCCCGACGCCGTCAGGGTCGCACGTTCGATGGCTTCGGGGTCGGTCTGCGCCAAACACTGGAACAACGCATTGTGTTCGCTGTCGACCGGAACCAGTTCGCAACCGTGCTGGCGCACCTCATCCATGAACAGCCGGCCTCCCGCCACCAGTGCTTCCTTGTTCGCCAGCAGCACTCTGCGCCCGGACCGGACCGCGGCCATCGTCGGCACCAGCCCGGCCAGTCCGACGATTCCGGCCATCACGCAATCGGCGCTTGTATCGCCGGCCAGATCGCGCAGCTCGTCTTCCCCCTGCAGCACTTCGGTGTCGAGTCGTTCCGCACGCAGTGCGTCCTGCAGGCTTCGCGCCGCATCCGCATTGGCCAAGGCGGCATAGCGCGGCCGATGCTCGCGGCATTGTTCGAGGAGGGTTGAATGGTCCGAGTTCGCGGCCAGCGCAAACACCTCGACGTGATCGGAGTGGCGTGCCGCGAGATCCAGCGTGTTGATCCCGATCGTACCCGACGAGCCCAGCACCGTCAGCCGCATCGTGCTCATATCAACAGCACTCCCTGCAGTGCCTGAATGCCCAAGGCATACATAGGCGCCGCGGCCAGCAGGCCATCGACCCGATCCAGCGCTCCCCCGTGCCCGGGCAGGAAGCGGCCGCTGTCCTTGACATCTGCCCGGCGCTTGAGCAGGCTGACGCTCAGGTCGCCGATCACGCTGAAGCAGGCCACGAGCAACGCCAGGCAGGCAAAATAGAACCAGCTTGCCAAGGGAAGGCCAAGGCCCCACGCGATCGGGATACTAACCACCGCCACCGCCAGCAGGGCGCCAACGAGCCCGGCGCGCGTCTTGCCCGGAGAAATCTCCGGAGCCAATGCAGTCTTTCCATAGCGGTGACCCACGAAGTACGCAGCTGTATCCGCCACAATGACAATCACAAGAAACGCCCACACAAACGGTCCCAGGAAAGCCACCAGGATTAGTCCCGCCACCGGAACAGCCACCCATCCCAGCATACCAAAAAACAGGGTCTCGACGGTGCGCGGGAACGGGACGCCCGCGATGCGCAAGAGCGCGATGATCCACAGCCCGAACGCCAGCCAAACCGCGTTTTCGAGGGCCGGCGACATCAGGGCCGATACCAGCAACGCGCTGGCCGCCAGGTAGGCAATCTGCCCCAGGCGCCCCAACTCCAGCAGCCCGGCCCACTCCCAGGCCGCCACTCCGCACGCCACGGCCACGAACAGCATCCAGGGCGCGGGACCGATGCCGGCCTCGTTCAGGGCCAGCGCCCCCACTACCACCAGCAGCAGAACTGCGGCCGTGCCGGTGCGCTTCGCGAGCTCGTTCATCCGGCACTGCCCCCGAAACGCCGGTCCCGTTCGGCAAACCACTCCAGCGCCCGGTCGAACGCCGCCTCGTCGAAATCAGGCCACAGGCAGTCGGTGAAATACAACTCCGTGTAGGCCATCTGCCACAGCAGGAAATTGCTCAATCGAAACTCGCCGCCGGTGCGGATCAGCAGGTCCGGGTCCGGCAGCTCCCCGGTGCCGAGCGCCCTCGACACCTCTGCCTCGCCGACGACATCGAGGTCTGCCTTTTGGCAATGCTGGAACGCAGCCAGCAGGTCCTGGCGACCGCTGTAATGCAGTGCCACGTACAGGGTCAGGCTTGGTTTGTCCGGAGCCTGTGCCTCGATCTGCCGGATCCGCGACCGAATCTTGGTGGACAGCCGGTCCAGTTCGCCGATGAAGTGCAACCGGATGCCCTGCTCCATGAGCTCGCGGGCCTGTTCGTCCAGCGTTTCGACCAGCAACCTCATCAGCAACTCCACCTGCGGCTTCGGCCGCCTGCGGTTCTCGCTGCTGAACGCGAACAGGGTCAGGGTCGAAATCCCGCGCCGGGCGGCATGCTCGACCAGGGCGCGGGTCGCCTTGATGCCGGCGCGATAGCCGTCCTCGTGGGGTTTTCCGCGCTGGCGCGCCCAACGGCGGTTGCCGTCCGGGATCAGCGCGACATGGGCCGGAAGCTCGGACCGCGGCAGGGTGAATTCGCGCACCGCTCTCCCGAAATCCTCAGATTTCCAGCAGAGCTTTTTCCTTTTCCGACGCCATCTGCTCCGCCTTGTGAATGGAGTCGTCGGTCAGTTTCTGCACCGCTTCCTGGTCGCGGCGCTCCTCGTCCTCGCTAATCTCCTTCTCCTTCAACAGGTCCTTGAGCATATGGTTGGCGTCGCGCCGGACATTGCGAATCGAGACGCGCGCCTCCTCCAAGGTCTCCTTCACATGCCGCACCTGTACCCGGCGGCGCTCCTCGGTGAGCGGGGGCATCGGCAGGCGCACCACCTGCCCTGCGCTGTTCGGCGTGATTCCCAGGTCGGAGTTCAGCAATGCCTTCTCGACCGCCTCCACCATGTTCTTCTCCCACACCTGCACCAGCAGCGTGCGCCCTTCTTCGACCGTCACGCTGCCCACCTGGGCGATCGGCACTTCGGTCCCGTAATATTCCACCTTCACCGGGTCCAGCAGGCTCGGATGCGCGCGGCCGGTGCGAATGCGGGTCAGTGCCTCGCCCAAAACGCTGAGGCTCTTTTGCATGCGCTCCCGGGCATCGGCCAGAATTTCCTCACGCATGGGCGCCCTCCGCATGCACCAGGGTCCCGACCGGCTCACCGGCCAGCAACCGCATCAAGGCCCCTTCCTCGAACATGTTGAACACCCGGATCGGGATCCGGTTGTCCCGGCACAACACCAGCGCGGTCGAATCCATGACGCCCAGCTTGCGGTGCAGGGCCTCGTCGTAATCGATGACGTCGAAACGTTGCGCGTCCTTGTCGGTGAGTGGGTCGCTGGAATACACCCCGTCCACCTTGGTCGCCTTGAGCAGGATGTCGGCACCGATTTCCACCGCACGCAGGCTGGCCGCGGAATCGGTCGTGAAGAACGGGTTGCCGGTTCCGGTGGCGAACACCACCAGGCGGCCTTTCTCAAGATGGCGCACGGCACGGCGCCGGATGTAGCTCTCGCACACCTGCGGCACCGGGATGGCGGACATCACCCGGCACGGGATCTGGTTCTGTTCCACCGATTCCTGGAGGGCCAACGCGTTGATCAGGGTGGCCAGCATGCCCATTTGGTCGCCGGTGACGCGGTCGATTCCGGCCGCTTCCAGGCCTTCGCCCCGCACGATGTTGCCGCCGCCCACCACCACCGCGATCTGCACGCCCTGTGCCTGTGCTCCGGCCAATGCAGAGGCCAGCTGGCGTACCGTGTCTGGATCGATCCCGTGGCGGTTGGCCCCCATCAACGCCTCGCCGCTCAGCTTCAGCAGGATGCGGCGGTATGCGGCAGACATGGCGGCGTCGGGGTCAGTGTTTCTCGGCCTGGGCTCGAACTTCCTCGGCGAAGTTTTCCTGCTTCTTCTCGATCCCCTCGCCGACTTCCAGGCGCGTAAACGCCCGGACCGAAGCATTCTTCGACTGGAGCAACTTGCCGACCGTGACGTCCGGATCCTTGACGAAAGGCTGGCCCAGAAGCGTGATTTCGGACAGGTACTTGCGCAGACGGCCGGCAATCATCTTCTCGATGATCTCCGGCGGCTTGCCGGATTCCTGCGCCTGCGCGGTCAGCACTTCGCGTTCCTTCTCCAGGAGGTCCTCCGGAACTTCATCTTCGCTCACGCACACCGGGCGGGACGCCGCGATATGCATGGCCAGGTCGCGGCCCAGTTCGGGCTCGCCGTCGAACGCCACCAGCACGCCGATTCGCCGCCCATGCATGTAGCAGGCGATCGAGGCGCCGTCGGCATCAAGACCTTGCAGGCGACGGGCCTGAATGTTCTCGCCCAGGCGGGCCACCAGTTCCCGGCGCGTCTCCTCGAGCGTGCCGCCGTTGACGGTCTGGTTCATCAGGGCCTCGACATCGTCGGTCCCTGACGACAGAGCTGCCTCGGCACAGGTCTGGGCGAACGCCAGGAAACCTTCGTCCTTGGCGACGAAATCCGTCTCGCTGTTCAGTTCCAGGAGCAGCGCCCGAGCGCCGTCTCCCGACTTTGCAAGGGCCAGCGAGCCTTCCGCCGCCGTGCGGGCGGACTTCTTGTCCGCCTTCATCTGCCCGGACGTGCGCAGGTGCTGGATGGCGGCGTCGATATCGCCGCCGCACTCGCCGAGCGCACGCTTGCATTCCATCATGCCCACCCCGGTCCGGGTGCGCAGTTCCTTGACGAGCTGTGCCGTAATCTCCATGAATGACTCCTCGGTTCCGTCCGCTTACTTGGCAGCCGTCTCGGCCTCAGGCTCAGCTTCAGGCTCAGCTTCAGGTTCGGCTTCAGGTTCGGCTTCAGGTTCGGCCTCGGCCTCAGCCTCAGCTGCCGCTGGAGCTTCGGCTGGCTCCTCTACCGCAGCAGCCTCGGCCTCGGTTTCATTCCCGGCCGCTTCGGCCTGGGCATCCTCTTCAACTGGCTCGGCCTCAGCTGCCGCTGGAGCTTCGGCTGGCTCCTCTTCTGCAGCAGCCTCGGCCTCGGTTCCATTCCCGGCCGCTTCGGCCTGGGCATCCTCTTCAGCTGGATCGGCGGGGTCCCCCGAATCCTCCACCGCCGCGGCCTCGGGCTCGGGCGCCGCCTCGTCGGCGGCCTCCTCCGGTTGCGAGTCTTCTTTCGTCTCGACGCGCAGCTTGGTCCGCCGGCCCTTGCGCTTCACGGCAGGCTCCCGGGGAGCGGGCGCTTCCACCGCGACCCCCTCTTCCTCCGCCTGCTTGCTCCCTTCCTGGATTGCATTGCTGATCACGTCCATGTAGAGCCGGATCGAGCGGATCGCGTCGTCGTTGCCCGGAATGATCCGGTCGATGCCTTCGATCGAACTGTTGCTGTCGACCACCGCAACCACCGGGATGTCCAGACGGCGGGCCTCGCGCACCGCGATGTTCTCGTAGCGGACATCAATCACGAACAGGGCGTCCGGCAGCCGCTCCATTTCCTCGATGCCGCCCAAGCTTCGTTCCAGCTTGAGTTTTTCGCGGGTCAGGCGCAACGCCTCCTTCTTGCTGATGCGCGCCATCAGGTTCTCGCCCTCCATGCGCTTGAGGTCCTGCAGGCGCTTGATGGAGTTGCGCACGGTGTGGAAGTTGGTCAGCGTCCCGCCCAGCCAGCGCTGCGAGACGTACGGCATCCCGCATTCCTCGGCCTTGGACTTGACGATGTCTTGAGCCGCCCGCTTGGTGCCGACGATCAGGATCGTCTTGCCCTCGGCGGCCCACTGGCGCACCTGTTCGGCGGCCTCATCCAGCATGCGCTGGGTGATTTCGAGATTGATGATATGGATTTTGTTGCGCTCGCCGAAGATGTACGGCGCCATGCTGGGGTTCCAGTACCGGGTCTGATGTCCGAAATGGACACCGGCTTCCAGCATTTCACGCAAGGTGGCACACGGCATTGCGGCCCTCCTGATGGCGGCTCCGGACTGTCAGGTTCCGAAGCCTTGCGGGTTGTCAACTTGCCCGGATCCCTCGCGGCAACCCTGGGGGCACCCACCGCTCGTGTCGATCCGGACGCGAATTTTCGCAGGCGAGCCTGCGGCGCGCCATTATACATGCTGCGGGGGTCAGTGGGTCCCTTTGCGCGGGTTCAGGACATGTGAGAACAGGCCCTGCTTGACGATTGCCGCGTAAT
>CAZRSJ010000005.1:0-63103 GCA_964602805.1 uncultured Chromatiales bacterium | reverse complement strand
GGACCTCCGGCCTCTGAAAAACTGGCAAAATCGCGTTAGCTCGCGGATCGGGGAAATAGAGAAATCCTAACAAAAGCCCGCACCGTATAATTTTCAGGGAACCCTTACCGTTATGTCGAATCGTCTCGCCGAAGCCTCCAGCCCTTACCTGCGCCAGCATGCGGACAACCCGGTGGATTGGTATCCGTGGGATGAGGAAGCGTTGCGCGAAGCCCGCGACAGCGGTCGGCCGATCCTGCTGTCGATCGGCTATGCTGCCTGCCATTGGTGCCACGTAATGGCGCACGAGTCCTTCGAGGATCCGGCGACGGCGGCATTGATGAACCGCCTGTACGTCAACATCAAGGTGGATCGCGAAGAGCGTCCAGATCTGGACAAGCTGTACCAAACGGCACAGATGCTGTTGACCCAGCGAGGTGGAGGTTGGCCGCTGACCTTGTTCCTCACGCCGGACAAACGCGTCCCTTTCTTCGGGGGCACTTACTTCCCGCCGGAGCCCCGCCACGGGTTGCCAGCGTTCAGCCAGATACTGGAGCGGGTCGCGGAGTGGTACGGCGAACATGCCGAGGAATTGGACAAGCAAAACGAATCGGTCTGCACTGCACTCCAGCAAATCCATCAGTTGCCCCAAGCGGCTCCTTGGCCGGAGGGGCTTGAGGCCGACGTCATCGAAGGCTTGGCGCGAGCATTCGATGCGCGGGACGGGGGATTCGGCGGCGCACCAAAATTTGCACGACCCACCCAATTGCAGTGGCTGCAGCAGCAGGACAATCCGCGGGCGCAGCACATGGCCACGCACACCTTGTCGTGCATGGCCGAGGGTGGGATTCAGGATCACGCCGGGGGAGGTTTCTACCGGTATTCGGTCGATGCGCACTGGATGATTCCTCACTTCGAGAAAATGCTGTACGACCAAGCCCTTCTGCTGCCGCTTTACGCAGAGGCCTGGACGCGCACGGAATCCCCGCCGCTGCGGGCTGCGGCGGCGGGTATCGTTTCGTTCGTCACCCGTGAACTCCAGGATGAATCCGGTGGCTTCTATTCCAGCCTGGATGCCGACTCCGAGGGTGAGGAAGGCAAGTTTTACCTGTGGACGCCGGAAGAGGTGCAGGCGCTGATCCCGGAGGAGCATTACCCGGCTTTTGCGTTCCGGTTCGGACTGGATCGCCCGGCGAATTTCGAAGGGCGCTGGCATTTGCACGGTTTCCAGACCATGCTGGAGACTGCGGCGAACACCAAGCAACCGGTTGAAGAACTCCAGGGCATGTTCGAGCAGGACCTGCAGCGTCTGTTCGAGGCTCGCTCGGTCCGCGTTCGCCCGGGACTGGACGACAAGATGCTGACCAGCTGGAACGCCCTGATGATCCGCGGCCTGATTCTGGCTTCGCGCCAGTTGGGCGAGCCGGATTGGTTCCGCAGTGCGGTCGCCGCGTTCGATTTCGTGCGGCAGCAGTTGTGGGACGGCCAGCGATTGAAGGCGAGTTTCAGCCAGGGGAAGGCGCACCTGAATGCGTATCTGGACGACTACGCATTCATGCTGGAAGCGGCACTTTTGCTACTGCAGGGGCGCTGGAGCAACGAGAACCTGAAATTCGCCGAACAACTTGCCGGAGTCATCGCCGAGCAGTTTGCGGACCCCGATGGAGGCCTTTTCTTTACGTCGCATGACCACGAAGAATTGTTGGTTCGCCCCCGACTTCTGGCGGACGATGTCGCTCCATCCGGTTGCGCAGTTGCCTGCGAAGGGCTGATCCGGATCGGGCACCTGCTCGCACGGAGCGAATGGGTGGAGTTGGCAGAGCGAACGCTGGCCAGCGCACAGGGTGCCATTGTGCAGGCGCCCCAGGAACATGCCCGGTTCATGGAGGCCCGGTTTGTGGTGGAACAGCCTCCTGCGCAGATCATCTTGCGTGGCAACGAGCCGGAGTTGGGACGCTGGAAATCCGCAGCTTGGCGCGGCGATCTCAAGGCGGATTGCTACGCCATTCGCGAAGACACGGAGGATCTTCCGCCGGCACTTCAGGACAAGCCGGCCCAAGGTGAGGCGGTGGCCTATGTCTGCATCGGCCCGACTTGCGAAGAGCCGATCCGGTCTTTTGACGCCTTCAAGGAAAGAATCCAGGTCTCGTGAAACTGATTCGCGGCCTGTGGCGGTTTTTTCGGCTGCTGTACCCTATCGGATGGGGGCTCGTGCATGGGAACGCGAAACATCTCCGTGCGTTGAAATCCACCCCCCCGGATCCTGAGGCACAGCAAAAGAACCAGGAATGGTACCGGCGGGTCTTGACCCGCCTGAACGTTCAGGTGTCTGTGACCGGGCAGCCTGCCGAAGCGCCCTGCCTGGTGGTGTGCAACCATATCTCATGGCTGGACATCATGGTGCTGGGCTCGGCTGTGCCGGTGGCATTCCTGAGTAAGGCGGAGGTCGCCCAGTGGCCGGTGATTTCCCGCTTGTCCCGGGCGGGTGGGACGCTGTTTATTAAGCGGGGAGGCGAAGGCGCGGCGCGGCGCAGCATCGAGGGAATCCGAAAAGCATTCAAGCGGCAACAAAGCGTCGCGGTCTTTCCTGAAGGGACAACAGGAAAAGGCCATACCGTGCTTCCGTTCCATCCACGCCTTTTTGCGGCAGCGATTGAAAGCGGAGTCCATGTGCAGCCGGTCGCGTTGCGCTATCCACACCCGGAAGGTGTGCATCCGGAGGTGCCATACGTGGATCAGCAAACATTGGCCGCCAGCATCTTGGGAATTCTCGGATGCGCCTCCATTCAGGCGGAGGTGCACATCGGCCCGGCAATCGACCCGGACGGCCTGGATCGCCGGCATCTGGCCGACCGGGCGCGGGAATTCGTGGTTGGAATCGTCAAAGGAAACCCCGACGCGTCAGAATCGGAGAAATAGACAACGCTCCTCATGGATCATGAGGACGATATTCCGGGAACAACCCGGCAGGGTTTTAGGCGCTGAGGCTTTTGATTCGCGCGTTCAGGCGGCTTTTCTGGCGAGCTGCCTTGTTGCGGTGGATCAACCCGCGGGTCACCGCACTGTCGATCACGGGGACGGCTTCTTGGTAAGACTGCATGGCCTGTTCGCGATCGCCTTCCTCAATCAACTTGACGACCTTCTTGACGAAGGTGCGGTAGCGCGATGCCAGCGCCATGTTGGCTTCACGGTGAGAGTCCGCCTGGCGGGCGCGCTTGCGGGCTTGGGCTGAATTGGCCATAGGCGGCGCATTATATATGAAGTGAAGCCGTCAGGCCCTGAAAGACTGACTTTCGGTCATACGCCGCTTTCCGGGAAAGCCTCCCCGGTTCGTAGCCATCTGGGCCCATCCAGGCATCCGTCCGCCTGATGGATGAAAAACCTCCGCACCGCGCGATATCGGCCAGTCAGTTCCATCGCCAGGTCTCCCGCCTGCCTGAAGCCTTGCCATCCACTGCCGAAGCCCAGGCGGAATCCTTCAAGCAGGTACTGGGTCGCCCTGACCGGGCCCTTGCGTCGGCGCTCATATGCGCGCAAGGCACGCAGGCCGAGCGAATGAATGGCAATTTCCTCCTGCAGAACGGCCGCATCCATCAGCCCCAGGTTTTGGCCCAGTCCAGCTAGGGGATGCACTACGTGCGCCGCATCGCCGACCAGCACGATGCCGTCCGCACACCAGTGCGGCGCGCAACCGCGGCCCAACGGGAACTTTACGCGTGGCCCGCAGAGTTGCATCGCGCCTAGGCGTCCTCCCATAGCTTCTGTCAGCCCGGCTTCGAATTCGCCCGAATCCAAATCCATTAGCGCTTCGGCCTGGGTTGTCGACCAGACCAGCGAATAATGGCGGTTGAATAACGGCAACAAAGCGGCCGGACCATCTACAGTAAATCGCTGCCACGCTGTCGGTTCGCTTGGCAGTTCGGTTTCGATTTCCGCGACGATGGCCTGCTCACGATACGGTCGGTAATCCCACTCAAGCCCAGCCAGTGACCGGGTTTTCGAATCCGCACCGTCTGCCGCCACGACTAGGCGGGCGTCCAGTTGTGTGCCGGATTCCAGATCCAAAGTGACGCCGGACGAATAATGTTCGAGCCGGGCGACCGAGTCTGGGCAGTGAAGTGCCACGCCGGCATCCTGCAGAGCCTGGTGCAGCGCCCGGACCAGCACCGTGTTTTCCACGATATGCCCAAGTTGCGGCTTGTTGATGTCGGATGCCAGAAATTCGACCCCGTCATGGTCGGGTTCCCCCCAAACCTGCATCCGGGTCCAGGGCTGGACACGGTCGAGGTCCAGGTTTTCCCACGCCCCACAGGCTCGCAGAATTGCTTCAGATGCCGGAGTCAGCGCCAGCCCCCGGATTTCGGGGTCCGGCCCCGGTTCTTTCGGTGGCAGTTCCCGTTGTTCGACCAGTTCGACCTGAAATCCGGATCGCGCCAACAATGCGGCAGTGGTCAAACCGACTGCACCTCCGCCGATCACCACCACATCAGGCATGGGTCTGCTCTTCCTTCATTTTCAAGGCCAGGTCAGCCTGGGGAAGGTCCGCGCCCATTCCGAAGCGGATCAGCCGGGTTCGGCATTGCGGCATGCCCTCCAAAGCAAACAAACTGGCGGCACGTGCACCGCGGATCAAGGGATTCTGCATCACGAACCCACGGGCGAGGAAGTCCGTGAATCCGGCGACTCTTCGTGCATCCGTGTCCCGCGAGCAGGCGTATCCTTCGAGCAGTTCAGGGTGACCCGGATCGGCTCCTTCCTGTTTGGCATCCCGAAGTTCTTGGGCAAGCCATGCAGCATCCCGCACGACCAAATTGAATCCCTGCGCCGCCACGGGGTGGAAACTGTAAGCCGCATCTCCGATCAGGACACTGCGGGTGCCGACTCTCTGTCGGACGCGACGAAACGTCAAATCATAAAAATTTCGCGGCCCCGCATCGACGACCTGACCGGCGCGCGACCCAAGCACCTGCTGCAGTTCACGGCAGAACCTGGAATCCGACCAGGTCCGGGCCTGCCGGACGCCTTCGCGGGACAACGCCCAAACCAAAGCCCACCGGCCCGACGGGTGCGGCAGCAGGGCCAGAGGGCCGGTGTCGGTGAAACGCTCGTACGCCCAGCCTTCCGCCGCCCGATCCATTTCGACTTCCGCGACCACGGCGCTTTGGTCGTAATCCACTTCTTCCGTGTGCAGCCCCAATGCATCGCGCAAGGCCGACCGTGCCCCGTCCGCCGCAATCAGGAGACGCGCGGACAGGGTCTGCGGGGTGGCATCCTTCCTGATTTTCAGTGCAATGCCGGCCTCTTGAGGTTGTACCTGTTCGACGGAGGTCTGCGTCAGGATCTCGCAGTTCGGCAAGTCATCGGCCGCCTTGCGCAGGATTCCGGCCAGGGTTCCCGCAGGCACGACATAGCCCAGAGCCGGCAATTGTTCGTCCTCGGCATGCAGGCGGGTCGACCCGAAGGCGCCACGCTGGGAGACGTCGATGTGCGACACCGGCGCACATTCGGACGAGAGTGCGTCCCATGCTCCGACCGAATCAAGGATGCGCCGGGTGCTTTCGGATAAGGCGAGGCTGCGCGGGTCGGCTAGGGCCGAAAGCCCGTCGCTGCGCTCCAGAACCGCGATTCTCCAACCGGAAGAGCCCAGCAGAACGGCCTGCACCAGGCCGGCCAACCCGCCGCCGGCGATGATCAGGTCCGGGTTCGTTTCGGTTTCGCTCACTGCGCTACTGCCCCCACGAGACGGCAGATGTCGTCCGGATCGGAAGGCAGGCTCGCGCTGAGCACATCCGGTCCCTTGCGGGTGACCGCCACGTCGTCCTCGATCCGCACCCCGATGCCGCGAAATCGCTTCGGCACTCCTTTGAGGCCCGGCGTGAAGTAAAGTCCGGGTTCTACCGTGGTGACCATGCCGGGTTCCAGCCCTCGCCACTTCCCGTCGACACGGTACTCGCCGACGTCATGCACGTCCATGCCCAGCCAATGGGAAGTCCCGTGCATGAAGTAGGGCTTGTATGCCTCTTTCTTCCACAGGGTCTGCCACCGCCCCTTCAGCACCCCCAAATGCACTAGGCCCCGGGTCAGGACGCGGGTTGCCGCGCGGTGGAGGTCGTCCCAGGTGTTGCCGGGAACACACTGGCGGATGGCCGCCTGCTGCGCCTCCAGGACCAGCTCGTAAATTTCCCGTTGCGCGGGCGTGAACTGGCCGCTCACCGGCCAGGTGCGGGTAATGTCGCTGGCATAACCGGCCAACATGCCCCCGCTGTCGATCAAGACCAAGTCGCCTTCTTCGGTCCGGCGGGAGTTCTCGGAATAGTGGAGCGTGCAGGCATTGTGGCCCGAAGCCACAATGCTGGAATAAGCGAAACGCATGTCGTGGCGTTGGGTTTCATACACCAGTTCGGCTTCCAGTTCGTATTCGTAGCATCCCGGTTTCGCCGTGCCCATGGCGCGGCGGTGGGCGCCGGTCACGATGGCGGAAGCCTTGCGCATCAGCGCGATCTCGCTGCGGCTCTTGAACAGGCGCATCTCGTGCAGGTCCCGGTCGAGCAGGCGGCATTCCTCTGGAGGATTGTGGCCGGTCCGGCTACGGAGACGCATCTGATCGATCCAGCGGGCAACCCGCCCGTCGAAGTCTCCGTCCTGTCCCAGTGCGTAGCACAGGGTCTGCCGTTCCCGGAGCAGCGTCAGAACCATGTCATTCAATTTCTCGATAGGGTAGGCCGCATCCGCCCCGTAGCGCTCGCAGGCTCCCTCCAGGCCGACAAGCGCGCCTTCCCATTGTTCGACGGCTGGGTTGCGCGGCTTGCAGAACATCACGAACTCGCCGTCCGGGTGTCCGGGGAGCAGCATCGCGACGGCGTCCGGCTCCGGGAATCCGGTCAGGTACAGGAAGTCGCTGTCCTGCCGGTACGGCCAGTGGACATCGCGACTTTGAACCCGAGCCGGGGCCGCGGGAATCAAGGCCACCGCATCCGGCCCGATCCGGCGCATGAGCCTCTTGCGCCGCCGCGCGTATTCGGTTTGCGAGATCATGAGTCGGCTGTCTCCCACAGAGGGCAAAGGTTGTCTCGGTGAATGATTTCAGGTTCTCCGACCACGCCAAGTATAGAGTCAAGTTCTTCGCTGCGGTGTCCGCGAATGCGACGCGCGTCGTCCGCCGCATAATTGACGATGCCCCGTGCGATTTCGCGACCCTGTTCGGTCAAGACCCGAACCACGTCTCCCGGGAGGAATGATCCCTCGACTTCGGTGACGCCGACCGGCAGGAGGCTTTTGCCCGCCCGCAAAGCCCGCTCGGCTCCGGCATCGACATGTAGGCAACCTTCGCCGCGGAGCAACCCGGCGATCCATTGCCGCCGTGCGGACAGGGGTTCATCCCGGGGAGACAAAAGGGTTCCACAGGCTTCGCCCTCGGCGATCCGGCACAGGATGTCCGGTTCCGCGCCGTTCGCGATCAGGCAATGGGTTCCGCTGCGCGCAGCGATCCGGGCGGCCTCGATCTTGGTCCGCATGCCTCCCCGGCCCAGGCGCCCCTGGCCCTGTCCGGCGTAATCGTCCAGTGCCGGGTCGTCGATCCAGGCTTCCTCGATCAGGCGAGCATCCGCGGCAACATTGGGATCTTTGTCGAACAGGCCGGGCTGGTCCGTCAGGATCACCATGAGATCCGCCTCGATCAGATTGGCGACCAATGCCGCCAGCGTATCGTTGTCGCCGAGTTGCAGTTCCCGGGTCGAAACGGTGTCGTTCTCGTTAACCACAGGGATGACGCCAAGATTCAGCAAGGTCCGCAGAGTGGTTCGGGCATTCAGGTAACGCGCCCGATCCGTCAGGCCCTCGTGAGTCAGCAGGATCTGGGCGCTGTGGTGTCCATGGTGCGACAAGGCCACTTCATAAGCCTGCACCAACCCCATTTGGCCGACGGCAGCGGCAGCCTGAAGGTCATGCAGCGAATCCGGCCGGTCGGTCCAGTCCAGCCGGTTCATCCCTTCGGCCACGGCACCCGAGGAAACCAGGGCGATCTTGCGTTGCTGTTCCCTGAACAACGCGACTTGGCGCATCCAGTCTTCGATTGCTGGACGATTCAGCCCGCGACCCTCCCCAGTCACCAGGGAACTGCCGAACTTGATGACCCAGCGCTGCGATGCGCCGAGTTCATGCCGCTTGTTCACGCCAAGCCTCCAAAAACCGGTCGATTTGCTGGATCAGGGGTTCAAGCCCGCGATGCGCCACCGCGGAAATCAGGAAACTCGGACCGGTCCAGTCCAGTTCCCGGCACAGGGCGGCCAGCCTTGCCTCGCCCTCTTCCTCCGGCAAAAGGTCGGCCTTGGTCCCGACCAGCCAGCGGGGTTGCGCAAAAGAGACTTCTTTCGACTGCTGCAGTTCCTTCTCGATCTGCCGCACGGATTCGACCGGGCCGGGTCCCGAATCATCGCCAAGATCCACAAGATGCAGGAGCAAGCGGGTGCGCGCGAGGTGGCGGAGGAACTGCAGGCCGAGGCCTGCGCCTTCGGCGGCTCCCTCGATGATGCCTGGGATATCCGCGATCACGAACCGCCGGTATGCGCCCACCCGAACCACACCCAGGTGGGGGTGCAGGGTCGTGAACGGATAATCCGCCACTTTCGGGGTCGCTTCCGATACGGCGCGGACCAACGTGGACTTGCCCGCATTGGGCAGGCCCAGCAGTCCCACGTCCGCCATCAGTTTCAGTTCCAGGTTCAATGTCCGGCTCTCGCCCTCGCTTCCAGGCGTCGACTGCCGCGGGGCGCGGTTGGTCGAGCTTTTGAAGCGGGCATTTCCGAGGCCGTGGAATCCGCCGTGCGCCACCAGCGTATGCTGCCCATCCGTGATGTCCGCGATCAACTCGCCGGTTTCGCCGTCCCGCACCAGTGTCCCGACGGGAACGTCGATGACCACGTCCTCTCCTTGGGCGCCGGTCTGATTGCGTCCGGAACCGTCCAAGCCGCGTTGCGCCTTGAAATGGCGCCGGGAGCGGAAATCCGCCAGCGTATTGAGATGGGAATCGCCACGCAGGTAAACGGAGCCGCCATCGCCGCCGTCACCCCCGTCCGGCCCGCCGCGCGGAATGAACTTCTCGCGCCGGAAACTGACGCAGCCGTGGCCGCCGTCGCCGCCGCGAACCGTCAGGGTAGCTTCGTCCACAAACTTCATTGGAGGGATTATAAGAGGGAGAAAGGGCCAAAAAGGCCGAAAATCCTTTCGGCCGGCGATTTTGTTTCAGGAATTCCGGCACTGGGACATGCCGGAAGGCCAGCCGGATGGATTATCCGGCCGGGTTGACCGATACGTACGTACGGCTTTCGCGCCCGCGGGAGCGGAATTCCACGGTCCCGTCTACCTTGGCGAACAGGGTGTGGTCGCGGCCGCAGCCGACGAAAGACCCGGGCCGGTAACGGGTGCCACGCTGACGCACCAAGATGGTTCCGGCGCGAACCTGCTGGCCGCCGAAGCGTTTTACGCCAAGCCGCTTGGACTCGGAATCGCGCCCGTTCCTGGAACTGCCGCCTGATTTTTTGTGTGCCATCGCTGCCTCACACCTGGATATCTTTGATTTCGAGTTCGGTCCAATGCTGCCGGTGCCCGGTACGGGTCCGGGAATTCTTCCGCCGCCGGAATTTGACCACCTCGATCTTCGGCGCACGGCCGTGGCTGGTCACTTGGGCGGCGACACGCCCCCCTTCCACATGCGGCGTGCCGATGTGGGTTTTCTTCTTGTCCGCCACCAGCAGCACGCGATCGAATTCGACCTTGTCGCCGGGCTCGCTCGCAAGCCGCTCCACCCGGATGATGTCGCCGGGCTGGACACGGTATTGCTTGCCGCCGGTTTCGATGACTGCGTACATGAGAAGGATTGAACCGTCAGGGGGCGCGTATTCTAGCCAAATCCAGTGACCCTTGCAAACCGAAAGCAGATCTAAATTTTTAGGACTCTAAACTTTTAGAGTACCAATTTGCGGCAACCACACCTAGACATTTGTAAATATTTTTGTCATTATGTCGTTGCCCATTTCCAAGAATTGCGACCACACAAAAAGCCCACACAAGTTTTTCGAACCGGTAGTTTCGCGAAGAAAAGCCGCTATGAATGGTACAGAGTTATCCTGTAGTCAAGGACAATGTGCGTTTGCCATCTTTAGATGTTTTCCTAACGAATGATGGCAAAAGAAACTGGACAAACCAAACCAAAGGTTGATGATGAGGAATCAAATTTTCTCTTACTGCTTGTAGACGAGACAAAACGTGTTTCAGAGTATCGTAAACGAAGAAGAACATATGATGCAAAGAGTGTTCATCCCGTAGATGTTCCAGAAGAAGAAGATAAAGGTTGGGAAGTCCAACGGCATGGAAAACGCTCTACTCAGCTTAAGCGCAATAAGAGCCATAACAAATTGCTCGAAGATAGTGTTTGGTGCTTGTTTTATCTGATGGGGTACCAGATATTAAATGGTGCTAATTTTAAAATTAATTTTCAACGTGCCGATGGTTCTATAGGCAAGAAACAAGTCGATGTATATGCCGAAGATGAAGAAACGGCACTCGTTATTGAATGCAAGTCTCGGGCAAAACGTGGCCGGCGTTCTTTGCAAAAGGACCTTCAGGAAACCATATCGCTTCAAAATTATTTTCGCTCAACTATCAACAAACGATTTGCTGATAGTGGTAGAGAAAAGCCCAAGATAATATGGGTTTACGCAACGAATAATATTCTTTGGTCTTCGCAGGATATCGAAAGAGCTAGTGATGGCAATATTGAAATAATAACCGAAAATGAACTCCAATATTTTCAAACTTTTGTGAAACACATGGGGCCTGCTGGCAAGTACCAGATACTTGGAGAATTTCTAAAGGGCAAAAAAGTTCCGGGTTTAGGCAACGTCAAATTACCCGCGATTCGCGGCAAAATTGGTGGAGAGAAATTCTATAGTTTTGTGGCAACGCCTAGAAGCTTATTAAAGATCTCTTTTATTAATCACCAAGCACTAAATCACCCGGATGGTCGCCCAGCCTATCAGCGGATGATATTAGCGTCTCGTATCAAACGGATTGGTGAATTTATCAAAAAAGGCGGCTTTTTCCCCACAAACATTCTGGTGAATTTCTCTGACTCGCCTCGATTTGACTTGATATCTAATCGGGAGAATACGGACCCGAACATTAAATTTGGCTGGATAACCTTGCCGTCGAAATACCGATCTGCATGGGTCATTGATGGCCAACATAGATTGTATGGATTCTCCCATTTATCCGATGAATTCCTTGATCAAAGTCTTTTTGTTTTGGCATTTGAGAAGATGGAAGTAGAGAAGGAAGCCGACTTGTTTATCACGATTAATCACAAGCAAAAAAGTGTCCCAAGAGGTTTACTAGACAGTCTCTTAGCTGACATCAGAATGGGAGACAGCGATCCTTCAACAGCACTATCAGCCTTGGCCTCAGCCGTTGTGCGTGTATTGAACACAGACAAATCAAGCCCCTTAGCACGGCGTTTTGCGGTGCACGGAGTGTCACCCGGGCCCACGCAGAATCTAACTATATCCGAGGTGGTAAAGGGATTGAGAAGGTCCGGCCTTATTGGAAGACTTGCTGGTAAAACGTTGGCGAATGGCCCGTTATCGGATGCTACCGATGAGAAAACAGTGGCACGCGCTTTCCAAGTATTGAGTGCTTACTTTGAAGAGGTTCGTAAGGCCAACCCTAAGCGCTGGGAAGGAGGCAAAGATGAATTTATTGCTACAAACCCAGGCATTCGTGCACATTTATCCACCATAGCAGAAGTGGTGACGTATTTGACACATAAGAAATCGCTTGATTTCTACTTGATGAGCCCAGAAGATTTTTCAAATCAGATTATCAATTTCTGCCAACCGTTGTTTGACTTTGTCAAAACCGCATCGGATGATGTAATCAAGACACAATTCTCTCGTCGATTTGGCGAGGGCGGGGTGAAAGAATATACATACTATCTGATGCAGACACTTGCTGACGTACATCCTGATTTTGGTAGTGAGGAATTTCAGAGATGGAGAGAGCAAGGCAGTTCAGATGAGATTGATGAGGTGAATGGCTTTCTTATGAAATTGGCAGAACGCATGACAGATTACGTAATTAATACTTTAAAAAAAATCCATGGCACGGAGCGGTTGGGTAGCGGCGATCCTGCATATTGGGAGGTTGGTGTAGAAAGCGAACGTATTCGTAAGAATGCTTTCACCAAACAGCAAAGAGAAGATAAAGATCGCCGGAAACCGAAAGAAGCTTACCTAGATGTTGTAGACTTTGTGGAAATTGTGAAGCAGCCAAACAATTGGGATCATTTCAAGCATGTTTTTAAGAACCCAATGCCTAATGAACGCCTCGGACAAAAATATTATCTCGGTTGGATTCAGGTTTTTAATAAATTGCGTAACATCGCGGCACACAAAAACCAATTCAAGACCTATACGGATGAAGATCTCGAATTTGTCGGGTGGCTGAAAAAAGAAGTTTCTCCGAAGTTCCCTAAATAGTGTAGATCGCCATGAATCCCTTTCTTAAGTGGGCTGGTGGAAAGCGTTGGTTGTTTGAAAGCGGCCAATTTTCTCCTCCTGAATTCAAAGGCAAATATATTGAGCCATTTCTAGGCGGGGGTGCGGCTTTCTTCAAAATCCAGCCACTCGGTGCATTGCTCGGGGACATCAATGGGCGATTGATCGAACTGTATACCGTGATTCGAGATGAACTAGAGGAGTTTGAGTGTTTCCTTATGCAACATGCGGCTCGACATTCCATAGAATATTATTATGAAATGCGGTCAAAGTGTTTACGTAAACCAGTAACCCGCGCCGCACAATTCATGTACCTTAATCGAACCTGCTGGAATGGTCTTTATCGCGAAAACAAGCATGGGCAATTCAATGTGCCGGTCGGCACTAAGCAAACAGTCATTTTCCCCAATGAGGATTTCAAAGCATGGTCAAAGGCGCTAAAAAACGCGACACTTGTACATCAAGACTTCGAGGCAACCATTGATGCAGCACAAAGAGGCGACTTTTTATTTGTTGATCCTCCTTACACGGTGCGCCACAATCTGAACGGCTTTGTTAAATACAACCAAAAAATATTTGCTTGGGAAGACCAAATTCGGCTGTGCGAAGCTTTACATCGTGCTGTCAGCCGGGGTGTCAATTTCGCAATGACTAATGCAGATCATGAGAGCGTGAGGGCTCTTTACAAAGATTTTGGCCAGCATACTCAGTTAGAACGGCATAGTGTTATCGCTGGGCAGGCATCACATCGTTCGCGGTCGACAGAATTACTAGTCACAAACATGGAAGGCTGAGAATCTTCAATTCCGGATCCGTCAGAGATTCCTCAATCGCCGGTAGGCTAGATCCCATGGCAGGCGTCGGCCTCTTACCTGCATGGCCTGATAGACCGAAAGGGCGCGTTGCTTGGTGATCATCCTATGCTTGATGAGGTGCTCGATCACCCAAATCGTTCCCCTTACTGGTGTGGATTCCGTTTCTGCTGCATTCCTCAGACCGTGGTCACCGGTGAGTAGTACACATTGTTCCTGTCTAGCTAGTGCGAGAGCGAAGCAGTCGTTTCTGCTGCATGAGCCGCCGTATCGTTGTATTAGTTCGCCCGCATCGGCCATTGATTGAGGAGACAATTCGCCAAGGCCCAAGCCCAAGTCAAGAAAATAACTGTGCTGTTCTTGGAGCTCTTCCACAAAGAGGATGTCTGGAACCAGAAATCGATGAGGAAGCTGGAAGAGAAAATCTAAAACTTCTCCCTCTTCCAAATCGATAAAAATATTGGCATCACAACTGAAAACCTGCACTGAAAGACTCCAAATTTCGCATTTTGCGGAAGGCCATAAGAGAAGTCTTCAGCAATTCGGCCGCTTTTGATTCATTGATGATGCCTTCGCCTAAGGCGCGATGAACTAGTTGCTGGAACAGAACTGTTCGTTCGCCTGGGCAAGCTTTGCCGGGTTCCTTTTTGCGCCACCCCTGCGAAGAGAAACGCATGAATAGGCGCTTGCACACGGATTCGTCAATAATCCCCAAGTCGGCTGCCCGATATAGACACGCCTGCATACTCAACCCAAATTCATGCTTCAGAAGAAATAGTTCGTACATTTCTAGGCTATGGCGCTTCTTTCCAAGTTGCTGCCGAGTACTGGTCGCAGGCAGCAGAAAAGCTCCGGCAAATCGGTTGCAAGCTTTTTCTTCATCCAGTACCGGGTCGAGGCGTTTGTGCAGGAGCAGGTGACCAAGCTCATGAGCCAATGTGAAGCGCTGATGATCTCCTGGCCAGTTGGCTGAAATCACAATCACCGGTTGTTTGGCCACCACCGCCTGAAGGCCGCTGAATTTCGTCTGATCTTCCACTTGTGTGACGATTACCAACACTCCATGCGACTCAAGCAGGTCGACTAGGTCCGGAATCGGATTCATGCCAAGTTTCCATACCGTCCGCACCCGTTCCGCCACTTTTTCAATCTGTTTCAAGTCATTCAAGCAGTCCGGTAGGTTTTGAACTTGGTCAAACTTGGAAACTGGAAATTGTGGCCAAAGATTGGCTAGTTCCTGCCAGCGCTCGGCTTGCTCCAGCACGTCTGCCTCTATCCGTTTGAGCACGGATACTGGGGTATTGGCACGTTTTCGGTATTCAACCCGAGTGAGTTCTACATTCACCGGGCGAAAGAAATATTCAGAGCGAACATCCAGTGCCTGCCCTAGTTTGAGCAGCACTCCAGAACTGGGCATACTTACATCATGCTCATATTTCTTAATCATGTTGGCACTGACCCCGGCCTGCTCGCCCAACGCTTTCATCGACAGACCAGAAGCCGCCCGTGCCCGCTTCAAGCGTGCGCCGATCATATTAAACTCGGTTTATAGAATTCAAAGGAATTTTAATATTGTAAACCGAATTGCTAATTTGTCAAGAAATACGATTGGTCGGACGCGATCTAGGCCATGTTTGTGCCGTGCACGTGTCCATGTGCTAACCCTAAAGTAAAATGCAGCGATGCGGCTCGACTTCACCAAAATGCACAGCCTGGGCAACGACTTCGTCGTCCTTGATGCTTGGGACCGTGAGGTTTCCCTGACGGTAGCCCAATTGCGGAGAATCGCGGACCGCCGCGTCGGGGTCGGGTGTGATCAGGTGTTGTTCCTGGACTCGGATCCGGACCCTGACATCCATTTTTCCTACCGGATCTACAATGCCGACGGCCAGTCAGTGGAGCAATGCGGCAATGGCGCACGCTGCTTGGGCCGCTATGCTGCCGATCGAAAGTATGCAGATGCCTCGAACCAGCGCGCGCGCGCGCCTTCGGGGGAAGTCATCCTGCAACTGCACGACGACGGCTCGGTGAGCGTCAATATGGGCACCCCGAGGCTGGAACCGGACGAAATTCCCTTTTCGAATCGAGGCCGCCACCCCGCTTACGTCTTGGAGGTGGGCGGAAAAGAATATTCGATTGCCGTGGTTTCCATGGGCAATCCCCATGCGGTGCTGACCGTCGATGCGATCGGCAGTGCGCCGGTGAACATCCTGGGGCCCCGGATCGAGACCCATCCGAGATTCCCCCGGCATGCCAATGTGGGCTTCATGGAAATCTCCACGCCTCGGCATATCCGGCTGCGGGTATGGGAGCGCGGGGTCGGCGAGACTCCGGGTTGCGGTACCGGGGCTTGCGCAGCAGTAGTCGCAGGCCGGCTGGCGGGAGAGCTTCAGGAGGATGTCGTAGTGTCGCTTCCCGGCGGAGACCTTCAGGTGAACTGGGAAGGCGAAGGCCAGCCGGTGGTGTTGCGGGGCAGTGCGGAGTATGCCTATACTGGTTCCGTGGAATTATGAGCCCGAAGTCCAAATCTGCGCCACGCGAGCTGTCCGCGGCACAGGTTCAGGCTTGGCTCGAAAAACACCCTAATTTCCTAGCTGGCCGGCCGGAACTGCTGGAGCAGATGCAGTTGCCGCGGGATTCGGACGGCACTATTTCGTTTCAGGCGTACCAGGCCCGCCGGCTGCGAGAACACAATGCACATCTGGAAGCCTTGTTCCAGATGGCCAGCCGCAACCAGAAGCTGATCGACCATGCCCTGATCCTGGCGGCGGAAAGCCTGCAGGATCGCCCGAGCTCCCTGGGAACCGCGATTCAGGCACAGGAAAAGCGCCTGCTTCGCCATTTCCCGAATGCCGGTTGGGCGATCCGGCTGCGACCGGAAATCCCACGCGTTGCCGCCAAATACAAGATTCCCGAACACCCGCCCCTGGTGCGCGCGATCATGACCGTGTTCCGGAAGGGCCCGCAGATCCTGACGGACCGCGAGACCGTACAGATGCTATGGCCGAAATCAAGCGCGGATTCGGATACCTTGGTCATTGCACCCCTGAAGCGGAGACGGCGCTTCGGCATACTCTGTCGGGAACTGCCGCCGGGCATCGACCGCGAAGGCGACACCACTTTGCTCCTGCATGTGGCCGATCTCACGGCAGCCTTGATCGACCGGTTTTGCGAGCCTCGGAAGTCTCCATGAGCAAACTCGAAGAAGACTCGAAAAAGTGGCTGGAGGAATTCCAAGCCAAGTTGCGCTGGGAACGTAATTACTCGATACACACTGTCGCTGGCTACACCAGCGATATCCGGCAATTCATCCGCTGGCTCGGCGAACAATCGGCCGAACCCGCCGAGGCGCATGAAGGCGACGTTCAGCGCTATGCCGCGCATTTGTTCCGACAGGGGCGATCTCCGCGGTCCATCCAGCGCGTCCTGTCGGCGTTGCGCGGATTCTACGATCATCTGGTGGCGACTCATCGCCGGGCGGACAATCCGGCAAGCGGGGTTCGAGCCCCTCGGCAGCCCCGGACGCTTCCCAAGGTGCTGGATGTCGATGCCGTTATGCGCCTGCTGGATTCGACGCCGAATGGCCCGCTGGGATACCGGGATCTGGCCATGTTCGAGCTCTTGTATTCCAGTGGTATGCGCCTGTCCGAACTGGTAGGGCTGGATTGCAATGACCTGGATATGGCGGCAGGAGAAGTTTTGGTCCTCGGCAAAGGCCGGGTGGAACGGAAGCTGCCGGTTGGCCGCATGGCGCTGAAGGCTTTGCGCGGTTGGCTTGATGTACGTGGGAAAATGGCGCATTCCGAGGAGACCGCGCTGTTTGTGGGTCAGCGGGGACGGCGCCTGTCGGCCCGTAACGTACAGATGCGCCTGCGCCAGTTTGGCTGTGCCTCAGGAAGCGACCAAGCGTTGCATCCTCACTTGTTCCGCCATTCCTTCGCCAGCCACCTGCTGGAATCCTCCGGCGACCTGCGCGCCGTGCAGGAATTGCTGGGGCACCGCCGCATCAGCACCACGCAGATTTACACACACCTCGATTATCAGCACCTAGCCCAGACCTACGATTCCGCGCATCCGCGAGCACGGCGGCGGGATTAAGCTCCTAAAATACAGGGATGAGCCAAAACACTCCGACAGAACTGCATTTGCATCAACGTTCCCGGGTCCTGGAACTCGCGTTCGGCGAAGAGCGCTTTCAACTGAGTTGCGAATACCTCCGGGTACATTCGCCTTCAGCCGAAGTCATGGGCCACGGTCCGGGAGAGGAAACCCTGCAGGTCGGCAAGGAAGACGTCGCCATCGATGCGATCGAACCGGTCGGTCACTATGCGGTGAAACTGGTGTTCAGCGACGGCCATGACACGGGCATTTATTCCTGGGACTACCTGTACGAACTGGGCCGCGATTTTGAGATGCGCTGGCAACGTTACCTAGATCGCCTGAAAGAGGCCGGAATCGAGCGGAAGGTCACGGAGAACTAGTCCTATGGCGCGCTTTGGCTACCGGGAGGTTGAGCCGGACGAGAAAACCCGCCTTGTAAACGAGGTGTTCGAGTCGGTGGCGTTCCGCTACGACCTGATGAACGACCTGATGTCGTTCGGGCTGCACCGGGTCTGGAAACGCACGTTTGCGCTGCTCGCGCAACTCCGGGAGGGCCAACGTGTGCTGGATCTCGCTGGTGGCACCGGCGACTTGGCCCGGCTGGTTCGCTCGAAGGTCGGCCCGGAAGGACAGGTGATCCTATGCGACTTCAGCAACGGCATGCTGACTCAGGGTCGGGACCGGCTGCTGGACGAAGGTTTGACGGATATTCCAGCCGTACAGGGCAATGCGATGGCGCTTCCTTTCGAGTCGGAGTCGTTCGACCGGGTTCTGGTCGGGTTCGGCCTGCGCAATTTCACGAATCCCTCGGCCTGCCTGCAAGAAATGTACCGGGTGCTGCGTCCCGGCGGACTGGCGGTCGTGCTCGAATTCTCCCAACCGGCCGCTTGGCTGGAGCCGCTCTACCATGCGTACACGCACCAGGCCGTGCCGAAACTAGGCGAACTGGTGGCCGGGGATCGCGACAGCTACCGCTACCTGGCGGAATCCATCGCCGTACATCCGGACCAACGGACCTTGCGCGAGATGATGCGCGCTGCAGGGTTTGCTTCCTGCCAGTACTTCAACCTAAGCGCCGGAATTGTAGCTATCCACCGCGGAACGCGGATTGACTGAAACCTGGTCAACAGAGCGGGATGCCACGAGGGGGCCGCAATGAAACCGTTTTTCTTGCTTGAGTCCAGGGGCAATAATGCCCCGGGTGGCACGGCACTTGGGATGTTTGTCCTTCTCATGGTTGTGGCAAGCGGCCCCGTTTTTGCTGCGGAAAATTGGTCGGCCCCCCATGGGTCGGAAGCCTATGCGGGTGTTTTCGTGGGATCTGCCGAAGTCGACAATCGGCTGACTGATACAAATGGTTTTGCGTACCCGGTCAGTCCTGGCTTAGTGACTCGCTACGAGGATGCCGGCTTCATTGGTGGCGTGCTGATAGGGAAGAAATTCAATCTGGGTGGCACCATGATTCGACTGGAACTGGAAGGCACCATCGGTGACTTAGAGGCCCAGACTAACCAGCTCGATCCCCGCCCTTGGGCTTTGGACGAGACGGCCGTGGTGGAGTTTCAGTGGATTACTACGGCCCGTGTAGGAATCGAGAAATCATTCGGTTCAGTGACGGTGTTTGCTACGGGAGGATTGGCGCGTGCCCGGATTGAAAACTTCGTCGTCGACGTTGATTTTGGACCGAACCGACCTAGGACGGTGGATCCTGACGACTCCTTTCATGATCGCTCGACGGAAACCGGTTGGGTCATCGGGTTCGGGGCCGAAATCCCGTTGAACGGGGGCTGGGTGGCGCGATTAGAGGGACTTCGTATGGATTTTGGGCGGAACGATTACCACGTGAATCATTCTGGAAACAATCGCTGCGGACCGGATGGACCCCGGAGGCCTTGTCCCTACAAGATTGAGCATGAATTGGATGTTTTCCGGTTGGCGATTACCCGACGGTTAGGACAGTAGCATAAGGAGCTTGCCGCTTTGTTGTGGGTGGACTCAATCCACCGTGATCCCCAAAAAAGTTCCTCCGTTGCGCCGGGTCAGCTCCCGCATTAGCGCCGCGAACCGACTAGTGGTATCGGCGTATTTCGGATCGATCTTCTCGATCTGAGCCCGGGTGAAGAACCCGACCGCATGAATGCGGACCTGTCTCTTCCCATCCCGGTAGTTGAGATCCTCCACCGTGTCGATGACCCGCTGGATCGACTCGCCAGTGTATTCGTCGCCGAAGATGTACAGGCTGATCTTGTCGGATTTCATGCGGAATCGCTTTATGGCTTCCAGAATGCCTTCGACGGGGCTCGAATTGCTGTACGAATGCCAGGAGTCAAAGCGCTGCAGGAGAACCTTCCGCCGTGCGGGCGTATCCGGAATCCAGCGCCCCCGGTAGCCGCTGAACATATACGTGCCCATGTCGTTCATCACTTGGAGCCCGCGCACTTTCGGATAAGCGTCCAGCAGAGCCACCAACTGTTGCCTGGCGGCCTTCCAGGCAAACCGTTTCATGCTGCCGGACGTGTCGACAATAAAAATGATGTACTCGCTGTCGGCTGGGATGCCACCAATCACATCCGGCTCGGATGCAGTCAGATTCAGCCGTCGCATTTCTTCATTGAGGCGTTGTAGCGCGGTCTTCAGGTCTGCTTCGATCAGGGCCTGCGCCTGGGCGCCAGCATTCGCCTGCCGCGCTTCCTCTACGCCCTTCCGTTCGTCCTGCAGTTTTTCCTGCTGGGCGTGCACTCGGGTTTGCACCGCAAGTTGTTCGGTTGCCAGGCTTGCCCGGATCTGAATGATGCGTGAGAGTTGTTCCTGCAGCGCTTCGATTTGGGCCCGAAGATCTTCGACCGGCTCACCCACAGTGTTTTTAGTGATCAGGATCAGCAGCACCATGGCCCCGAACCCACAGCTGACCACGTCGAGGAACGACAAACGATTATCGGCTTGCCGGCGGACGCGCCTCATGGCCAGTCCTCCGCCGGGGCCAGGAATTGCCCGTTCGTCCTCATCGCAAATCCCCAGTAGGCCCCGGCCGCTGCCGGGTCGCCCTCAAGTGGAAGCAGAACGATGTTGAAAGGCGGGCCTGCAATGCCTCCCGTTGCTTCTTGGAAAAAATCCATGCGCTGGGAAGGGCTGACCCGGTTTTTCTTGAACCAGGATTTTCCCTGCGTCGGCAGGCCGTCCGTAATCAGATAGACAGCATCCGGCCTTGGCTTGATCTGGGCGATCTTCTTGAGGGTCGTATCAAGTCGGGTTCCTCCCGCAGGGACCCAGCCCTGCACGGCCGAAATCACCTCTTCCATTCGCTTCCCGTCTTTTGCCGGAAGCCATCCGCTCCTCGGCAGCGCCGGCGCCGCTGTCGTGCTGAAACCCCAGACTTGGTATTGCGCCTCTTGCGGCAGGTGTGAGAGAACCCATTCGAAGATGGAACGCGCCCAGCGCCACTTGTAGCTCTCGACCTGGTACTTCACCGGGAGAAACTTGTTTCGGATGATCGTGGCGATACGTTCGTCCTGCATGCTGGCCGAGCGGTCCAGCAGGATCAGGATGCGGCGGCCCTCGACCCGGAAGCCCGCCACGTACTGGCGTTGCCCTTCTCCCTCTTTCGCTCTCAGTTGCTTGCTTTTCTCCGCTTCCTGAAGCTTTTTCTTCCGCTTGCGCAGTTCCTGTTCCAGTTGGGCCGTGTCAGACGCTTTCGGTTGGCGGGCGCGAAGTTCGGCCTGGGTGGTGATGGCGGCCACGCGCTGCTGCGCCAGGCTTTCCAACTCGCGTTGCAGTTGACGCATCTGTCTGCGGTGCTCGGTAATCAGTTCTTCCTGTTCCTGGATCGATTGCTCCAGCAGTTGCATATCTCCCTCGCCGCTCTCCGATGCTTGCGCCAGTTCGGTTAGATTGTGGTCGATGATCAGGAACAGCAGGACCGCGGCCCCCAGTCCGCAGGACATGACATCCAGGAAAGCCAGGCCGAACGGGTTCAGGAAACGGCTGCGGCGGCGTCGGGACATTCAGCAGGAAAGGGCCACGCAACGGTGGGCTTGCCCGTCTTCCGGCACGGCGGCCTCCAGATTGAAGACGGCCTGGGGCGTGGGGTTGGCACAAAGAGGGAGACCCAACCCCTGTTCCGGCAGCGGCAATACCCGCGTCAGGGGAGGCAGCAGCAGGAGCTCCAGCCCCTCCGTATCGAGAGAAGACTTCGGCCAGCGGGCCTGAAAGACCTTTTCGTCCAGCGTCACGGGCCGGGAATCCAGATTGAGCCGGATCTGTCCGGATTTCCCGGCGAAGCCTTGGCACATTTGTTCGAACAGCTGCCCGCGGTTTGTCGCGAGGTTGCGATGTATGTCGAAACGGTGTTGGGCTGCGAAGGCCTCCGCCGCGTTCTCCATCCATTGGGTGAAGAGGTGGTAGAAGCCGAAATCCCCGTAATCCTGGACTGATTCCAGTCGCGCACGGCCCGGCTGAACGTCAATGGCGCTGATCCAGCTGCGGTTGCGCCCGAGCTCGATGATGCCGTAGCGCCCGGGTTCAAGGTCCCGGGCCGCCAGCAGTGCGGTCGGGAATACACTTCGGGGTGCGTAGCTCAAGGCTTCCAGAACGCCCAGCAGACGTTCGAGCCGCGATCGGTCGATTCCTCCGCTTACCGAAAGGTCGATCGGGCCTTCCCCTTCCGGTAGGAATTCCCGCAACTGCAAATACGCAAGGTCGATATTCGACGTGCCTTGGCTTTCCCCTATCCCCGGTGTTTCCAGATATTCGTTGTTTTCGTTGTCGGTGTGTCGGGGCTGCAGCCGTTCACCGGCATCTTTACCAAATCGCCAACCGTCTTTTGAGTCCCGGTGGGCCAAGCACCACTCGACCCGCCAGTCGGTGCCGTCGGGCTGTGCCAGCGCGTAGCTGTCGATCCTAAGAAGAAGGCTCATCCGTCCGCGTCCGCTCCCGCAGGTAACGCAGCAGGTGATGCTGGCAATGCTCCTGGGCATCCAGTACCAGCGACTCCTGGGCTTCCTGCAGTTTGTGCAGCAGCAGCATGATGAACAGGCTGATCAGCAGGGCGACAAACGTTGAATTGAATGCCACGCCAAGGCTTTCCGTCACCGGCCCGATGTTGCCGCGCGTGGCTTCTTCGGCCTGCCCCAGGGCTGCGCCGATCCCGCGCACCGTGCCGATGAATCCAAGCGACGGGATGGCCCAGGTCAGGTAGCGCACCAGTGCCAGTTCGGTATCCTGCCGGTCCGACTCCATCTCGCAACTGGCCTTCATGGCCGCAGTGGCGTCCGATACGGAATGCGTCGTGAAGAAACGATCCAGACAGGCGTCGGCAGCCCGATAGAGCACGGTACCGCCATAGCCCTGCATTCGCACGTACTCGCGCACGTCGGTGAAGCGTGCCCGGTCGTGCGCCTGAGGCAGGACCAGATCGGTTTCCCGGGTTTCCAGGAAACTCTCCTCGTCTTGCCGGCCACGCTGGCTCAGCAGCCTTCGTGCGAAGCGCAGCTTCATCAGCTTCATCCACATGATGGCGAGCGCCCAGAACAGGGCGATAAAACAGGCTTCCTGCTCGTAGTCCTTGACGACCACGGCGATCCGCGCGCCAAGCGTCGGCGATGCGATTTCAGCCTGTTCCTCGGCAACGGCCTGGCGTTGTAACTCCTCGTAGGCGACTGGGCGCACCACCAGTTCATACGCCGCGTGCACCAGCACGAACGACACCGCCAACGCCAGCAATTGCCAGAACACTTCGTGTTCACGCCAGCGCCCGGTCAGGTTGTTCAATTTATATGTCACTGGGCATATCCACGGCTTGGTCGAGGGAAATGGTTTCTTTTGGGGTCAATTGCTTGAGTGTGATCTGTGGGGTTTTCTGCTTGAGATCCTCTTCAGTTAGGATTTCGATAATCTGGTGATCCTCTTCTTCCGCTTGCGGTGCAGGAGGCTCTTCGGCCCATGCCAAGGCCGCCATCGCATACAAGGATACCCACCAAAGTCGTTTCATGGCTTGTCCAGGTAGTAAGTCAGCCGGAACCCCACATCGTCCTTGGGATCGCGGTCGTAGCGACGGTTGTTCAGGCTCAACTCCTTGCGCCCGCCATCGCGCCAGCTAAATCCCCGGATAACGTAGTATCGACCGCTGGCCTCGCCCAGCGGATTGACTCGCTCTGTCTCCGGACGGGTCGAAACCCGCAGTTTGTCGAGAAACACATCGTGCATCCATTCCGCCACGTTGCCCGGCAAATCATACAACCCTTGGCCCGAAGGCGGGAAGCTTCCGACGTCGGCGCTGACGGCATGCCCGTCGTTGTATCCTTCCAGTGTCGGCTGCACGATGTCGGAAGCGGAAGCGTCTGCTAGATTACCGAACCGATCTGGAGGCGGCATGAAGTCACCCCAGGCATACCGCTTTCCGGAACGGGTCAACCAGACCCATTCGGCTTCACTCGGCAACCGGTATCCGGTCGCCTGCGCATCGAATCCCACGATTTGCCCGTCGCGTACCCGGTAGAACGGCGCAACCCCTGCCTGCTTGCTCATCCAGTTCGCAAACAGTGCGGCATCCGCCCAACTGACCTGCACTACCGGCTGGCTCGGGCGATCCAGGCGCTTGCCGAACACTTCTCCGGAGTCATGTTCGGCTCGGTAGCGCTGGTACAGGGCGTTGGTGACTTCCTTGTCCATGATCGCGAACGGTCGGGTCAGGCGCACCGGGATTCGGCGGCGTGTGGTCGTGAGCTCGAACGAACCGCGGGGCTGGAACTCGACGAAGATCAGCCCGAAATCCCGTTCATGCTTTTGGCGCCGGGAGTGTTCGACCTTCGCCTGTGATTGCAAGACGGCGAAAAGTTGCTTTGGGGTATCCGGGTGGGGCACCACGGTGTATTTATTCGTCACATAGCCTGGTGCGGAAACTTCCACGGTATGGGCTTGCTGTGTCAGCTGCAACTGACGCCGGAGTTCCACCTGCCCGTCAATACGAATCGTCGCGTTGGCCGGCGTTGGCCAAAGTTCAAGGGTACCGAGGCGCGGTGTCAGGGTCACCGTATGGTTTTGGCGGCCGGATTTCAATTTCAGGGTCTGCCGGTTTGGAGTATGGCCGGGCAATAACAAGGCAACTTCCACCTGGGTATCTGGAGTCAATGCGACCCGCTTCGGGGTCCGCCCCCGCCAGATGCCATCGATCAATATGTCCGCGGTATCGGGGGTACTGGAAATCGTCAGCAAGGCGGGTTCTACGACCTTCTGGAGAGAAATCTCAATCTCGGTCAATTGGCCGTATCCCTCGATCTCTACCGTTTGCTGGCGCATTTCGAAGCCCTCCACGCTGACCTGTACGACATGTTGGCCCGGGGAGATATCCTCCAGTATTTCTCCGATCTTCCCGGCGCGTTCGCCGTCGACTCGGACTTCCCCTTCGGTTTCAGGGGTCGTGGAAACCCGGAGTTTGCCCGGCAAGGGGTCCAGAGTGACCTGCACGGTGCGCGGCGCGTCTCCACCCGCCTGGAATTCGATCTGCCGAGGGTAGTGGCCTTCTGCTTCCACATTCGCGATATGCTGGCCACGCCAGAGCAAGGCTTGCCCGTTCACCATCATGTGCGGGCTCTCGAGACGCACCGTGGCGGTTGCGGGGTCAGTCTCGAAGCTGATGAGTTGTGCCTGCTCCATGGCGTACCAGGCGCCTGCCGTCATCAGTGCCAGGAGCAGAATCGCCAGCCCTACCCCACGAAATCGGGGTGCTGAGGGCCGCTTGCGGCGCCTTTCCTGCTTGGGCGACCGATATGGCTTGGCCTGGATCGGCTCGTGCTCAAGAATCACCGGATCGACTCCGTGCATCGAATGTCTAGGGTAAGAGCCTTGCCGGGGCGCACTTTCAGCGTCGCCCGAGCATCTCGGTATCCGGGCCGGTTGGCAACGACGATGTAGTCACCTGGGATCAACTTCAGGGTCTGGCGTTCGAGCCGCCCGAGTTTCCCGACGCCGTAAATTTCAACCTCGGACTGGTTGTCCGAAGTCAGGATCAGGGAAACCGGGATTTGCGCCAGCTTCAATGCCTCGACAATCTCCGTGCGGGCCTTGCTGATCTTTCGGTCATCGAGTTGTTTCTCTCGGACAAAGGCAAGCCACTCTTTCGCCCGGGCTCGGATGACCTTGTCGTAGAGGCCTTCCGGCAGTTTCAACGCGTCCAGCTGCCGGTATGCCTCGATGTACAGGGCGACTTGCTCTCGGCCTTGGTGCGCCGACTTCAAATGGGGGGAGATGGCCAATGCCTTGAGGTAGGCGGTATCGGCCGTGGCCCAGTCTTCTTTCTGCCGGGCTACACGGGCCTCGTTCAGCAGGGACCGGGTCCGCTGATACTGGAGTTCCGCCCGGGCCTGCTGAAGGTATTCCCGGGCTCGTTGCCCGTCCACCCCTGCCCACAACTCGACCGCCCGGGCCCAATCCGAATCCAGCATGGCACGAAGCGCCCGATCCTGGAGGCTCTCGGCCGTGGCGGTTCCTGCGGCCAGTCCCGCCACCAGCGCCAGTGCGACCGGAATCAGTTCAGGGCGCCACGTTCCGACAGGTAAATCTCGTTCAGGATTTCGTGCCACTGCTGGTACTGGTCTTCGACCGACCCGGTAAGCGTCCGTGTCTGGTTTTCTACTTGCACGACTTGGGGCTCCACCTCCAAGTCGAGCGACTGTCCGAGCTCCTTGAGCGCGGCCTCGTGGATTTCCGTTGCTTCGTAGTCTTGGTAGGCATCATAGGCACCGTAAGCGCCGGCCCCCACCAGCACTTGGCCGAGCTGGCGGACTTCTGGGGAAGACCCCGAGTCGGCCGCCACCACGACTCCGCCGATGATGGCCAGAGCGCTCAGAAGTCCCTGTGTTACGCTGGCGGCAACTCCCTCGTCATGCGCACGGCGTTCGTAGAAACTCTGTCGTGCCCAGTCTCGGTACGAGGCATCGATCTTTTCCGAAAAACCCTCCGAGTATTGCTGCAGGGTCTCGACGAAGAGGTCGTCGCGTTCCTTGATTTGCAGGACCAGTTGGTACAACGTGTCTTCTTCGGCCGGCAGGGAAATCAGGCGCGTGCGGCCCTTTTGTTCCTTGACATAACGTTCGAACGCCTGTGGTGCGAACTCTTCCGCGAACCGCAATTCCGCCACGGCGCGGATTTCCTTCATGGCTGCTACCCCCTTGCGGTCACGTTCGAGCAAAAGGTCCTTGGCAATCTGGTCGAATAGGGCTTCCATCGGCCGAGCCCGATCTTCGCCGGCGTAATCGGTTTCGCTGAATTCATGGTGGTAGACGCGATCGAGCCACTGCCCGCCGGTCGAGTCGATGGCGAGGATTTTCAAGTCCAGTTCGGAGCCGTTCGATTTCAGGATCGTGCCCTCGATGCGCAGGTCCGGAACGGCGCGTTCCGGCACCACCCACACATGCCGCCAGCCGCCCCCGCGTAGCATCGCCTGGCGCAACTGCTGGGGAAAATACAGGGTTTCGGCTCTTCGCACCTGGGGGAACACGTCCCCCTCGGCTACTTCTTTCTTGTCGACTTCCCCCTTGAACCGGACAATGCCGGCATCCAGATACCATTCTTCCGGCACCGGCTCGACAGCCGGCTCTTCCGACGATTTTTCGAACAGGCCCCCGTAGACGCCGGACATGCCGGTCTGGCATCCGCTGGCGAAGGCCAGCAGCAAGGCGAGCAGGGCTAACTGTCTCTCAGGCTTTTGCATTTTTGCTCCAGCTGTTTACGGACCTCGGGGTCTTCCTCTCGTTCCGCCAGTTCACAGACCTGCCGGGTCACGATGTCGTCGTCTTTCTCGTAGCCGTGAGTCGGACGCGTCTTGCCGGTCGGGACATCGCCGGGAACCTGGCCTTCGGCGACTCCGCCGCGTTCGGCCTCTTCCTCTGCAGTTTCCCCTTCGCCTTCGCCCTGTGTCTCCCAATCCGGCAAGTCTTCCTCTGTTGTCCCGTCGCCGTCGATCCTTCCTTCCCGCTCTTTGCGGGCCCGGACCCCCGCGTCCAGCAGGATCTGGTCAACGCGGTTCAATACGGCCTCGATTCGGGAAAGCTCCCTCTCTTGCCCTTCTTCGATACTTGCCTGCTCCGCAAGTTCCGGCTCCCTTTCGAGTTCGTCTTCGACCCCGGGATCTTCGGTTTCACCGGCTGTTTCCTGGCCTGCGGCCGGTTGGCCTTCTTCCGGATCCTCCAAAAGGCCTTGATCTTCGACGCGGTCCTCTTGTGAGGCCGGGATGCCGGGAGTTTGTGCGGAAGGCGCACCTTCTTCCGCCTGTTCCGGAGATTCCGCGCCTTCTTCCTCGATACTGCCGTCCGCTGACGGTTCCTCCGGGGTCTTGTCGGAAATCAGTCGTACGGCGATCTGCAGCCCGGGATCCGAGCCCAAGGAGAACGGCGAATCCGCCGCCTGGCCAGCACCGCCGAGCGATGCCAGCAGCCCCAGAAAAAGCAGCCGCGTGTGCGTGCACATTGTTTAGACAATTATACGGGTCAGCCTATCCTCAATCTATAATCTGAAAGGGACTTATAGACAATAATCCGCAAGCAGACCTTGCATATCCATTGACAGATCATCGGGGTCGCTTGACCGAACCGCGCCCGAAGGACCGGCCCTGACAGAGGCGAACGCCCCTCCCTGTCCAGCCGCGCCAGTCCCCAGCGCCAGTATGTTGAACGCGGCATTGATGTCCGCATTCCCCGCGTATCCGCAGGATACGCATTTGAATCTCTCTTGCCGACGGTTCGCCTCCGCCACATGCCCGCATTGGTGGCAGGTCTGGCTCGTGTACGCCGGATTGACTTGCTCCACCCGGTGTGCCTTGTACTCGAGCATGAAGCGCAACCGGCCCCAGCCGCTTTCCGCAATTCCCCGGTTCAAGGCAGATTTCGCCTTGACATTCTTGCCCGGTTTCTCCACCGTGCCTTTGGCCGACCTCATCATGTTTTTGATCTTCAGGCCTTCCACGCAGATTGTCCCGAAGCGACTCGCCAGGTCACAACTGACATGATGTCGCCAGTTGTCCCGGATGTTTGCGATCCTGCGAGACAATCTTGCTACGATCTTTCGCTCCTTCTCGCGTCGGCCCGAATTGACCTTGATGGCTTTGCCTTGCCGGATTCGTTTCGGTTCCCCGTCTGTATCCAGCAGGAGCATACGTTTGCGCCGATGCATCTTCCGTTGATGCCGCTTCAGTCGGATCTCAAGGCGGGAGACATCCGGCATGAATATCTGTTCCGGTTCGGTGGTTGCCACGTTCCATTTGCCCAGGTCCACGCCCACCGCCTTGCCGTTGTCCTCCGGTTTCGCATCCGGGACTTCCCAGAACACCGAGACGTACCATTTCCCGTTGGGGTGCTTGACCACCACGGCCTGCTTCGCTTTGCCGTAAGCCCACGGGTCGCCACCCCGGCGGCTGATTGGCACCCAGCCCACCCTGGTGATGTAGAGTTTCCCATCCGTAATCCGCACATCCTGCGGAATCGTGAACGAATCCCCGTCCTCGCGATGTCGGAATCTCGGAAAGCCCCGCGCACCCTTCCTTGCTTCCTTCATGGCGTCCGCGTATCGCTTCAGCACGTAGCGGACCTCTGTGAACGGCAGTTCTTTCAGCCATTCGTGGCCTGCGCTGTTACGCAGTTTCGTGAATTCCGGGCCCAGGGTGAAGAAAGTCGGGGAAGGTTTTTCGCCTTTCCCCTCCTTATAGGCTTTCATTGCATCACGATTGTTGGCGGCAGCCCAGTTCCAGACATAGCGGTTCGCCCCGGCAATGCCAGACAACATCTGTCCCCGGCGCAGGGTGCCCGGATACAGGCGATAGACAGACGAACGGATCATGCGGGGATTATGCCATGCTGGAAACTGATCTACTAAAGATTTGATAAGATACTGAATATAAATGAATTATCATGAATCTTGCGGATAATTTTATACAGTCCCCAATGTTTGCTTCACTTTCTACTCTTGTCAATCAGGCTCTGCGCACTGACGAAGAGTCGCAGAAGCGCCTGCAGGCGATGGGCCAGCGCACGATCCGGCTGGAACTTCTGCCACTGCCTTCCATCGGATTGCGCATCGACGACGGGAAATTGACTCTGGAATCTCCGGGAGAAGAAGCAGATCTTGCGATCCGCGGGCATCTGGCAGCCTTCGTCCGGTATGTGCTCAGCGACCGGGCCGACGGAATCCATCTGGAGGGCGAGGGCGAGATCGCGCAGGATTTGCGCGACTTCCTGGCCGCCCTCGACATCGACTGGGAGGAACTGCTGTCGCGCGCCGTCGGTGACGTGCCGGCCCGGCTGATGATGCGAACCCTTGAGGAATGCCGGCAGGTGGCCCGGAATTTCGGTGAGGCAGCCGAGAGCAATGCCCGGGACTACTTGCACGAGGAGTCGGGCCTGTTGCCGAGTTCCTCTGAACTTGACCGCTTCGTGCGCGAGGTGGACCGGTTGCGCGACGACTTGGAGCGGTTTGAAATGCGGATTGACCGCATCCAGCCATGAACGGACAAGGGCGCATTCTCGCGCGACCGCTCTATATTCCGTGGGTGCTGCTGCGCCACGGCCTCGACGAAATCGCCCTGTCCCGGTTCTGGCTGGGACGCGGGCTGCTTTGCCTGCTGCCCTGGAACTGGTTCCGCTGGTCGCGCAGGCCGCGGGCGGAGCGCATTCGGCGCGCGCTGGAGGACTTAGGGCCCATTTTTGTCAAGTTCGGGCAGATGCTGTCGACCCGGCGCGACCTGCTTCCCACCGACTTGGCCGACGAACTGGCCCTGCTTCAGGATCGGGTGCCGCCATTCGACGGGGAGGCGGCGCGCAAAGTCATTGAACGGTCATTGGGGCGGCCGATACAGGAAATGTTCAGCCAGTTCGACACCACGCCGCTCGCCTCCGCCTCGGTGGCTCAGGTGCACGCGGCGCGCCTGGATGATACCGACGTTATCGTCAAGGTGCTGCGCCCCGGGATCGAGAAGACGATTCGCCGCGACATCCGGATGATGTACAGGCTGGCCCGGTTTCTTGAACGGGTCTGGGAGGGATCCCGGCGCCTGCACCCGGTAGACCTGGTGGCCGAATATGAAGGTGTTATTTTTGATGAACTGGATCTGACGCGTGAGGCCGCCAACGCCAGCCAACTGCGCCGCAACTTCGAGAACAGCGAACTGCTGTATGTGCCGGAAGTGTTCTGGGACTACACCGCCCGGGACGTCATGACCATGGAACGCATCTACGGGATCCAGATCTCGGATCGCGAGGAATTGGTGCGCCATGGAGTCGACCTGAAATGCTTGGCCGAACGGGGCGTGGAGATTTTCTTCACCCAGGTGTTCGACCATAATTTCTTCCATGCCGACATGCACCCCGGCAACATCTTCATTTCCCGGGAAACCCCGGAATCGCCGAAGTACAGTGCAGTGGACTTCGGCATCATGGGGTCGCTGTCGACTTCCGACCAGCGCTACCTAGCGTTTAACCTCGCGGCTTTCTTCAACAACGACTACCGTCGGGTGGCGGAACTGCATGTGGAATCCGGTTGGGTGCCACCCGGGACCCGGGTCGCGGACTTCGAGGCGGCCATCCGCACGGTGTGCGAGCCGATTTTCCAGCGGCCGTTTTCCGAGATTTCGTTCGCGAACCTGCTGCTGCGGCTGTTCCAGACCGCGAGCCGCTTCCAGATGGAAGTGCAGCCGCAATTGCTGCTGTTGCAGAAGACCCTGGTCAACATCGAAGGCGTCGGTCGCGAACTGTACCCGGATCTCGACCTGTGGACGACTGCCAAGCCTTTCATGGACCGCTGGGTGAGCGAGCAAACCGGGCTGCTTGCACTGGTCCGGCTTGTGCGCCATCGCATCCCGCAGATGGTTGAGCATTTCCTTGAAGATCCTCCGGCCACTCCACCGCCCGATCCTTCGCCGACGCTTCAAACGAAACTCGAGACTTCCCGGCGCAAGCTCAAACGCACCCGCCTCTGGCTGGCAGTTGCCGCAAGCGCGGCGTTGGCAATGGGCGGTTGGCTGGCATTCCTGCACTGGGGGGGCGGATGACCCCGGCGGACCCGATACTGGATGTCCTGAACGAAGCGCAGCGCAACGCGGTCACATCGGATCCGGATTACTGCACTTTGGTGCTGGCGGGCGCCGGCTCTGGAAAGACCCGGGTGCTGACTCACCGTTTCGCTTGGTTGGTGAAGACGCAGGATATCCAGCCGAAAGAAATCCTGACGGTTACATTTACCAACAAGGCGGCGACCGAGATGCGGGAGCGCATCGAACGGTTGCGGGGGCAGTCCGCGGGCGGTCTGTGGGTCGGGACGTTCCATGCGCTGGCCCGCAGGATGCTGTTGCGCTTTCACGACGAGGCCGGACTGCCCGGGAACTTCCAGATCCTGGATCGAGAGGATCAAAAAACCCTGATTCGTCAGATTCTTCGGGATCTTGACCAGCCGCGCAAGGCGCGCGATGTCGCCGATGCCATTCGGTGGATCAGCCTGAAGAAGGGAGAAGGCCTGCGCGCCCGCCATATAGAGCCCGAAAGTGGTCGGGAACAAGCCCGTCTCCCGGTCATGGAGCGATACGAGCGGCGCTGCGAACAGAGCGGCTTGGTAGATTTCGATGAACTGCTGTTGCGCTGCGTCGAACTGCTGCGCGATCACCCAGCCGTCCAAAAACACTACCAATTGCGGTTTCGCCACCTGCTAGTGGATGAATTCCAGGATGCAGACGATTTGCAGAATGCTTGGCTGGAGCTGTTGGCGGGTGGTGAACGCCCGTTGTTCGTGGTTGGAGACGACGACCAATCGATCTATGGCTGGCGGGGGGCGCGCCCGAAACATATCCTCGACTTCCAGCAAAACCACAAAAATGTCCAGGTCTGGCCGTTGGAGCAGAACTACCGCTCCACCAGCCCGGTGCTTGAGGCGGCCAATGCGCTGATCGGGAACAACTACGACCGGCTAAAAAAGCGGTTGTGGACCGACCGGGCCGAACAAGATCCGATCACCGTGTTCAGCGCGCCGACCGGAGGGGTGGAAGCCAACTATGTCATCGGAAAGATCGAACAGTGGGTGGAAGACGGAGGGCGGTGGGACGAGTGTGCCGTGCTCTACCGCACGAATCGGCAGTCGCAACCTTTCGAGACGAACCTGAACAACCGGCAAATCCCTTACCGGGTGTACGGGGGTATCCGGTTCTTCGAGCGGCGCGAGGTGAAAGATACCTTGGCCTATCTGCGGCTGTGCCTGAATCCGGATGACGATGTCGCTTGGCAACGGGTGTGCAATGTTCCTCCCCGTAAGATAGGTGTAAAGACAATCGAAGCCGTTCGAACAGTTGCGACTGCCGCCGGAGAATCGCTGTTTTCGGCGGCGCAGGAACAGGCTAGAAGCCGATCCACTTCGCAGGCGGGCCGGGCACTGGAAGAATTCGAGCAATGCCTGGAGGCCCTGCGTGAGGAGACCGAAGGCTGCGGATTGGCGGAAACCGTCCGCCACATCCTGGATAAATCCGGGCTGCTGGAGATGTACCAGGAGACCGACCGGGAACTGGAAGAGGCGCGCAGCGAGAACCTGGGGGAACTGGTGAATTCCGCCGCGGCATTCGAGGATGTCTGGGAGGAGCCTGACGAAGATGGCAGCCCTGGCTTGGCGGAAGCGTTTTTAGACAGCACGGCGCTGGAAGCTGGCGAGCGAGGTGAAGGCGTGCCCGGAAACGCGGTTCAGTTGATGACTCTGCACATGGCCAAGGGGCTGGAGTTTCCGCTGGTGTTCATCGTCGGACTGGAAGACGGCATCCTGCCGATGACGCGAGAGGACTCTCCGCTTGAAGAAGAACGCCGGCTTTGCTATGTGGGCATAACACGCGCCCGGCAGCAGTTGGTCTTAACGCATGCCTACGAACGAATGATCTTTGGGCGAACTTCCTCGGGCCTGATTCCGTCGCGCTTTATTCAGGAACTGCCCGACGAACACACGGTGACCGAAGTGCCGCGGGACTTCGTCCCACCTGCGTCTGCGTTTTTGGCGAGGTACGGGGCCGGCACCGCCCGTCCGGCACCTCCGCCCAATCTGGACGTCCCCGGTCCGGGCACGCCGGTGGCGCACCCGAAGTTCGGCCCCGGTATCATCGTAGAATACGAAGGTCGGCCGCCGCACTTGCGGGTTCAGGTGCGCTTCGAAGACGCTGGCGTCAAATGGCTCATGTACGACTACGCAAAACTCGAGTGCCGATAAACAGTAATTTCGCACCCAAGGGGGACTAGATGCAACGACGGGAATTCCTAGGCGCGGGCGCGGCCACTGCAGTTGCCGGACTTGGCTTGGCGGGCCGGGCGAACGCTGATGAGCCCCTGCACTGGAAGATGGTCACCACTTGGCCGAAAAACTTTCCCGGCCTTGGCACCGGTGCGGAATTCTTGGCGCAGGCGATTGGCGAGATGTCCGGCGGACGCTTGCAGGTGCAAGTGTACGGAGCCGGCGAACTGGTGCCGGCGTTCGAAGTATTCGATGCGGTAAGCCAGGGTGCGGCGCAGATGGGTCACGGCGCGGCCTACTACTGGAAAGGCAAGAATCCGGCGTTCCAGTTCTTCTCCACCATGCCGTTTGGCATGACGGCCAATGAGATGAACAGTTGGTTGTATAAGGGAGGGGGCATGGAACTATGGGAAGAAGCCTATGCCCCGTTCGACGTGGTTCCGCTGGCGGCTGGGAATACCACGGTCCAGATGGGTGGATGGTTCAAGCGTGAGATCCGGGGGCTCGAAGACCTGCAGGGCCTGCGCATGCGCATCCCGGGCTTAGGTGGGGAAGTGTTGCGCCGGGTCGGTGGCACGCCAGTGAATCTAAGCGGGAAAGAGCTTTTGGTGTCGCTGCAGACCGGGGCGATCGACGCGACCGAATGGGTCGGCCCGTGGAACGACTTGGCATTCGGATTGCACCGTGCGGCGAAGTACTACTACTATCCCGGTTGGCATGAACCCGGGACCACGCTGGAAGGATTGGTTCACCGCCCGGCGTTCGAGGCGTTGCCGAAAGATCTTCAGATCATCGTGCAGAATGCCGCCCGGGCTACCAATCAAGACATGATGGCCGATTTCACTGCGCATAACAACGATGCGCTGAAAGCGCTGGTTGAGAAATACGAAGTCGAGCTCCGGCAATTCCCCCCGGAAGTGCTGAGCGCATTGCGGGAGCATGCCGAGGCGGTAATTGCGGAAGTGGCTGAAACCGACGAATTTACTCGGCGGGTTTACGACAGTTACCAAGCGTTTTATGCGCGGGTACGGGACTGGACTGCCATTTCCGAACAAGCGTATCTGGACGCGCGGTAGTGTAGAATAAGTCCGCTTTCGAGGCTTGAACGGAATCCCGGCAATGAACGAATTTCTGGCGACCCCATCCCTTGTACATTCTGTTCTTTACTATGCGTCGTGCCTGTTCAATTTTGTGGCCGCGCTCTGGATAGCCAGTTCCTTCGTCCGCATGCGCGAGACGGATCTGTGGATTCTCCGTTTGGCTATGTCAATCAGCGGACTGACGTACGTCATGATTGCCATTTCGATGTTCAAGAACCCCGAATACGCGCCGCACGCGACCAACCTGATCTGGTGGTGGATACTCTCGGTTTTCGGCCTGCTGGTGTTGCTGCAACCGACCGGGATGATTTCCGCCACAATCATCCGGATCGGGACTTATATTGGAGCAGCTGTGGCTGTCTGGGGCTCCTTCATAGTCGCCAGTGAACAGGCGGCATTCGGCGAACTCGCGACTTATTACGGCTTCTTCGGCGCCAATCTGGCTGCCGCAACCTGGATGCTGATCGGCCCGATGATGAATGAGGAAATGCTTCGGCAGAAGCGCATCATCATCATGAGCACGGGCGCGATCTATGCCGTACTGGTGGTTACCGGTCTGCAGACCATGCAGATGATCCTGGAAACGCCGTACTAATTCCGGGACGCGTTCCCTCAATATCCAAAAATCTGTTGTGGCAACCAAGTTGCCAGTTCCGGCCATAGCGCGAGGATGGCCAGCATCAGAACCTGCAGGGCAATGAACGGCATCACGCCGCGGTAGATCTGTACCGTGGCCACGGTGTCGGGTGCAACGCCGCGGAGGTAAAACAAGGCGAAACCGAACGGTGGAGTCAGAAAAGAGGTCTGCAGGTTGATCGCGATCATCACACCGAGCCAGATCGGATCCAGTCCCATCATCAAGAGCACGGGCCCGACCAGGGGCACCACCACGTAAGTAATCTCGATGAAATCCAGCACAAAGCCAAGTAGAAACATCAGCAGCATGACCGCCACCATGGCGCCGATTACGCCGCCGGGCAGATTGGACAGCCACTCGTGCACCAGGTCATCGCCGCCGAGGCCGCGAAACACCAGCGAGAAAATCGAGGCGCCGATCAGCACCATGAACACCATGCTGGTCACTCGCGCCGTATCCCGTGTGATGCCGCGCAGCATGTCCAAGGTTACGGGCCCTTCGCGACGTGCGAGCAGGAGGCTGCCGACCGCCCCCAAGGAAGCCGCTTCCGTCGGCGTGGCAAACCCTGCCAGGATGGCTCCAAGCACCGTGACGATCAGGGCTAACGGGGCCACCAGGACGCCCAGCACTTCGCCAATTGAAAGTTCATGGGCTTTGGAATCTTGGGATCCTGAAGGCAGGCGCTCGGGGTTGCGCCAGGCGGTAAACAGCAGGTAAGTCACGTACAGTCCGACCAGCGCCAGTCCCGGGAGCATGGCCCCCGCGAAAAGGTCCGCGACTGAAACCGTCTGCGGTGAAAAGATGCCCATGTCCAATTGGGCTTTTTGGAAGGCGGAAGACATCACGTCGCCCAGCAGGACCAGGACGATCGAAGGTGGAATGATTTGTCCCAAAGTGCCGGACGCGCATATGGCGCCGCAGGCGACCGGCGGGTCGTAGCCGCGCTGCAGCATGCTGGGCAGGGCCAGCAGGCCCAGCGTGACCACCGTTGCTCCGACGATGCCGGTGCTCGCAGCCAGCAGGACTCCAACCACCATGACCGAAAGGCCCAGCCCACCGGGCAATGCCCCGCACAATCGACTCATCGTCTCCAGCAGGTCCTCGGCGACCCTCGAACGCTGCAGGGTCACTCCCATGAAGATGAACAGGGGAGCCGCAATGAGGATGTCGTTAGTCATGATACCGAACACTCTCGACGGCAGCGTCAGCAGCAGGGCCGGATCAAAGACTCCCGCCGCCGTGGCTACTGCCGCGACCAGCAGGGAGATCCCGGCCAGCGTGAACGCGACCGGATAGCCAGCCATCAACACCAGCACGACCAGTCCGAACAGCGTCAGCGCCCAGATCATTCCTGATCTCCGGCCAATTGCCTGACTCGTTGCAGAATGTCCGCCATTCCTTGCAGGACCAGCAGTCCCGATGCGACCGGAATGACGGCTTTCAGGATGTACAGAAACGGCAGGCCGTCTGTTTCGCGCGACGCTTCCTTCAACTCCCAAGCCTTTTCCGCATAGTCGTAGGACAGCCAAAGCAACAGGCCCGCGGTTGGCAGCAGCAAGAAAACTGAACCGAGCAGATCCACCCAGGCCTGAGTGCGTGGCTTCAGGGAGCGGTACAGCACGTCTACGCGCACATGCCCGTCAAGACGCAGGGTCCAGGCCGCGGCCAACATGAACACGGTCGCGTGCAGGTACGTGATGATTTCCTGCAGGTAGATTCGCCCGAATCCAAACCCGTAGCGCAATACCACCACGGTGGCGGTCAGGAGCACCATGGCCAACGTCAACCAAGCCACGGCCCTGCCCGTCCAGGCGCATAACGTGCTCAGCGCCCGGTCGATGGCAGCGAGAAAATCAAACATGGGAAGTCGAAAACGAGCACTTTATCGTACCGCATCGGTGCGCGCGGAAAGCTACGCGGGCCCACGCCGAAAGCCCATCAGTTCAGTCCGCCGTTATTTTTTTGCTTCCCGGCGCGCCTGTGCGCAGATGTGGTCCATTTCCGCATCCGAGAAGCCGAAATGATGGCCGATTTCGTGCAACAGTATCTGGCGGACCAGATCCGCCAGGTCACCGCCCTGCTCTTCCCAGTATTCCAGTATCGGACGCCGGTACAGGTAGACATGATCTAGGTCCTGCGGCAGGTCGTCCACTGATTTCTGATCCAGGCTGACGCCGTGGTAAAGCCCAAGAAGGTCGAACGGGCTCTCCAGTTCCATCGTCCGACATGTCTCCTCGTCGGGGAAGTCGCACACATGAATTGCAACTGCGGTCGCGTGGCGTGCCAGTTCATCTGGGATTTCAGCGAATGCCTGATCGGCCATCGCCTCGATGTCGCGCAGGGTGGGCGGGGAGGCCATAAGCATCTGTCGGGTAAAAATTCCGGGAATTTTAGAGGCTCGCTGACATCTTTATATAATACCGTTCTACCCGTTTTTCTTGACATGGCTGACCCTCAATCGCGGCCCAACCTGTTGCTGGTCGACGGTTCCGCCTACCTGCACCGCTCCTACCACGTACACGCCAGCCTGACGGATCACCGAGGGCGTCCGACCGGTGCCATCTTCGGTGTGGTCAACACCCTGCAAAGACAGTTGCGCTTGACCACTCCGGCTTATGTGGCGGTGGTCATGGATGCTCCGGGGAAAAACTTCCGCCACGATTTGTATCCGGAATACAAGGCCAACCGGAAACCGATGGAACCGGAACTGAGGACACAAATCGAACCGCTGCAGAAAATCATCGAGGCACTGGGTCTGCCCCTGCTGGTTGTGCCGGATGTCGAAGCCGACGACGTCATCGGCACCTTGGCGCATAAGGGCGAGGCCGAGGGCTTGGACGTGCTCATCCTCTCCAGCGACAAGGACATGGCGCAGCTGGTCACGGAACACGTGACCCTGATCGATATTGACCGCCCGCCCATGGATGCGGCCCGGGTGATGGAGAAGTTCGAAGTTCGCCCCGATCAATTCATCGACTACCAGACACTGGCCGGTGATGCGGTGGACAACATCCCGGGGGTTCCCAAAGTGGGCCCGAAAACATCGGCCAAATGGCTTCAGGAATACGGCACACTGGGGAAACTTATTGAAAACGTAGACTCGATCAAGGGGAAAGCTGGCGAGAATTTGCGGGCCAGCCTGGACGATTTGCCGCTGTACCGGAAGCTGGTTACGATTCGAGTCGATCTCGAGTTGGATCAGTCGCCCCGCGACTTGGCGCGCCGCCCTCTCGATTTCTCGCGGCTAGAGACCCTGTACAAGGAGCATGATCTACGCTCGTTCCTTCGAGAACTGCACGCATCCAAGGACGCTACTGCCGAAAGTTCTGAAGGGGCATCCCAGGGAGCCCGCGGGAGAAACTATTCCACGATCCTGACCTTGGAGGATCTGGATCGATGGGTGACTGCCGCACGGGAAGCCGGCACTTTTGCGCTGGACACTGAAACCACCAGTTTGGATCCTCAGCGCGCCGCGTTGGTCGGGATTTCTCTTGCGACTGCACCGGGAGAGGCCGCCTATATTCCGCTCGGCCATACGGCGCTGGGTTCCCCGCCGCAACTGGATCAGGAGCAAGTGCTGGAGCGGTTGCAGTCGTTGCTGACCGACTCGAAGCTGGCCAAGATCGGGCATCACTTCAAATACGACCTGGCTGTCCTGCGGCGTCATGGTGCCGCTGTCGACGGCCCGATGCACGACAGCATGCTCGAGTCCTACGTGTACAACTCGACGGCCAGCCGACACAGCCTGGACAATCTGTCCCGGATGTATCTGAACGAGGAAACCATTCGCTACAGCGAGGTCACGGGAACGGGGAAGAAGCAAATCGGTTTCGATGAAGTGCCGATTGACCAGGCCAGCCAGTACGCCGCCGAAGATGCAGACATGACGTTACGCCTGCACCGGACTTTATGGCCTCGTCTGCAGAAAGCTCCAACCCTCCAGGCGGTCTATGAGCAGTTGGAACTGCCCCTAATCCGGGTGTTGGAAGACATGGAACGGGTTGGCGTGTTGATCGACACGGAAACCTTGCAGAAGCAGTCGGAAGAATTGGAAAAAGACCTGGAGGCGCTGAAGGAAGAGATAACCCGCGAATGCGGACGCGAGTTGAATCTGAACTCGACCCAGGAATTGCAGAAGGTGCTGTTCGAAGAACGTGGTCTGGAGCCGTTGCGGAAGACCCCCAAGGGTGCGCCATCCACGGCCGAGGATGTGCTGGAGGAATTGGCGGCGTTGGACGTTTTGCCGGACATGATTCTGAATTACCGGCAACAAACCAAGCTGCTGTCGACTTATGTCGGCAAACTGCCGCAGATGATCAATCCTGAAACCGGGCGCCTGCACACCTCGTTCCACCAGGCGGTCACGGCGACCGGGCGGTTGTCTTCGTCCGACCCGAACTTGCAGAACATCCCGATCCGAACGGAACAGGGCCGGCGGGTCCGCCAGGCATTCGTCGCACGCCCGGGATGTGTCCTGATTGCGGCCGACTATTCGCAGATCGAACTTCGCATCATGGCCCACATCTCGAAAGACCCGACCTTGTGCCAGGCCTTCCGGAACAAGGATGACGTACACCGGGCGACGGCCGCGGAAATATTCGGGATCGCCCATGATGCGGTCACGCCGGATCAGCGTCGCACGGCGAAAGCCATCAATTTCGGATTGATGTACGGCATGAGCGGGTTCGGTCTTGCCCGGCAACTGCGCATTGGCCGGAACCAAGCGGAAGATTACGTGAAAACCTATTTCGAGCGCTACCCGGAAGTCCTAAATTACATGAACCGGACGCGTGAACAAGCGCGCGAACGGGGCTACGTGGAGACGGTGCTCGGCCGACGGCTGCATGTCGACGGTATTTCCTCACGCAACTACAACCAGCGCATGTATGCGGAGCGCACTGCGATCAATGCTCCCATGCAGGGGACTGCAGCGGATATCATCAAACAGGCCATGATTGGCGTGCACGGGTGGTTGAAGGCGGAGCACCCGGACTGCGCACTTATTCTCCAGGTGCATGACGAACTGGTTGCGGAAGTCCCGGGCGAGAAAATCGAGGAAATTGCCGACGGTCTCAGGGAGCGAATGGAAGGGGTCAGCGAATTAGACGTGCCAATGGTGGTCGACATCTGCTCCGGCGATAACTGGGATCAGGCACACTGATCGGGGCGCGGGGAAGATATTTGGGGGAAAGCGCAGTATGCGGTACACTACGAATCAAGAGGGGCGGAACCTTCAGGTTCGGATTTATTCTAAACAGTTATCACCGTATCCGGGATCCCCTGTCGGGTACGGTTCGGCTCCGGTTCAAAGCCCTCTGTTTGCGCCGGAGCCACCCTCCCCCTTAGAAATCAGCATGCCGCCTAGGCCGGCTGTTTGCTTTTCGGAAGCCGGCAAGCCGGAGGTTCAGGGCTTTTCGTGAACCAGAAAATCCGCGATATCCAGAAGCATCTGGTAATTGGTCGCGTTCCGGGTCGTGATCCGGTATCGTCCGTCCACTGCTAGGGCTGGCACACCGTCGATACCGTAGGTTTTAGGCAATTCCCGCGCCTCTTCCAGTCGGTCGGTGACCGCCTGCGAGCGGAACGTCTCCGCGAAAGCTTCCGGGTCAATTTCAAAGATTTCGAGCATGCGCCCGATCCCCTCGCCGCTTTGCAGCGGGCGGCCCTGCTCATGCACGAGGTTGAAGACGACGGGGTGCAGATCCAATCGATCCATCAATTCCAAGGTGTAGTACACCCGGGCGCCCACCACCCATCGTGCACTGAAGATGGCCGGGACGAGCCGCACGTGAACCGTGTCGGTTCGCTCCTCAAGCCAGGGCTTGAGCAACGGCTCCAATCTGTAGCAGTGCGGACAGCCGTACCAGAAGAATTCGATCAGTTCGGTTTTTCCCTCCGGCACTTCGGCAGGCGGGATATTTTCCAGCACGGTGTAGTGCTGACCCTCTTCGAACTTGTGGTCGGGATGATCCGCGGCTTCGTGGGCGGGCGCGGTGGCCGTCAACAGGCTCGCCAGACCGAGCGTGGCGAGTCGCAAGGGAGTCATCAATACAAGCCGGAAATATAGTGTGCGACAGCCTCGATTTCCTCATCGGTCATTTTGGCTGCTACCTCGTTCATCATGGGATTCTGTCGGGTGTGAAGCTTGTGCGCCTCGAACCCTTCGCGGAAAGATTTCAACTGCAGGATGGTATAGGTGGCATGTTGGCCGGCCAGCCGCGGAAACTCGGCAGGGTCATTGCCGGTGCCGGTTGGGCCGTGGCAAGAGATGCAGGCCGGTATGTTCCGGTCGAGAATGCCGCCGCGATAGACCAGTTCACCCAGTTCCAGGGTTTTGGTGTCGGCTTGGGCAACGCCGACCTTAGGTGTTTGCGCCGCGTAAAAGGCAGACACGTCGAGAATATCTTGTTCAGATAGCAGGACAGCCTGCGGCTGCATCAATACGTTTTCGCGATCACCGGACTGGAACCGTTTCAACTGGGTCACCATGTATGCGGCACCCTGCCCGGCCAGACTGGGCCATTCCGGGTTGATGCTATTCCCGTCGATGCCATGGCATGCCGCGCAAACGGTCGCGCGGGTTTGCCCGGCGATGGGATCGCCCTCGGCGAAGGCCGGGGACGCCATGAAAACGATGCCGGGCGCAAGCGCCGCCCAGATCCAGTGCCGAATCATTGATTAGCTGGAAGGGTATCCCATACAGGCGCGCCATTGTAACAAAATCGCTCTTCTCGGCCGCAGTTCGGATCGAAGCCAAAGCGCAGCCAAGAATATCGCTAGAATGGACTTTCCGTGATCGAGAGCAAGGCTTCGGATGAGCATCAACAAAGCCACGCGGGCACATGCCTTGCATCAACAGCCTCGCGTCCTCTGGTTGACGGGCCTGCCTTGTGCCGGCAAATCGACGATCGCGGGTCTGCTGGAGAAAAAGCTTGAAGCTCTGGGTCAGCATACGTACCTTATGGACGGGGACAATATCCGGCTCGGGCTGAGCCGGGATCTCGACTTTACGCCTGCTGATCGGGTGGAAAACATCCGCCGGATTTCCGAAGTTGCCAAACTCATGGTGGACGCCGGTCTGATCGCCATCGTTGCCATCATCTCCCCGTTTCGCGCAGAACGAGCAAAGGCTCGCGCTTTGATGGAAGACGGGGAGTTTGTTGAAATTTTTGTCGATGCGCCGATTGATGTTTGCGAGGCGCGCGACGTCAAGGGTCACTACGCAAAGGCCCGGAGGGGCGAATTGCCGCACTTCACCGGCATCGATTCTCCCTACGAGCCTCCAGAGAATCCTGAGTTGCACATCAATACGGTGGAATTGTCCCCTGACGAGGCGGTAGACAGGATCGTACAATTCCTTCACGGGTCAGAGTCGTGAAACCCGATCGAATTGCAGGGCGGTGACAGATTGACCAAGGACTCCAAGCGGATTTTGGACCTGCGCCAGACTGCCTACCTCTCCGGACATCCCCGGGTGGGAGACTGCCCCCCGGACCAGGGGGTGGAAGTAGCCTTTGCCGGACGCTCCAATGTCGGCAAATCGAGCGTGATCAACGCGCTTTGCGAACGGCGCGCTCTGGCGCGGACCAGTGCGGCTCCCGGCCGAACCCGCCTGCTCCATTTTTTTGCCGTGGACGAAACGCGCCGCTTGGTGGACCTGCCGGGCTATGGCTTCGCGCGTGCGTCCAAAGCCGAGCGCGCAGGCTGGCAACGCATGGTGGAAGGATATCTTCGAGGCCGGCAAAGCCTGGTCCGCCTGATGCTGCTCATGGATATCCGCCACCCGTTGCGCGACAGCGATCAGCAATTGCTGGAATGGTGCAGCGCCGTGGGTTTACCCGTGCATGTCTTGCTGAACAAGGCGGACAAGTTGTCGCGCTCCAAGGCACAATGCACCCTGATCGATTTGCGGAAAGCGCTTCAGGATTGGAACGAACTGCCGATCAGCTTGGTATCGGCTCGCACCGGCCTTGGGCTTGAAGCGGCTCGCGACGCCCTGCGCGCGTACTTGGAAGAAAACGAGACGTCAGTTTCGTGAGATAAGAGTCGCACTTCCGGCTCAATGCCTCTCGGTTTCGGCATGGTGCAGGAAAGAATCCCTAGCCGTGTCGGATTTTCCGAGGGTCAGGCCGAGGCGGCTTCCGATCAGATACACCACAAAGCCAACAATGAAGCCAAGGAACCCCTTGTAGTAGAGCGCGAGCTCCGGAGTCATCTGCCAGAGCACGACGCAGACAACAGCAGACACCAGCATGGCGATCGCCAACGGCTGGTTTGGTCGCCCGCCTAGCGCGTACACGGTAATCAAGGGGGCAAACACCGCCCCCATCATGGACCAGGCAAGAATCACCAGCGTAAAGACGCTCTGGTCCCCGGACAGGGCGATGGCCAACGCCACCAGCGTCATCAGGAGCGTGCCGCCCCTGACGATGACCAGGGGCAGGCGGTCTTCTGGAGCGAAATCATCGGTCAGGTTTGCGGCGCAACTCAGGATCAGGGAGTCGGCCGTAGAAAGAGTGGCAGCGAACATTCCTGCTATCACGACCCCAACCAGGATTCCCGGGAGCAAATCAAGCGCCACGGTCGGCAGCGCCAACTCGGCATCAAACACGATGTCGGGGGGAAGAAGGATCCGGGTCAAAAGGCCCATGGCAGTGGCGACCAAGCCGAACAGGAATGTCCAGGCGTAGTAGTAGACGCGTGCCCGATTGGTGTTTTCCGGGCGGTCCAGCGTCATGAAGCGCACCATGATGTGCGGTTGCCCGACAACGCAGAATCCCGCGACGATCCAGCCCAGGCCGAACAGCAACGGCCCCAGCGCGCCGAACTGCAAGTCCGGGGGAATCAGGTTCATGTGTGTCGGAGAGACTGCGTCCAGCGCAGCCCAGGCGGCGGACATCCCGCCCACGAAATCAAGTGCAATCACAAGCAATACGATCATCGCTACCATCATGACGATGGCTTGCAAGGCATCCGTCCAGATGGAAGCCCGGATCCCTCCGGCCCAACTGTAGCTCGCCACGATGGCTGCGCCGATCAGGGCTCCGACGAATTCTTCCCAGCCGAACAGCACATGCAGTGCCTTGCTGCCGGCCACGAACTGTGCCGCCGCATACGTGGACAGGAAAATCAGGGACACGAATCCGGCCAAGTGACGGTACATCCGAAAGTCCGTGCCGTTCCAGTGGCTGAGGATGCCGGCGTAGGTCTCGGCTTGCCCCATGTTCGTGGCCGAGCGCAGGCGGCGGTGGATGAAGGACGAGGCGATGATGTCGCCGATGATCATTCCGAGCCCCAACCAGATGGAGGGCAAGCCGACCAGATAGGCATAACCGATCAGGCCGGTGAACATGTAGCCGCTGTTGGCAGTCGCGCCGGCTGAAAGCCCCGCAAGCCAAGGCGGAGTCTCTTGGCTGGCCAGCAGGTAGTCGCGGTGGCTATGACGCGAGTGCAGGTGCGCGTACAGCCCAATGCCCAGAAACAGGGCCAGAAAGAAAATGAAAGAGCCGACGATCATCGGAAAAACAAGGCTCCGCCAGCGTTGGCGGAGGCGTTAAAACCCGAACTGTATTCTACTTCTCGGCAGGCTTGTGAAGCAGCCAGCCCATCACTATGGTGGCCACGATGGCTCCGAACAGTTGCACGAGGATGAACCACGGGGCGTCTTCCGGCCGTATTCCAGAGAACGTATCAGTGAACGAACGGGCGATCGTAACGGCAGGGTTTGCGAAGGAAGTCGATGAAGTGAACCAGTAGCCGGCGGAGATAAACAACCCGACCGCGTATGGCACTGCGGCCGCGCAGTAGCGCAAGCATCCGAGTATGGTGGCCAAAAGACCGAAAGTCGCCATGAATTCGCCGACCCAGACGCCAATGCCGGTGCGCGCGTTGAGCGATGCCGTGAACGCCGGCTCACCGAACATGACATGCGCGAGCCAGACCCCGCACAACCCTCCGGCAATCTGCACGGACACGTAAGCGAGGGACGTGCTCGGGGTGATTTCCCTGCGGATCAGGAACCCGAGAGTGACCGCGGGATTGAAATGGCCCCCCGAGACCGGGCCGTAAACCAGGATCAACACGGCAAGGATGGCGCCGGTCGCGAGCGTGTTGCCGAGAAGCGCGATGGCGTCGTTGCCGCCAGACAAAGTCTCGCCCATGATGCCGGACCCGACCACAGTGGCCAGCAGGAAGAGTGTGCCGAGGAATTCGGCGGTCAGGCGCCGGGCTAGAGTTGCTTGCATGGAAGGGATTCGATCAACCGCAGGTGCGGTGCCGGGAGAGTATGGGGGCTTGCTGTTACCGACTTATGACAAGAAACAGGGTTGTCATTTTCCGATGCAGAACCGGCTGAAGATTTCTCCGAGCAGATCGTCGGCGGTGAATTCGCCGGTCAAGGTGCCCAAGGCCTCCTGTGCGAGGCGAAGTTCTTCCGCAATCAATTCGCCACCCTGGGCTCGGGCGGCGCGTTTCAGTGCTTCGCCGGTCTCGAGCAAGGCATCGATCTGTCGCTGGTGCGCCATGAATTCATCTTCCTCCAACGCATTTTCAAGTTCCAGCATCTGGATAATCTGTTGCTTGAGCGTTTCGATTCCGTGGCCAAATTTCGCCGACAGGCGAATGGCTTCTTCGGGTCCGGATCCGGGGACCCCGTCGGGCAGCAAGTCGCATTTGTTGGCCAGAATCAAGGCGGGGCGTCCCGGCAAGCGATTCTTTATTTCTTGATCGTCTTCACTCCAGCCGGCATGAGCGTCGAACATCTGCAAAATCAGGTCGGCTTCTTCGGCGGCGCGCCAACTGCGGCGGATTCCCTCAACCTCCGCTTCGGCCTCCGCCGCACGAATGCCGGCGGTGTCGGCCAGGATCAGTGGAATGCCGTCAATCTGGAACGAGGCCGTCAGCACGTCCCGGGTGGTGCCGGGCTGCGCGGTTACGATTGCCGTGTCGGCACCGGTGAAATGATTAAGCAGGCTGGATTTGCCGACATTGGGCGGGCCGAGTAATGCCAAGCGGATTCCCGTGGCGACTGTCCGCCCTTGTCGTGCCCGACAAACCAATTGCCCCACTTGGTCAGAAAGTGCCGATATCCGGGTACTGAAATCGGATTCCGCCAACCAGTCCACATCTTCGTCAGGAAAGTCCAAAGCCCCTTCAATATAGACCCTGATATCGACAATTTCCTGCAAAATAGATGCAATTTCCCGTGAAATATCGCCTTTTAGCACTCTCGCAGCGCACCGGGCCGCCCGTCCCGTGGTCGCGGCGACAAGATCGGCGACTGCCTGGGCCTGGGCCAGGTCCATCTTTCCGGCCTCGAATGCCCGGCGGCTGAATTCGCCGGGTTCGGCCGGGCGTGCACCCAGCGAACGCAAACGGAACAGCAAGGTCTCGACGACTGCGGGTGCACCATGGCAGGAGATTTCCAGCACGTCTTCGCCGGTGGCCGAAGCGGGGGCCGGGTAGAACGTCAGCACGCCCTGATCCAGCGTGCGGCCCTCGGCATCGTGGAGTACCCGAAGAGAAGCGGTGCGAGGTGCGGGAAGCACCCCACCATTGAGTTGGCGGGTCAGATCTGGAACCTGGGGGCCACTCGCGCGAATCAGGGCGAGTGCGCCGCGCCCGGGCGGGGTGGACAAAGCGACGATCGTGTCGCCGGAATTCATGCCGGTTGCGGCACTACGCGTCCATGCGCCGGATGATGAACCACTGCTGGGCGATCGAGAGCAGGTTGTTGACCAGCCAGTACAGGACCAGCCCGGCCGGGAAGAACAGGAAGAAGACCGTGAACACGATCGGCAAGGCCATCATCAGCTTGGCCTGGAACGGATCCGGGGGGGTCGGGTTGAGCTTGGTCTGCACAACCATGCTGGCACCCATGAGCACCGGAAGGACGTAGTACGGATCGCGCACCGACAAGTCATGAATCCAGGCGATAAACGGGGCCTGCCGCAATTCCACGCTTTCCAGAAGCACCCAGTACAGTGCGATGAAGACCGGGATTTGCACGAGGATCGGCCAGCAGCCGCCCAGCGGGTTGACCTTCTCCTCCCGGTACATCTTCATCATCGCCTCGTTCATCTTCACGCGGTCGCTGCCGTAGCGTTCGCGCAACTGCTGCACCCGCGGCGCGAACTTGCGCATCTTCGCCATTGATCGGTAGCTGGTCTCGGACAGTTTGTAGAACACCAGTTTGATCAGGACCGTCAGCAGCACGATCGACCAGCCCCAGTTTCCGGTCAGCCAGTAGATGTTGTCCAGGACCCAGAACAGGGGTTTCGACAGGATCGTGAGGATGCCATAGTCCACGGTCAATTCCAGGCCGTCGGCAATCTCCTTGAGTTTGTTTTGCTCTTTCGGTCCGACGTACAGTTGTGAGGAAAACCGGGCGCTGGCTCCAGGCGCGATGCGCTGGGCGGGTGAATGCATGCCGATGATGTATTCGGGATAACGCCCTCCGCGCACGACCCGGGTGTAGTACCGTTCGACATCCCCGCGCGGAGGCACCCAGGCGGAGACGAAATAGTGCTGCAGCATGGCCACCCATCCGTCCATCAGGTTTGCGCTGAACGGCTCCTCGTCCATGTCCTCGAACGACAATTTGTGATAGGTCTCGGAATCGTGATAGGCCGCACCAATAAAGGAAATGGCCTCGGTGTTGCCGAACAGGAGTGAGGTTCGGTCTGGCGCGCGGCCGGCGCTGCGTCGCAACTGGCGGTATTGCCGCCCGACCCAGTCTTCTGCTCCCTGGTTGCGTACTTCATGCGTGACGTCGACTAGGTAATGGCCCGGCGTGAAGTGGAAATGCTTGAGCACCTGGATGCCGTCCGGCCCGTCCCAACGCAGGGTGACGGTTTTCGGTTCGGCCGCCTCGGAAAAATCGTACTGCAGCCGATCGACCTGATAGGACGAATGATGACTGGGTGCTCGGTGGCTGAGATCCAGATCGCCGCTTGTGTCGTGTGTCAGCCCGCTCTGCACGACATATTTTTCATTGCCGACATACAAGAGTCGCGTGGGAACGTCCGGCTTTTCGAGGGAGACCGGGTACTGGGGCAGGTCTGCCTGCATGACGTTTCCGCCCACGGTGTCGATACGCAGGTCCAGCACATCCGTACGCACCTTGATCCAGTCACGGCGTTCGGGCAATGCTTCGTTAGGAAGATCGGCGGCAGGTTCGGCCTGCCGGGCCTCGGGCATATCCTCTGCTCGGGGTGCCGGCATGTCCGGAGCCCCTTCCGTCGGGGCCGGCTGCTGCTGCGAAACTTGCGTGGACGTAAGAGGAGCCTTCTCCAGTTCCCAGGTCTGCCAGACCAGGAACAGCATGATGGCGAGGGCGCCGTACAGGAACAGCCGGGGGTCACCACCCATGGGTGCGCCTCCGTTCCGGCACCGGATCCAATCCCCCCGGATGCCAGGGATGGCAACGCAGCACGCGCCTTGCCGCGAGCATGCTGCCGCGCCAAGGGCCATGTTCGCGCAGAGCGTCGATGGCGTACTGCGAGCAGGTTGGCGTAAACCTGCAGTGCTGTCCGAAAAACGGACTGAGCAGGTATTGGTAGGCGCGCAACAGGCCGATGAGAAGACGGGTCATGGCTTGATCCTGTCCCAAAGGTCGGCAAGCTCAAGACGGATCGCCCGCCGGTCGAGCGGGGGGCGGACATCTCGGCGGCAGCTGACGATCAAATCCATTCCGGACAAAGGATGGAGCCGAAAGTGTTCCCGCACCAGACGCTTGAACGTGTTGCGGGCAGAGCTGCGTCGCAGCGCGCGTTTCGAGACAGCGAGCCCGAGGCGTGCTGCCGGTTGTCCGTTCGGCACCCACACGCAAGAAACGATGCGGCCATGCGCACGCTTCGTCTTCCGGTGCCGGTAGACATTCTGGAACTGATGCGAATGAACCAGCCTACGGCTGCGCGGGAAAGAGAATCGCCCGGGGGCTTCTTCCGGTTCAGGGGATGAGTCGCGCACGACCGCGGCGGCGCCGGGCATTAAGAATGGCGCGCCCGGCACGAGTCCGCATGCGAGCACGGAATCCGTGCGTCCGCTTGCGGCGCAAATTGTTGGGCTGAAAGGTTCGTTTCATGGTCGGAACTGCAACCGGGTGCGCATCATAGGTCAACTGCCGCCAATGTCAACCACGCGCTTTTTCCGGTGCCTATAGAGATGGGGACGTTGACAGGTTTTGGTCTGTGGTCGGTGCTGCGAAACGGGAAAATCAGGGAGTCGCGCCTGGGATTTTTCCCGGCACGGTTGACGTTCGAATTGACTCACTCGAAAGTGGTACTTGCGGAAATCCATACCATGTACAATACGGGGTAGATCGTCGTTCGGCTGGACGTTGGATCAGACTGGACGCGGTCGATAACACAATTTGACAGGAGGTATGACCATGTCAAGTCTTGTCGCATTATCGGTCAGCATCGGTGTTCTAGGTGGTGTCGCAACGGCACTAAGTTTGGGTCCATTAGCCGGAATCGTCCTCATTTGGGTAGCTTTCATTGCTTGGGCCTGTTATTTCGCAATAGGGGGAGACCAAAAAGCATTGCAAAACACGATTGTTTGCGGTATTCTTGGTGCGGTGGTTGCTTGGGTAGCATTACTCGTTATCCTATCGATCCCGTTAGGCGAAGCGTTGACTGTTCCCATCTGGGCAGGAATCGTAGTAGCTGGTAGTGTTCTAGTCATGTGCCTGTTGGCCCATGTCGAATACTTCTCCTCAATCCCAGCAAGTGTTTTGGGCTATGCAAGCGTTGCAGCCTATGCGCTGCAAACTGAGGGTGCGTTTACTATGGAAGCCTTAAGCTCTGCTGGTACTTCAAACGCCTTGGTCGTCGTCGCGATATCCGTTGTCGTTGGCGCCGTCTTTGGCATGATCTCCGGTAAAGTCGGTGGAATGCTGTCGTCGGAGTAATTTAGTCGAACATAAAACTAGCCTCAAAAATTAAACGCCCAGCTTCGGCTGGGCGTTTTTCTTGGATCACATATAGAGAAAAAGGCAATGCGTGATAGATTCTAATTCATTGATAAATAAGATTCTTTTTAAGGCTACCTCAGTTAACGTTCCAGCCATCCGTCCAAGATAGAGAACAAGGCTTGCCGCGCCGGTGCGGCGCATTCCTCGGTTCGCGTTCGGATCTCTTCCCCGCCCTGGACGAATTTGTCGGGCACCAGTTCATCCTCGAAATGCTCGGTCATCACGTCCACTTCTTCCGTTCCCATCTCCAGGTGGAACTGAAGCCCCAGCACTTTCCCTTCGTACAGGAATCCTTGGTTGGCGCAGGCCTCGCTGCTCGCGACCTGCACCGCGCCCGGAGGGATGGAAAAGGTGTCCCCGTGCCAGTGCAAGACGTCCATTTGCCGGTTGAGCCCCTGCCCGATCCGGGTTTCCAGAAAGGCGTTCTCGAAATGAACCGGGAACCAGCCGATTTCCGTGCAGGGGTTTTTTCGAACCTCCGCGCCCAAGGCCCTGGCAATCATCTGGGCACCGAGACAGATGCCGAGGACGTGTTTGCCCTGATTAATCGCTTCGCGGATGAAGTGCAGTTCACCATCGAGCCAGGAATGCTGGTCGGAGTCGTGTACACCCATCGGTCCCCCCATTGCCACCAGTACGTCGTAGTCGTTGTGGAATGCGGACAGGGGTTGTTGATGGTATTGCCTGTGCCGGGTCAGGTTTCCACCAAGCTCTTGAATATACGAAGAAATTGTGCCCACTCCCTCTTGTGGCACGTGCTCGATGGAAAGAAAACGGAGAGTCATGGCGGGATTCGGGTCAATCGGCGGCCGGTTGCCCGGATTCGATAGAGCATTGTAGATGGCGCCAGCGTTCGAATGCCTCCGGGGAGATTCCGAGTGATTCTGCTTCCTGACTTGTCACCGATTGAAGGCGTTGCAGGGTGTTATCGATAAAGCCTGGGCGGACCGGGGCCGGAAGAAGGGTTCGAATGCGCTCCGTGAGAAGGGTTGTCAGGGTGCGCCCGCAAACGATGTCGCGGATTGCTTCGCACAGCAGTTCCTGTTGCAGTTCATCAAGAGTCCCGTCCTCGATTTGCGGGTCCGCCTTCGGCGGTGCTGCGAGTCGGTACCGCCTTCCTTTGTTGGATCCGATTGCCTCGACCTCTCCTTCGTCGCATAGCGCGAGCAACCAACGACGCAAGGTCCGATCATTGACACGGAATCCTTCACGTAGTTCTGAAATCAACGCTGGTCGCCCTAGTTTTTCCAGCCTAGACAATAACTTATGCTGTTCTTGGCGCATCTTTATTGTCCGATAAATGTCCGAAAAGTATAGAATATATAAATTATTATATCGGACATTTCCCCGAATTTCCAGATTCCATCTATATTAAGCGGCGCAATGACAGCCACAAATCGCATCTGGGACGTTCTAGTCATCGGCGGCGGCCACGCCGGCGTGGAGGCGGCGCTTGCGTCTGCGCGCACCGGCGCACGCACCTTGCTTTTGACTCACCGTTTCGACGGAATCGGACAAATGAGTTGCAACCCGGCGATTGGCGGCATCGGGAAGAGCCATCTGGTGCGCGAAATTGATGCATTGGGCGGGGTGATGGCGCAGGCTGCGGATCGTGCCGGCATCCATGTCCGGGTGCTTAACCGGAGAAAAGGGCCTGCAGTGCACGCCACCCGCGCTCAGACTGACCGAAAGCTCTACCGTAAGGCGATTCAGGGTTTCGTTACCGAAGCCAAAAATCTAGAGGTTCGATCAATTGCAGTTGGCGACCTGATCGTACGGGACGGCAAGGTAGGCGGCATCCTCACCGAGGAGGGCGACCAGATCAAGGCGTCTGCAGTCGTGCTGTCCACCGGCACATTCCTGGATGGCGCGATTCATATCGGGGCTGAACAGACCCAGGGGGGTCGGGCCGGAGATCCTCCGTCCCTGCTCCTCGCGCATCGGTTGCGTGAACTGTTGCCCGATGTCGGGCGGCTCAAGACCGGAACCCCTCCCCGTCTAAACGGCCAAACTATTGATTGGGCAAAGACTTCTGTCCAGCCGGGCGAAATCCCGCCGCCGCCGCTGTCTCGGCTTAGCCCGCCGGATGTGCATCCGCGGCAGGTGTCCTGCCATCTGACCCGGACGACAGAAGCGACCCACGAATTGATTCGCGCACATTTGCACCAGTCGCCGATGCATACGGGGGCCATTGATAGCCGTGGGCCGCGTTACTGCCCCTCGGTTGAGGACAAGGTGGTCCGTTTCGCCGAGCGACCGTCTCACCAGGTGTTCATCGAGCCCGAAGGTCTGGATACCGATGTGATCTACCCCAATGGGATCTCCACCAGTCTGCCGGCCGAAGTGCAGGAACGGTTCGTCCGGACCATTCCGGGATTTGAGGAAGTGAAACTGACGCGTTACGGTTATGCCATCGAATACGACTTCTTTGATCCGCGGCAACTGCGCCCGACCTTGCAGTGCAAGGCCTTGCCCGGCCTGTACCTGGCGGGACAAATCAATGGCACAACCGGCTACGAAGAAGCGGCAGCGCAGGGATTGCTTGCAGGCTATAACGCGGCAGCCCAAAGCCTGGGCCGCGAGGCTTGGTGGCCACGTCGCGACGAGGCCTATGCCGGTGTTTTGGTCGATGACTTGATTACACGGGGCGTGGATGAGCCGTACCGCATGTTCACCAGCCGTGCCGAATACCGCTTGACTCTTCGGGAAGACAATGCCGACCTGCGCCTGACCGAGACTGGGCGCGAGTTGGGCTTGGTTTGCGACGCGCACTGGGAGCTTTTCTGCAAGCGGCGCGATTCGCTGGAACAGGAATTGGGGCGACTGCGGACCACTCGGCTGGGTGAAGACAGTTTGGCCGATGTCCTGAGGCGTCCCGAAACGAACTACGCGGAAGCCGTCTCGATGCTTCCGGCGTACGAGCCGGCCAGTCCCGAGATCGGTCGCCAGGCGGAGATCGAACTTCGCTACGAAGGATATATCCGTCGGCATCAACACGAGATCGAACGGCTCAAGAAGGATGAAACCCGTCGCTTGCCGGACGGGATCGACTACCGGTCGATCACCGCCTTGTCCCACGAGGCGCGAGAGAAGCTGAGCCATTGCCGGCCCGCCACGCTAGGGCAGGCCGCACGCATTCCCGGAGTGACGCCTGCCGCCGTCGCGATCCTGAAGATCCACCTGAAGGCCGACGGCACCCGGCAACAGGTTCTCTGACATGGGGGGAGGCAGGGCCCTTCCTTCCCGTGCCCGGGAGCCCTCTCGCCAAACGCGCCGCTCTCGAACCGTTTCCGCGACTTCCGGTTTGCCGCCGGATAGCGTATTGGAGCGCCAACTGAAGGCAGGCATTCGGGGGATTTCCGGCTTGGATCTCTCCTCCGCGCAAATCAAGACCCTGTCGACTTACTGTAGGCTTGTCGCGCAGTGGAACCGGGCGTATAACCTGATTGGCGCTCGCACCCTACCGGAAATCGTGCCGCGGCACCTCTTGGATTCTCTCGTACTTTTCAGTTTTCTTCCGCCCGATGTCCGCCGGATTCTGGATTTTGGCACTGGTGCCGGGTTGCCGGGCTTGCCACTGGCCGTGGTCCACCCCGAACGTCAATTCGTGCTGCTCGACCGCAGCCGCAAGAAAACCCGCTTCGTCCGGCAGGCAAAGCTGGAACTGGATCTTCCCAATGTGGAGGTCGTCACGGGCGAAGTCGGGCATTACCAGGACGATCCGTTCGAATGCGTCATGGCTCGGGCGGTGGGTTCGCTGGGGGAACTTGTCCGATGCAGCGAACACCTGATCGGCGCGGAGGGCGTCTACTTGTTTCCGAAGGGTCTGGACATCGAACGGGAACTGCATGAGCTTCCGCGAGGGTGGAACGCTTCGGTCATGAAGCTGGAGAAATCGACTGCCGGCTCTTCGACTCGAACGGTGGTCGTGCTTCGCCCCTCGGGTGCTGCCGCGGAGGGCTCATGACCCAGGTATTCGCCATCTGCAACCAGAAAGGCGGAGTCGGTAAAACCACCACCGCCATCAACTTGGCGGCTTCGCTGACCTCTGCCGGCAAAAAAGTCTTGCTGGTCGACCTGGACCCCCAGGGCAATGCCACGACCGGTTGCGGCTTGAACAAGAGCGACCTAGCGCAAAGCTGCGCGGATGTTCTGCTGGAAGGTGCCTCGATTGCCGAAGTGCGCGTGGCCGTGCCCCACGGGGGATTTGACCTGGTGCCGGCCGGGCCCGACCTGACCGAAGCCGAGGTACGGCTCGTGGCCGAAGACCAGCGCGAGTACCGGTTGCGTGAGACGCTGGTTGATTGTACGGACGACTACATTCTCGTCGATTGCCCTCCATCGTTGAACATCCTGACGATCAACGCCCTGGTGGTTGCCGACCGCGTGATCGTGCCGACCCAGTGCGAGTTCTACGCTTTGGAGGGGTTGAGCGCCTTGCTCGACACCATCGCCCAGATTTCCCGTCAAGCGAACCAGAAACTTGCCATCGCGGGAATCCTGCGTACCATGTACGACCCACGCAACAAACTATCCCACGAAGTTTCCGAGGCGCTTTTAGAACATTTTGGCGAACAGGTTTATCGCACCATGATCCCTCGCAATGTCACGTTGGCCGAAGCTCCCAGTCACGGACGGCCGGTTTCGTCCTACGATCCATCGAGCCGGGGTGCCGTTGCATATCTGATGTTGGCGGGCGAGATCCTGCGCCGCGAACGCTCCGAGTCCGGTTTCGCCCCATGAGCAATCCCCCCAAACGCCGTTTGGGAGCAGGAGTCGACGCTCTGCTGAGCTCTCGGCCCCAGCCGGTCGATGAACGCGACGATTTGGAGCTTCAGGACATCCCGCTGAATCGGTTGCGCACCAGCCCGTACCAGCCGCGAACTCAATTCGACGATCAAGCGATCGAATCTTTGGCTGCCTCGCTGAAGGAACGTGGCGCGATCCAACCGGTCGTGGTGCGCCGGGTCGGGGGGCAATACGAACTGGTCGCGGGGGAACGAAGGCTGCGCGCCGCTCGTGCCGCTGGACTCGAATCCCTGCCGGCGGTCATTCGCGATTTATCCGACGACGAGGCTGCGACGATAACCCTGATCGAAAACATCCAGCGGGAAGACCTCAATCCCATCGATGAGGCCCAGGCGTTACGCGGGTTGGCCGAACGCCTGGATCAGACCCATGAGCAAGTCGCCGAGCAGGTCGGCCGGGCGCGCGCCACCGTTACCAACCTGATTCGCTTGCTCGAACTTTGCCCGGAAGTTCAACAACTAGTTCGGGACGGCAAGATCAGCATGGGGCATGCCCGAGTCCTGGTGCCCTTGCCGGCCAAACGCCAGAAAAAACTGGCGCAAGCCATTCAGGACGAGGACTTGTCGGTTCGGGCGACAGAGCGCCGGGCGCAGAAAACCAAGAAAGCCAAATCTCCCAGCACTTCGGAGCCGGATCCGGATATGACGCGCCTCCAGCAACGGCTGTCAGATCATCTGGGGTGCCCGGTCACCCTCCGTCCCGGGAGAAAAGGCGGCAATCTGGTGCTGCACTACAGCAGCGATGATTCGCTGCAGGGTCTGCTTGAGCGGCTCGGCTACTCTGAAGACTGAGCGTCGCTAGAATCCAGGGTGCCGGTCAGTTCCGCGACCGAACCAAGATCGTGGCGCAGCAGGTAGTCGCGGATACCCTCGTTGATCGAACGGCAGGCCAGCGGGTCGTAGAACAGCCCGGTGCCGACCCCCACCGCCGAAGCGCCGGCAATCAGAAATTCCAGCGCGTCCGTTGTCGAAACCACGCCTCCTTGGCCGATGATCGGAATGCCATGGGCTGCGGTTTCCTGGTAGACCTCATGCACCTTGAGGAGGGCGATGGGTTTGATGGCAGGCCCGGATAATCCTCCCTGTTTTGCACCCAGCACGGCGGAACGGGACTCGGCGTCGATGGCCATGCCGGAGACCGTGTTGATGACCGCGAATGCGTCGGCTCCCGCTTCCAGGCAGGCGCGCGTATTGGCACGGATGTCGGTCTGATTTGGCGACATTTTGATAATCAGCGGCTTGGAGGTCGCTTTTCGGCAGGCATCGACCACGACTGCCGACATTTTCGGGTCATTGCCGAATTCCATGCCGCCGGCCTTGACGTTGGGACACGAAATGTTGACCTCGATGCCGTCAATCGGAGAGTCGTCGAAGCGCCGCGTGACCTCGGCGTACTCCTCGACGGTGGCTCCGGATACGTTGGCGAGGAAACGGGTTGCGGAGAAATCCAAGGTTGGCAGCACATCACGAATGACTGCATCCACGCCGGGGTTCTGCAGACCAATCGAATTCAGTAGGCCGTCCGGGGTTTCCGCCAGCCGGTGCGGCCGATTGCCTAGGCGGGGTTCGAGAGTGGTTCCCTTGAGACAAATCGCCCCGATCTCGTCGTGCGAAAAGCCTTCGACCCGGGTGTATTCGTCGCCGAAACCGACGCAGCCCGAGAGCAGGACCAGGGGAGTCTTCAGGGACAGGCCGGAAAAATCAATGGAAAGCGGGTCTTTGTCAGGCATGCAGAACCTCGAACTTGGCCGGGCGTGTCAGCAAGGCCTCGACCGCTTGGGCCGGGCGGATCGCCCCCGCCAGTACCTGCCGAACCTGTTCGCAGATGGGCAGTTCCAGCCCATGATCCTGGCTTAGCCGAGACAGCGCGAGGGCGGTGTACCGTCCCTCGGTGACCTGCCCGATCGTGGTGCTGGCCTGTTCAACCGATTGACCTTCGCCGATCAGTTGGCCCAGGCGGAAATTACGCGAATGGGCACTGGAGCAAGTCAGCACAAGGTCACCCAAGCCGGACAGGCCGGACAAGGTGGATTGATTCGCTCCCAGCGCCTTGCCCAGTACCATCATTTCGTTGATGCCGCGGGTGATCAACGCGGCGCGGGCACTGTCACCGAGCCGCAGCCCGTGCGCAATGCCGGCGGCGATCGCCAGAACGTTTTTCACCGCGCCACCGAGTTGGACACCGACCGGGTCCGTTCCCGGATAGATTCGAAACGGACCATGATGAAACACCGTGGCCGCTGCTTCGGCGACCTCTGGGTCTGTTGCTGCCATGACCGCGGCCGCCGGCAGCCCTGCCGCGAGGTCGTCCGCGAAAGAAGGCCCCGACAGGACGGCGCGCTGCGTTCCCGGACCCAGGACGTCATCCAAGATCTCACCGGGTAGCCGACCGCTGTCTGGATCCATTCCCTTACAGGTCCAGATCAGCCCGAACCGGGAGGCCGGTTCCAGCTGTGCGGCGACTTCGGCCATTGCCGCAACCGGTACGGCCATGACGACCCAGTCGCAGCTCTCCACGCAGGCTTGGATGTCCTCCGTGATCTGGATGGAATCCGGAATGACGCAACCCGGAAGGGCGGCCTCGTTCAATCGAGTGTTTTCCAGTGTCTGGCACCGGGCCGGGTCGCGGCCCCACCAGCGCACCGCGTGAGCCTGGGATACGTGAAAGGCAAGCGCCGTGCCCCATGCGCCCTGCCCCAGAATCGAAATTTTCATGCCGGGGATGTCAGTGGCGAACCACCTTGTCCTGGATGTCTTCCCACTGTTGTTTTTCGCGCTGCTCGCTCCGGTACAACGCCCCGAAACTGATGGGAACGAGTTGCAGGCCTTGGAAACCGGCTTGGCTTGCCAGTTGCGCGATCGTCGAACTGATGTACGGGTAGAGCATGTCCAGGCACCGGGTCATCAGCAGTTCATGGCCCTTCTCATCGGACAAGCCCTGGATCAGGAAAACGCCGGTATAGCAGACCTCGCAGCTGAATACCTCTGTCTCATCCTCCAGCCGCGTCACGTTGACGATCAGGGAGACCGAATGGCGGTCGTCATCCAGCGAGACCGTCTCATTGCTGATCCGCGCCTTGGTTTCGAACTGACCCTCAACAAGTTCCCCGGGTTCGCGCACCGTCTTGAACTCGGCGTGGCGCAGGCAGATATGCTCGACCGCGAAAGTCGAGCTGCCGTGGTGTTCCACGAATTGCATGCGTCTCGCCCGGGTTGCGCCTTTGCCGGAGAGGGAGGCGGATTTCTTCGTCACGCCGGTTCTCCGGCCAGCAGCGGATCCAGCTTGCCTTCCAGGTTGAGCGCGGACATGTCGTCGAAACCGCCCACATGGTAGTCCCCGATGAAAATTTGCGGCACGGACCGGCGTCCGCCGCTACGCTCCAGCATGGTGGAGAATTCCCCGGGGTCCCGATCCACGCGGATTTCCTGGTAGGAGACCCCCTTGCGTTCCAGCAGCATCTTGGCGCGGTCGCAGTACGGGCAGGCAGGGCCCGTGTAAAGCACGACTTCGGGCGGAGTCACGGACTGGCCTCCAGCGGCATTCCGGCTTCCTGCCAGCCGCCGATCCCGCCTTTCAGGTTGTAGACGGGGTCCAACCCCTCCCGCACCAGCATCTTGCAGGCTCGATGCGCCTGCATCCCGGTCCGGCAGTAGGCGATCACCGGCCCTTCCTGTCCTTTCAGCTCCCCGATACGGTTCGGCAGTTCGCTGAGCGCGATCCGCTGGGAATTCGGGATCATGCCGTCCTTGACTTCCTGGTCTTCCCGCACGTCCAGCATCCATGCCGACTCCCGGTTCATCAGCTGCACGGCCTGCGCGGCGGTGATCTCCTTGTATCGACGCGTCAGGCGGCGCATTTCGGTCACCGCGATCATGACGATCAACGCCGAGACCGCTCCCATCAGGAACGGGTGGCGCATCGCGAAGTCTATGTATTCCTGCATTTAGTCGATGTTCAGTGTGCCTGCGAACAGAACATGTCACGCATCAGGTTCATCAACTGGATCATGCGCGGATCGTTGATCCGGTAGTGCACGAAGTTGGCCTCCTTGCGGGTGGCCAGGATGCCGCATTGCCGAAGGATGCTCAGGTGCTGCGAGATATTGCTTTGCGAGGTTTCGCAGGCGGCCGCCAGGTCGTTGACCGACATTTCGTTGTCGCCCAGCACGCAGAGGACTTTGAGTCGGATCGGATGCGAAAGCCCCTTGACCGCGTGGCAGGCGCGTTCGATATCGTCGTCAAGCGCATGCAGGGATTCGGGCACGGGGATCCGGGCAGCCATGGCCGAAACATTCTAACATTAGAAAATTCGAACATACCATTAGTTTTATGTTGGTTTCAGGCCGCCATCCCGGCCTGTAACCGGCTTTCCCTATCGCTTGAGGCCGGTAAGTTGAGGTTTGACGCATTCAAGTATTGCTCTACAATGCCTTTTCCGCCATTTTTTCAGGAATTATGCCCAAAATTCCCCCTTCTGGACTGCTAATTTCGGCCCTGTTGCTGGTGGTTGCAGGCGCATTGGGTCATGCAGTTATCGCGAAGCCGGACGGTCAGGCATCCGTCTCGCTGCAGGAACTGCGCAACTTTTCCGAGGCCTTTGCGCTGATCAAGCGCCAGTACGTCGATGAAGTCGACGATAGCACCCTGATGCGCAACGCCATGCGCGGCATGGCCTCCAAGCTCGACCCTTACACGACTTACCTAGACCGTGAAGAACTGGACGATTGGGAGGTCACGACTTCCGGGGAGTTCGGCGGACTCGGCATCGTGGTCACCAAGGACAAGGACGACAGCGCGGTCAAGGTCGTCTCGCCGATTGACGACACGCCGGCCCAGCGCGCAGGAATCCTCAGCGGCGACATGATCTTGGAACTGGACGGGGAGCCGGTGCACGACCTGACCCTGCATGATGCCGTGCAGATCATGCGTGGAAAGCCCGGGACCACCATTACCCTGACCGTTTCCCGCGAGGATGCCGAGGAGCCCTTCGAGGTGGAGATCACGCGGGCCATCATTAAAGTGCAGAGCGTGCGCAGGCAGGTTCTGGAACCCGGTTATGCCTACCTCCGAATCAGCAACTTCCAGCTCCGCACCAGCGCTGATTTCATGGATCAGCTGGAACAGTTGCAGGACGAATCGGATCATGAACTGCAAGGGATCGTCCTGGATCTTCGCAACAATCCGGGAGGGTTGTTCACCGCGGCAATCGAGATTTCGGATGCCTTCTTAAGTCACAAGCAATTGATCGTTTCCACCCGAGGGCGCACGGAGAAGTCGAATGTTCAGGAACACGCCGGCAGCGGCGACCAGACGGGTGGAGTGCCGGTCGTCGTGCTGATCAACGGGGGGTCGGCCTCGGCTTCCGAAATCGTGGCTGGTGCCTTGCGGGACAACGGTCGGGCGAAGCTGCTCGGCACGCAAACATTCGGCAAGGGATCGGTGCAGACTCTGGTGCCGCTGAACAATCAGAATGCTGCACTCAAGTTGACCACGGCGCGCTACTACACGCCGTCCGGACAGACGATCCATGAGAAGGGGATCGAGCCGGACTACGAGGTGGAGTTCGTCGCGCCGGAGAAAGACGAATCGGAAAACTCGAACCAATCAATTCGAAAAGCAATCCTTGATGACAATCAGGTGCAGGCCGCGCTCGAGTTGCTCAAGTACGGCAAATTGAGACAAGCCAATCAGGAGGCCCGCTCCCAATGAGCCGGGTCCTGATTCCGCTGGCGGACGGTTGCGAAGAACTTGAAGCGGTTACCCTGATCGACCTTCTTCGCCGTGCGGGGATCGAAGTCGTCACTGCTGGCCTGGGTGATGGCGCGGTCACGGCCTCGCGCGGGACCCGGCTTGTCCCGGACACGACGCTGGACGAGGCGATGGGCGAAACCTTCGATATGGTGGTGCTCCCCGGCGGTCTGCCCGGGGCTGATTACCTGGATGCGGATCCCCGCATTCACGAATTGCTTCGAAGCCAAGTAGATCAGGACCGTGCCGTGGCGGCAATCTGCGCGGCTCCGAAAGTCCTGGCAAGCAGCCGCTTGCTGGACGGACGCAAGGCGACCTGCTACCCGGGTTGCATCAATGCGGAAGATTACGGCGAAGTCGTGTTTACCGGTTCACCGGTGGAGGTCGACGGCCCGGTCATCACCTCGCGTGGTCCCGGCACGGCCATGGACTTCGCGCTAGCCCTGATCGAAAGGCTTGAGGGGCACGAGGTGCGCATGGAAGTGGAAGCTTCGCTGCTGCGGCCTCAGGGAACAGAGGCGGTAGCCTGAGAGACTTCTCCGCCGGGAGGAATTTTGCGCGGACCGCGGCAACAAGTAAAATAGACACCGGCTATAAAACTATTGATTTCATGAGCACGGGAAGAGTCTTGAAAATGCTTACTGAAAAGCAACTGCTTCGTGCGCCGCGCAAGGATTACATGAACGGCGAGCAGCTGGAATTCTTCCGGCAACGCCTGCTTGATCTGCGCAAGGAATTGGGCGTTCGGCTGGAACGCGCCAAGGCGGAGTTGTCCGAAGAGCACCGGGAATGCGATGAGCTGGATCGCGCCTCTGTCGAGGAAGACATCAACCTGAAGGTGCGCGCGCTCAACCGGGACTCGAAGTTGTTGCCGAAGATTGAAGAAGCACTTCGCCGGATCGAAGACGGCTCTTACGGTTATTGCGAGGCGACCGGCGCGCCGATCGGGATCGAACGTTTGCTGCTTCGCCCCACTGCCGCATTCAGCGCAGAAGAGAAGAACCGGCAAGAAGCCATCGAACAGGCTTACCGGAGCTAGCCCTCCATTCGGCCCCGGGCATTTCCTGCCCGAACAACCATGTCCGCGTTTCCAGGATCCCGAACAATCCTCCTGATGCTTTGGGCGTCACTCGCGGCTGGTTGCACCGCCGGAGTCATGGAGGCGCCTGCGCGGGCGCTGGAAGCCAACCCTGGCGAGGCGGAGGTCGATATCCTGTGGCGCGAGGACGAGATGGAGTCGGCGCTGGCGATTGCCCGGGAGGCTGCGGAAAAAGGATTCCCGTGGGCGCAGTTGCGGATGGGCATGTTCCACGATCTAGGCGAAGGCGTGGCGCAGGATGATGCGGTGGCGGTCGACTGGTACCGGAAGGCGGCGGCCCAGTTTGCCGAACGGGACGGCATGGGTCTTGCGATTCTGATCGGGTTGTCCGACCGGCGCGGGTTCTTCCGGCAGTGGGACGATGCTTTGGCCGCCCGCTATTTTCTTGCCCATCACTATTGGAAAGGCAGCGGCGTACGCTACGACATTATCCGCGCTTGGTTGCTTGCCGACAATGTACGGAAACTCTCGGAATTCAAGATGATCGAGGCATGTGATACGGATTCCCGGACGCTTTATCGCGAAACGAGCCATGCGCAGTGTGCGATCACGCGGAAGGAGATCCGAGATTTGATCCGGGGCATAGAAGAAGAGATGACCGATGAGGAGAGAACTGCTGCGGCAGAACAGTCCGAAAGCTGGGAGTATGTGCCGTCGCCCTAAAAGGCTTTCACCCTATATCCACCTTCTGACTTTTTTCATATATTCCCGGTATTCATCTCCAAAAACTTCCAGCATGGCACGCTCCTCGGGGAGGATTTGAAACGCGTTCAGGTAGAGAACGAAAAGAATCAACAAGGGAATTCCCCCGATGATGTTGACCTGAAGCGCAAAACCGAAAAGGAACAGCAGCAGCCCCAGATACATGGGGTTCCGGGAAAATTTAAACGCTCCGGAAGTCACCAACGAGGTCGCAGTATGGGGTTTCACCGGATTGATCGTGGTTTTGTTCTTGATGAAGGAAAAGATAGCCGTGAGGTTGATTGCGACGGCCAAAAGTTCACAGCCTAGCCTGGATTTCTCACCAGAGAGTAGAGGGAACCGGGAACTTCTGTTAAAAT
>CAZRSJ010000004.1:0-65995 GCA_964602805.1 uncultured Chromatiales bacterium | reverse complement strand
ACGGCCAACCGGGCCTCTCTACTGGCTTTTACTCGTGTAGCTCGCGAATCGGGGGAACAACTTGACTCTTCAAATTGAGAGATTGACAGGAATTACTGGTTGGAGCCACCCGTTATCCCAAGTAACAAACTTCGTCTATTGTCCGATGCTACTCTTACCGACTTCGCCCTTCTGACCTCCGCCATGCACATGACGTGGTTGCGTCATGTCGGTGGAAAGCTAGAAAGTCGTTACCAGTACTCCGTCGGTGTTATCTATAACACTTTCCCGATGCCACCCAAGGATGCAAATCTATCTAAACTGGAACCCTTGGCGCAGTAGACCGTTTCTATCGGCGCAATGGGGTTGGTTCCGAACGCGAACGTGTCGAGCATTTATTCATGCTGTATGAGAAGATGTATTCACCGTTGGAATCAGAAAGAAAGGGTAAGCCAAAACAGCGAAAATGAAACATGCGTGCGATTCAAACAGAGCCAAACATTGCGTGTTGGGAATACGGGGGTTCTACAATAACGGCTTGTCTGCACTTTAAGGATCCGGTGTTGCTGTGAATTACGACAATTCGGATATCGCGCTTCTCCTGCAATTGGGCGAAGACAGCCACCGCGAATTCAAGCAAGTCCAGTTCAAAGGCGATACCCTGAGCGGCCCTAGCCAAAAGGACCTGGCCCACGAAATTGCTGCCTTTGCAAATGGAGGCGGCGGAATCCTGCTGACAGGGGTTGCGGATGACGGCACGGTGCAGGGCATGTCCGGCACCCAGGCGAAAGAACTGGAGCGCCTCGTGGTCGAAATCTGCCGTGACAAGATCAAGCCTCCGATTGACTTCAGGACCATACATCAAGAATATGACGGCAAACTCCTGTTGATTGTCGAGGTGCCCGAAGGTTACGCCTTGCATGAAAGCTCCGGGCATTGCTATCGCCGGCTTGGATCCTCCAAGAGAAAGATGAACAGCGACGAAAAGGCCCGACTCGCGCAACAACGGGGAAGAGGCCGTTTTTCGGCACCGGACGAACAACCCGTGCAGCAGACCGGCTTCGGCACCTTGGACGAATCATTGTGGAGGCCCCTGCTCAGTGCCGAAGGCGCAAAAGATCCTGAGTCGGCGCTTGAAAAACTGGCGCTTCTGGTACCGGACAAGGCAGGCGACCTCCGGGCCACGGTTGCAGGCATATTGCTTTGCACCCGGAACCCCGAGCAGTTCCTTCCCAATGCCTATGTAATGGCGACCCATTATCGAGGAAAAGACCGCGCCTCCGGCCAGTTCGACGCGCAAGAAATCACGGGGCCATTGAACCGGCAGATTTACGAATCGGTCGCTTTCGTGATGCGCAACATGCGCGTCGCGGCCCGCAAGGATCCCGCGCGTGTAGAGACTCCCGAATACAGTTCAAAAGCGGTGTTCGAAGCAGCCGTCAATGCAGTGGTACACCGCGACTACACGATGCGGCACAGCAAGGTTCGACTGTCCTTGTTCGCTGACCGTCTGGAAATACAGTCGCCCGGTACGTTGCCGAACAACCTGAAACTGGAAAGCATGGATCAGAGACAGGCGACCCGGAATGAAGCCTTGGCTTCCATGCTCGGACGGATGCAGGTCGATGGCACTCCGGGATCTGAAGACCGGCTTTATTTCATGGAGCACCGCGGGGATGGGGTTCCTATCATCAATCGCGAAACCCAGGCGCTGTGCGGGAAACGTCCTGTATACCAGCTGATCGACGATTCAGAAATCTGCCTCACCCTTCCGGCCGCGCCGCAGGAACCCAGCCCGGCTCACGCGGTCGTTACCGTCCGCTGTGGCAACAGGCCTCTGGGCGAAGTTACCGTGCTCGCACTGTTTCCCAACAAAACCTGGAAGCAAGCAACGACGGACGAGTATGGCGAAGCGCATCTTGACCTTCATTCAACCGAACTTCCGATGACGGTGTTCGCGGCGGCGCACAAATTCGCCGCATACGTGGAATACGATTGGATTCCCTCGCAGTGTTCCCTTTCCCTACAGATGAAGGAGTTTCCACATGGGGGCTCCACCATCTTCGCCGAAGCGACTGGTACGCTACCGGGACTTACCGGCAGGCTGAACCCCATTCGGGACAATCTAGATCGCACCTATCTCTACGCCTCCAATATCTCCATCAACGAGGGACAGGCGCAGCCAGTGCATTTTTTCTCTGGTGATGAACTGAGACTGACGGATGCCAATGGAAGCGAGTTACTGGTGCGCGTTATCGATATTGTCGGCAGGTCGGCACTGATCCAATATTCCCTGCCCACTAAAGCATGATCTCACTCAATACGTCGGTCGACCGTATAGATTTCGGGGGGCCGCGCATTTCGGGGGAGGGTTAATCTGAATTTTTGCCACCCCAAAAATCACTCTGACCCTGTAAATTCGTGACAGGAAACTTGGTTCCTTGTTCTGGGAATTGACATGGCTCACCATGGGAGTACGATGAAGAATCCCCTCCACTAAAAAAGGAGTAAGGATATGTCACTGCCTAACATGATGAAGGCGAACATCGACGGTGCCAAGCCGGATGTCCACGGGAAAATCTCCAAACAAGTCGTCACACTCGACGAGGTCACGGCCATCAAGGTGACCTTCAACCCTGGAGCCAGATGGTCTGTGGACCTCAAGGAGTACGCCGGAACGGAATCCTGCCTGCTCCCGCATGTCGCGTACGTGATCTCCGGCGCAATCGAAATCCAGATGGATGACGGTTCAAAAGAGACTTTCCGCAAAGGCGACATCATGATGTTGCCCCCGGGACACGACGCCTGGACCGTAGGTGACGAACCTTGCCAGTTCATCCAGATGTCGCAGGGCGACAACTACTACGCGGATCGCTGCTGCGCATAGGCCGACCGACCTGGGGCAGGCCCGGGTCGCAGTTGAAATTGGAAGCCGTCCGGCTGCCAATCGTTTACGCCTGATTGTCCTCTTCCACGGCCACTTCCAGGCGTTGCATGAAATCCGGAATGGCCGAACGAACCCGGCGCCAACTCGGGACGTACGGGCTTTCCATCGGATGCGCCATAAAATCTTCCCCGGCCTTCAGCAGGTTGCTGGCGAATAGTTCCACCGCCTGCTCCTCCGCATCCCGATCCAGGTTCAGCCCGTTGGTGATGGCATCGCTCTGGTAGCGCTCGATCAGGTCCAGTGCTTCCCTGAGATAGGCCGCCTTGAGGCTGCGGAATACGCCTTCGGAGAACACCTCGCCCTCGATCGCCATCTTCCTGAAGACGGCCTTGCAGATGTCTGCACTCATCTTCGACAGCCCCGATCGCGCATCAGCCTCTCCCACCTGCTGGTGCTTGTGGTCGTACAGGTCCGCGATGTCGATCTGGCAGATGCGCCGACTTGAGTACATGCGCCGGACCTCGGCGAGCAGGCCGATCTCCAGGCCCCAGTCATCCGGCAGGTACAAGTCCTTGAGCACATGGGTACGCAACGAGCACTCCCCGGCCAGCGGATAGCGGAAGCTGTCGATGTACTCGACGAAATCGTGCGGTCCGAACACCTTGCCAAGGGCACGCAGCAGCGGTGCCACCAGCAATCGCGCTACCCGTCCCTTCAACTCCTGCCCGGAGATGCGCGAATAATAACCCTTGCAAAACGCGAAACTGAAGCTCGGGTTCGCAACCGGATAAATCAGCCGCGCCAGCAGGCGGCGATCGTACGTGGTGATGTCGCAGTCGTGCAATGCCAGGGCTTTTGCCCGGTCGGATGCCAGCACGTATCCGAAACAGAACCAGACGTTGCGTCCTTTTCCTTGCTGGGTCGGCGCCAAACCCCGCGCCTCCAGTTCATCCGCCAGCGCCCGCAGCCTGGGGCCGTCGTTCCAAAGCACGTGATGGGGCTGCGGCAGGCGGGAGAAGAAGTCTCGCGCCCGTTTGAACTGCTCCGCATCGGCCGCATCCAGGCCGATTACAATCTCGTTCAGGTATTCGACTTGCGCCAGTTCTTCGATGATCCGGCCAAGCGCCGGCCCCTCCAGTTCCGAATACAGGGAGGGCAGCACCAGCCCCAGCGGGCGGTCTTGAGAGAATTTAAGCAGTTCCGCCTCGAATTCCTCGGTGGGGCGTCCCGCCAGATCGTGCAGCGTGACGATCTGCCCGTTCTGGAAAAAATCACTCATGGCCGGCCCTCCAGCAGCGTCTGAACCGCGCGCGACCAGGCCGCCGGTCCGGTCCCCTCCGGGACGCGCGCATCGGGATATTGTATGTTGCGCCCGCCGGGGTTGTTGATGACCACCGCAATATCCGCTGCCGACATCATGCCCAGGTCGTTCGGCCCGTTGCCAAGCGCCACGCTGACCGCTTCCGGATGCCGCCGCCGATAACGCGGCACCAGGTGCTCCAGCGCAACCCGCTTGTCGGTGTCCCCCATGACGTGCACGAAACGGTCTCCGCGCTTGAGGATCAGGCCATGCGGGCGCAGGCTTTCCGCAAATTCGTCGAGGCGCCCCGGGTCGTCGCGCCAGACCAGCGGCTCGCTGAAGCGTCTCTCCCGGGCCGCCGCCACCGAGCCGGGCGGCAAGCCGCAGGCGGCTTCCACCTCTTCCTCGCTCATGTCGGAAATCCCCTGAAAGTGGAACGAGGCAGACAATCCGTCCAAGGCGGTCCGGATCGCCGGATGGGGAGCGCCAAACGGAATCAACCCTTCCGCCTCGCCGTCATCGAAAGTCCCGGGCGGCACGTACACCGCACCCCCGTTTTCAATCGAAAACGGCGCGTGAATCCCGAGTTCCTCCCCCAACTGAAAGGTCTCTTGCTCGGTCTTGCTGGTGTTGAAGATAATCGGCACGCCATGCTTGCGGGCGCACTCGATTCCGGGCAACGCCTCCTCCCAGCGATACGTCTCGACGTCGAGCATCGTCCCATCGACGTCGCTGAACAGCAGATAGCGCACTACCGGTTCCGCAATCGGTCGAGGAGGGCATCCAGGGTGTGCCCGGGGGCCGGCACCGACTCTTCCTGCAATGCCTCCGCCAAGGAGCGTGACAGGCGCTTGCCGTATTCCACCCCGAACTGATCGAAAGCGTTGATCCCCCAGAACGCGGCCACCGAAAACGTCACATGCTCGAACAACGCCAGTAGCGCCCCGACCCGCCGCGGGCTCAGATCCTCCATCAGGAACAGCGTGCTTGGCCGATCTCCGGGATGCACGTAGTGCCCGGGTGCCACCCCGGCGGCCGGCCCCACTTCCTCGAAAGTCCGTCCTGAAGCCAACAGGTCCAACTGGGACAAGCACTGGGCCAGCAACGCCCGCTCACGTTCATTTTCCAGATCACCCCGCGCGATGATCGCGTCCACCGGCACGACCTGAGACCCCTGGTGCAACAGTTGGAAGAACGCATGGGCGCCATCATTGGCGGAACCGCCCCACACGACCGGCGCCGCAACCTCCTGCAATTCGCCGTGCGTGTCCGCACGTTTGCCCAGGCTCTCCATCTGCAGCTGCTGCAGGAACCTCGGCAAGGTGCGCAGGCGATAGTTGTACGGAAGAACCACCCGCGTCGCCGCACCCAGGAACGTGTGGTTCCAGAGCATCAGCAATGCCAGCAGCAAGGGGACGTTGGATTCCGCCTCCACCTCTCTGAAGTGTTCGTCCACCGCGTGGGCGCCTGCAAGCAATTGTTCGAACGCATCCCAGCCGGCGTGCAGCACGACCGGCAGGCCGACCGTCGACCAGACCGAGTAACGACCGCCAACCCCTTCCCAGAACGGGAATATCCGCTGCGTGTCAATGCCGCATTCCTGCGCGCGGTCGGCAGCGGCCGTGGTTGCCGCAAAATGCTCCATCACCTCCCCGGATCCCACCCCCTGTTCCGCGAGCCACTGTTTGGCCGCCGAAAAATTTCGCTGGGTTTCTTCGGTGGTGAACGTCTTGGAGGCGACGATGAAGAAGGTCTGGCTCGCATCGCAACCATGCAGCACGGCATTCAGCTCTTCAGGATCCAGCGTGGATGCGAAGTGGACATCCGGCGCACCGGGTGCTTGGGGAAACGTCTCGCACAACATCCGCGGGCCCAGGTCCGAACCCCCGATGCCCAGATTGACCACCGTCTTCCAGTGGGCCGCGCAGGTCCGGGCGAATTCGCGCATCCGCTGACGCTGCCGGTGGGCTTCGGCCAGGACATCAACCCCCTCCACGACCAGGCCTTCCGGGCGCGGGTGGCGCAGGGCGGGGTGCAGGACCGGACGGTTTTCCGTCGCGTTCACCGGCGCGCCGGCGAAGAGATCGGAGCGGGCCGGTTCCACTCGCTCCGCCACACGCAGCAAGTCTGCCCAGGCCTCGGCATCCAGCCGCTGGCGCGAAGCATCCACATGGATCCCCTCGATATCGCGGCACAGGAAAGAACGGTTCCGACCTTCTGCGAACAGGGCCCGAAGCGGGGTTTCCCGCAGGCGCTCCGCATGGCGGAGGAGGGATTCCGGGTCGGTCTGAGGCATGGGTTCTCTTCCGGGAAATTAATGGGCCTGGGCGAAGACCTTGCGAAATCGACGCCCGGCGGCAGAGCCCTTTATTCTACTTGGGTTGGACCGAAGTGACGTCCGGCAGTCTTGCAACCATGCAGGCAGTAAAACGCCTGGGATCAGGCTTATAAACCGGGCTGATTCCCGCCTTGCCTGGAAATGGGTGACGAAATATGTTAGAATTTTTGATGAATTTCTGACATTTTTAGAGGAAAATCATGGCAAGCTTGCCAAAACGCATCATGGAACATGCGCAAGCCATGCCCGAAGCGACCCCGTTGTGTGCCGGCGCCTTGCTGCATCTGGGCAACCGGGCAGCAGTCGACCAGGCGTTGTCGCGCCTGGCCAAGTCGGGAGAACTGTTGCGGATCTGCCAAGGCGTGTACATGTGCTTCGTGGAAACCCACTTTGGAGTACGCCTGCCTTATGCCCATAAAGTGATTGAATCCCTTTCGGGTCTGTGGGGGGAAACAATCGTCCCCTGCGGTGGCGGAGCCGCCAGCGTTCTCGGTTTGACGACCCAGAACCCTGTTCAGCCCATTTATTTCACCTCCGGGCCTGATCGCGAACTTCGACTGGAAAAGTTGAAATTGTTGTTGCGCCACGCCCCACGCTGGCAACTCGTCGCACCAAACCGTCCGGCAGGCATGGTCATCCGGGCTTTGTCTTGGCTGTACCCGGAAGAAGCCGGAGACGCGCTCCGGAAAGTCATGCCCAAACTCTCGGCAGAAGATCGGGCCGAATTGCTCGAGATCCGAGCTGTTCTCCCGGGTTGGATAGCCCAAGCTGTCAGCGAGGTCGTGGCCAATGCCTAGAATCCCTTTCTGTCTCTTGCCAAATGATGACCAGCGTGAACTCCTGAAATTTTCCGAGCGACTGACCGGATGTTCGGCGTATCTCTTGGAAAAAGACACCTGGGTGGTCGACACGCTACGCGCCCTGTTCGATGCACCGTTTCACGAGGACCTGGTCTTTAAAGGGGGCACTTCGTTATCCAAGGCCTACCAGGTAATCCGCCGATTTTCCGAAGACATCGACATTACCTACAGCATCCGCGCCATCATCCCGGAATGGGTCGGGGAGGGAAACGGTGACCCGATTCCACCCACGCGCAGCCAAGAGAAGCGCTGGACAGACAGAATTCGGTCGCGGCTCGCCGAGCGGGTCTGCGAACAAGTCCTGCCAACCATCGAAAAAGAACTTTCCCAGAGGGAATCATTTGCCAGATGCCGGGTCGAAGGCAACCGCATCCTGGTTGACTATGAACCCGTATTCCCCCACGACTACGTTTTTGTGGAACCCACGGTTGTGTTGGAATTCGGCGCGCGTTCGACCGGGGAACCATATGCAGTTCACCCCGTGCAGTGCAATGCGGCCGCACAATTGCCCGATGTGGAGTTCCCGTCGACCCGCCCCGCCGTCATGCTGGCAGAGCGGACCTTTTGGGAGAAGGCGACCGCCATGCACGTGTTCTGCGAACGAAAACACTTCCGAGGAGACCGCCTTGCGCGCCACTGGCACGACCTGGTGCGTCTCGATGATGCCGGTATTGCCGAAAACGCCTTGGCCGACCGGGCACTTGCGCTTTCGGTCGCGCGCCACAAGGCAACCTTCTTCCGGGAGAAAGACACCGCGGGGAACTGGATCGATTATGAAGCAGCAGTTTCAGGCGGCCTGGAACTTGTCCCGACCGGCTCCGCGCTCGAGGTTCTTGCACAGGATTACGCCAACATGATCCACGGAGGCATGCTGTTCGGCGACGAGATTCCGTTCGGGGAATTGGTCGAACGATGTGCCGACCTTCAGGCCCGAGCCAACGCACAAGCCATCTGAACCCTCTGCTGGCCCCTTGAATCCGGGGCTGTTTCGGCACGATCGGGGCTCGGACCAGCCCGGTATAATGGGCACATCGCCTCCACTTGTCACTCCTATGCCTAGCGCGGCCACACACAAGCCGTCGATAGGCGATGCCACTGACCGCAAGTTACGACAGCGGGTCAAACTGCTGGGTCGCCTGCTCGGCCTCGTGCTCCAAGAGCACGCCCCACCCCAAGTGTTCCAGATCGTGGAGCGTCTACGCCGGGGCTACATCCGCCTGCAACGCGAAGAGGACACGAAACGGCGCGTCCGCCTGATCCGCCTGATCGACCAACTGGATCAAGACCTCACCAGCCAGGTCATCCGGGCATTCTCCACCTACTTCAGCCTGGTCAACGTCGCCGAAGAGACGGCGCTCCAGGATCGGCGCCACCGATACCTGCGCGCCGGCACGGCACTGTGGACGGGCTCGTTCGATGCGACCCTGCGCACACTCAAGAAACAGGGCTTCAGCGCCGCCAAAGCCGAAAAACTGTTGCTTCAGACGAATTACATGCCGGTCTTCACCGCCCATCCGACCGAGGCGAAGCGCCGCATCATGCAAGAAGCCTTGCGGCGGATCTTTATCCTGCTGCAATCCTCGGACGACCCGGCCTTGAGCCAGATGGAGCGCGACGAAGCTAGAGAGCGCTTGTTGGCGGAAATCCAGTTGCTGTGGAAGACCGACGAGGTTCGTCCGGGCAAGCCGACCGTGCAGACCGAAGTCAAGAACGGCCTGCATTATTTCGAAAAATCCCTGTTCGAGGCGATTCCGATCCTGTACCGCAACCTGCAGCGCACCTGGCGCCGGACCTACCCGGATTCGCCCCGCACGCTCCCGAGCATCATCCAGTTCGGCTCCTGGATCGGTGGCGACCGCGACGGCAACCCCCACGTCACCGCACGCGTGACCCGGGAAGCCTGCCGGATGCAGGCGCGCACCATCCTCGTCGAATACATCCGGCGCGTTCGCAAACTGGAAAGCATCCTCAGCCATTCCTCCCACCTGATCGACCTGCCCGACCGCATGCGCACCAGCCTGGAGGCTGACCGCAAGCTGCTGGACCGGGTGCGCAACCGAAGCATTTCACTGTTCGAGACCGAACCGTACCGCTGCAAGCTGGAAGTCATCCTGTACCGGCTGCAGCATCGGCTCGATCACCTAGCGGGCCGATCCTGGCACAGTTCGGACAGCTACCAGGACGAGAGCCAGTTCCTAGACGACCTGCGATTGATCTACGACTCGCTGGTCGAGCAGGGTGACGGCCGCATCGCGGACGGAGAATTGACCGACCTGATCCGGTTGGTAGAGACATTCGGCTTCTACCTTGCGCGACTCGATCTCCGCCAGGAATCTCCGCGCCACACGGAGGCGGTCGGCGAAATCATGCAGGCCATGGATGGGACCGACTACGCCAACCTGACCGAAGCCGGGCGCGTCCAAGCCCTGCGAAAGCATCTCAAGGAGATGGACGGACCGGCCTCCTTGGACCGCAGGGAACTGTCCGCCGCCACGCGCGAAACCCTGGCCGTGTTCGACCTCGTGCGGGAAGTGCCGAAACGAACCAGCCCGAAAATCTTCGGCCAGTACGTCATTTCCATGACCCACGAGGCCAGCCATGTTCTGGAGGTGTTGTTCCTGGGAGGGCTGGCCGGCCTGGCCGGAGGCCACGGGAAAAACCACTTCTGCCTGTTGCAGGTCTGCCCGTTGTTCGAGACGATCGAGGACCTGCGCAGGGCGCCAAGTATCCTGAATCGACTGTTCCAGGATCCTGTCTACCGCCCGTTGCTCAATGCATCAGGCGGCGTGCAGGACATCATGCTGGGCTATTCCGACTCCTGCAAGGATGGCGGCATCTTGGCTTCCGCGTGGAACCTGTACCAGGCGCAAAAGCAGATTCACGAGGTCTCCAGGCGCCGTGGAGTGCAGTTCCGGCTTTTCCATGGCCGCGGCGGGACCGTCGGGCGAGGCGGGGGGCCGGCCTACGAGGCCATTACGGCGCAGCCGCCCGGCACGGTGCGTGGCGCCATCAAGCTGACCGAGCAGGGCGAAGTGCTGTCGCACAAGTACTCCAACCTGGAGACCGCCGTGTACGAACTGACCATGGGCGTGACCGGGCTGATCGTAGCCTCCCGCCACCTGCTGTTCCACAAACTGGCCCATGAATACGCCGATGATCTCAGGATCATGGAAAAGCTTGCCGAAGACGGCGAACGGGCTTATCGGGAACTGATCGGGGTTCCGGGATTCCTAGACTACTTCTACGAGGTCACCCCGGTGCAGGAGATCGGCAACATCAACATCGGCTCGCGGCCTTCGCACCGCCGCGCGGTGGACCGCTCGATGGATTCCATCCGCGCCATCCCCTGGGTGTTCGGCTGGTCCCTCTCGCGGCATACCCTGCCCGCCTGGTACGGCATCGGCACCGCGCTCGAGTCCTACTTGGAGGCGCATCCGCGCACCGGACTTAAGCAAATTCGCCTCATGTACGAGCGTTGGCCTTTCTTCCAGACCCTGATGCAGAACATCCAGATGGCGCTCGTCAAGGCCGACATGCCGACCGCGCAGCAGTACATGCAACTGAGCCAGAATCCAGACGACGCCGAACGGATTTACAAGCGAATCAAGAAAGAATACCAGCTTACTCGCAAGCTTGTTCTGCGGGTGACAAAATCCAAAGAACTTCTGGAAACGCAGGAAGTCTTGCGCCGGTCATTGAGCCGCCGGAAACCCTACCTGGATCCCCTCAACGCGATCCAGCTCAGCCTACTGCGCCGTATGCGCGAAGCCTCCGACCCCGATCCTTACCAGGATGCCGTGGCGCGATCGATCAGCGCGATCGCGGCGGGAATGCGAAATACTGGTTGACTCAGGCCGCCTGGACCGGAATCTTGTGGGTGATGCGCTCGATGCGGTTGCCTTCGCCCAGATACACCAGAACGGGCTTGAAGTCCGCCACTTCCTCCGGTTCCAGTTGCGCGTAGGCGGCAATGATGACCTGATCCCCCGGCGACGCCTTGTGCGCCGCCGCGCCATTCACCGAAATGATTCGGCTGCCGTGGCGGGCCTGGATGGCATAGGTCGTCAGCCGTTCCCCATTGGTAATGTTGTACAGGTCGATCTGCTCGTACTCGCTGATGCCGGCCGCTTCCAGCAACTCGCCATCAATCGCGCACGAACCATCGTAGTCCGGCTCGACATGGGTTACCGTTGCCTGATGCAGGCGGGCACGGAGGAAAGTCAGTTTCATGATCCGAATTTTAGCAAATGGGCTTTTCGCGGCAAAACGCCCCTGCGGGACAACGCAAGGGCAGCCTATTGCTCCAGTGCCTTGAACCAGTGATGGCGGCGCTGGAACGGATAGCCCGGCAGTGAGATTCGGCGCCGTGCTTCTCCCGCGAACAAGCCTTGGAAGGAAATCGGCAGTCCCGCCTCGTACACCTTTGCCACGGCTCCCAAGAATTTCCGGTAAATGTCCTCCACCGGCTCGTCACCGGACGGCTCGTACAGGCTTGGGATCAGCGCGGGCTCCCCGGCATCTCCCGCCGACTCCGGCCAGGCGGAAGCGAGCATGGGGCCAAATGCCTCGCGCGGGCCGATCTCCACCAGCCCATCGATTCCGAAATCCGACAGCACCCCGGCGCATTTCTGGAGTTCCGCCGGCTTGCACGCCTGCTCGCGCCAGTACGTTGCATCGAGTATTTCGTCGGGTCCGACCGTCCGGCCCATTGTGCCGCTGACCAGGGTAATCGATGGCGGTGCGATCGCGATATCCGAGAAAGCCGTTTCCAATTCATCCGGGGCCTCAACCAACGCACCGCGCGCTGCCGCAAACCGCAAGCCATCTTTCAGGCCCAAGACTCCCGCTGCCTGCGCCGCCGCGACTTCCCCGAGATCATGGCCAATCACCGCGCTCGGGCGAAGCCCCGTGCTCCGCCACCATGCCGTGAGCGCGCATTCCAATGCATAGATAGCCGGTTGCGCCCATGCCGGATCGTCCAGGCTTTCTTTCGAATCGGCCCGACCAAACACCACATCCAGCAACGAAACTTCCCGTTCTTCCTGAAGCCAGGCATCGCATTGATCCAGCACCGCCCGTATTACCGGCTCGCTCCGATACAGCGCTTCTCCCATCCCGACCCACTGGCTGTCCTGCCCGGTGTACACGAACGCGGCCTTCGCCGCCACTCGCGGCTCCGATTTCTCGCCCGCTTCTACCAGCGCCTCCAGCCCGTCCCTCAGGGATCCGGCGTCGCTGAACACCACGCCTGCGCGGTGAGTGAAATGACTTCGCCCCATCCCGGCCGTCCATGCCATATCGGCAAGCAATCGGTCTGGAGTTTCGCCTTCTTCGGAAAGTTCCTCTGCGTGATCATCAAGCCATGACCGGTATTCCCCTGCCAACTCTCCAAGTGCTGCATGCGATTTCCCGGAGAGGGGAAGGATTCTTGCCGCACGCGGGTCGAATTCCCCTGTTGCCGGCAGCGAATCTGCGACGGATTCCGGCAGCGAGATGTCGACAGTCTGTTCGGTCCCCCTGGGGGCGGACATCCCGTCGGACTTGGATGACCCGCCTTGCGACGTGTCGTAGCCTTCCACAATGACATGGGCGTTCGTCCCCGACAACCCGAAAGCGCTCACACCCGCCCGCGGCGGCCGGTCGGGGTCTAGCGGCCAGTCGATCGTTTCCGACGCCACCCGCACGGGCAACTGGTCCCAGTCCACCTGCGGGCTCGGATTCTGGAGGTGTAGTTGTTTCGGGATCTTTCCTTGCTGCATCGCCAGCACGACTTTAATCAACGCCGAAACTCCTGCCGCCCACTCCAAGTGTCCGATGTTCGGCTTGACCGAACCGATCAGCAGCGGGCGATCCGCCTCGCGCCCTTTGCCGTACACTGCCGCCGCCGCGCTCACCTCGATCGGGTCTCCCATTTCCGAGCCTGTTCCATGGGCCTCCAGGTAATCCACCTCCGACGGCGGAATCCCGGTCTGGGCCAGCGCCTCTCCGAGTACCTGCTCCTGTGCGGTTCCGCTTGGTGCCGATATGCCGGCACTCGCCCCGTTCTGGTTAACCGCTGAACCCCGGATCACACCCCAGATTCGGTCGCCGTCCGCTTCCGCTTTGCTTAACCGCTTGAGAACCACGATCCCGCAACCCTCGCCTCGCACGAAACCATCTGCCGCAGCATCGAAAACCCCGCACCGCCCGCTCGCCGACAGCATCCCGAAGTCCGCCATGAACTTTGTGACTGAAGGAGACAGGACCACGTTGGCGCCTCCGGCCAGAGCCAAATCCACCTCGCCCCGCTGCAGGCTTGCGACTGCCTGATGCACCGCAACCAATGACGAGGCACAGGTCATGTCAAGCGGGATTGCCGGCCCCATGAAGCCCAGTGCATAGGAAATCCGCCCGGCCGCTACGCTGCCGGCCGTACCGATGTAGTTGTCATCCTCACCGAGGGCTGCGACCAGATCCCGATATTCGCTGCCGCCCAACCCCACGTACACCCCGGTTTGGCTGCCTTTCAGCAGGTCGGGGTCCATTCCGGCATCCTCAAGCGCCTGCCAGCTCGTTTCCAGCAACAGCCTTTGCCGGGGGTCCATGGTCCGCGCCTCGATCGGCCGGATGCCGAAGAAGCGTGCATCGAATTTGTCAAGCCCTTCCACGAACCCGCCCCGGCGGTAAGCGGCGTATTTGGTGCGAAAGTCTTCCCCAAGATCGCCCCAGAAGTCGGAATCCTGGCGCCCGTCGGTCACCGTGTCCTCACCAGCTTCAAGCACACGCCAGAATGACGAGAGATCCGGAGCGCCCGGAAAGCGGCACGCCATACCCACGATTGCGATGTCGTCATCCTCGCGTTGTTCGATCGGCTGGCGCTCGGGCTCGGGCTCGGGTTGGGCCTGAGGAGCAGGCGCGCCGCCGATATCGCCAACCTCCTCGGCCAAATGACCCGCGAGCGTAGTTATGTCGGGATAGTCGAACACGACCGTGTTGGATGCCGTGTATTCTTCTGAAAATGCGCGGTTCAGGCGGTTCCGCAACTCCACTGCCATCAGCGAGTCCATCCCCAGATCGAAAAACCCTACCGTGGGTGCCGGTGCCGTCGGCAGCCTCAGCACCGCTTGCACCTCTTGCTGCAGGAAAGAGACGAGAAGCCCCTCGTGTGCTGCCGCAGGCGCCCCACGCAACTGGGAAAGCAGGTCGCCCGACGGAGCCGAGGCCTCGGTCTCGAGGTCCGACGCAACGGACAGCAGGTCCTCCAGCAGGGGCGGACGGGTTCCAGTGGCTTCCTCGAACACGGCCCAGTCCATCGCCATCACCACGGAAGTCGTGGTGTCTTGGCGCACCAGATTCTCAAGTGCCTTGATTCCCTGTTGCGGAGTAAACCAGCGGCCGCCAAGCGCTGCGCGCCGCCGCTCGATCCGTTCCCGTTGCTCTGCCGCTTCGCCGATTTCCGACCATGCCCCCCAGGCGATGGCCTGTCCCGGGAGACCTAACGCACGGCGATGGCCAGCGAGCTGGTCCAGAAAGGCATTGGCCGCAGCGTGATTCGCCTGGCCGGGATTGCCCATCACGCCGACCCGGCTCGAGAAGAGGACGAAAAGATCCAGGTCGCGATTCATTGTCGCGCGGTGCAGATGCCAGGCCCCCAGGATCTTTGGCCACAGCACCGTCTCGAAACTTTCCCAACTCTGGTTGGTCAACGCGGCGTCCGACAGCACCCCCACGCTGTGGATCACGCCGCCGAGGGGCGGCAGCTCCTGATCAATCCGCGCCAACATCTGGTCCACCGCAGCGACGTCCAGCACATCCGCCAGCTCCACCTGCACCGTTATCCCGCGTTCCCTGAGTGCGCTGATCGTCTCCTCGGCCGCAGCATCCGGGTCCCGGCGCCCGTTCAGCACGATGGCTCCCGCCCCCTGGCCCGCGAGCCATTCGGCCACGGCACACCCGATTCCACCCAATCCGCCAGTCACCAGATAGGTCCGGTCCTGCCGCAACTGGCCCCTCATGAGCGCCGGCGGCGTCAGGACGATCTTTCCGAGGTGCCGTGCCGAGCGCATGAACCTCAATGCGGCTCCCGCTTCGGCCAGCGGCCACCGGCTGTGGACGATCGGCGCCAGTTTCCCCGTTGAAAACTGCTCCATGACGCCATCCAGGACCCTTCCGACCCACGCCGGGTCTGTTTTTTTCAGAACGTCCAGTTCCAGGATGTCATAGGCCACGTCCGGGCGCACCGCCGCCATCTCGTCCTTGCTCAGAATGTCGCGCCGGGCCAGCTCCACGAAACGCCCTCCCTTCGCCAGGCAGGACAGGCTTGCATCAATGAATCCCTCGCTCGTCAGGCAATTCAGTACTACGTCCACTCCCGCGCCATCCGTAGCTTCAAGGATCTCCTTCCCGAATGCCGTCTGGCGGCTGTCGAACACGTGTTCCACGCCCAGTGACCGGAGATAGGCTTGCTTTGGCGCGCTCGCGGTGGCGAAAACTTCCGCGCCCGCGGCGTTTGCAAGCTGGATGGCCGCGAGCCCCACGCCGCCCGCACCCGCATGAATCAGAACGCGGTCTCCAGCTTCCAGGCCCGACAGTTCATACGACAGCGCCGCCGACACGAATGCGCTCGGAATCGTGGCAAGTCCCGACACTGAAACGCCCGACGGGGCTGGCGCTACCAGTTCTTCCCGGGTGATCATTTCCGGCCCGAATGCCCCGAATCCCAATCCAACCACGCGGTCTCCGGCCGAGACGGTAGAAACGTCGGAGCCCACCTCGAGAACATGGCCGCACAGCTCCCGCCCCAGGTTCCCTTCCTCGATGAAACCGAGCGAGCGGAACACATCCCAGAAGTTGAGCCCCGTGGCCTCGACCGTAACGCGGACTTCCTTCGGCTCCAGGGTGCGCTCCGGGAGCAGCTTGATTTCCGGTTTCTCGAATATCCCGCCCGGATCCGGAGACAGTACCCAGTCCGATTCTTCCGGCAGGACCAGCCGCTCCGCCTCGGTGCCGAATCGAACCAAGCGCGCAACCAGGCGGTCGCCCGAACGGTAAGCGATGTGGTTTTCCGGGTCCGGGTAGAGCAATTCGTTGAGAAAGTCAGCCGAGAAAGCTGTTTCCGCGGGATCCAGATCGATCATCCTCGGTTGCAGATGCGCCGCTTCCTGGGCCACCACCTTGCCAAAGCCCCAGAGTGTCGCACCTGCAAGTGCCCCGCCGCGCTCCCGCTCCAGCACTTGCGCCCCGCGCGTAACAAACCACACGCCCTTCTCGGGTGTGACGTCGGCATCGGTCAGGCCTTGCACCAGCGCCAATGCGCTCGCGCCGATTTGTTTGACGTCTTCCGCCATTTCCTCGGTCGCCGCCTCTGTCCCATGGCCGTCCAGCGCCGCAAGATGCACCACGCCGTTGAACGGTACCTCCCCGGGCAGGCTTTCCAGCAGGGACTGCCACGATTCCCGTTGATCCATTTCCACGGCAGCCTTGAAAACGCCGGGACCACCTGCTGCCAATTGCCCGTCCTCGGACGATTCGCTTCCCGCCAATACGACCGTCTGGTTCCTTGCCGCCAACAAGCCCGCGAGTTCTGCGGCCCCGTCTCCGTGAGACGCTGTCAGCACCCATACGCCCGGGGGCTCCGCCACTTCCACGGGACCCCGTGCGACGATCACGCCCTTGTCCGGCATCTTGGCCGCGTCGGACTCGTCCACTCCAAGAACTTCCACTTCCCCGAAACCCGAATTGCCAAGTGCCTGACGCCACACCGCGGGGCTCGCGAGGGCGTGGTGGGGACGGTAGTCGTCGGCAAACCGCCACCAGCCGTCCAACTGTCCGAAAGTCAGATCCATCCAGCCCTGGCCGTGGAGGTTCTCAAGCGCGATCAACTGCCCCGATGGAGCAAGAAGATCCCGGCAGTGCCCCAATGTTTCATCAAGATGGCGCGTCGCGTGAAGCACATTGGATGCAATCATCAAGTCATAGCCGTGGGAGTTGAAGCCCTGGGCGATGGGGTCCTTTTCAATATCCAGCGGCCGGTATTCGATGCAGCCGCCAGCATCCCCGAAGCGCGCCTCCGCTTCCGCAAAGAAGCCCGCCGAAATGTCCGTGTACGTGTAGTCGAATCGTCCTTGTGGAAGCTCCGGGAGGACGGACGCCGTCGCCGACCCCGTGCCTGCACCGACTTCAACGACCCTGAGGCGCCGCCCCTCGGGCAATGCGGCCACCAGCGTTCGAACCGCGTCGGCCAGCAACCGGTTCGCGGCACGGGCGACCGGCGCCTTCAGGTACAGATCCGCCGCAGTCGGTTCTCCGCTGCTGAACAGGAGCGTCAACGGGTCCTCTTGACCGCGCAGCACTTCGACCAGGGCGCCGCCGGACCGGCGGAACAACCCGATCTCGGTCGAGCCATGAGGATAGAGTTCGGCCATCCGGGTGTGGAATTCCTCTGGGTTGTCCGGCAGTTCGTCCGGCAGCGGGTCTTCCGGCCCCACCACGACGGTGAAACCCTCCTCCGTCTCTTCCAGCACTCCCGACTTGGCGAGCATTTCAAACAGCCGGCGGAACAGGCGCTTGTGATCCTCGATGACTCCCAAGCGTTGCCGCAGATCGTCGGGGTCCACGGTCATGCCTGCCTCGCGCTGCCAGCCCAGCTTCTCCAGGTTCGTGAGCGCATAGGATCGCGACCATCGCTCCAGATCCATCAGCAGGGAATTCCTGTCCTCCGGCTTGACCCCCTCGGCTGCCACATACTCGGAGAACAACCCCGTGCAAGCTGCGACAGAAGACGGATCCGGGAAGAAGTCGGCGGAAGTGATTCCCTGTGCGAGGGCACAATCGCGCCAGACAACCTCATACAGCAGATCTTTCACTCCCTCGACCGCCGACAACAGCGCCGCCCGCGTCGCCCGTTTCACCGTGTACCCGCTCAAGGCGCCAAGCAAAACCCCATCCGGATCGTAGATGCGCAATTCCCCGCTCAGAACCTCCGGCGCCTGGCCCGGTTTCTCTTCCGATTGCCCGGGAGCCTCATTGATGCGCACGTGGCAAAGCACCCGGTCCGGCAGTCGCTTCGCCAGCCACAGCCGCTCCCAGCCGAACGGCAGGTACGTCGCCTCCCCCTGGGCGCCCGTCATGTTTCGTGCCACGCCCACGACCTGGAAGCAACCGTCCAGTACAAGCGGGTGGACATCCAATTCGTTGCGGCCCAGAGATTCCGGCAAAGACACTTCTCCCAACGCTTCACCTGGCCCGGACCACACCTTCCCTAGCGTGCGGAAGAATGGGCCGAGGTCGATCCCGGTCGCCGCCTTGGCGTGGTAATAGGCCGACACGTCAGCCGGCGACAGGTCGGACTTCAGTTTTTCGACATCGATCCGCGCACTGTCTTCCGGCATGGAGGTGCCCGGCGACACGCGGCCCTCGATGTGCTGAACCCAGCCTTCCTCGCTTCCCTTGCTGAATATCCGGACACGCTGCGATGGCGCCTGTTCGGGGGCATCGAGCACAACCTGAACTTTTCGGCCATTCTCTTCCTCTCCTTCCCCGGCCCCCTCGTCCGAAAAGATCAACGGATTATGCAACTGCAGATCTTCCACCACCATCGACCGGCCGCCTTCGGCAAGAGAAGCCGATGCCGCCATGGCGCCATAAAGTGCGCCCGGTGCGATGAGCCGGCCGAACACCCGATGATCGCTCAGCCATGTCGGATCCGAGGGGAAGATCTCGGTCTCGAACGTGATCTCGCCGTTGGCGGATTCATGCCGAACGCCCAGCAGGGGGTGACCCTCGGCCAAGTGCCGTCGCTTCGAGGCCTCAACCCAGTGGCGTTCGCGCTGGAATGGATAGCCCGGCAACGAAATTCGCCGCCGCGTTTCGCCCGTGAAAAGCCCCGGGAAATGAATCGGCAGCCCTGCCTGATAGGCTTCCGAGACTGCCTCTGCAAAATCGCTGCCGCTTCCGGATGCCTTGCCGTTCCCGGATGGCGGGTACAGGCTCGACAGGACTGCGGGAGCCTGTGCGGATTCGGGCCAGGCCGCAGCTGCCATGGGGGCCAATACGGAGCGCGGGCCGATCTCCAGTACCAGATTCACCTCGAGTTCCGCCAGTGTTTCGGCACCGCGAGCGAATGCCACCGGCTCCCGGGCATGCCGTCTCCAATAGGTCCCGTCCAGCAACTCGTCGGGTCCGACTGCCTGGCCCGTCAGGTTGCTGACCACGGTCAGGGAGGGAGGCTTGATTGTGATGCCCTCCAGGGACGCTTCCAGTGTGTCCAAGGCCGGCTCCACCAGGGCGCTGTGGAATGCCCGGGCCGTGTTCAGCCGCTTGACCCGGATCCCTTCTGATTCGAGGTGCTTCGAAATAGCTTCAATTTCCTCGATCGGGCCGCTGATCACCTGATGGGTCCCGTTGTACCCCGAAACACTCAGCCTGGCGTTGGATGACGATGCATTGAACGCCTCGACCTCCGATGCCACCTGCTCAGCCGGTGCAAACACTGCGGCCATGGCACCCGGTTCGGTTCCCGACAGCAAGGCGCCCCGGGTCGCGGCAAACCGCATCCCGTCCTCGAGACTGAACACTCCTGCCGCCTGTGCCGCCGCCAGTTCCCCGACGCTGTGCCCCACGACCACACTGGGCCTGATGCCCAAACTCGTCCATAGAGCCGTCAGCGCGCACTCCAAAGCGTAGAGGGCCGGTTGTTCCCACGCCGTGTCTTCAAGTTCGCCTTCGCCCTCGTCCCGGCCGAACATCACATCCAGCAGGGAGGTTCCCCGCGCATCCCGGAATGCCGCTTCGCAACGATCCAGAACCGCGCGCGCTATCGGTTCGTGTTCGTAGAGTGCTTGTCCCATGCCGGCCCACTGGCTTCCCTGCCCGGTGTAGGCAAATGCCACCTTGGCCGCCCTCCCGGGTTTCACGCCATCGTCTGCTTCGGCCAAATCTTTCAGGCGTTCCCGCAGCGACTCGGCATCGCGGAACACGATCCCCGCACGATAGTCGAAATGGCTCCGTCCCACGCTGGCGCTCCACGCCATGTCCGACAGCAACGGTTCCATGGCAATGCTTTCCGAGGATTCTTCGGCCCGGTCGTCGAGCCACGACAGGTACCGCTTTGCCAGTTCCCGAAGCGCGCCCTCCGATTTGCCCGACAACGGCAAAAGACGGCTCTTGCGTCCGCTCCCTTCCTGTTCCGGCAACGACAGATCCGCCACGGTCGCCGGCGGCGGGATCTCCACGGCCTTTGCGGAACCCGCAGCCCGATATCCTTCGTCAAGAGCCGGGCTTGGACCGTCGTACTCTTCCACCACAATGTGGGCGTTCGTCCCGGATATCCCGAAGGAGTTCACGCCCGCCAACCGCGGTCGCCCGCGATGGCGCGGCCAGTCCGTCGTGGACGAAGTGATCTGCAACGGCAGATGATCCCAGTCGATGCCCGGGTGGGGGTCCTGGAAGTGCAGGTGTTTCGGAATTACGCCCCGCTCCACCGCCAACACTGCCTTGATTAGCCCGGCAACCCCGGCGGCAGACTCCAGGTGGCCGACGTTGGTTTTTACGGAACCGACCAGAAGCGGGTGATCGGCCTCGCGTTCCTTCCCGTAGACAGAGGCTACCGCATTGATTTCGATGGGATCGCCCACCGTCGTTCCGGTTCCGTGCGCCTCCAGGTAATCCACTTCCGACGGGGGGATGCCCGCCCGCGATAGCGCCGTCTCGATCACCTGTTCCAACGCAGGTGTATTCGGGACCGTCAATCCAACGCTGGCTCCGCCGTGATTCACCGCCGAACTTCGGATGACGCCCCAGATACGATCGCCATCCGCTTCCGCTTCGCTCAGTCGTTTCAGGATCACGACCCCGCAACCCTCGCCGCGTACGTAACCGTTCGCAGATGCATCAAAAGTCTTGCACTGCCCGTCGGGAGACAGCATCATTGCGTCCGCACGCAGTTCGTAGACGCGGCCGTTCAGGAGGGCCTGCACGCCGCCGGCAATGGCCAGGTCCGCCTTGCCCTGCTGCAGGTCAACCACCGCATCGTGGACCGAGACCAGGGACGACGCGCAAGCGGCATCCACGGCCTTCGCCGGCCCCATGAGACCCAAGACGAAAGACACCCGCCCGCTGGCGCCGTTCAGGTTGGTGCCGCTGAGGGCATAGAGGCATCCGGCCGCCTCGGTCGGCTTGGTCGTGTCCAGAACCAGCATTCGGTACTCGTCATTGCTGATCCCGGTGTAGACGCCAGTCTGGCCGCCTTTGAGTCGGTCCGGATCGATCCCTGCATCTTCAAGCGCCAGCCAGCTCGTCTCCAGCATCATGCGCTGCTGTGGATCCATCAGTTGTGCTTCTGCCGGTGAAATCCGGAAGAACGAGGCATCGAACTGGTCGATATCAGAAACGAAGGATCCGAAGCGGCAGGCTTCGTTCGGAACCACGCCGCCAGGGAAAAGTTCCCCCATGCGTTCGGCGCCCGCGCCGGAGATTCCCTCGCTGATCGAGTTCCCGCCGCTTTCGAGCAGGCGCCAGAAAGCCGGGATATCCGGCGCGCCGGGAAACCGGCAGGCCATGCCTATGACCGCTATGGGCGGATCGCCCGCGACGCGCTTCGACTCCTGAGGGTCAGAGGGGGTGGGAGATTTGTCCGGCTTTGCCATAGAGGGCTCGTTACATGAACTGGAATTAGCTTAAAACATCGTATTCCAAGTCGAGCCTAACGGCAAACAAGAACCCTGGCCCCCCTTCGCCAAGAGACAAAACTAGTCAAATGAGACTGTCGCTGACCACGTTGAAATTAATGCTACACTGTCCAAACTGCTCATCGTATGGCACTCTGCCCTTATAGGGGCATCGGTCTGTCCGGTTATCTCCAGGTCTAATTTGGGCTAGGAACTTCGGACTGCACACATAACAATAACATTCACTTTCAGGGAGAAATAAACATGTCTGGAACTGAAGACCGTCTAAGAACGCTCATCACCGAAAACCTCGACCTAGGCCGTGACCCAGATTTCGACCGGTCGTTCAGTGACATCGGGGTTTCTTCGGTGGATGCGATCGCGTTTTTCAAACTGGTCAACCAGGAATTTGACCTCGGATTGGTCGCGGATGAATGCACACAGTTCAATAACCTCCGCGAACTCGTAAGCTACATCGACGCGCGCGGTCAGTAAGCATTCCAGGTGGCATCCGTGCACTCGCCGGATGATCCCTGATACCAGTTGAACGCAACCGACCGCCCCAAGCCCAGAGGCGGTCGACATTTTCGGCATTGAGTGCCCCGCCATTCCGGCGGCGCTGCGTTCCATTCAGGGCGCGTATTGGCAGACATCTGGACTTTTTGCCATGACAATTGACATCGTGTGGGAGATACCCAACCCCTTATCAACCCTCGATGTTCGTCTCGACGACGATACCGTCACCACCGTACGCCAGCACGGCAATCCGTCAGGCACCAGGATCGTCCTGAGCCACGGCAGTGGTCTCGCCGCCGATCTCTATTACCCGTTCTGGTCTCTGCTCGCGAACGACTACGACGTGATGGTCTACGACCTCAGGAACCACGGTTGGAATAGCGTCGGCGCCCCGAGGGATCACAATATTCCGACGCTTGTTTGCGATCACGACATCATTCTCGAATCCATTGATCGTGAGTATGGCAGCAAGCCGACGGTCGGCATCTTTCACTCCCTCACCTCGATTGTCTCCATTCTGTCCTGTAGCAAAATTTATTCGGCGCTGGTTTTGTTCGATCCGCCCCTGGCTAAGCACGACATGAGTCAGACGGAGCTTCTGGAGGCGGCCGCGCTCATAGCTGCCAAGACCCGGCAGCGGGAAGATCACTTTAAGTCGCGGGAGGAGTTTGTCGAACTCCTGAAGTTTCTTCCATCATTCAAGAGGGTTGCCCCTGGCGTGCACGAACTCATGGCGCTGACGACGCTTCGAGAATCCGCGGGCGGTCACGATTACGAGCTTCGCTGCCCCCGTGAATACGAAGCGAATCTGATGGAATACGGCCGGAGTTTCTTTCCGCTGCTCGATCTCGACCTTATCGCCTGTCCGAAGAAGATCGTCGGCGCCGACCCCACCATGCCGCACTCGTATCTGCCCACGCTCGACCAGCGGCTCGCCTATGAAGTGGACTACGATTTCATCCCTGAAACGACGCATTTGCTTCAACTGGAAAAACCCGAGGAGTGCGTTGCCGTGACCCGCGAGTTTCTCGAACGGCACGACCTCGCATAGCGTCGATGCAGCCGACGCTCCGGCTAGAAAATTTCGCCGGACTGCTGAGGTCTCACGACAAGGCTAGGCCGAAACGGACGACATCCAGCAACCGCACTCCCGACAACCGCGCCGCGGTCAGAATGACGAGGTCCCGGTCGGTTGGGACTGGCCGGCGCAGGGAATCCGCTTCACGCACCTCGACATAGTCCGGTTCAAATCCTGACTCGACCAAGGCCCCGAACGCCTGCCGTTGCGCCTGCTCGACATCGAGCCCACCCTTGATTGATTCTGCAGCCGCTTCCAGGATCCGGTGCAATCCAATCGCCTGTTCACGCGACTGGGGACCCAGCCTTCGGTTTCGTGAACTCATGGCCAGGCCGTCCGGCTCGCGCACGACCGGAGCGGCAATAATTCGGATTGGTGGCTGGCATTCCGCCGCCAAGCGCCGCACCAGCACCAACTGCTGGTAATCCTTCTCGCCGAACACGCCAACCGTCGGGGCTGTCTGGTCGAACAGCCGGCTGACTACCGCCGCTACCGCCGTCAGGTGCCCCGGGCGGTACCGACCCTCCAGCACATCCGTCAAGCCCGGGATCTCGAATTCCTCCAGCCGGGGAAGCTCGCCGCCCCAGACTGCCTGTTCGTCAGGGGCATACGTCAGATCGACCCCCGCCTGGCGCAGGCGTTCGAAGTCTTCTTCCTCTTCGCGGGGATAGTTGGAGAAATCCTCCGGGTCATCGAACTGGTGACGGTTGACGAAAACGGTGGCCAACACGATTCCGGGACACTGCCGTGCATGTTCGATCAAACTCAGGTGCCCGGCGTGCAGGCCGCCCATGGTCGGCACCAGGGCTCGCTCCCTGGGCTGCTGGGCCAGCGCGGCCTCAAGTTGCGCCGCCGTGCGGCACAGGATCATGGGAAGGATCCGGAATGGACCGCTTCAATGTAGGCCCGGACGGCATCCGCGACACCACGGCCTGAGTTCATGAAGCTGCGGGCGTGTTTCGGAGCCGGGTCGGTCAACCCCAACAGATCGTACAGCACCAGGATCTGTCCGTCGCAGGCCGCGCCGGAACCGATGCCGATCACCGGGATTCCTGCCTGCTCGGTGATTTCCGCAGCCAGGTCGTCGACCACGCATTCCAGCAGCAGCAGGTCCGCACCCGCTTCTTCCAGTGCAAGCGCCGTCTCCCGAAGTTCGTCCGCTTCCTCGGCAGTGCGCCCGTGCCGCCGGATTCCAGTCAATTTGGCCAGGCTCTGCGGACGAAGCCCCAGGTGCGCACAGACCGGGATGCGCTGATCGGACAGGGCGCGGACGATTTCGACCTGGTCTTGGGAGGCCTCGAGCTTGACCACCTGCGCACCACCTTCCTGCACCAGCCGCATGGCATTGGCTTGCGCCATTGGCACATCGCAGCAACTCATATACGGCAGGTCGCTGATCAGCAGGGCGCGCTGAATGCTTCGGGCGACGCATTGCGTGTGGTAGACCATGTCGTCCATGGTCACCGGCTGAGTGTTGGAATGCCCCTGAATAACCATGCCAAGAGAGTCGCCGACCAAGATGAACTCCACTCCACATGCATCAAGCACGCGCGTGAATGTCGCATCGTAGGCCGTCAGGCCGGCAAAACGATTCTTGCCCTCCCGCACCATCCGGCGCAGGGCATCAAGCGTCACGGGAGAATCCGGCGTACTCATGCCTGCGTCATCGAATCGGCTGGAATCATGTCACCCAGCATTCCCTCCGGTTGGCTCGGGTCCAGGAAATACTGGCCGGGTTGGGTCATGCCATCCAGTGCAACCAGCAGGCTCTGGTAGTCCTGAAGGCTTTCCGCCAGATTGGCGCAAGAAGTATCGACCGTCAGTACGGTTCCGGAGTAATGGCGAAAGTGTTCCGCCATCAATGCCGACAGCGCCTCCAGGAACTCCGGACGCACCGCGCGCTCGAATGACCGCCCCCGCATCGCAATCCGCTCCAGCAAAACCGACACCGGTGCCTGCAGGTAGATAACCAAGTCCGGACGTGGAAGCCCGGCGGACATATGAGTGAACAGGCTGAGCCACAGGTCATATTCGTCGCCCTGAAGCGATAGCCGGGAAAACCAGTCGCTTTTTTCGAACACGTAATCCGAGAAGGTGCGCTGCTGGAACAGATCCACTTGGTTCAATTGCTGTAACTGGCAGGCCCGGCTGGTCAGGAAATGCAACTGGGTTGCCAGAGCCGTTTTTTCAGGGGCTTCGAAAAAATCTTTGAGGAAAGGGTTTTCCTGGTAGTTCTCCAGCATCAACCGGCCGTTGAAATCAGCTGCGAGACGGTTGCACAGCGTGGTCTTGCCGACACCTATTGGCCCTTCCACCGCGATCAGGCGTGCCGAGTCGGGCAGGCTTTGGCAGGCCCCCACCCGGTCCACCCGGGAATACTGGCACTCCCGCAGCAACTTCGACACCGTGCCCCGCCCGGGCACCTCCAGATTCGCGTCCAGTTCCTGCAGCGGAGCCAGTACGAACGCCCGCTCATGTAGGCCCGGATGCGGCAACGTCAGGACCTTGCTGTCAAAACATTCCTGCCCCCACAAGAGCAGGTCCAAGTCCAATGTCCGCGATGCCCAGCGCTCGCGTTGTTCCTTTCGCCCGTGTTGACGCTCGATCACTTGCAGTTCGTGAAGCAGCTGCTCGGGCTCCAGGTCGGTTTCGACCTGCACGACCGCATTGATATAGTCCGGCTGGTCCAGCCCACCCATTGGCGGACTTCGGTACAGGCCCGAAGAGGCGCACAGGCGAACCTGGGCCAGTTGCCCCAGTTCGCGCACTGCGGAGCGGACTTGCTCGGTCGGTCCGTCCAGATTGCTGCCGAGCCCGATGTAGATGTCTCCTTGAGGCACGGTCACCTCCGCCGACGGCGGCGACGGCGGCGGGGGGCGTCGCGGGGCCCTACCTCGTATTTTTCCTGGGCTCGTGTCCAGGCCTGGTAAGCCCCCTGTAACCGCTCGTCCCTCAGCGCGCGCAACCCGAGGAAATCATACGTCGCACGGAATGCGCTGCGCGACATCACCCGTTCGGGGTGACTGCGCGGGCCTGCTTCCAACTGCGGCTGGCGAATCCAGATTTCTCGGATCATCTGGGCATGGCGAAACGGGATGCTGATGGTCCGCGCCTGATGCTCCAAGGCCCGGTCGGCGCAAATCGCCAACGCATCGCGAGGGCTGAATTCCCCCGGTTCCAGTTCATCCAGCAGTTGGCGCACATACGGCCACATCAATACTGCGTAGGCGAAAGCCGGGGAGACCGGCATGCCCGAACGCACCCGTTCGTCTGTGTTCGCCAACGCCAAGCGGATGAACTCCAAGTCTTCCGGGTGGTCCCGCTCCAAAGCCGCCTCCGTGCGCGGGAACAACTGATGCAGCAATCCTTTCTCGTGCAATAGCTCAAACGTGCGCTCGGCCGCGCCGCTATGCAGGAGCTTAATGCCTTCGTCGAACAGCCGGGCCGGTGAAATAGCATCAAGCAGATCCGCTAGTTCGGGGATCAATTGCTCCATGGCCGGATCCATCCGGAAGTTGAGCTTGGCCGCAAAACGCACCGCGCGCAGCAACCGTACCGGGTCCTCGCGGAAACGCACTGCGGGCTTGCCGATCATGCACAGGCGGCGCTGCTTCAGATCCTCCACGCCACCGACGAAGTCCAGCACGGTGTTCCGGATCGGGTCGTAGAACAGGGAATTGGCCGTGAAATCCCGTCGCAGCGCATCGCGATCAATCGTCCCGTACGCGTTGTCGCGCAGGATTCGCCCTCCCAAGGTCACCGAGACATGGGCGCGCCCGGAGCGCGAACGGTGCCCGCCCCGGAACGTCGCGACTTCGATCAGGTCCCGACCCACATACACGTGCGCAAGCCGGAATCGCCGGCCGACGATGCGGCAGCGATCAAACAGGTTCTTCACCTGTTCGGGGCGGGCGTCCGTGGCGATGTCGAAGTCTTTCGGGTGCAGGCCCAGCATCAGGTCGCGCACGCCGCCCCCGACGATATAGGCCTCGTAGCCTCCCTCCACCAGGACTTCCACCACGCGCCGGGCGGACCTGGAAACTTCCGAAGGATTGATGCCGTGCTCGTCAGCCTCCACGACCCGGGGATTGCCGTTAGTGCGCTTTTTTACGGCATCGGACAGGCGGTTAAACAGTTTTTTGGCCATAAATGGGCGTTTGCCCCAACAGGGGCTGGCGGGTCTGACATTTTACCGCCTCAGGCCCAAGACAGCCCTCACACCCGATTCTGTCAGGCCACATCGAGGGGTTTCGGCTTTCATTCGGCTGTAACACATTGAAAATACTATATACTTGCAAAAGTCACTTGACCGTCAATTCATGGCAAGCAGATACAAGTTCGAAATCGCTACTCAGATGTCTGTCATTACCGAATGTCAGCGTCTTCGTTACCGGGTTTTCGCACTGGAAATGGGGGCATCCCTAGAAAGTGCCGCAGAGCAGATCGACTCGGACCTTTACGATCCATTCTGCCGTCACCTGACCGTAACTGACACGGTTACTAGAGACCTTGTTGCCTGCACCCGGGTCCTTTCGGACGAGGATGTCCCGCAGGCCGGGGGGTTCTACACGCAGTCGGAATTCAAACTGGGCCGCTTGCGCAGCCTCTCCGGGAAGAAGCTGGAAGTCGGCCGCACCTGCGTGCACCCCGATCACCGCAACGGCGGGGCCATTACTTGTCTATGGCTTGGTCTTGCGGAATTTATGCTGTCCCGGGGCTACGAATATCTGTTCGGGTGTGCCAGCGTGGACATGTCCGACGGAGGCCGCCAGGCTCACGCCATCTACCAGAACGCGCTGGAGCGCGGCCTGGTCAACCTGGACTTGGACGTCCATCCCCGTTCCCCTCTGCCTGAGCCGGATCAGCCTGCCGGGGATGCGGCCATTGAGCTTTCTGATTCGGTTCGGGAAATCCTGCCGCCTCTGCTGAAAGCCTATCTGAATCTCGGTGCGGAAATCTGCGGCAAACCTTGCTGGGATAAAAAATTCAACGTGGCCGACATGCTGGTGCTGGTCAATCGCGCCAACATCGCACCCCGTTACGTCCGCCGCTTTCTCAAGGCTGCCCAGACACCCGAGACCGCATACCGGGCTTGAATCCCGCTCCCGGGCATCCCCTGATGTAGAATACTGGTTGGCCAACCCAGCTAGGATTTCGGGATGTTGTTTGGAAAGAAAAAGGATTTCACTTGCACCATCGCCAACACTGGCGAGACTTTCGAGGTGCCCGGCAAGATCAACTTGCTGCAGGCTGCCCTGAACGCCGGCATCAAGTGGCCTTGCGACTGCAAGGTGGGAAGTTGCGGAACCTGCCGATGCATCCTCAAGGAGGGCAAGGTCAAGGCACTGAACGATTTCGCCTACGTGCTGGACGGTGACATGCTCAAGGAAGGCTATATCCTGGCTTGCCAGTCCCAGTTGAAATCCGACCTGGTCGTCGAAGTGGACTTTGATCAGGGCGCGATCGAAAACATGAAATTGACGTGATCGATGCGATTTCATCGCTTCTCGCCAATCATCCGAAACGCCTCACCTACGATATTTCATCTAGCCCGCAGACTTGTGGGTCGTGCGCATGATCGTCTGTTCCTGCGTTCAAGTCAGTGAGCGAGAACTGCGCGCAGCGGTGAAAGCCACCGTCAAAGCAGGACAACCCGTGAATTTCCGTTCTGTCTACCGTCAGATGGGAAAACGCGCGCGATGCGGCAACTGTCGGCCGCTAATCAACCAGATCATCAAGCAGGCGCATACTGACGCCTGATTTACGGAGAAAGCAGGAGACCGCCATCATGAAAGGAAACGAGAAAGTCATCGACTACCTGAACCGCAGCCTCGCCAGTGAATTGCGGTCCGTCAATCAATACTGGCTGCATTACCGGTTGCTGGAAGACTGGGGCTACGGCAAGCTCGCCCAAAAATCGCGAGAAGAGTCCATTGGAGAAATGCGCCATGCGGACCGGTTCGTGGAGCGAATCATCTTCCTGGAAGGACATCCCAACCTGCAAACCCTGGACCCGCTGCGCATTGGCGAGAACATCCGGGAGGTCCTGGAATGCGACCTCGCCGCCGAACAAGAGGCGCATGCTCTGTACCGGGAAGGCCGTGATGTCTGCCAGGAAGTGAGCGACTATGCTTCCATGCACCTGTTCGAAGACCTGATCGCGGACGAGGAAATGCACATCGCCTTCATCGAGACGCAATTGCAATTGATCGACCAGATCGGAGTCGAGCAGTACGGGTTGCTTCAGGCGGGTTCCGACGAGGACTAATAACGGCCGAACCGGGAATCACTCGCGGTCGAAATCGATCTGCATTCCGGCTGCGGGCGGCATTTCCTGCCCATCCCGGTGCACGATCCGGCCCGACACCATCGTCGTGTCGATCCGGGCATGCAACATCTGCCCCTCGAATGCTGACCAACCACATTGGTGAAGAACTTCTTCCGGCTCCACCTGCCTCGTCGCCGACAAATCCGCCAAAACCAAATCCGCGTAGTAGCCTTCGCGCAGGAATCCACGATCACGGACCGCGTAGCACAGTGCCGGGGCATGCGCCGCCTTATGTACGACCTGCGGCAGGCTGAAGACGCCCTGGTGAACCAGTTCCAGAAGCATCGGCAACGCGTGCTGTGTGATCGGCAACCCTGCCGCGACTTCCTGGTACGGTCCTTCCTTCTCTGACAGAAGATGTGGCGCGTGATCGGTCGCAATGACATCGATCCGGTCTTCGTGCACCGCCTGACGCAACGCATCCCGATCCGATTGCTTCTTGATCGAGGGATTGCACTTGATGCGGCCGCCGTACTGCGCATAGTCGGCGTCAGTGAAAACCAGGTGATGCACACATGCCTCGGCGGTAATCCGTTTGCCTTCGATCGGCCCGGTTTCGAACTGTGGCAATTCGTCGGCCGTGGTCAGGTGCAGCACATGCAGCCTTGAGCCGAATCGCTTCGCCAAGCCCACCGCCATAGACGAAGAGGCCAAGCATGCCTCCCGACTGCGAATTTCCACATGGCAGTGCATCGGGATTTGCTCACCGTACTGCCGGACATGTTCGGCCAACGCCGCCTCGATCATCGGCGTATCTTCGCAGTGCGTTGCGATCAGGGTAGGGCAGCCAGCAAAGTGTTGTTCCAGTGCCTTGGGGTCGTCCACCAGCATGTTTCCGGTCGACGCACCCATGAATATTTTGAGTCCGCACGCTTTCCGCGGGTCCAACTTTCGAACCTCGTCGGCATTGTGGTTGGTCGCGCCGAAATAAAATGCATAGTTCGTATGCATCGCGCCGTCCGCCCGCGCCAATTTCTCGTCCAACCGCTCAAGGGTCACGACCGGCGGCTGGTTGTTCGGCATGTCCATGACCGTGGTCGTGCCGCCCGTCACCGCGGCGCGGGATTCGGACTGGAAGGTTCCTTTCTCTGGCTGGCCCGGCTCCCGGAAATGGACCTGGCCGTCGATCATTCCAGGCAGCAGGTAAAGCCCCGTCGCATCCAGAACTTGATCGGCAGACTCGCTGGACAAATCCGGCCCGATCTTCTCGATCCGCGAACCCCGGACAAGCAGATCCGTCTCGAATACGCGCCCTTCGTTGACCGCGGTCGCATTGACTATCAGGCAGGAATCAGGCATGGCAAATTTTGAAAAGTAAGCGCATTGTACCGGGTGCGTCTGTTAACAGCGTTTAAGTTCGACGAGCGCATATGACTTTCCGCTAAAATTCTCCTCCATGACATCTTCCGACCCACAAATCCAAAATCCCGTGCTGGACGATGCCGGTTGCGCGGCTCACGAGCCCTATGCCTTGCGCGTGCTCGGCGACAGCATGGAACCGGAATTCGCGGATGGTTGCATTGTCATCGTCGACCCGGCCGGACATGCGCAGTCCGGCTCCTACGTGGTCGCGCGGGTGAACGGAGAACCGATCTTCCGGCAGTACTGGGTCGAGGACGAACGGCATTGGCTGCGACCGATCAACACCGGTTATCCTTCGCTCGAAATCAGCGATCCTTCCGACATCATCGGCGTCATCACCCAACGCGCCGGAACCCGTCGCTCCTACCGCCGTCATTACGTCTGACTCTCAGGGTTACCCGCCGGTCAGTTCTTCGTAGGCATCCGCATCCATCAGGGGTGCACAGGGCTCAGATTCAGCACAATCCATCTTCAGTATCCAACCGTCTCCCTCCGGCGAATCGTTGACTTGCCACGGTTCTTCACGCAAAACCTCGTTGACTTCCGCGACTCGGCCTGTGGCCGGCGCAATTAATTCGGATGCGGTCTTCACGGATTCGATGACCCCGAAGCTCTGACCCTGCACCAGTTCGGTGCCGGGTTCGGGCAGTTCCACGAACAGGATGTCGCCCAATTCCTCCTGCGCGTAGCGGGTCACGCCCACGGCAGCCCCACCGGACCTATCAGGCTCCAGCCAAAGGTGATCCTGACTGTAACAGCGCTTATTCATAACCCCTCCTTCACCCGGAATTAGTGTCGCCGCCGTCGGGCACGTGCACCGCGCATTGCTTCGGCCAGGATTTCATGATCCAGTTCTTCAAGGTTCCCGCCTACTTGCCCTGCCACCTGATCCAGATCTTCGATCTTCTCGCCCACGGACAGACCCAGGCATTGCACCGTCCCCGCCAATCCACCAATCTGTATCTTCAGCAACGTGCTGTGCGGTACCTGGGTGCGATCTTCGACCTCACCGAAGGCTTCGGCGCCAACCTGTTCAAAGAATTCCTGCAATCCCTGGCAACGGTTGCAGGAATCTGCGTCATTGCAGTCAATGCCAGCGCCATCCCGGCGCGTTACCGAAATGGCCCGAGTGCAGGCATGCGTCCCGGCGACGATCAGGCGTTCAAATGGGCAGTGCGTATTCACGCCGTCGCTCCCAGGCAACGGGTATACGAGTTGCCACGGATGATTTCGGCGTGAAACTGCTCCCGCACCAACTGGTGCTGCGTGGCCAAGGCATCAAAGCGTTCCACCACCGGCTCCGGCGCGCAAACATACAAATCCATCCCCGAAAGGTCTGGGTGATCGTCCACGACACGCTTCAGCATGGTTTCAACTTTTTCCATGCCGGACAACTCATCTTTTGCCCACTCGCTGAACGACTCCTCGATCACCAGAGGCGTATAGCTTAGTTCGTCGAGCGCATCCGCCCAAGAACGGCACAGATTGTGCATGTACAAGTCTTCCGTTCCACAACAGATTCGGTACAGATGCAGGGGTTGTTCGGATTCGCGCGCGGTGAGGTGTTCGAGCATGCTCTTGATGGCTGCGAACCCGGTGTCGAACGCCACGAACAGGGCCGGGCGGGTGGAATCGTCGTCGAACGCAAATCGGCCCCCGGGTGCTTCGACCGTCACGGTCTGCCCCGGGCGCAGGGACTCGAACGCGCTGTCGGAAAAATCGTCGTCCGGCAGACGCCGGATGTGGAAGTCGACGTGCCGTTCGTCGCAGGGGCAACTGGCAATCGCGCTGTCACTCGCCGCGCCGTTCTCCAGCGTCAGGGTCGCATACTGGCCTGCCATGAAGCGAAGCCGTTGCGAGCGGGGTACGCGTAGCTTCAGCCACAGCAAGCGTTCACCGAGCTTTTCGGCAACCTTCACTTTCGCCTGCAGGGTTTGCCAGGGAATAGACGTTGGGTCTTTTTCGAGCACAACCTCGAGCGTGAGGTCGCTCTGCGCGCGGTTGCTGCACATCAGGAAATCGCCGTGTGCCCGCTCGGCTTGGGTAAATACGAAATCGTGGTGACGAACGGGCTTGAGTTCCCCGTCTATTAGCCGGGCGCGGCACAGCCCGCAATTCCCGGCACTGCATCCGTACGGAAGGCCGACACCCTCGCGGATGGCCGCCTCTAGCAGGGTTTCGTTGCCCTGAATTTCAAACGAGCGGTCGGCGTTGCGGAGCCGGACGATCGCCATGCCAAATCAGGCTGCTTTTTCCATCTCGACGTCGTAGGCCCCGCGTGCGGCCGCCCCGTTCAGGCGGGCGCGCTTGGAGATCGCGGCCTGGCCGATTCCACGGTTCGCTTCGGCGCCGCTCCAGGACTTCATCGCCTGCTGCTGCAGGGCACGCCCATAGGAAAAAGTCACCGCCCAGGGAAGATCCGGATGCTGGTTGATCGCATTCAGGTGCGCGCTGGCCTCTTCGTCACTCTGCCCGCCGGACAGGAATGCAATTCCAGGCACTTCCGCGGGAACCGTCTTCTTCAGGCATTCCACCGTGCGGGCGGCCACCGTCTCGACATCCGCCTGCTCCGCGCACTGGTCTCCGGAAATCACCATGCTGGGCTTGAGCACGATGCCTTCGAGCCACACGCCCTGACGCGCCAGTTGATCGAAGGTGACTTCCAGCGCACGGACGGTCACTTCGTAACTGCGGTCAATGTCGTGCCCGCCATTCATCAGGACTTCAGGTTCGACGATCGGCACCAGGTCCGCTTCCTGGCACAGGGCCGCATAGCGGGCAAGCCCGTGGGCATTGGCCTCAAGGCAGGCTTCGCTCGGCAGGCCCTCCCCGATGGTGATGACTGCCCGCCACTTGGCGAAGCGGGCGCCCAATTCGACATACTCGGCCAGACGATCGCGCAGGCCGTCCAAACCTTCCGTCACCTTCTCACCCGAATGACCCGCCAGGTCCTTGGCGCCTTTATCCACCTTGATGCCCGGCACGATACCGATCGAGTTTAGGTGCTCCGGGAACGGCGTGTCGTCCAGCAACTTCTGGCGCAGGGTCTCGTCGAACAGGATCGCGCCACCGACATGGTCGCCCAGGCCCGCCGCCGTAACCAGCATGTCGCGGTAGGTGCGGCGATTTTCTTCAGTAAATTCAATGCCTAAAGCATCAAAACGCTTCTTGCAGGTCGGGTGGCTTTCGTCCATCGCCAAAATCCCCTTGCCGGGGGCCACCATGGCGCGCGCGGTTGCGCTCAGTGTTTCATAGTTCATAAAAAAATCTGGTTAAAAGGTTAAAAAATGGAATGTTCGCAAACGGCTCATTCTATCGCTACTCGACCGCCACACCCCGCGATTCGGGCATTGCTCCGGCTTCCACGATCTTCAGGGCGTTGGTGCCTCCCTGCACGCCTGCCAGATCGCCCTTGGTGATGATCACCCGATCTCCGTCTGTCACCACTCCGCTTTTCTTCAGCACTTCGACCAAGTCTCGGTTGAGTTCGGCGTGGTCGGTACTGATGCTGCGCAGGGTGACCGGGTACACTCCTCGGTACAGGTTGACCCGGCGACGCGTCTCGAGATTGCGGGAAACCGCATAAATCGGGATGCTGGAACGGAAACGCGACATCTGGCGAGGGGTGGAGCCGGATTCGGTCAAGGCGGCAATCGCTTTGACTTCCAGGTGGTTGGCGGTGAAGATCGCCGACAGCGCGATCGCCTCGTCTGTGCCGAACAGGTCCTCTTCTTCGTTGGCGAGATCAAGGATATCGCCGGCGGCATTGCCTTCGGAGCCCACGCAGATGCGGCTCATCGCCAGCACCGCCTCAACCGGGTTGCTGCCAATCGCCGTCTCTGCCGACAGCATCACGGCGTCGGTCCCGTCCAGCACGGCATTGGCGACATCGAACACCTCCGCACGCGTCGGAATGGTGCTGGTGATCATCGACTCCATCATCTGCGTCGCCGTGATCACGACCCGGTTGTGCCGCCAGGCCCTGCGGATCAAGCTCTTCTGTACCGCCGGCAGTTCCGGGTCGCCGATCTCCACACCCAGATCGCCACGCGCCACCATGATCGCATCCGAGGCATCCAGGATCTCGTCGATATTCTCAACCGCTTCGGTCCGTTCGATCTTCGCGATCAGGTGCGCGTTGCCGCCGGCCTCGCGCAGGAGTTCGCGCGCATAGTAGATGTCGCCCCCACTGCGGGGATAGGACACCGCAAGATAGTCCACGCCGATTTCTGCGGCCAACTGGATATCCTGATGATCCTTGGCGCTGATGGAAGGCGCCGACAGGCCGCCACCGGCACGGTTGAGACCCTTGGCATCCTGCAAAACCCCCCCGGAGATGGTCTCGGTGATGATGCGGCCGGACTCCACCGCCTTGACTTGCAGCACAAGACGGCCGTCGTCCAGCAGCAGGTCGTCGCCGACACGGATATCTTCGGATAACTCCGGGTAAGTCAGGCCGACGCTTTCTTCGGTACCGGCATCCGGCTCGAGATGCGGGTCCAGAATGAACGGGTCGCCCGGTTTGAGGGTGACCGAACCGTCACGAAAACCGGTAATGCGAATCTTCGGTCCCTGCAAATCACCCAGAATCGCCAAATGGTATTTTGGCTCGGTCATCTCGCGAATCCGTTCTGCACGCTCGCGGTGCTCATCCTGGGTGCCGTGCGAAAAATTCAGGCGAACCACGTCCACGCCGGCATCGATCAAGTCGCGCAATACCTCCGGCGAATCCGTCGCCGGCCCCAAGGTGGCGATGATCTTGGTTCGCCGGTGGCGAAGTTCGGAGGAAGGCGCAGTCATGAGGCCACCGTCTTGAGAATTTCAACGGCCGGAAGCGTGCGACCCGCCGCATACTCCAGGAATGCACCTCCGCCGGTCGACAAATAGGACATCTTGCTCTTTATCCGAAAACTCCCCACAGCGGCCAGCGTATCACCCCCGCCCGCAATAGAAAAGGCTTGCGAACCCGCAATGGCATGTCCCAAGGCCTTCGTTCCGGCTGCAAAGCGCGGATCCTCAAACACGCCCAGCGGGCCGTTCCAGATCACCGTCCGGGCCCGGGCAACGAGCCGGTCATAGTGATTCCGGGTTTTTGGCCCCACGTCCATGATCCGCTCTCCCGGGCGCACCTCGTCCGCTTCGCGAACGACCGGCTCGCGCGAACCGGGAAGCTCACAGACCACATCCTGGGGCAACGGGACGGTCGCCCGGCGCCGGGAAGAAGGCTTCATCAGCCGTCGTGCGAGATCCAACTGCGCCGGTTCGTGCAGGGAATCCCCGATGTCCAGGCCTGCCGCCGCCATGAACGTGTTGGCAATCCCACCGCCAACGATCAATTCGTCAGCAATCTCAGCCAAACGTTCCAGCACCTCGATCTTGGTCGACACCTTGGCGCCACCAACAATTGCCACCAACGGGCGTTCCGGCTTCTCCAGGGCGCGCTGCAGCATCCGCAGTTCACGCCTTAACAAAGGGCCGGCACAGGCGCGCGGGGCGTACCGGGCCACCGCATGGGTCGAGGCATGCGCCCGATGCGCGCTGCCGAAGGCATCCATCACGTAGAGATCGCACAAGGCCGCCATGCGTCGGCCCAGATCATCGCTGTTCCCAGTCTCCCCTTCGAGAAACCGCACGTTTTCAAGCAAGGTGACGCGACCCGGCTTGGACTCCACGCCGTCGATCCAGTCGCGCCGGAAAAACGCCGGTTCGCCCAACCGCTCCGACAAAGCCATCGCGACCGGTTCCAAGGAAGCGGCTGCATCGTAGCGCCCTTCCTGCGGCCGCCCCAGATGCGACATCACCAGGACACGGCATCGGGCCTGCTGCAGGCGGCGAAGGGTCTGGATGCTGGCGCGAATCCGTTCATCCGCCGTGATGCGGCCGGATTCGATTGGTACGTTCAAGTCGGTGCGCAACAGTACCCGGCTGCCCGGCTTGAGCTTGCCCGGCAAACCGGGGGGCATGCTCATGCGGAGGCACGCATCCAGGCCGCAATGACATCCAGCATACGATTGGAAAAGCCCCACTCGTTGTCGTACCACGAGAGAACCTTGACCAGGTTGCCCGGAAGCACCTTGGTCAGCGAAGCATCAAGCGAGGACGACGCCGGGCTGTGATTGAAGTCGATCGAGACCAGGGGCTCCTCGCTGTACGCCAAAACGCCTTTCAATGGTCCCTCGGCTGCCGCGCGCACGGCCGCGTTGACTTCTTCCGCGTTCGTCTCGCGGCTGGCGATGAAACTCAAGTCCACCACCGAAACGTTGATGGTCGGCACGCGGATGGCGAACCCGTCCAGGCGGCCGTCGAGTTCCGGCAGCACCAGGCCGACCGCCCGCGCCGCGCCGGTCGCGGTCGGAATCATCGACTGCGTGGCCGAACGGGCCCGGCGCAGGTCGCTGTGCGCCACGTCCGTCAGCACCTGGTCATTGGTATACGAATGGATGGTGGTCATGATGCCGGACTCGATCCCGACCGATTCCATCAGGACCTTGGCCAGCGGCGCCAGGCAGTTCGTCGTGCAGGAAGCATTGGAGACCACGACGTGATCCGGGCCCAACTGGTCGTGATTGACGCCATACACCACGGTCGCATCCACGTCCTTGCCAGCCGGAGCCGAGATCAGCACCCGGGGCGCGCCTGCCTCCAGATGACCTTGCGATTTTTCGCGCGACGCAAAAAGGCCGGTCGACTCGATCACCACATCCACTTCCGACTCCTTCCAGGGAATGTCGGCCGGGTTGCGGCAGGCGGTGAACCGGATTCGGTCGTCTCCCACCATCATGGCGTCTCCGTCAGCCTGCACGCTCAGGTTGAACGGCCCATGCGCCGAGTCGTAGCGGGTCAGATGCGCGCTGACCTCCAAATCGCCAATGTCGTTGATGGCAACAATGCTGATTTCATCCTGCCGCCCGGCTTCGTAAAGGGCACGCAAGATGTTGCGCCCAATGCGTCCATAACCGTTGATTCCTACCCGAATGCTCATGCTGTCACTCCCTGACCCAACATTTCCCGGGCCATCGTTGTCAAGTTTTCCACGGTAAACCCGAAGTGTTCCATCACCCGGGCGCCTGGTGCCGAATGGCCGAATTCCTCAACCCCCAACACGCGTCCTTGCGGTCCTATCCAGCGGTGCCACGGCGCGCCGACTCCCGCCTCGACCGCGATCCGGGCGGAAACCTCGCTCGGCAGGACCTGTTCCTGGTAGCCCGGGTCCTGCCGGGCAAACTGTTCCATGCAGGGCATCGACACGACCCGTGTCCGGATCCCGTCCAGAGCCGCGGCGCATTCGACGGCCAGCCCGACTTCGGACCCGGTGGCAAGCAAAATCAGTTCCGGCGGTCCGTCCGAATCCACCAGCACGTACCCACCACGTGCGGACAGCGCAACGGTTTCCGGGGTGTGCTCCAGTTGCGCCACAGACTGGCGCGACAGCGCCAATGCAGTCGGCCCGTTCCCGGGCTGCAGCGCGCATTTCCAGGCGACTGCGGTCTCCACGGCGTCGGCCGGTCGCCAGACTTCGAGCCCCGGAATCAGCCTGAGGCTCGCCAGATGCTCCACCGCCTGATGGGTCGGGCCGTCCTCGCCCAGGCCGATGGAATCGTGCGTCAGGACGAAAATCACCCGTTGGTGCATCAATGCCGCCATGCGGATAGAGTTTCGGGCGTAGTCGGAGAACGTCAGGAAGGTTCCGCCATACGGGATGAATCCGCCGTGCAGAGCCAAGCCGTTCATCACGGCTCCCATGCCGAACTCCCGGACCCCGTAGTAGATGTAAGTGCCGGATTCGTCCGCGCTGATGGCGCGGCTGCCCTTGGGTTGGGTGTTGTTGGACCCGGTCAGATCCGCCGAACCGCCGATCAGTTCCGGCAGGCTGCCAGCGATTGCATCCAAGGTGTTCCCGGAGTGCTTGCGGGTCGCCGCCTTTGCGGGCTCCATCAGCTGGTTCTTGATATGGGCGTCAATCGCCTCCGTGAACGCCTCCGGCAAGTCGCCTTCCAGACGCCGGGTCAGTTCGGTCGCATCCTCCGGGCAACTGGCGGCATAGTTGTCCATGCGCGCCTGCCATTGGGACTCCAGTTCCGCACCTTTCTCTCGGGCGTCCCAGGCTTCGCGAATTTCGGTCGGAACCTCGAAAGGAGGGTGGGGCCAGTCCAGGGTCTCTCGCGCTCGCGCCACTTCCTCGGCGCCAAGCGGAGCGCCGTGCGTGTCTGCAGTGCCCTGCTTCTGCGGGGCGCCGTAACCGATCACGGTTCGACAGCAAAGAAACGACGGCCGGGGATCGGCCTGGGCTTCGCGAATGGCCTGATCCACCGCCTCTGGATCATGCCCGTCGATGCCCGGGATCACATGCCAGCCGTAGGCGGAAAAGCGCCCAGCCGTATCGTCGGTAAACCAGCCCTCGGTCTCGCCATCGATCGAGATGCCGTTGTCGTCGTAGAACACGATCAGTTTGCCCAGACGGAGCGTACCGGCCAGACTGCACGCCTCGTGCGAGACGCCTTCCATCAGGCATCCGTCGCCCGCGAACACATAGGTCCGGTGATTGACCACCTCATGCCCGTCACGGTTGTAGCGGTCCCCCAGCAACCGTTCCGCCAGCGCCATCCCGACCGCGTTGGCCAATCCCTGGCCCAGGGGGCCGGTCGTCGTCTCGACCCCGATGTCCCGATCAAGCTCCGGGTGCCCGGGCGTGCGCGAGTGCAGTTGGCGGAAGGCCCGGAGTTCTTCCATCGCCAACGGATACCCGGTCAGGTGCAACAGGCTGTACAGCAGCATGGAGCCGTGCCCGTTGGAGACCACGAAGCGGTCCCGGTCCGGCCAGGCGGGGTTGGCGGGGTTGTGCTTGAGGTGTCGACGCCACAGGACTTCCGCGATGTCCGCCATTCCCATCGGCATGCCGGGATGGCCGGAGGCGGCTTGTTCGACAGCATCCATGCTCAACGCCCGGATGGCGTTGGCCAGCGTTCGCGGTGCAGGCATTGGCCCGGAAGAAGAAGGGTTTTCAGGTGGGGTCATTGACTAAGGTGCGTATTTTCCCCGGAAGTCGGGAAATTGGCAAATTTTAGGCGTGGCAAATGCGCTCGCGTGGTAATCCGCTACACGAGAAACGGCACCATTCATCCGGTTATACTATCCATTCTGGCCTTTCTCTACCTATGCCGTCACGCATCCACTCCTTCTTGCCGGGCGTCCTGCTGGCCGCTCTGTCGCTTTGCGCCTACGCGGAGAGCGAACCCCCGCATCCGGTCGTCGACATCCCGCGCACGGCCACGCCTTCCGCGGAATCATTGCAAGACAGCACGGTCAGCGAACTCAGGGCTCAGCGCGAAACCTACGCCGAACAACTGGACACCGCCTCCACCCTCTCCATCGAAGAACTGGAGAAGCAATTGCTCCACGCGCTCCTAGTCTACGATGACGAACGCATCCAGATCATCGACCTGATCCCGCAGATCATCAAGCACTACGAAGTCGAGGGAACGCTCAAGGAAGACCTGATGAACTTCCGGCGTACGTTGATCAAGATCGTCGAGGAATTGCGTCCGGAAGTCACCACCCTGCAGAGGTACAAGCCTTACGACTTCCGCCTGGGCGTCAGTTACGCCGCGATGATGACCATCATGCAAAGGAAGCAGGTTATGCGGGATCGGATGCTTCAGGATCATGGGAATCCCGAGACGATACTCGGCCGACACTCCCAGCGCCTGAAAGAAACCTATCGCTTGGTCCAAGAAGCGCGCGAGCGGCTGGAACTTCGCTACCAGGCTGAAACGCTAAAGGAACAGATCGACCAGATCGACACCGAGTTGCGTCGGCGTCAGTCGTAAAGCTCGCGGGCCAGGGCCAGCGTCTCCTCGGCATCCCAAACCTGATCGTTGCTCTCGAACATCCGCGAGATCGCCTCGCGGTGGGTTCGGAGTTTCAAGGCCCCAAAGGCCAGCCCGCCAAATAGGGAGATTCCGCCAACTTCTCGACCGCCATCGGTCATGTCCATGCCCTCCACGCCCAGAGGCGGGCAAGTTCCCACATCCCCGACCGCACGCAGGCTGGACGACGCCTGCCAGATTTCGGTCGGCAGCAACTGCACCCCGGCCTGACCCGTAGCCAGGACGATGGCCGCGCCTTCGACCGCGGCGGCCGTCCCGGCCGCATCCGATGCCGCCATGGGTTCCACCGCCACGCCATAGCGCTCCGAAATTCCCTCGCACGCCTGCTGGGCGCGCTCCAGTTTGCGTGAAGTCAGGCGCACTTGGGCTCCCGACTGCGCCAACATGACCGCGGCGCGCTGGCCAACCGGCCCGGTTCCGGCCAGCACCGTCGCGCTGGAGCCTTCAAGCGGATGCGCGGCGCCCAGCATCGCGACCGCCGCCGCCGCGGTAGTGTTGCAGCCATTGGCGTCCATCATCAACGACACCCGGAAACCTTGGAAAAACTGGGACTTCACGGTGTCCATGAGGGCTTCGGCCTGTGCCAGGTCGCTGCCGCCGATCAGGATCGCGGTATAGCGCTTGTTTTTCGGCGCGCGGGTGAAGATCGCACCTTCCACCAGCGAGAAGCAGTTGTCGGCAGTGATCCCGCCGTAGGCCAGGACGGCATCCGCGCCTCCATCGTAGGCGACCACCTGGTCGAAGGCGGATGGCTGGGCGTCCGTGTCCAGATGAAAGAGCAGTTTCTTCATGGGTCCTTCCAAGATCGGCGAATTTTAAATGATGTGGGCGTCAACCGGTCCAGCCCAACCCGGCCGCCACGCAGTTGATCGACAGCAGCAGTGGAACCAAGTCCAAAGTCTCCGGACGCTCTTGGCTCCGGCACAGCTTGATCAGTTCGACCTGTTCGCGACTGACCCGGTCGATGATCGGCAGCCGCCGCGACAGGCGGTCGCTGAACATCACGAAACGGTCGCACAGAGCCTCGCTGCCAGATACCCGAAGCACGGCCTCACAGGTCCGCTCGTATTCCTGCTCAATCATGGCAAAAATCTCGGCCCCCACCTCGGGATCCGGGACCAATGCAGCGTAATCCCGCGCAATGTCAAGTTGAACCTGAAACAGGGTCTTCTCCACTTCGTCGATCACCAATCGGAACAGGCGGTGCTGCTCGAACATCTCGCGCAAAAGTTTTTCACCGGCCTCACCCCGCACCCGGATGAACTCCGTAATGGCATCCCCTACGCCGTACCAGCCCGGAACCATCATCCGGTTCTGCGTCCAGGCAAACACCCAAGGGATGGCACGCAGGTCGTCCAAAGTATTGGCGCCGAACCGGCGCATCGGGCGGGAACCGATCTTGAGCAACGCCAGCTCCTCGACCGGCGAGGCATCCTGGTAGAACATGACCAGGCCAGGGTGGTCGGCCAGTTTCCGGTAGGCGGTGTACGACAGCTTCGACAAGGCCTCCATCGCCTCCTCGAACCCGGGGTGGCGATCCTCGTCTCCAGGCAGGGAATGTTCCAGTACGCTGGCCGCCAGGATCTCCAGTTGCGTTTCCGCATAGCCGCGGTTCGCGTATTTTCCCGACACCACTTCGCCCTGCTCGGTCAGGCGCATCCGCCCCCCGATAGTGCCCGGCGGCTGGGCGGCAATCGCGCGACCCGCCGGCATCCCGCCGCGTGACGAAGATCCGCCGCGTCCATGGAAGAACGCCACCGGCACGCCGCGCTCCTCGCCCACCCGGCGCATTCGGGCCTGGGCCAGCGACACTTCATGGTTGGAGCACAGAAATCCACCATCCTTGTTGGAGTCGGAATACCCGACCATGACCTCCATGACTCCAGGGCCGGCGCGGACGCTGCGGCGCACCATCGGGACATCCAGCATCTCGCGCAGCAACACGGGTCCCCGGCGCAGGTCGTCGATCGTCTCCAGCAGCGGCACCACCGGCAGGCGGCAGGTTTCACAGTTCTTGAGATCGGAAAACAGCCCGCCGTACTTGGCAAGGAGATACACCCCGAGCAGATCCGCCGACGTGTGCGTCATGCTCAGGATGAAGGCCCCGAACGGCTCCATCCCGCGCCGGACCGCGATCTCGCCGAGCAACTGGAACAGCTCCAGGGTGCGCTGTGCCATCTCATCCCCGAGTTCAAATTCGGGGAGGGTTTCCATGGGTTCGGCGAGCCGCCGCTTCAACCATTCCCGCCATGCCTCGCTGCCCGGCTCCGGCGGTTCCTCCCCTTCCATCTGGCGATACAGGGCCGCCAGAGTGTTGTTGATCACGGTGCTGTTCTCGCGAATGTCCAGGCTCACGGTATGAAAACCGAATACTTGCGCTTCCAAGCGCAGCGGGCGCACCAGCAAGTCGGCGATGGAGCCGCAATCGGTTTCCCGTAGACCTTTCTCCAAGGCTTTTAGGTCATCCACCAGTTCGGTCGCGTTGGCGTATCCATCCGGCGCCTCATTTTGGGTGGCTTCGAGGCGGCGCATCAAAAGGTTCAGGTACTGCCGGAATACTTCCTGGGGATTGCGGGCGCGCAGCGCCTTGGCGTCCTCCTGCCCACCCAGCATCACGTCCAGCCGCGACAAGAACTCTGCCGGCACCGTCACCGCATGGGCGGCAATAGACAGCCGGCTTCGGGCCTCGGCCATCTGCCGGGACAGGTGCGACAGTGCGGCTTCCCGGTAGCCGTCGAGGGCCTCCCGGGTCACCTCGGGCGTCACGTGGGGATTGCCGTCGCGATCGCCACCGACCCAGCAACCGAAGTGGAGCAGCGGCGGCGTCTCGAACTGCGCGTCGGGATAGTGCTCCTCTAGCGCCTGCGACAACTGCCAGAACAGGTCCCGCGCGCCGCGGTAGAGTGATTCGTCGAAGAAGTGGAGAATCCACGCGACTTCTTCCGGCACGGTCGGTTTGGTCAAGCGAATTTCTCCAGTCATCCACAGCAGGTCGATCTCGTCGCTGATGGCATCGATCATGCGCTGGCGCTCCCGCTCCGTGTAGCGGGTTTCTTCCAGTTCTTTGAGCAGCACGTAGATGCGTCGGTGGATTTCCAGCACCGTCACCCGCTTGGCCTCGGTCGGGTGCGCCGTCAGCACCGGCACGACCTGCGCGCCCCGCAGGCGGTCGCGAACGGCTTCAGCGTCAAGCCCAACAGCGCGGGCATGCGCGAGCGCGGCAGAAAAAGAACCGGGAACCTGTTGCGGCCCGAGTTCGTCCTCGATTGCCCGGCGATGCCGGATTGCCGCGTTCTGCTCGGCGATATTGAACAGTTGGAAGCCGATCCCGTAGGCCTGGAGAACCCGCAACCGGGTCTCCGAGGTTATTTGTCCTCGGCTTTCAAGAAGCGGGACGATTTCCGGGGTGCGGCGGCGAATGACTTCCAGCAGCAGCCCGCCCAACTGCTGCACCATACTCTCGGTATAGCGCAGGGTGTCGACGCGTATACGGTCTTCCGGGCGATCGGCAGAAGCGGCGACGTCGGACGGCATGCAGGCGGGGCCGATCCCGGAGCGGGTGCTCAGGCGACGCGGTCGCGCGGCTCCTGGTCAGAGAAGAACAGATCCAGGTTCTCGACCACCCGCATGCCCATGGCGATCCGGGTTTCGGTCGATGCGCTTCCGAGGTGCGGCACCAGAACCGCATTCTCGAGACCCAAAAATCCCGGGTCGAGCTTGGGTTCGCCTTCGAAGACGTCGAGCCCGGCCCCCGCGATGGTGCCATTCTTCAACGCCTTGATCAGGGCCTGGTTGTCGATGATGTCGCCTCGTGCGGAATTGACCAGTATGGCGGAAGATTTCATCCGGGCCAGGCGCTCATCGTTGATCAGGTGGTAGGTCGATTCGCCGCCCGGGCAATGCAGGGATATGAAATCGGCCTGCTCCAGCACTTCCTCGACCGAATTGCAGGCAGTCGCCTGGAATTTTTCCACGATTTCCGGCTTCGGCGGGTACGGGTCATGGAAGATCACCTTCATGCCAAAACCGAAATGGCAGCGCTGGGCCATGGCCTGGGCGATGCGGCCGAAGCCGACGCAGCCCAGAGTCTTGCCGGTGACCTTGGTCGCCAGCATGTGGGTCGGGCGCCAACCGGCCCATTCCCCGGCGCGCAGGTGCCGTTCGCCTTCGCCGGTGCGGCGGGCGGCGGTCAGCAACAGATTCATGGCGATATCGGCGGTGCAGTCGGTCAGGACTTCCGGCGTATTGGTCACCACGAGGCCAGCCTGCTTGGCTGCGTCCAAGTCGATATGGTTGAAGCCCACGCCGAAATTGCCCAGGATTCTCGCGCGGATGCCGTCAATGCCGAGTACCTCGGCAGTGATCGGGTCCGTCACGGTCGGGCAGACCGCATCGTACTCGCGCAGAGCCTGATGCAGCTCGTCCACGCTCATCGGGTGGTCATCTTCGTTGAGCGTGAAATCGTAGTGCTCGAACAGATGCGCCTCGACCGGCTCCGGCCAGCGACGCGTGGCAATGACTTTGGGTTTTGACATGCAGCCTCCTTAGAGCTTGGACACAACGTCTTTCATGGTGGTGCCGAATTCGGAAGGGTTCGGCACGATCGCCACGCCGGCTTCCTGGAAGATTTCGACTTTCTCCGAGGCACTCTCGCCTTTCCCGGAAATGATGGCTCCGGCATGACCCATGCGACGCCCTTTCGGGGCAGTCAGCCCGGCCACGTAGGCCGCGACCGGTTTGGTCATATGGTCACGGGCGAATTCCGCTGCTTCCGCTTCCTGCGGGCCGCCGATCTCGCCGATGATCATGACCGCGTCCGTGTCGGGGTCCTGCTCGAACAGCTCTAGGATGTCGCGGTGCGAACTGCCGTTGATCGGGTCGCCGCCAATCCCGATGCTGGTCGAGATACCGATGCCTTCAGCCTTCATTTGCGAGGCGGCCTCGTAGCCCAACGTGCCGGAACGTCCGACCACGCCAACCCGACCTGGCTCGTAGATATGGCCTGGCATGATGCCGAGCATCGCTTCGCCCGGCGTGATGGAACCTGCGCAGTTGGGTCCGGTCAGGATCATCTTGCGTTCCTTCGGATAGCGCAGCATGAAGCGCTTGACGCGGATCATGTCCTGAGCCGGGATGCCATCGGTGATCGCCACGCAATACTTGATGCCGCCGTCGGCGGCCTCCATAATCGAGTCGGCGGCCGCGGCTGCGGGTACGAACACGATACTGGCCGTTGCGCCGGTTGCATCGACTGCTTCCTTGATGGTGTTGAACACCGGCAGATTCAGGTGCGCCTGTCCACCTTTCCCCGGTGTGACGCCCCCGACCACGTTGCTGCCGTATTCCAGCATCTCCTTGGCATGAAAGGTTCCGATCCGGCCAGTGAAGCCCTGGATCAGGATCTTGGTGTCTTTGTTGATCAGAATCGACATCGTGTCATTCTCCCTGTCCTTGCGCGGCCGCTACCGCCTTCTGGGCGGCATCGGCCAGCGTGTCGGCCATGATGATGGGCAGCCCGCTGTCGACCAGCATCTGGGTGCCCTCCTCCACATTGGTGCCGGACAGGCGCACCACCAGGGGCACGCCGAGGTCGACCACGCCCAGTGCCTTGATCAGGCCTTCGGCGATCCAGTCGCAGCGGTTGATTCCGGCAAAGATGTTGACCAGCATGGCCTTGACATTGCCATCCTGCAGCACCAGTTCGAACGCCTTGGCCACTCGCTCCGGCGACGCGCCGCCGCCGATGTCGAGGAAGTTGGCCGGCTCGCCGCCGGACAGCTTGATCATGTCCATGGTGGCCATGGCCAGCCCGGCGCCGTTGATCATGCAGCCGATGTCGCCGTCCAGGCCGACGTAACTGAGGTCGTGGTCGGAGGCCGCGGTCTCGCGCGGATCCTCCTGCGACATGTCGCGCAACTCGGCCACCTCGCGGTGGCGGAACAGCGCGTTGTCATCGAATTCCATCTTGGCGTCCAAGGCGATCAGGCGCCGATCCCGGGTCACCACCAATGGATTGATCTCGACCATGCTGGCATCCAGTTCGATCATCGCCTTGTACAAGCCGCGGAACGTGGCCACCGCCTGCTTGACCAGATCGGCTTCCAGGCCCAGCCCGAAAGCGAGTTCCTGCGCTTGGAAGTGGCGCATGCCGGACGCCGGGTCGATGCTGATGCGCAGGATGCTCTCCGGCTTCTCCTGGGCCAGTTGCTCGATCTCCATACCCCCCTCGGCGGACGCGACGGCGACATGCCGCTGCTTGGCCCGGTCCAGTACGAATGCCAAATAGATTTCGCGGTCGATGTCGACCCCCGCCTCGACATACAGTTTTTGAACCAGCTTGCCGGTCGACCCCGTCTGGTGGGTCACCAGTTTCTCGCCAAGCATTTCATCGGCGGCACGGCGTACCTCGTCGTTGCTCCGGCACAGGCGGATACCTCCAGCCTTGCCGCGGGCACCAGAATGAATCTGCGCCTTGACCGCGCACACCGTGGACCCTTGGGAGTTGTAGGCCGCGACCGCCTGGTCGGGGCTGTATACCAAGGTTCCCGGTTGAATCTGGATCCCGTAGTTGGCCAGGACTTCCTTGGCCTGGTATTCATGTATATGCATGTTGTTTGTCCTCGTTTTAGCTGCGTGCGGCGATCGCTTCCGCCAAACGCACCACGTTTTCGGCCATCCGTGCCGATGCCGCATCGATCATCTTGCCGTCGACGGCGGCCGCGCCCCGGCCTTCCGCCGCCGCGATCTCCAGTTCCTTCAGGATTCGCCGGGCCCGGTCCACTTCCGCCTCCGGCGGAGAGAAGATCTCATTGGCCAGTTCAATCTGGGACGGATGAATCGCCCACTTGCCCTCGATCCCGAGTGCAGCGGCGCGGCGTGCTGCCGCCCGATAGGCGTCCGGATCCTTGAAGTCGCCGAATGGTCCGTCGATCGCCCGCAGGCCGTACGCCCGACAGGCCACCGTCATGCGGGACAGAGCGAAATGCCACTGGTCTCCCGGATAGTCGGGGTTGAGCCCGCCGATGTTGACTGTACGCGCGCGGTTGGAAGCAGCGTAGTCCGCCACCCCGAAGTGCAGGGCCTCCAGGCGTCCGCCGTAGGCGGCAATCGCCTCGACGTTGGCCATGCCGAGGGCCGTCTCAATCAGGGCTTCCAGGCCGACCCGGGTCTCAAAGCCTTTCCCCTGTTCAATCTGGTTCACCATCGCCTCGACCATGTAGACGTCCGACGGCACTCCGACTTTCGGGATCAGGATCGTGTCCAGACGGTCACCCGCCTGTTCCATCAGATCCACTACGTCGCGGTACATGTAGTGAGTGTCGAGCCCGTTGATCCGAACCGAGATGGTTTTCCCCGCCCCTCGCCAGTCCAGGTCAAGCAGGGCCTGGATGACATTGACCCGAGCCTGTTCCTTGTCGCCCGGCGCGACTGCATCCTCCAGGTCCAGGAAGACGTAGTCGACTTCGGAGTTCAGCGCCTTTTCAAACAGGGCCGGATTGGAGCCCGGGACCGCCAGCTCGCTGCGCTGCAGGCGGGTCGGCGCGGGGGTGGCTTGAGTGTGGCTCATTCAGGACCTCTTACTTCTTCTTGCGCTTGGGCGCTGCTTTCTTCTTGACCGCGGTCTCGCGAGGGCCTTTGGCGGCGCCGAATGCAGGGATCTTCTTCTTGCCTTTCGCGGTGTCGCAATAGTACTCAACCGCTTTTGCCACGCCCGAGCCGGGGCGCACCTTCATGCCAGCGTCGCGCATTGCCATCTCGACGCCGCCGAGAGCCGCCATCATGCGCACTTCGTTGTTGTCGCCTAGATGGCCGATCCGGAACACCTTGCCGGCGACCTCGGACAGGCCGGCACCCAACGAGATGTTGTAGCGGTGATAGGCGATGTGAATCACTTCGGCAGCATTGACGTTTCTTGGAACCTTGATGGCCGACACCGTGTCGGAATACCATTTCGGTTCGGCTGCGCACAGGTCCAGGCCCCATCCGCCAATGGCCCGGCGCACGCCTTCGGCCAGCCGGTGGTGGCGCTGGAACACGTTCTCCAGGCCTTCCCCGAGCAGCAGGTCGATGGAAGCGCGCAGGCCGCGCAGCATCGGCGCCGAGGGGGTGTACGGGAAGAACCCGTCCTTGTTGGTCGCGATATGGTCGGCAATGTCCAGGAAGCAACGCTTGCACTTGGCGGTCTTGGCTGCCGCCAGTGCACGGCGCGAGAAGCACACCAGCGCCATGCCGGCCGGCAACATGAAGCCTTTCTGCGAACCGGATACGGCCACGTCGACCTTCCACTCGTCCATGCGGAAATCGATGCTCGCGATGGAACTGACGCCGTCGACCATCAGCATGGCCGGATGCTTGGCCCGGTCCATGGCCCGGCGCAGGCCCGCAATGTTGCTGGTGACCCCGGTCGCGGTCTCGTTGTGACAGGCCAGCACTGCCTTGATCTTATGCTCCTTGTCTTTTCTCAGGATCTGCTCGAACTGCTTCAGCGGCACGCCTTCGCCCCACTTCACCTGCACCAGTTCCACGTCCAGGCCCATGCGCTGGGCCAGATCCGCCCACAGATGCGAAAACTGCCCGAAACGGGCAGTCAGGACGCGGTCGCCCGGCGACAGGGTGTTGGTCAGAGCCACTTCCCAGCCGGCCGTGCCGGTGGCAGGGAAGATGAAGCTTTTGCCGGTGCGGGTCTTGAAGATCTTGTTCAGGTCGCGCAGCAGGGGTTTGACCAGTTGGGGGAAATCGGGTGCCCGATGGTCCTCCATCGGGACGACCATGGCGTTCTGAACCTCGACCGGAATATGCGTAGGGCCTGGCGCGTAGAGATAGTTGCGGCCAGGAAAGACAAGTTTTTCAGCGGGCATAAGAAAGTCCTTTTCTGTTGATGGATAAAGACGAACGCCGGGCACCACAGCGCCCGCGCCGTCACAAAAAAGCCGCCGGAGCGGCCATAGGGGCAGGCGGCTTTTTTAAAGCACCCGTCGCCAGCCCGCTAGGCGCGTAATATGCCACAGAGCAGGGATTTCACCAAATCGACTTCTTCTTCGCCAAGCGTGTCTGGATCATCCGAAGAGCGCCTGTATCCGCCCCCATCACCCAGAGACTGAGTGGCGCAAAAAAGAAGGATGGGCGATGGCGCTCCCTAGGGGAATCGAACCCCTGTTCCCGCCTTGAGAGGGCGATGTCCTGACCGCTAGACGAAGGGAGCGAGCTTGTTTTTCAGTATACACCCGGGGTCGCGCAATATAACCGCAGTCGCGCAATATAACCGCAAAGGACTACGGCAAAGGCGTAACCACGCCCTGCATCGCCGCCGCCCGAACCGTGTTGAGCAACAGGCAAGCTACCGTCATCGGTCCGGTGCCGCCAGGCATCGGCGTCACGAACCCTGCGACCTCCCGCACTTCCTCGAAACGCACGTCGCCCTGAATCTTCCCGTCCACGCGGCTGACTCCGACGTCGAACACTGCCGCGCCCGGCTTGATGAAATCCGCCGTAACCATCCCGGGGCTACCGGTCGCCGCCACCAAGATATCCGACTCGCGGGCGAGCTGCTGCAGGTCCCGGGTGCGCGAGTGCGCCACGCTCACGGTCGCATCCACCCCCTTCTCGGCCAGCATCAGGGCCATCGGAATGCCCACCAGCCGGGAGCGCCCGATCACCAGTGCGCTCGCACCGGAAGTCGCGATCCGGTAGTGCCGAAGCAGTTCCATCACGCCGAACGGCGTGCACGGGCGAAGCCCGGGAAGCCCGGCTGCGAGGCGGCCCAGATTGGTTTCCGTCAAGCCGTCCACGTCCTTCTCCGGAGGGATGGCCGACAGCACTTCGGCAGCATCCAATGCCGGCGGCAGCGGCATCTGCACCAGGATTCCGTGCACGGAGGAATCGCGCGCCAAGATGCGAATCGCCTCGACGAGATCGTCTTGCGCGATGTCCACCGGCAGCGTCTGGTGCCGGGAAATAATTCCGGCTTCGCCGGCTTCTTTGATCTTTCGGGAGATATACAACTGGCTGGCCGGGTCTTCGCCGACCAGCACGGTCGCCAGGGTTACCGGTGCAGCGGAGTCCAGATGTTCGGCTAGTTGCGCGCGGATTTCGCGCGCCACCGCATTGCCATCAATCAGCTGGCCGGACTCACTCAATGGGAGGCTGCTTGTCCGGATCGAGATAGATCAGGTTCTTGCCAAGGCGGCCGCCATAGTTGCCGGCCGAGATCATGATCAGGCCCTCGGTGTCTTTGGAAGCCTCGATGGCTGCACGAGTAGCCTGAATGATGGTCTCCAGGTTGCGCCCGTTGATGATGATCTCCATGACCGAGTTGACGCCCTCGGGAAGGCCCTGTTCGACTTCCGGGTCGTCCTGCAGCAGGGGACAGTATTTCTCGTAGGTGCTGGCGATCGAGAATTCGTAGTTGCTGCCGGGCTTGGAGCCGGATCCCGCGATCCCGCCGGGGAAGCACATCACCACGCCCGGGCTCTTGGCGATCTCTTCGACCCCCTTCATGGCGGCTTCAAGCGCGGAATCGGCATCGCTGCCAAAAAACCACAGGTTGCCGCCCATCAGGCCGTCGGCGTAACCCAGCCGGCGATCCAGCACGAACTCGCCGCCCAGAATCGGCACCCACCACATCTTCCGTCCGAAACGTTCGATGCGGCGTTGCTTGCCATTACCGAAATAGGCCACCTTCCGACCCATCTGGTAGTACTCTTCCGTATCCAGCAGGTTGAAGCAGGAAGCGGTCGGGCAGGTCAACACATTCTGGCTGATCCGGACCAGTGCGGCCCGCTCCAGCTTTTCTACCCGGTCCTTCCAGAAACGGGGGACATGCAGTTGCACGATGGCGCCGGGACGACCGTCCGGGGTCTCGAAGGACTCGTCCCCGCCCGGCCCCACGAAACGATCCAGGCCGGCCTCGCAGTCGCACAGAATGGTGCTGGCGGCATTGCCGACCGCGGCATCCACCGCGTGTTTGACCCAGGTTTGGTCCCGGGCCGTGATCAGGAATTCCGTGTAGAGGCTGCGGAACGCCTCTGCGTAGGTGTCGTCAATCCGCGCCGGCATGGGCTCAGTCCCGCCCGCGGCCCTTGTACACCGCGTCTTCGGTTACCACGTAATCCATGTACACGTCGTGCGGGGCGACCAGGATCTCGTCGAACAACTGCGACTCGTAGCACAGCGCCACCAGCGAGCAATCCGGGCGGACCCGCTCAAGCAGGCGGTCGTAGTATCCCTGGCCGTTGCCCATGCGCCCCCCGGTGCGGTCGAATCCGACGCCGGGAACCATCACCATGTCCAATTCTTCCGCCGGCGGCTCCTTGTCCGGATTGCCCCACATCTCCTTCGGCGGCTCGAGGATGTTCCACTTGCCAACCACCATTTCTTCCAGGCTCTCCATGTGCCAGAGGCCGAGCTTGTTGTCGCCTTTTTCGTCCACCGTGCAGTACGGCACGACGATTTTCTTCTCGCCCTTGGCCACTTCTTCAAGCAGTTCGGGTTTGGTGCGGGTTTCGGAACGGCAGTCGATGTACCACATGACGGTTTTCGCGTCCTGGTACTCCTGCAGGGCCATCAGGCGCGCGACCGCCTGGGCGCTGATTTCGTCTTTGTTCTCCTGAGCGGCACGACGATCGTACGCCTCGCGGCGCATCTTGCCCTTTCGCTCCATGATTGCGTCAAGTTCTTCTTGTGACAAAGCCATCGGGTTCTCCTGTAAGCCTGTGGCAGGGGAAAAATCGGGGAATCGGAAAAATGAAATACGAATTATAGGGGATTTGCGTTCAACGGAAGCTGCGAGCTTTGTTATCAGAAGTCCTCGGCGAGCTGCGCCGCAGCGCCCGGTGCGCAAACGATCCCGTGCCGGTAATGTCCGGTATTGAAAAACAGTCCCTGAATCTCGCCATGCGCACCAATCCTCGGCCCAGAGGCTTCTCCTTCCGGACGCAGACCTGCCCTTTGCGTGTCCGGCTCCGCCGCCAGCAAGTCCGGGCACCAGCGCCGAGCGAAGTCCGTCAGTTCTGACTTTGCCTGCGCGGTGATGCCCGCATCAAATCCCACATCCTCGTTGGTCGCCCCCGCCAACACTTCGCCGTTCTCCCGCACCACCAGATACCGGTGGCCATCCAAAATGACCGGCAGGTTCCCCGCATCGACCGACCGCCAGGCAATGATCTGTCCCCGGCGCGGGCGAATCGGCAGTCCTGATCCTGCGGCCCGTTGGAGTTCCGTGCTCCAGACGCCTGCCGCAATCACGACTTGCTCAGCCTGCCACTCCTGCTCGCCATTGCTCACGCCCCGGACCCGATTCCCGTCCTGCAAGATCCCGGAAACCCGGGCAGATTCCCAACGCACCCCGTCATCCCGAAGCCTGGAGCGGAACGCCTCCATGAACCGGGGCGGATCGATCTGGGCCACCTCCGGCATCAGGGCAACATCGCGCCCGGGTGCCGCCAGTTGTGGAAAGCGCCTGCGGCATTCGCTGGAAGTCAAGATTTCACAATCCAGCTTGTTGGCTCTTGCCCACTGCTCGGCTTGTTTCGCTTCCATGCCGACAATGAGCAAGCCGCGCCGTTCGAATCCGGTTTCCGATTCAATGCCCGCACACAATTTCGGATAGGCGGCATGGCCATGACGCGCGAGGTTCGCCCAAACGCTATCGCTCGTCGGATCGAAAACGGAAAACAGGATCCCGGCCGAAACCGGCGTGGCGGCACCGGGCCTGTCGGCATCCAGCACTCGAACGTCGAATCCTTTCTGCGCCAGCGCGTGCGCGGTGAGCGCACCGATGATGCCCCCTCCCACCACGCAGGTGTCCATATCGGATTAGTCTTCGACGCGTTCGGCCTTCAGAATCAGGATCTGGCTCTGGGGGACATCGCTGTGCGGGCCGTGCTGGCCGGTCGCCGCCCCGCTGATGGCATCGATCACTTCGAGCCCTTCGATCACCTTGCCGAACACGGCATAGCCCCAACCCTGGGGATTCTTTCCACTATGGTTGAGAAAATCATTGTCGACCGAGTTGATGAAAAACTGCGCGGTGGCCGAATGCGGATCGCCGGTGCGGGCCATGGCAATGGTGCCCCGCTCGTTCTTCAGGCCATTGTCCGCCTCGTTTTGAATCGGCGGCAGGGTCGGTCTTTGTTTGAAGTCCCGGTCGTATCCACCGCCCTGAATCATGAATCCCTTGATCACGCGGTGGAAGATCGTCCCGTTGTAGAAGCCGTCATCGACGTAGATCAGGAAGTTCTTGGTCGTCTCCGGCGCATTCTTCGCGTCCAATTCAATCACGAGAGTTCCGGACGAAGTCTCCATCCGAACTTTTGGGGCATCGTCGTTCGCAGCCATCAGCAGATCTCCTGAAAGCAGCAGCACGGCCAGTGCCGCAACGAACTGCGACTTTCCTTTCCTTGGCAAGAGCATGGGTACTTTCGTTGGTTTTTGGAGCCGCTATTATCCTCTATCCCCAAAACCCCTCCGGGCAGGGCGACGCGGGTGGTGCCGGCGAGAGGAATTGAACCCCCGACCTACTGATTACGAAACAGTTGCTCTACCGACTGAGCTACACCGGCACCGCGCCGTTACCCATTTTAACTGAGTCGCCCATTATTCGAATGGCGGCCAGGCCCATTGCAACAACGCCTGCCGCTGGCGCGGACGGCAAGCAAGATCCTTCGGGGAGCAATTCTTTCGAACCTGCGCCGCGTGACGCACGATTCCTTTCCATCTACGGATCTGGATCGCGTCCACCGCCGGATCGCGCCGACCCAGGTAATAGCGGCAATACCACTGGAACCAGCCGCGCGGGTCGTTGCCGTGAATCCACTCTTTTTCCTGCCACACCTGCAGCGATTGCCGGGACTTGACGCCAAAACAGTTGACCAAGGGATCCGGTACGTCGCTCAACTTCGCGCCGCGGTACCAGCTGGCGGGGAATTCCGCACGGCAATCGTTCAAGTATTTCCCCTCGAACACGCCGAGCGCGAGCATCTTCTTGGGTGTGAAACACGGATTGAAATCCGACGCGAAGTCCCGCCCCACCCGCGCTTCCAGCAAGTAGCGGTAGTTCGATTGCATTTTGTCATGCACCTCGACCCAGACGCCGGGAACGTATTTCCGGGACATGTCCGTGTCGGGTTTTCAGCGGCCTGCGGCCGATAGATTCTGGATTGCGGGCCTCAAGGCCGCTGGATCAATATGGAGGTCAGCCAGCAACCCGAAGGGTCACGTCCACGCCTACCAAGCTGGAATTTCCCAAGACCTCATCCGGCACCTTGACCTTGATCTGGGAGATATCCAGATCCTCGATCTTTCCAGAATCGACGTGATACAGGTGGTGGTGCGGTGCCAGATTGGTGTCATAGATACGCGAGCGATCACCTAAATTCAATTCCTGAAGCAATCCTTTCTCGACGAACAGCTCCAGCGTGTTGTAGACCGTGCTGCGGGAAATCGAGATATCGCTCATCCGTACCCGGCGGAGCAGTTCCGATGCTCCCATGTGCTGCCGACGGGCGAACAGAACGGCACTAATGGCGACACGCTGGCGGGTTGGCGCGATGTCGTTCGTGCGCAACAGGGCGGTCGCTGCGTCAGTGCTGAGAACAGGGTCTGCGTCAACTTCCATGCCCCCATTGTAGACCCAAACCGCCGCTGTCATGCTCTAGAATAACGGGAACGCCATGCTCGCCTTGGCCTTCTGGCCCCGCTCCCCGGAAAAACGCCATGTCCGTCTTCCGCAACCCCGCCCAAGCAACTCTTGGCATCGGTCGCGGTGCGGTATTGCTCGCCATCGGTCTGCTTGCCGCCCATACCACCGCCGCGAGCGACGGACGCTTCCATATCGGCATCCAAGCGGCAGCTGCGGATGCGGAACCGGAATTCGGGCGCGCTTTCCATAACCACGCCCAAGCCATGCCCGCCGGACTGGGCCGGGTTCTGCGCGACCGCGACGAGGCCAGCAAGGTCTTGACTGGCTTCGGCCCGCTGCTTGGCTATCGTCGAACCTTTGCCGACGGTCTGTTCCTGGAAGTGGAACTCGATGCTGCCGTGCATGGCGGCACTGCCAGCGGTCAGCTGGCCGGCGTCGGCATCTCCCCCGGCCGTGATCAGGCTGGTGAGAGTTGGCCCTACCGCTGGCACTTCGAGAAGGATTACAGTCTCGGCCTGACGTTGCGGCTCGGCGGCAGCCCGACTTTCCTGCATGCGCTCGCCAGCGTCGACTCTAGCCTGTACCTGCTGGCCGGCATCCGCCGTGTCCGCAACAGCTTTGGCTACCGCTCCCGCGGCTGTATACTCGGCGACGGCTGCACCGACAGCCAGTACATCGACAGCAGCCCGCTCTGGGACTTCTATCAGACCGGCTGGTCTTTCGGCGGCGGGGTGGAAGTTCCACTCAACGCGGACTCCGTGCTGCGCGGCGAATTCCGTCACACCCAATACGAAAAGCACCGCTGGGGACAGTACTACACAGACATCTCCAATGTGTTCCGGCTGGACATGCGGGAGACTGAACTGGTGCTCGCCCTGATCCGGCGCTTGTGAGTCGCAACGGCGCCATGGCCGATGCTTCGCTTTCCGACCCGGTTTTTCCGGTCCCCGACACCCTCATGAAAACGGCGTGGGTCGACCGAGCCGGATATCTTGAAAACTATCGCCGCTCGATCGAGGACCCGGAAGGGTTCTGGCTGGAGCATGGCCGAAGAATTGATTGGATCCGACCCTACACGCATATCCGGGACGTCTCCTACGATGCGTCCGACCTGCACGTCCGCTGGTTCTACGACGGCACCCTGAACGCTTGCTACAACTGCGTGGATCGCCATCTCGAATCACGTGGGGACCAAGTCGCCATCCTGTGGGAAGGTGATGAACCGAACCAGGACAAAGCCATCACCTACCGGGAACTGCACCAACAGGTCTGCCGGTTTGCCAACGGGCTCAAGGCGGCCGGTGCCCGAAAAGGCGACCGGATCACCATCTACATGCCGATGATCCCGGAAGCGGCCATCGCCATGCTGGCATGCGCGCGGATTGGCGCCATCCACTCCGTGGTGTTCGGCGGCTTCTCGCCTGAAGCGTTGGCGGGACGCATCCGCGATGCCGACAGCAACATGGTCATCACAGCCGACGAGGGCGTGCGCGGCGGCAAGCGGATCCCGCTCAAGGCGAATACCGACCGGGCGGTCGAGGCTTGTCCCTCGGTCAAGCACGTCGTGGTCGTCCGCCATACCGGGGCAGACATCGCGTGGAGCGAAGACCGGGACCTTTGGGCGCACGATCTGGCCGCGCAGGTCGACGACGACTGTTCCCCGGAAGAAATGGCCGCAGAAGACCCGCTGTTCATTCTCTACACCTCAGGCTCCACCGGCAAGCCGAAAGGCGTGCTGCACACCACCGGCGGCTACCTGGTTTACGCCTCGATGACCCACCAGTACGTGTTCGACTACCACGAAGGCGAGATCTACTGGTGCACGGCCGACGTCGGCTGGGTCACCGGGCACAGTTACATCGTGTACGGCCCGCTGGCCAACGGCGCCACCACCCTGATGTTCGAAGGCGTGCCGAACTATCCGGATGCGTCTCGCTTCTGGCAAGTCTGCGACAAGCACCAGGTCTCCCTGTTCTATACCGCGCCCACGGCCATCCGCGCACTGATGCGCGAGGGCGAGGAACCGGTACGCAGGACTTCTCGCAAAACACTCCGCGTGCTCGGCACGGTCGGTGAACCGATCAACCCGGAGGCCTGGCTGTTCTACCACCAGGTCATCGGTGACGGCCGCTGCCCGGTGATGGACACCTGGTGGCAGACCGAGACCGGCGGAATCATGATCACCCCTTTGCCCGGGGTTACGGACCTGAAGCCGGGCTCCGCGACCCGCCCCTTTTTCGGGATTCGCCCAATCCTCGTGGATGCCCAAGGAGATGAAATAGAAGGCGCCGGTGAAGGCAACCTGTGCATCGCGGACAGCTGGCCCGGGCAGATGCGCACGGTCTACGGCGACCACCAGCGATTCATCGACACGTATTTCGCCACCTATCCCGGACGCTACTTCACCGGCGACGGCGCCCGCCGGGACGAAGATGGCGATTACTGGATTACCGGCCGGGTCGACGACGTGATTAACGTCTCGGGGCACCGCATGGGCACCGCCGAAGTGGAGTCGGCCCTGGTCGCGCACCCGCAGGTGGCGGAGGCGGCCGTGGTAGGCTTCCCCCATGAGATCAAGGGGCAAGGTATCTATGCCTATGTCACGCTGATGGCCGGACTGGTCCCGGACGAGGAACTGCGGGGCGCCCTGAGTGCATGGGTGCGCCAGCAGATTGGGCCGATCGCACGGCCGGACTTCATCCAATGGGCGCCGGGGCTGCCGAAAACCCGTTCCGGGAAGATCATGCGCCGAATCCTGCGTAAGATCGCGGCCGACGACTATGCGGAACTGGGCGACACTTCGACGCTGGCCGACCCTGCAGTGGTCGACGATCTGATCGAGAACCGAATGAATCGGGCCTCCTCATGAAACCCATACTTGCCGCCATCGCCCTGACTTTGGTCCTGCCCGCCTCCGCAACGCTGGCAGAAGACCAGAAGGGACCGCCCGCCGCACTCGTCGTGGTCGATCACGCGGTCAAGCAGTTCGTGTCTCCCACCGCGCTGTACAGCGCCACGGTCATCAGCCGGGACGACGCGAAACTGGCCGGAGAAATCGCCGGTCGCCTGACGTGGGTCGCGGAAGTCGGCGACCGTGTCCTCAAGGGAGAAACCGTCGCAAAACTGGACGACACTTTCTTCCGGCAGCAAGTCATCGAAGAACAGTCCATCATCCAACGGGAACAGGCCAAGTTCGATTTCCACACCCGGCAGGTGGAACGCCTGGAGAAACTGCTGCAGGAAAACAACATTGCGCGCAGCCAGGTCGACCAGGAAAGAATGGACCGCTCCGTCGCGCACAACAACATCCTGTCCGCCCAGGCTCGCCTGTCACAAGCGGAAGAACGCCTCAAACGCACCAGCATCCTCGCGCCTTTCGACGGCGTCGTGTCGGAACGATGGCTGCAGGCCGGGGAGTGGGCCGATAACGGGGACGCCATCGTGCGCCTGGTCAGCGCCGACAACCTGGAGATCGAAACCCACATTCCGGCCGGTTCCCTGAAGCTTGTAACAGTCGGGACCTCGCTGACCTACACCGACGGGAAGACCTCCGGGACCGGCACGGTGCGCACGATCGTGCCGATCGGCGGGGACGTGTCCCGGCTGTACGAACTGAGGCTCTCCGTGGCGGATCCCTCCCTGAGCGCCGGCAACCTGTTGCGCGTGGCCGTGCCAACCGCGCTCCCGCGTGAGGCCGTGCTGGTGCCCCGCGACGCCCTGGTTTTGCGCCGTGAAGGAATTTACGTGTACCGGGTGAATCAGGAATCCATCGCCGAAAGGGTCGCGGTGCAGACCGGGATCGCCACGCCTGATCGCATCGAGGTGATCGGCGGAATCCGGGAACATGACCGGGTGGTGATCCGCGGCGGCGAAAACCTGCGCCCCGGCATGCCGGTCCAAGTGAAGCCCCTGTAGAAAGCGACTCATGGGTCTCATCCGGCTTGCCCTAGGAAACCCCGTGGCAACGCTGGCCGGATGCCTGCTTGCCATCCTGTTCGGGTCGGTGACCCTGACCCACCTGCCGATACAGCTTGCCCCCGAGGTAGAGCAACCGGAAATCGTCATCACAACCAGCTGGCGCGCAGCGGCCCCGGAAGAAGTCGAGGCCGAGATCATCGAGCCCCAGGAGAAGCAGCTCCGCGGCCTGCCCGGCGCAAAGGAACTGCTCTCCGAAGCCAGCATGGGCACCGGAAAGATCACGATCACCTTCCAGATAGATCAGGAACTGGACCGCGCCCTGATCGAAGTCATCAACCGCCTGAACCGCGTCCCCAGCTATCCTGAAGACGCGGACGAGCCGATACTCAGCACATCGGGAGGCCGAGGCCGCCCCATCGCCTGGTTCGTCATCCGGCCGGCCGAAGACAACCCGAGACCGATCAGCGCCTACCAGGACTTCATCGAAGAGTCCGTCCAATCGCGCCTGGAGCGGGTTCCCGGGGTCGCCCTCTCCCAAGTATACGGCGGCAATGAGAACGAAGTCCGCATCACGGTCGACCCGTACAAGGCAGCAGGGCTGGGGGTGGACCTGACCCAAGCGATCGGGCTCGCTTCCGGCAACGATGACATCTCCGGCGGAACGGCAGACGTCGGGAAACGCCGCTACACGCTGCGTTACACCGGCGCGCTGAACGCCCAGCAGCTCAAGGAACTGATTCTGGCGTGGCGCGAAGGCGAGCCGGTCACCTTGGGGGATATCGCCCGTGTTGAACTCCTGCCTGCCGACCGCAGCAATTTCGTGGTTACCAAGGAAGGGCACTCCATCGCGGTCAACGCCTACCGCCAGGCGGGCGTCAACGTGCTCGAAACCATGGACGAGATCCGCGCCGCGGTCGAGGAAATGCAACGCGGCCCCATCAAGCGCGCCAATCTCGTCCTTGAGCAGGTCTACGACGAAACCGTCTACATCGACAGCGCCATCCGGCTGCTGCGCAACAGCCTGAGCCTGGGCATCCTGTTCGCGATAGCGGTGCTGTGGTGGTTCCTGCGGAAGTTGCGGGCCACGCTGACCGTCGCCCTGACCATTCCGTTGTGCCTGTTCGTGACGCTCGTCGTGATGAACATGACGGGTCGCACCATCAACATCATCTCCCTGGCGGGCATGGCTTTCGCCGTGGGGATGGTCATGGATGCCGCCATCATCGTGCTGGAGAACATCGTGCGCATGCGCGAGCGGGGCATGTCCTCCCGGGAAGCCTCGCTTGAGGGGGTGCGCCAGGTCTGGCCGGCCCTGTTCGCATCCACGGTGACGACGGTCGCGATCTTCCTGCCCATCATCTTCATGAAGGATCAGAGCGGCCAGTTGTTCGCGGACCTCGCCATCGTGATCTCGGTCGCCATCGCGACCTCGCTGCTGGTCGCAAGCGTCGTCATTCCCGTCGCGAAACACAAGCTCCTGGCCGAGGAAGAACTGACGAGCCTGCACGAGGCCTGGTGGAACCGCGCGACCTCGGTCATCATGGGCCTGACCGGCACCGCCACCCTGCGCGCATTGTGGATCGCCGGCCTGATCGGTGCGGCGGTGACCACGACGTACCTGATGTTTCCCAAGACCGACTACATGCCCACGGGTAACCGAAACCTAGTGATCGGCATCATCATCCCGCCCCCAGGCGTCAATATCGATCACATCGAGAAGGAAATGGGAGAGGTGATCGTTGAACGCCTGCAACCCTACCTGGAAGGCGAAAAAACGCCGAAGGTCAAGCGCTTCTTCTTCGTCGCCGCGGAAGGCTCCATCTTCCTGGGGGCGCGGGCCGAAAACCCCGACAAGGAGGAAATCAACCAGCTGGTCGGCGTGGTGAACGAAGTCGTGTCGGGCTTCCCGGACAGTTTCGCCATCGCGCAGAAGGCCTCCCTGTTCAGTGGCGTCGGCGGGCGCGCGGAAATCGACATCAACGTCCAGGGAAGCAACATCGACGATCTGCTGCAAGCCGCAAGGGTCGGGTTTGCCAAGATCCCGGAAGTCTTCAACGGGGCCCGCGCCCGTCCGCGACCCGGCCTGGAACTGGCCGAGCCCGAGCTTCAAATGGAACCCAAGGATGAACGCCTGGCCGAAATCGGGTGGAGCCGGAGCATGATGGCGCAGATCGCGCGGTTTTTGGGCCAGGGCGTGTTCGTAGGCGAGCGTTTTGACGGCGAGAAAAAACTGGACGTGATTGCCAGGGTGGAGCCTTGGAAGACTCCGGAGGAATTGGCGGCCATCCCCCTGTACACAACGGACGGCGGCGTCTTGCCGGTCAGCGAACTGGTCGACATCAAGCGCACGGCCAGCCCGAACCAGATCCGCCGCCTGGACCGGCGACGCACGGTGACGCTGGAACTGCGCCCGCCCGACGGAATGCCGCTGGAAGAGGTGATCGAGAAAATAAACCAGGAAGTCGTTCCGGTGATGGAACGGGAATTGCCCGAGGACGGGGAAATCCGGCTCAGTGGTTCCGCGGACAACCTGAAGACGGCGATCCAGAGTTTCGCCAGCAGTTTCGTCCTGGCGATCATCATTCTCTACTTGCTGGTAAGCGCCTTGTTCCGATCGTTCATCGACGGTATCTGGGTCATCTTGGTGTTGCCGCTCGCAACGGTGGGAGGCGTGTTCATGCTGCGCTTCCTGGGCCTTCCCGCGGACCTCTTGACCATGCTCGGCTTTATCGTCGTTTTGGGCTTGGTCGTGAACAATGCGATCCTGCTCGTGCATCAGGCGCGCGCCGCCGAACGCGAGGGAAGATCAAGGCATGATGCCGTGTGGGAGTCCGTGCACATCCGCCTGCGGCCCATTCTCATGAGCACCCTCACCGGAATTTTCGGGATGATGCCCCTGCTGCTTCTGCCGGGGCCCGGCTCCGAGATCTACAAGGGATTCGCGAGTGTTATCATCGGCGGAATGGCCGTCAGCACCGCCTTTACGCTGATTCTGCTGCCCTGCCTCCTGCAGTTGGGCAAGGCGAAAGGAAACCCGGATGGCTTGGTTAGCGAGGCTTGACCGGATTATTTACCTACATCACCAATGAGGAATACATTTTGATGCCTTCCATTGCTTGTCCGCCCACTTCACAGACCCTGCACAAGAAAGGCTTGGCAGCAGTCATATTGCTCGCGAGTCTGGCTTTGTTGTTCCAAGGTTGCGCCACTTTGTCAGAGAATGAATGCGAGACGGCGGACTGGTGGCTCATCGGCCAGGAAGACGGATCCGAAGGCTTGCCTCTTACCCACCTCAAGGAACATCAGGAATCCTGCGCGGAGCATGGGGTGACGCCCGACCGCGATGCCTATGCCAAAGGCCACCGCAGCGGGCTGGCAGTCTACTGCACCCGGTTCACCGGCTACAAAGTCGGCCGAAGCGGCCAGCCCTACCATGGAATCTGCGACGGCTCGCTGGCGGAAGAATTCGAGCCCGGGCTTCGCAGAGGGCGAATGGTGCACACGCTGGAGACGGAAGCCTGGGACATCAAGCAGAAACGGGAAAGTCTGAGGGAGAAGATCGGACGACTGGAACATGAGCGGAAGACGCTGCAGGAGAAACTCGAGGCGGACGAAAGCATCCCCCAGGACCGGGAGAGCATGGCGGAAAAGGTCGTGGAACTCGGCCAGGAGCTGGAGGTGCTGAAGCAGGAATACGAAGACTCGGCCCAGACGCAGGCCGATGCCATGGCGCGGTTCGACGAAGCGGTCGAACAGGCGCGGGAAGACGGCTACGCCGACGACGGCAGGCTGCTCGGTGGAACGCGCCGGATTATCCGGTCCTTGAGGGACGCGCTGGAGTAGCACGGCGGGGCTTCCCCGCCCGGATCTAAACAGCCAGCAGACCGCAGGGCGCGATTACCACCTGTTAAAATTCCTAATAGTATGCCTGACAGTTCTTCTAAAATCTTTATGGACATTGGCCGCTACAAGATAGCGAGCCAAGAAGAACATTACAGAGAGATTACAGATAAGGCCCTGCGGCTGGCTTGGTATACCGGGCTAATGTTCGGTCTCGGGGCCACCGTTGTTGGATTTATTGATAAGCCTCCTCAGGAACTCCTGTTGTCTTTCGGTCTTCAGTTCTTTCCTCTGTTGATTGCCGGTTTTGCGACTACTAGGGTCGCGCGTCCCACAACATGGCGAAACTTCCCAGAAATGAAAGATTTGAAACAGTATTGGAAAGAAGAGGCCGATTACACTTGTCAGTGTATCGGCCTGTCCTATGGTCAGATTATCGAGAAAAACAGATTAATTCTGAGTCAGAAGACGAAATGGCTAAAGGTTACCCTCTGGGTGACAGCTGTACAGATGGTGCTTCTGGGTTTTGTTGTGTTTCTTTCTATCTTCTCCCGGTGGTAATGGGGAAGGCTGTGGCTGTTTCTCTCGGTCAAGCCAATGTGTTAACGATTGATTATCTGATTTCATTTTCTAACTCCATGATTTCAAGTGATTGAAGAGGCCGGGCACGCTCTACGTACTTCGTCTCCCCGTTAAGCAATCCAGCCGTCTGGGTTTCATTTACTTCCCTTCATAAGATTATCTTTTTTACATAGCATCTGGCAGTTTGATTCCTCAGTTTTACCGCCTTCTACCCAAGGCGTGATGTGGTCTGCTTCCATTTCCTTCATGTCGAATTTTTCATTGCACATCGCACATTTCCCATTTTGTTTCTCGTAAACTCTTTGCTTTATGTTTTTCGAGAAGGCGCGAATGTTCAAATGCTTTTCGTCCCGGTCTAGGATGTAAGGATATATTCCAGACTGCCTAGTTACATCATCATCCATAATCAATCTGACAATTTCACTTTCGATTTCCTCTGGATCAAGTGTTTCATCTTTGTGCTGGTTGTACAAATCTCCCCACTCCACGCCTTTCATTATGTTCCTTTTTTGTGTAAAGATTTTCTCGACCCAGTCAATCACAGACCGATAATATCCCCACAACTCTTCAGCATCTTTCCCGTTTTGATGCTTGCCCATGTAGTCTTCGATATTTCCATTACTTATCCACTTGATTGCTGTTTCCAAAAACTCCTGCCTGATTGGACTCCCTTTCAGATAGTCCTGCCCTATCTGGTATGCAGGGCATCCGGTCTTGCTGAAGTGCCTCTTGGCATCGGATACCCATGTACCGGCATATACAGCATTACGCAATTCCTGATTCGTCAGTTCCTCGCCAGCGATATTGATCGTCCTGAACCAATCCAGTTTTTCGCTATCGGTGCCACTGCAAACATAAACAGTCAATGGATATTCAAGCAGATTGTCCTGTATGTCTTTTGGCTGGTTTATGAAATACAGTCCATCAACAGAAAAATCTCCCTCGACATATTGCGCGATTGAGATTGTGCGCTGTTGCCCGTCAATAATCTCGTATGTGCCATCACCGCGGTCCGCCCAATACATTACATTGAGTGGAAATCCTTTCAGGATGGTCTCAATAACGGCATTGCGTTGCTTTTTCTTATAAACGAAATTCCTCTGATAAGGCGGGCGAATATCCAGTTTCCCGGAGTATCCGCGAACGCCATCTTCATCCTTATCCTCATATTCCGACACAAGGTCTTGGACTTGAAGTTCTTTGAGAACAACTTCCATTATCCATTCCTCTTTCTGATTAGAATACGGAAAAAGGGACACTCCCCATTAATTGACAAGTCTTTATCATCGTCACCTTTCCTAAACTTGATAATCTCGAACTGGTCAGGATTATGCTTATCCAAGAAAGTGATGGGGACACCCATCACCCCATCATAATCTACTGGAATTTTATTGACTTTGCTGACTTCAATAGCATCGTAGTTGTCGTACTTTGGATATTCGTCTGGGGAGTATTTTTTGTAAAGGATTATCTCTTCATGTCGCTTTTTCAAATCAAGGTTTGTGAACCATCCAGCATTTCCTAAGCTATAAAATTTCCTTCCCTTTTCATCCATTCTGTACCTGTGTTCTTTGGGAGGATAATAATCTGGAACACGAAATTCCATATCACCAGTTGAGCAACCCAACCATAGCTTATTGTTCTTTATAAGAGGAAAAATCTCTTTATAGGTAATAGCATTCCGGGAGCCAATGATCAGAAACTCTTTTCCATATTCCATTAACTGCGCTACATATTCACGGAAAAGGGAAAAGGGTGGATTCGTAACTACGATATCCGACTGCTCTAGCCCGCATTTCTCACCAACATAAAAACGGCTGGGATTTTCCGAATTCAT
>CAZRSJ010000003.1:45895-80066 GCA_964602805.1 uncultured Chromatiales bacterium | reverse complement strand
GAATAACGAAACCATAAAGCTCGCGGATGTACCCCCGGTACAATCTTGGGATCTCCGACTTGTCCTTCGCGCGAGACCATGTCCCCAATCCCGGAAGAATTGAGACTTGACCGTCAGGCGCGCGAACTTCATGTCCGCTTCGACGACGGCGCCGAATTCGTGCTCCCCTGCGAATACCTACGCGTCTTTTCCCCTTCCGCCGAGGTGAAAACGGCAAGGGCCCGCGGCGACTTGGTCACGGGCAAACAGAGCGTCAACATCGAGCGCATCGAGCCTTACGGGACGTACGCCGTCCGTCTCTACTTCAGCGACGGCCATGACACCGGAATCTATTCCTGGGAGTCCCTGTACCAGCTGGGTCGAGACCGTCAGAAGAACTGGCAACAATACCTGGCTGATCTCGAACAACGGAGACGATCCCCCGCGGAAAGCGAGGAGCGCGTCGTCACCCTCCTGCTGTTCGGCGCCTTGGCCGAAGAAGTGGAGATGGAGCGTGTGGACGTGGCCCTGCCCAGCGAAACGACAACTGTCGCCGAATTTTTATACTGGCTGCGCCAGCAGGGGGACGACTGGCACGAAGCCATCGACCCCAGGCGGTTGACTGTCACGGTCAACCAGCAATCCGCCGAACCGACCACTCATCTGCACAACGGAGACGAGGTTTCGTTGACTCCGACCTACCGAAAGACGTCTAACGATTGACCCTAGCCGGCCATGGAGCCCAGTTCGGTCAACAGGATTCCGGTCAACGCGCAAGTCACCATCACCGGGACCACCGGGACCCGTCCGGCGGAGAGAGCCAGTAGCGCCAACCCGGTCATCAGCACCATGTTGAAGTCGGGCGGAGCCTCCCAGCCATGCGTCCAGATGACATGCCCCGCGAACATCACCGCCAAATTCAGCATGACGCCGACGACGGCTGCAGTGATTGCGGTCAGCGGAGCGGTGAAGGCAGGACGGTGGCGCGTCTGTTCGATATAAGGCGCGCCGATGAAAATGAACAGGAACGAAGGCAGGAACGTATACCAGGCCGCGACCGCGGCAGCCAAGATCCCAGCTGCCACTATCTGATCCGGGCCCAGCAACTGCCCTTCCCACCCCCCGACGAAGCCAACGAAGGAGGTGATCATCACCAACGGCCCAGGAATCAGTTCCCGCAACGCAAGCCCGTCGATCATCTGAGCGGCCGTAATCCATTGGAAATGCTCCACCGCACTCTGGTACACGTAGGGAAGAACCGCGTAGGCACCGCCGAAAGACAGGACAGCGGCCTTGCTGAAAAACACCGACATGTCCGTCAGTGTGCCGCTGTCATCGATTAAATGGGCAATCACATACACTCCGGCCCACAAACCGGCCCCGGCCACACACAGCCACAGGACTCCGCGCCGGGTGATTGAAAGCGCGGATGCGAAATTGTCTTCGTCCGCCGTTGCGGTTTGAGGATCGGATGGCGCGACCCAGGCAGGCTTGACCCAGTGCACCAACCAGCCCAGAACCCCTGCGGAAATGATGATCAACGGGAAAGGAAGATGGAACACGTACAGCCCGGAAAACGCCGCGAGCATCACCGCCCAAAGCAGGGCATTGCGCATGACGCGCCGTCCGATCCGCCAAATCGCGTACAAAATCACTGCCGTCACTGCCGGCTTGACCCCATACAGCGAGGCGGCCACCCACTCGATGTCTCCGAACGCCAAATACAGCCAGGCCAACACCACGATCATGAGCAGCGAAGGGGCCACGAACAATATGCCGGCGATCAGCCCGCCCAGCCTTCCGTGCAGCAGCCAGCCGATGTAGGTGGCCAACTGTTGCGCCTCCGGGCCCGGCAGCACCATGGTGTAGTTGAGGGCGTGTAGGAACCGGTGCTCGGAAATCCAGCGCAGGCGCTCCACCAGTTCCAGGTGCATGATCCCGATCGCACCTCCTGGACCGCCAAAGCTGACCAGTCCCAAACGCAGCCAGTAACGCATGGCCTGCCACAGGCTGAGCGAGGTCGGCATGGTCTTGTGTGACTCGGTCATTTGTTGCAAACTAGACTTCCGATTCCCAAACAATACAGGAGGTACTCATGTCGGATGATATCGTTTCCCGTTCCGGAGCCGTGGTCGGACAATGGGATGGAAAGGACGTCAAGGATTTGCAAGAAGAACTCGCGCGCATCAAGCGCGAAGTTCCGGGCGACAAGGTGGAGCCTTCCGGGGTTCCGCATCAGGATCAATTCCCGGACGACCTGAAGAATTTTACGGCCTACATCCTGTGGGGCTGTGACTTGAACAATGTCTGCCTGGTTGGCTCCGGCGCCAACCGCCCAGAATCGGTAGAATCCATTCGAGAGTTCTATGGCAACCAGATCGCCAAGGATGCGATGGCCCGGCACGATGGGTGAAAATCCAAATCGAATTTAGTTAGTTAAAGCGCCTGAAATCCTCCGACGGAAGACAATTGCAGATTCATCCTGCTTTCCAGTCGGAGGTTTCGGCGCCAATCTGTAGCGGACTTTCAATAGTCACGAGTCGACGGTAACTTCGTCCCGGCTCATTGTACCGGCAGGCTTGGCCGGGGGCTGTACACTGAGATCATGCAAATTTATCTGGTAGGCGGCGCAGTGCGCGATGAGTTGCTGGGGCTCCCCGTCTCGGAACGCGACTGGGTCGTGGTCGGCGCCCAGCCAGAACAACTTCTCGAACTCGGCTACCGCCCGATCGGACGGGATTTCCCGGTCTTTCTGCATCCGGAGACCCAAGAAGAATATGCGTTGGCGCGTACGGAACGCAAGACCGGCCCGGGCTATCACGGATTTTCGTTTCATGCCAGCCCGGAGGTCGAATTGGAAGAAGACCTGCGCCGTCGGGACCTGACCATCAATGCGATGGCCCAGAACGAGGCCGGGGAGTTGATCGACCCGTACGGTGGGCAACACGACCTGGAAGCCAAAATTCTGCGCCATGTCTCTCCCGCTTTCGACGAAGACCCGGTGCGCGTACTGCGGGTTGCGCGTTTTGCGGCCCGTTTCCATGGGCTTGGGTTCCGAATCGCTGATGAAACCCTTGATCGGATGCGCGCCATCGCGGAAACCGGAGAGGTGGATACCCTGACTCCAGAGCGGGTATTTCTGGAGCTTCAGCGCGCCCTGATGGAGTCCACCCCCGAAGTATTTGTTGCCACTCTCGCCGCTTGCGGCGCCTGGCCCGCAATTTTTCCGCAGTTGCCCGATACGATGGCCATCGAACAAACTTTACGCGAGTCGGCTGCGGCAAAATCTCCACTGCCCTCGCGCTTCGCCTGCCTCTCCTGGCACAGCCGCGATGTCGACGCTTGGTGCCAAGCCATTCGCGCACCACGCAGACTCGCCCAAGCCGCCCGGCTACTGCATCGACATTTTCCCGCCTGGTCCAATCTGGACTCTGATGACCCTTCGGCCGTGTTGGCCCTGCTTGAATCCCTTGATGCCGTAAGACGACCGCAGCAACTCGAGGATTTCAGTGCCGCCGCTGCCGTTCTCAGCACTGTGCTCAAACTGGACCGCGGACAAACCAGCCAGCGCATGCAAGCTGCCTGCGTTGCTCTTCAAGGTTGCGACGAAAAGTCTGCTGCCCAGCAAACCGACCAAAGGACGGTTCGCGAGCGAGTTCACGAGGCACGGCTCGAAGCCGTGCGTGCCGCTTTAATGGAAAGCCAGTAGAAGCCCGCCGAGCGCCACCCGGTACAACGCGAATGGCATCATCCCGATTCGCTCGATCAGGCGCAGAAAGAAGTGGATGCACAACCAGGCGGAAATTCCCGCGATCAAGGCACCCAGGATTAACGCCCCCCAATCGACCACTTGAGTCACATGCAGAGATTTCTGCAGGGACAAGGCTCCGGCGGCGGCAATCGTCGGAATTGCCAAAAGGAAAGCCACCCGCGCGGCAGCAGTTCGCTGCAGACCCAGCACCAGCGCCGCCGTCATCACGATGCCGGCCCGCGACACTCCTGGCACCAGCGCCAAGCACTGCGCGGACCCGATCCATACGGCGTCGCTCCAGCGCAATTGCTCCTCGGTTCGTGCCCGGGAGCCTTGAGCGTCTGCGACCCACAGCAAGATACCGAATCCTAGCGTCGTCCAGGCGATGAGTTGCACTTCGCGCAAATCGGTCGACACCACGCTAAACATTGCCGCGCCGACAATCACGACCGGAATCGTCGCAACAACCAACCAAGCGGCCAGGTAACGCGCGGATTCCGATTCCGGGGCTTCGCCAGCCATCACGGCACGCAGCATGGCCCCAAGTTCTCGACGGAAATAGCCCAGCATCGCGAGCAGAGTGCCCACATGCACGGCAACATCGAACGCATGGCCCTGGTCTTCCCAGCCAAGCAGCACCGGGGCCAAGATCAGGTGGGCGGAGCTGGATATCGGCAGGAACTCCGTTGCTCCCTGCAGCAATGCCAGCACCAAGACTTCAAGCCAGTTCATCAGAGACGATTCCGGTGATCCGGGCAAACGCGATGCGGCAACTCGGACGGGAAATCACGACCCAGCGCCAGTACCCTGAAGCGTTCACCCATGTGATCGGGGTGCGTCAGGGTCTCGATCTGTCCGCGTTGCGCGAGCCGCGTGGCCTCATCCGCCGAGGAGTCGGCAGCTTCCAGCAAGCCGTATTCCAGCAGGAACCCGGCCTGCGAGGTGAACATCAGGATCTCGAATCCCCGTTCCGCTGCCAGTTCCGCCACGTCGGTGAAATCCACGTCCACGCTGATGTCTTCGCGTCCCGGCTGGCGAAACGGGTCCGAATGCGCTTGATGACCCGCATGGCAGCGCAAGGTGCCGACGACACGCTGGGGATGGTAATACTCCCGGCGCGGATAACCGTAATCAATGATCAGCACAATACCCCGCTGCAGAGATCTATCCAACTCATCGAGCCACGCGCATAGGGCATCATGCCGCCACTCCGAGCGATATCCAGTCGCAGGAGATTCCTCAAGTTCGGCAATTAACCGTTCCAAGTCCGGATCGGCCGACGCTCCAAGTTCCCAACAAAACTCGTCTCCGCCCCGGACGGCAACCAGGCGCTCGCGAACGCCTTCGTCGGTCACCTCGAAACAACGAGCCGGCAGGGCATCCAGAAATTCATTGGCCAGCACAATTCCCTCGAATGCCTTGGGCAGCCTGTCGGACCAGCGCGGCAGCATGCTCCGGCCATCCAGAGTCTCGGCCTGCCGCTCCCGCAGCCCGGACGAACGCTCCAGCAACCAGTAATTGTCAGGTGGATTTTGCAGTGCGTCCAGGACATCACGCGCCAACCTGCCGTCTCCGGGCCCATATTCTGCTATCGCGCCACCATCCAACTCCCCTCGGGCAAGGTCACAGAAACGTGCCACGCAGCGGGCAAGGAAATCTCCCAACCCCGGCGCGGTGACAAAATCCCCGGATGTCCCGAATATGGGGTGCGCCCGTTCGTAGTATCCATAGTCTGGAGCATACAGCGCCTGTTCCATGTACTGGTCGAACCGCAACGGGCCTTCTTGCCGGATTCGCTCCGCCAAGCGCATGCGCAAGGCATCCACGGGAATCTCCGATTCGGACACGGACGAGGAAACGGCAGTCATGGCGTTACATTATCGCGCTATCATGGACATGAGCGGACAGGCGTAGGAATGACATCCCCCTCTTTAGACGGCCAAGCCATCCTGATTACCGGTTCCGCGCGCCGGTTGGGCGCGCATATGGCACGCCATCTGCACCAGGCCGGCGCCAGTATCGTGCTGCATTGCCGGCACTCCGTGGTCGAGGCTCAGCGGCTGGCGGAAGAACTGCAGGAACAGCGCCCGGATTCGGTCGCCCTCGTCACCGCCGACCTCCGCGAGGAGCAGAGTGAATTTTCCATCATTGCGGCAGCCGTGCAGTCGTTCGGACGCCTGGACGTACTCATCAACAATGCCTCTCTGTTCGATCCCGGCGGGATGGCACCGGCAAACCCGGAGCAATGGGAAGAAATCCAGTCTGTTAATGTTCGGGCTCCATGGCTGCTGGCGGAAGCAGCAACGCCGTACCTGCGCGAGACGCAAGGCTGCATTATCAACATTCTGGATATTTACGCCGTGCGCCCGCTGCGCGGCTACCTGTCGTACAGTACCAGTCAAGCCGCCTTGGCCGGACTGACTCGCGCCTTGGCGCTGGAACTCGCTCCGGACGTACGCGTCAACGGCATTGCGCCGGGCGCGATCCTGTGGCCGGATGAGGCCGATGGCCGGGACCGCCAAGCCATTATCGACAGTACGGCACTGAAGCGTCTCGGCCACCCGGACGACATCGCCCGCGCGGCACTATTCCTGATTAGAGATGCGGGCTACCTGACAGGAGAAGTCCTGACCGTCGACGGCGGGCGCAGTCTCACGCCCTGGACCTGATACTGGACGCAGGGTGACAGGGTTGTCGTCCTGCCATTCCTGCCACAGTTGCGCAATGGAGATTCCCAATACCGGGTGCTCCAGACCCCCGCAGATTTCCGCCAGAGGACCAAGCACGAACTCATGGTGCAGGATTTCCTCGCGCGGCAAGGACAGGACCCCATCCCCCAGCACCCAATCGTCATAGAGCAACACGTCCAGGTCGATCGTGCGGGACACGAAACGATCCTTGCCCCGAACCCGTTCCAGTTCAGTCTCGATCCGGTATAAGGCTTTGTTGACGACATGAGGATGGTCTTGCGTGTCGAACGCCACGGCCATGTTGTGAAAATCGTCGCCCTCGAATCCCAGCGCCGGGGATTCGTACAGGGTGGAGCAGGTCAACGGCCCGTAATGCTCCTCCAGCCGCTCCAGAGCTTCCGCAATCTTGCGCTCCCGGTCGATGTTGCTACCGAGGCTGACATACACCCGCGCCATTAATCCCCCCGCTCGATCTCGACCCCGACTTCCTGCGCGGTCCGGACTGCAAATGGCTTGGCGATTCGGACTCGCACCCAGCTCACCGAGAATTCCTCACGGATAAGACCTGCCACCGCTTCGGCCAGCGACTCGACCAGCTGATACTCGCTGTTTTCCACGAATTCCACCACGCGCTGGCTGATCGCCTTGTAGTCGACGGCCTCCTCCAGCGTATCGCTGGCTGCCGTGTGCGCCACATCCGCCCGGAGGTCCAGATCCAGCACCAGATTTTGGCGAATCTGCTTCTCCCATTCGAAAACGCCGATCACGGCCTTCGCTTTGAGGCCCCGAATGAAAACGGTATCCATGATTCAACCGCAAAATGTAGCACAGACGGCCGGGGTACGGTAAAATTGCATGTTCAGGGCGGGCTCACCGCCGTGCCGAGATGGCGGAATTTGGTAGACGCGCTGGCTTCAGGTGCCAGTGGGGGCAACCCCGTGGAGGTTCGAGTCCTCTTCTCGGCACCATCGCTCCAAAACCAGAAGGAAAGATCGGGCAATGCCCGGCCTAGCCCTGTCTGCAAGGCAGTGCATCCGCCTGTCTGACCCAACGCTTCCCGTCAAGGCTTCCGTCTCACCCGATCAACTGTCGCGAAGGTAGGCAAACCGGGGATCATCCGGAGTGCCTTCGAGTGCCGAACCTTCAGGGGGCTGCCAGGTCATGGCCTCCTCGATCCGGGCCGCCAACTCAAAGTCCCGGTTGGTCACCCCTTTCTTCGCATGGGTGGTCAGTTTGACGATCACGAACGCATATGAAACGGTCAGGTCCGGATGATGCCAGCCCTGTTCCGCCAAGTGCCCGATCGTGGTCACGGCCATGAGCGTACCCTTCCAGCTTGCCGTGCGGTATTTGCGGCGGATCCAGCCGGATTCCAAATACCATTCGGGCAGTTCTTCCTTGAGCCGCGCCTCGATTTCCTCGTCCGTGTAGGTCGCGTCGTTGTCTTCTTTTTTCAGGCTCATGATTTTCCCTCGTGCTGCATCCTCCCATTCTACTCTTGCGCAGTCATAAAATAAGGGGTCCTGTACCGGCCCCGATGCTCCGCACCGTGCGAATGCGGATGTGGAGCCATGTGCCAGTGCCGGAAGAAAATTCGGGAAAGAAGATATCCGCCAGCAAATACTGACATGCGCCTGAATCCATGCCGAATCCGGCGGGTGCTCCTGCCTCCAGCCATCCTTGCGATGGCTGCTTTCCTGCTGCTGCCCTCATGCAGCGGGGAAAGAACCGACTTGACGGGCGCCCAAGCCTGGATACTCGAGCCTTCTGCCGAAGGCATCTCCACCGGCGGCCTGACCGTGCACAACCGGACCGATGAGGCGCGAATGCTGCTGCACATCATGGCGGCTGACTTCAGGCAGGCGAGCATCCGCACAAAAACAGGTTCCAGCTCCCCACCTTCCGTCATCGTAGAAGCCAACCAAACCATCGAACTGCCGCCGGATAGCGTCGTTTTCCTGCTGGAAGGACCCGAACGTCCCCTTCACGCCGGTGACAAGACCTTGCTCGCACTTCATTTCGACGACAGCCAAGCGATTTTCATCAATGCGGAAGTCCGGGCGTCTTCCCCATCCTCCCCCGGGTCTGAGCCATGAGCGATTTCGGCGATGCCTTGATTGCCTCAGCCGGTCTCTTGACGGGACTGAACCCTGATCTCCTGGAGATCATCCGGTTGTCATTGTTCGTCACCCTGACTGCCGTCTGTATTGCGACCATAATCGGAATTCCGCTGGGAGGCCTGCTTGCAGTCAAGCGATTCCCGGGGCGCGCGTTCGTCGTGCTCGTGATTGACACTTTCATGGGACTGCCACCCGTTGTCGTCGGATTGATCGTCTATCTGTGGCTATCGCGTTCCGGTCCTCTCGGCGTGCTGGGCCTGCTGTACACCCCAACCGCGATGATCATCGCGCAGTGCCTGTTGGTCACGCCCATCATTGCCGCATTGTCCCGCCAGGTCATCGCCGATGCCCACGGCCAATATGACGAACAACTTCGTTCTTTGGGCGCGGCGCGTTGGCAACGCATCGCCACCCTGCTCTGGGAGACCCGGACCAGCCTTCTTGTGACGGTGCTGGCCGGCTTCGGACGAGCCAACGCGGAGGTCGGCGCTGTCATGATCGTGGGTGGAAACATCAACCATGTCACTCGTGTAATGACGACCAGCGTTGCCTACGAAACCAGCCGCGGCAACCTCACCCAAGCCCTGGCACTCGGCATCGTGTTGATCCTGATCGCCATGCTGTTGACCCTACTGCTGCACCAGTTGCGCAGACTCAACGTGGAGCCCGGATGATGCGGCACCCCCCGGATTCCCTGTTTCCTCTCGCCGTCTCCGACCTTGATTTCTCTGTCGGCGGAGAACGGCTGTTGTCCGGATTGTCATTCGAACTGGAAGGAAAAGGCTGTACAGCAATACTCGGCCCGAACGGTTCCGGAAAAACCCTTCTGCTGCGTCTGTGCCACGGCATGCTCGCGCCTACTGCCGGTTCTATCCGGTGGGGGGAAGCCACGCCGGTTCAAGCCCTGCCGTCACAGGCGATGGTCTTTCAATTGCCCGCCATGCTCAACCGCAGCGTGCGAGCCAACATCGACTATGCGCTAAGGCTGCGCCGGATACCCCGCGATGAACGACAACGGCTTGTCCAAGAGGCCGTTGAGCTCTGCGGCCTGACAGAAGTCGTCGGGCGCAATGCCCGGGTCCTGTCCGGCGGGGAACGGCAAAAACTGGCCATCGCGCGGGCCTGGGTCACCCGGCCACGCGCCTTGCTGATGGACGAGCCGACTTCAGAATTGGATCCCCTCGCCACCCGGGAGATTGAATCCATGATCCAGCGGGTCGTCGCCCAGGGCGTTCGCGTCATCCTGGCGACGCACGACATGAATCAAGTCCGCCACCTGGCAGACGATGTCTTGTTTCTGGAATACGGTCGTTTAAGGGCCCACCTGCCGATCGGGGACTTTCTGAATTATCAAGGCGACGATACGATGCGCGATTTCGTTGCTCATCCGACCCGTTCCGGAGCCATCTCATAAGTCTCATGCGCCTTGCATCCGCCTTCCTCTTGAGCTGCCTGGGCTTCCCTTCCGCAATGGCGGAATCGGAATTCCTGACCATCGCATCCACTACTTCGACGGACCACTCCGGCCTGTACGATTACCTGTTGCCGATCTACGAGAAAAAATCCGGCGTAAGTTTCCGGGTTGTGGCCGTCGGCACCGGGCAGGCCATCCGCAATGCGATGCGGGGAGATGCCGACCTGCTGATCGTTCACCACCGCGAATCGGAAGAACGTTTCGTCGCCGAAGGCTACGGATTGCAACGGGACGACCTGATGTACAACGAGTTCATGTTGATCGGGCCACGCGAAGACCCCGCAAAAGTTTCAGAGGTAGATGATATTGCAGAAGCTTTCCGACGTATCTCACGCTCAGGTGTTACTTTCATCTCTCGCGGCGACGACAGCGGAACCCACAAGCGTGAACTGGAACTGTGGGCAAAAGCGGACATTCAAGTCCGGCCAGCCAGCGGCGACTGGTACTGGGAGGCCGGGGCCGGCATGGGGCCTACCCTGAACACTGCCGCCGCGCGCAATGCCTACGTGCTGAGCGATGGCGCCACTTGGGCCGCGTTTGGCAACCGGCAAGATCTAGTGGTGGTGTATCAGGGCGACTCGCTACTGCACAACCAGTACGGACTCATCGTGGTCAACCCCAACCGCCACCCGCACGTGAAGGGGGAACAGGCACAGGAATTTGCAGAGTGGCTACTGTCGGAAGAAGGGCAGCATGCGATTGCGGCTTTCGAGATCAACGGAAAACGGGTGTTTTCTCCAAACGCCCAACCTCGCTAACAGCCTACCTTGCCCTAGTGTGCCGGCACCCCATGCAAACGTTCTGCACGACGGCGCAATAAGGCCACAGTCGCCAGCAAAAGAATCGAAATCAGGACGAAGATCGTCGCCACCGCCAGGATGGTCGGCGAGATCTGCTCCCGGATGCCGGAGAACATTTGACGCGGAACCGTTCGCTGGGTCACGTCGCCGAGCTGCAGAATCACTACCACTTCGTCAAATGAAGTGATAAAGGCGAACAGAGCTCCGGACACCACGCCGGGAAGAATGATCGGTGTCTGTATCTTGAAGAAGGTTCGCAACGGCGACGCACCGAGGCTGGTCGCCGCACGCACCAGGTTGTGGTCAAACCCGGCCAAAGATGCCGTGACCGTAATGACCACGAACGGAACCCCAAGCACTGCATGCGCGAAGATCAATCCAGGATAAGTCTTGGCGAGCCCAACCTGGCTGAACGCGAAAAACAACCCGGATGCCGTAATGACCAACGGCACCACCATCGGTGAAATCAACAATGCCATCACGGTGCGCTTGAACGGCATTTCCGAGCGGCTGAGGCCGACCGCGGCCATCGTTCCGAGTGCCGTGGCCAAAAGGGTTGCCGGAATGCCGATGATGAAGCTGTTTTTGATGGAACGCACCCACTGCGCGTTGTTCCACATGTCGGCCCACCAACCGATCTCCGCGTCCGGCGCCACCATGCCATTGCGTACGATGTCGGCATACCAGCGCAGGCTGAAAGCATCCGCTTCCAGATTCAGCATGCCGGCGGTAAAACTGAAATACGGTTCCTGGTTGAAGGACAAGGGCACCACCACGAAGATCGGCACCACCAAGAACACGAAAATCAGCGCGCACACTCCCCGGAACATGTAAAACAGGAGTATTTCGCGCGGCCCGGCATATTCCGGCAGGCCTTCCCGGTAGCGCCCGGTGGCGAGCCAAGCGGATGCCGATGCCAAAACCCAGCCAAGCGCCAACATCAGCAAAGCGAAAGCCACGCCGTGTGTCGCGAGCCCCACCAACGCGAGTGCGAGCATGCAGAACGAACGCGCGACTCTCGGCGATTCGGGGTGAATCGCGGCAGGAAGCGACAGCAAAGCGAACAGCAAGGCGCCCGCCAACGTGTACGGCAACATCAATGCGGTGTCGCCGTATGCCGTGAGCAGCCCAACCAAGGCTCCCGCCAGGCCACACCAGGCCGCGGCGAATCGAACCGGGGGGCGGATCGCCTCGAGCATGCCTCAGCCCAACCTCATCCGATCGATGCCGGATACGCGGTCGTACAGCCAGTACAGGAACATGACCAGCACCAGCAGCACGAAGCCCATTGCCGCCGCCAGCGGCCAGTTGAGCGATCTCCGCATGTGGAAGTCGATCAGGTTGGAAATCATCTGCCCGTCCTGTCCTCCCACCAAGGCCGGGGTGATGTAGTAGCCGGTGGCAAGGATGAACACCAGCACCACGCCTGCACCGATGCCCGGCAGGGTCTGCGGCAGGTATACCCTCCAGAAGGCCACCCAACCGTTTGCGCCCAAACTGTGCGCCGCCTGAACGTACGCCTTCGGTATAGTCCGCATGACCGCATACAGCGGCAGGATCATGAACGGCAAGAGAATGTGCGTCATGGCGACCAGAGTTCCGGTCCGGTTGTAGACCATGCTGAACCGGCTGTCGTCGCCAATGACCCCGAAAGCGACGAACAGGTCGTTCAGCACTCCGTTGCCCTGCAAGATTGCGATCCAGGCAGTGGTGCGCACCAGGATCGAGGTCCAGAACGGCAACAGCACCAAGATCAGGAGCAGATTTGTGCTGCGCGCCGGCAGGTTGGACAGCAGATAAGCCACTGGATAGCCCAGCAACAGGCAGAAGATCGTGACCAGCGCGGAGATTTCGATCGTGCGCCAAAACAGCGTGAGATGGATGCGGCGTTTCTCATCCTGGCGACGAATGGAACCGTCGCCGCGGTACTTGAGATCCACGGAAGTCGCCAGATAGGTTGGCGTATACCGGGCTGCGGCAACGCGAAGCGCTTGCCAGGTCTCAAGCTGACCCCATGCCGGTTTATGGTCAATCATCGCCTCCTTGTAAGGAGCCTCTAAGCGTGCCGCCTTGCGCGCCGTGGAAGTGAACAGGGACCGACCCCCGGGCAGTTCCCGGTTGACCCGGGTTGCCACTTTGCCGATCGTTTTGTCTTTTCTCGCCTGCACCAAGTCCTTCTGCAGGACTGCATACATGGCTTCGGTCGGTTCCGACACACCGTCCCACGCCTCCAACACGGGAGTGCTGTGCAGCATGTATCGTGCGTACGTATCGTCATGAACCCCCTGCCACAGGAACACCAGCACCGGAATAATGAAAGCCGCGAACAGGAAGGCCAGCAGCGGCAGGGTCAGCCCCAAGGCCCTGAGTCGACGGACCATAAGCGCCCGCGCTAGTTTTGTTTTAAGTGGGATACCGTCGACGACGATCGCCGGCTCGGGGGGGACTGATGGAATCACGAATCAAATATTGAAGAGAGGTTCTAAATCCCGACCGCCTATTCCCCGACCAGCCAAGCATTGAATCGCTCGTTCAACTCATCCAGGTGATCCGCCCAGAACTCCGTATCCTGCCAGATCGCCGTCTTCATGTTGTCTGGCGAGGTCGGCAGATGCGGAATCATGTCCAGTTCGGGATTGGCATGGTAGGCGCCAACCATTTCAAGAGCGGAGCGCCGGGCCGGCGCATAGGAGATCCACGAAGCCTGGACTGCCATGTTTGAAGGGGTGGACGCAAATCTGATGAAATCAAGTGCCAGCTCCAGGTTCGGGGCTCCTTTAACAATCGCCCAGTTGCCGAAGTCAAGTATTTGCGCATCCCAGACGATGGCCAGAGAGCGGCCCTCCAGCGCGTAGGCATTAAAAACTCGCCCGTTGTAGGCCGTGCTCATGACCACTTCGCCGTCCGCCAGCAACTGCGGCGGCTGAGCCCCCGCCTCCCACCACACGACCTGATCCTTGATGCCATCCAACCGAGCAAAGGCGCGATCAACCCCCTCCGCAGTCGCCAGCACCGCATAGACCTGGTCCAGAGGAACCCCATCCGCCGCCAAGGCTATCTCCAGATTGATCTTGGGACTCCGGCGCAGGCCGCGTCGGCCAGGAAATTTCTCCAGATCGAAAAAATCGCGGATGGTCGTCGGTCCGGGCGACAGCCGGCTTTGGTCGTAGGCAAAGACCATCGCCCCCACGACGGTTCCGATCATGCAGGAACCGATCCCTCCTTCGAAAAAATCCTGTTCGGCGGGAGTTCCATCCAGCGCCGGAGGCAGGATGGAGGAATCAATCTCCACAAGTAAGCCTTCGTCGCAAGCTAGAAGCCCCTCGGCAGAATCAAGGTCCACCACATCCCAGGTCACGTTGCCGGCGAGGACCTGCGACTTGATCTCGGATATTCCCCCGTTGTAGTCCTCGGTCAGAATCCGGTGGCCGGTACGAGCCATCCAAGGCTTGTAGTAGGCCTCGGTCTGGCTTTTGGCGTAAGCCCCGCCCCAAGACACAATGGTCAAGTCACCCGCCAAAGCACTCGGTGCCGCAAACCATACTCCTGCGGCCAGAAAAAAGGCAGAGAATCTCATCGGCAACCGTGCCCGTGACCTCATTCAATCGATCAGCCAGGCATTGAAGCGTTCATTCAATTCGTCAACATGGTCTGCCCAGAATTCCTCATCGTTCCGAATCGCCGTCTTCATGTTTTCCGGCCAGGTGGGAAGGTGCGGCCCCATCTTCAGGTCGGGGTCGGCGTGGTAGTTCCCGACCAGTCCGGAGGCAGACTTGCGCACCGGTGCATAGGAAATCCACGAAGCCTGGACGGCCATGTTCTCGGGCATGGAGGCAAATCTTAAGAAATCCAGCGCCAGTTCCAAATTCGGAGTTCCTTTCACGATCGCCCAGTTGTCACCCGCCAAGACCTGTGCGTCCCAGACCATGGCGAGCGGTTGACCTTCTGCCACAATCGCATTGAAGATGCGGCCGTTGTAAGCCGTGCTCATGACCACCTCACCGTCGACCAGCAACTGCGGCGGCTGGGCACCAACCTCCCACCACAAGACATGCTCCTTGATGCTCTCCAGCTTGGCAAAAGCGCGGTCGATTCCCTCCGGGGTCGCCATCACCTCGTAAACCTGGTCCGCCGGGACGCCGTCGGCCACCAGTGCGATCTCGAGATTGACCTTGGGGGTTTTGCGCATGCCGCGCCGACCCGGAAACTTCTCCAGATCGAAGAAATCCTGGATGGTGCTCGGGGGCGGCGACAACCGATCCTGATTGTAGGCATAGGCCGTCGACCAGATGACGGTGCCGATGGCGCAGTCTCCGATCGTGCCCTCAAGAAAATCCTCTTCAGCCGGCGTCCCGTCGGGAGCCGCAGGCAGGATGGCCGGATCAACTTCTTCGAACAATCCCTCGTCGCATCCCAAGATGGCCTCGGCATCCTCGACATCCACGATGTCCCAGGTGACATTGCCAGCCTCAACCTGCGCCTTGACCTCGGACAGGCCGCCGCTGTAGTCCTCGGACAGGACCCGGTGGCCGGTGCTGGCCATCCACGGCTTGAAATAAGCCTCGGTCTGGCTCTTGGTGTAGGCACCGCCCCAGGAGACGATGGTCAAGTCACCCGCCGATGCGGCTGTTGCCGCGAGACAGAGACCCGCAGCGCAGAACAACGCGAAAGGCTTCATCGTTACCTCACAAAATCCAATGAGCTTCGCTATGGTAGTGCATCCAGTGCGCGACAGTCCTCGGTATTCCAGCTGACCGGCGTCTCCTGGCCCACTTTCAAGTGCTCATGGCCTGCCGCGTTGGGCATCTTGACGATGAAGTCGTCATGCCCCAGCACCCTCATGCGGCAACGAATGTGGTCGCCAAGGTAAATTAATTCCTCCACCACCGCATCGAACCGGTTTTCTCCCGCATCGCCGATAAACACCCGCTCCGGACGGATCGACAATGTGGTCGGGGTACCCATGCCACTGCAATTGATCGCCAGGGCCCGGCCATGGCCGGAATCTTCGATCGAGACCTCGGCCACGCCATCGCTGACACGTTCGACCCGGCCGTACAGTCGATTGTTCTCTCCGATGAAGCGCGCGACAAATGCCGTCTCCGGACATTCATAAAGCGTTTCCGGGTCGGAGTCCTGCTGGATGGAGCCATCCTTGAACACCGCGATCCGGGTCGACATGGTCAACGCTTCGGATTGGTCGTGCGTCACATAGACGACGGTCACGCCCAACTGGTCGTGCAGATGCTTGATTTCGTATTGCATGTGCTCACGCAGCTGACGGTCCAGCGCCCCCAGAGGTTCGTCCATCAGCACCAGTTCCGGTCGGAACACCAGGGCGCGGGCTAACGCGGCGCGTTGCTGCTGCCCTCCCGACAGCTCGGACGGGCGGCGATTGCCGAACCGCCCCATCTCCACCATCTGCAATGCCTCGCGTACCCGCTCCTCGACCTCGGAGCGCCCCATCCGGCGTACCTGCAACGGGAATGCGAGATTCTCATTGACCGTCATATGCGGGAACAAGGCGTAATTCTGGAATACCACGCCGATGCCCAGTTGGTGGGGGGGCACGGAATTCACCGAACGGCCGTCGAGGCGGATCTCCCCATGCGTGACGGTCTCGAATCCAGCCAGCATCATCAGGCTGGACGTCTTGCCCGAGCCGGACGGCCCGAGCAGGGTCATGAATTCACCGCGGGGGATGTTCAGGTTGAGGTTCGCGACCGCCAGAGTCTCACCGTCATAGCTTTTCTGAACCTGGTCGAATTCAACGAACGCAGTATCCGTCATGATCGGCACTCCCGATGCCGGCAAACCCCTCTCGGTTTCGTCCCGCGGGTGCCGGAGAGAACACTCCCCTGCTTCAATCTCGCGGCAACCCGCAGTCCGAGGAAAACGGTCTTGCCCGTATTCTACAAGACGCCTGATATGGGAGGGTCTTCACGGTCGGGACAGGCCGCCCTGCCCCACCCCGCCACTGGTGCGCCAGCCCCGACACACTTGTGCAACATCCGACCGCCAAACTAGTTGGATTATGGCGAGATCGTCTCGGCACTTCGCAGCCCTGCTTGCGTGCAGCCTGACCGGAACCGCGCAGGCCGGCTATGAAAACCTGCTCGACATCTACCTGCTGGCACAGCGCAGCGACACAGAATTGCAGAGTGCCGAAACCCACTACCTGGCCGTGGCCGAGGGCGAATCCATCGCCTTCGCCGACCTGCTGCCCAACATCAATTACGAATACAGCTTCGGAGGGGTACGCCAGTCCCGTGACGGCAGTAGCTTCGAGTCGACAGGCGGCCGCGACCGCTACACCACCCGGACCGGACGCCTGACCCTGACGCAATCCCTGTACCACCACGACCTGTACGTCCAACTCGACCGCGCCGAGGCACAAAGTGCGCGGGCGCGGGCGCAACGGGACGCCGCCCGGCAGAAACTGATCGTACGGGTCGCACAGGCCTATTTCGATATCCTGGCCGCCCAGGACAGTGCCCTGTTCGCGCGCAAGGAGAAGGATGCCATCGCCCTGCAGCTGGAGCAGGCCCGGATGCGGTTCCAGGTCGGGCTGACCGCGTTGGTTGAAATCAAGGAAACCCAGGCTTCCCGCGATTTGGCGGTGGCCCGCGAGATCGAAACCCAGAACCATCTGGAAAACCAATTGGAAACACTGACCCTGATGACCGGGCAAGCGCACCAGATGCTGACCCCCCTGTCGGCGCGATTCCGTCCGGAGACACCCGAACCGGCCAATATCCATGAATGGACCGAGGTGGCGCTGGAGCACAATCTCGACTACCTGATTCGCAAGCATGAACTGGCCGCGGCCCGCCACGCGGTGCGCTATGAAGAAGCCAAGCACTGGCCGACCCTGAACCTGCTCGCCAGCTTGGATGATTCCGAAGACACCGGTGGCGTCTTCAGCCCGGCCGGGAACCGGATTAAGACAGACCGCTTTTCGGTCCAGCTGAAGATTCCCCTGTTTTCCGGTGGCAAAGTGTACTACCGCACCCGGCAGGCCATCCGCGAGCGGGAGACAGCCCAGACGGAGCTGCTCGCCATGCGCCGCTTGGTCGAACAGGAAACCCGCTCCGCCTACCGCAACGTGACCGCGGGAATCGCTCGCATCCGCGCCTTCAAGCAGGCACTCGAATCCGCCCGGGTCGACCTGGAGGCGCACGAGACCGGCCTCGCGGCAGGCACACGCGACACCGTCGACGTGGTGCAGGCGACCAGTCGGCTTTATGCCGCGAAACGGGACTATTTCCGAGCCCGCTACGACTACATCGTTGATGTGTTCCGCCTGAGACGGGCCACCGGACAACTCGACATCGGGGATATCGAATGGGTCAACCGCATGCTTGACTGGTCCTGGTCTTCACGGGCTTGTGCCGCGCGCCGCCACCGGCCCGAAGTCCTTCACAACTTTTTCATATTTAGACAACCCGGCTGTCATGTCCGTATGGGTTAATTAATCGGTCTTGTTGGCTGATTTTTGAGAGCCTCTAGCGATGGAACCGGCCGTGACCAGACAGGAAGGTGTGGGTGCCTGTGCGGAAACCCTTCCCGGGAACCGCAAGCCAGAACGCCTCGGAGTCTGCGCCGGTTTCGGGCTGGCGCTGATCCTCTGGAATTCGCCCGCGTTCGCACAATCCGTCTTGCGCATCGTGGACGCGACCGTGCCGGAACGTGCGGGCGTCGCCGAATTCACGGTCACGCTAGGCCCTGCCAGCACGAGCGCCGTCACCGTCGGCTACCGGACTGCGGACGACTCTGGAGACACGGCGGCGACAGCCGGAGAAGACTACGCGACGATCCGCAGCGGCCTCCTGACGTTCGCGGCCGGCGAAACCACCAAGGTCATCCGCGTGACGGTGCACCAGGACCAGCTGGACGAGTCCGACGAAACTTTCTCGCTGATCCTGAAAGATCCGGTCGGGGCGGCACTCGGCGAAGCCGGGGCGACCGGCACGATCACCGACGACGACGACCCGCCGCAACTATCGATGGCGGATCCGCAGGCCGTCTCGGAAGGCGAAGCGGAAAATGCCCGGTACAGCGAATTTCAGATCCTCCTCAGCGTCCCGAGCGGGCAGCCTGTCCGCTTCTCGTATGCCACCGGGGACACCGGGACCAGCGCAGGCTCTCAAGCTGCCACCGTCGGGGAAGACTACACCGAGTTCCGGGGCAGGGCGGAAATCGCCCCGGGAGAGACAAGCCTGATCCTTCGTGTGCCAATTCTCGACGACGACATCGACGAGTATCGGGAGATGCTTTCCCTGTCCGTCGCCGCCGTGGACAATGCCACACTGAAAGATGACGCCGTCACGCTCACCGCGTTCGGAGAGATCGTCGACGACGAGGCCACGCCGAATCCATCCGCGAGTTGCGGGAACAGTTCGGGGAAAGATGGAGTGGCGGAATCGGATGGGGAGGCGACGGTCACGATCACCCTGAGCGGACTCACCAGCAAGTCCGTGAAGGCCCTGTACCGGACCGCCGACCCAAGCGACGCCGCACTGTCTGCAGCGGAAGCCGGGACGGACTACGAAGGAGTCGGCGGGTCGGGTCGGATGCTGGAATTCGATGAGGCCCACGAGAACCCGGAAATGAGCTTCGCCATCCCCCTTTTCGATGATCGTGTCGACGAGCCCGATGAAAGTTTCGAGGTACGATTCTCGTCATTCATGGTCGGTACCGACACGTTCACGCTGGACGCGGCGACGTGCACCATCCTGGACGATGACGACCTGCCAAATCTGGGCGTCAGCGACCGGCATGTTCTCGAAAGCGCCACGGAAGTCGAATTCACGGTGGAACTCGACGCTCCCAGCGCCAACGAGGTTACGGTGGCGTATGCGACCGAGGATGGTGCGGGCAGTTCGGGGGCGAGCGATCCCGACGACTACACGGGGGCCTCCGGCAGCTTCACCTTCATGCCCGGCGACACCGCCAAGACGCTTACCGTCGGCATCGTCGCGGATACCCGGGACGAAGACGACGAAACCTTCACGGTCCGGCTGAGCGACCCGACCCATGCCGCCTTGGACCAAGCGGAGGCCATCGGCACGATCGTCGACGACGACGGGGCGCCGAGCCTCGCGATCTCGAATGCCGTCGCCAAGGAATATGAGGGCCATATCGATTTCACGGTGACGCTGTTGCCGGCCGACCCCGGGCGTGTAACCGTCAAGTACGCCACCTCAAGCCCGATCGCCCATGCGGAAGACGGCGTGCCCAGTGGCGTGGCGGAACCGAATGTCGACTACACCGAGACCAGCGGCAGCCTGACTTTCGCACCGGGCGAAACGCAGAAGACGATCCGGGTCTCTCTGCGCACCGACGATCAGGTCGAGAAAAGGGAGGTCTTCACGGTCACGCTGAGCGAACCGGTGGGGGCGAGCTTGGGCAACCAGCCGACCGCCAGGGGCACTATCCTCAGTACCGATCCGCTTGAATTCACGATCGAAGATGCACAGGGCGACGAAGACGACGGCACGGACGGGGGCGAGATCGCCTTCACTCTCCACCTCAGCAGTGAACACGGCGAGCGCGTGAGCGTCTGGTACGAGACGGTTGGCAAAGGCTCCAGCGGGAACACGAACTACGCCTGCACCTCCGTGAACACACAGGATATCTCGGCAGAAGCCGGCGACGACTTCAATCAAGCAAACGGCCGGGTTTTCTTCGATGCCGGGGAAACCAGCCAGACGGTCACGGTCTCCATCGACGAGGACACGAAGGACGAGGCAGACGAAACCTTCGCGGTTGTGCTCAGCAGCCCGACCGGCGGCCATGTCGTCCTGGGGCGCCGCTGCGGCGCCATCGGCACGATTCGAGACAATGACGACCCACCCGTGCTGTCGATCGAGGACGCCTCCGGGACCGAGGCTGGCGACGATTCGGTCGACTTCACGCTGAGCCTGGACGCCGCAAGCGGACGGAAAGTGGAAGTGAAATACCGCATCACCGACGACACCGCGACGAAAAACGTGGACTACAAGCCCACCGCATCGCGCTCGGCCATGTACGACGGCATTGTGGTCTTCGAGGAAGACCGACAGACGGCGACCCTCAGCGTCCCGATCCTCGATGACTCGCACGACGAAGAAGACGAGATCTTCACCGTCGCGCTGCTCGCCCCGGCGCACGCCACCCTGGACTCCGCGAAATCCAGCGCCACCGGCACGATCCAGGACAATGACGACCCGCCCGTGCTGAGTACGGAAGACCAGGTCGTCTTGGAGAGCACCGGATCCGTCACGTTCACGGTGCAACTGAGCGCCACCAGCTACCAGAACGTCTCCGTGGAATACGCCACCACGGACGGGACTGCCACGGCTGGGCAGGACTTCACGGCCCCTGCCTCACCCAACAACACCCTGACCATTGCCGCCGGAGAGACCCAGGGGACGATCACCATCGCACTGGTCGACGACTCGGACGACGAGGAGGACGAAACTTTCGAAATCACCCTGAACAACCCGACCCACGCAAGCCTCGGCCCCGACTCCGACGCCACCGCCACGATCATCGACAACGACGGGAATCCGAAGCTGAACATCATAAACAGCCAAGGGGCCGAAAGCGACGGCGTGATTCGCTTCCCGGTCATGATGAGCCCGGCGAGCACGCAGACGGTGACGGTCGAGTACAACAGCTCAGACAACACGGCGACGGCGGGCGCGGACTATGTGGCCGCGGCGGGCGCCATACTGACTTTCGCGCCGGGCGAGACGAAAAAAACCATCAACCTGTCCCTGCTGCAGGACACGGAAGCCGAAAACGACGAGACCTTCACGGTCGTTTTGTCCAATGCCTCCGGGGCCGCGCTTGGCAGTATGCCGTCCGCCACCGGCACCATCAAGGATGCCAAACCCCTGCAGATAGGCATCGGCAACGCCGCCGCCTACGAGGGCGAGATCATGCAGTTCCCGGTCTCGCTCAGCGGGCGCCGGGCACAAAGCGTCACCGTGGAGTACGCCACCACGGACGGCAGCGCGAAGGACGGGACGGACTACACCGGAATCCGAGGGACGCGGGTCATCCCGGCCGGGCAGACCCGCGTACTCCTGGACGTGCCCATCCTGAAAGACGGAATCGCCGAGGAACAAGAAACCTTCACCCTGGCACTGAGCAACCCGAGCGGGGCGAACCTGAACGCGCGAACCACCGCCACCGGCACCATCGAGGTGGCCGGCCTAACCATCACAGACGCCACCGCCGATGAAACGGACTCCTCCATGTCGTTCGTGGTCAGTCTCAGTGAAACCCGGGCCCAGGGCGTCTCGGTGGAGTATCGGATCGAGGACGACACCACGACCATGGATGCGGACTACACGATCGACTCCGAAAGCCGACGCCTGACCTTTGGCCCCACCGAGACCACCCAGACCATCCAGGTCACTCCGGTCGCGGATGAGGAGATTGAAGGCGACGAGACTTTCACCGTCACGCTGTTCAATCCGGTGGGCGCGACCTGGGCGGCAAGTTCAGCGCCACTGGAACCCTCGCCGACAACAACCTGCCAGGGCTCACGATCGGCGACGCGAATGCGAACGAGCGCGACGGCAGAATCGATTTCACGGTGGAGTTGAGCGACGTGTCTCCGCTGGACGTGACGGTGGACTATGCGACGGCGGAAATCGACGACGATGCGGCGGCAACGGCCGAGGAAGACTACCGGACGACGCAGGGCACCCTGTTCATACTGGCCGGCGAGGAACGAGGCATGATTTCGGTGCCGCTGCTGGAAGATCGAATCGAAGAAGAGGACGAGGTGTTCGAACTGAAGCTGAGCAATCCGTCGGTGGCCTCCCTGGGCCTAGAAGAGACTCTGACCGCAACCGGAACGATTAAGGACAGCGAGTTCTGGAGCGAAGGCCGGGTCAATGAGGAATTGCTGCCCCGGATCACCCAGGCCATGGTGGGCAGCACCTTGTCGGCCATTTCGGAACGGACCCGTAGCGGCGAACCGAAACGCCAGCGCAACCGCTCCCTGATCGAACAGATGCTGGCCTTGGTCCCGTCCGCACCGGAACGCCGCGCCATGGACCTGAAGCGGCTCCTCGGAGGCCTGTCTTTCTCCACGCCATTGGGCGGGCCGGAGCCAAGCGGGTTCCAGGACCTCTGGCTCTGGGGCCGCAGCGACTACCAGAACCTGTCCGGCGGGAGCCGGCAGGGGCTCGACTGGGATGGCCACCTGTTCAGCATCCACGTGGGAGCGGACATGAAGGTACACCCGAGGCTGCTCGCCGGGTTTGCGCTGTCCTGGTCTTCCGGGGACTTCGATTACCACACCCGTTCCGGAGACGGGCGCTACCAAGCCCGCATGACCAGCGTCTATCCCTACGTGCACTGGTCCTCGCCCAAAGGCGGGTTGACCGCCTGGGCGACCGTCGGTTATGGCCGCGGGGAGGTGGAGATCGACTACGACCATGCCACGCAACTCAGCGACACCCACATGAAAACCTTCGCGGGGGGACTCAGCGGACGGCTGCTGACCAGCAAAAACATGTTGCAGGGCGGCACGACCCTGTTGCGCTTCAGGAGCGAGGCCAGCCTGACGGAAGTCGAAACGGACGGCGGCGGGCGGATTTACGCCATCACCGCCGACATGCAGAACCTGCGTCTCGCGTTGGAAGCCAGCCATATACGCCAGCTGGCCTCGGGTGCGGAACTCGCGCCCTCGGTCGAACTTGGCGTGCGCCACGACAGCGGCGACGGGCTGGACGGCAGTGGCATGGAACTCAACGCAAAATTGCGTTACACCCATCCGAAACACCGGCTGACGATGGAAGGCCAAGGGCGCATTCTCCTGACGCACAGCGAAGATTACGACCAGTGGGGCTTGAGCGGCGAGATCCGCATGGACGAGACGGCCAGCCGCCAGGGGCTTTCGTTCAACGTGATGTCCCGCTGGGGCGTGATCGCCCCGTCCACGGACCGCCTGTGGTCCCGGCAGGCCGTCGAGATGCCATGGCAGGAAGCCCAATCAATCTCGAGGCAACTCAATGCCGAAGTGCGTTACGGCTTCCCGATCTTCGGCGGCGTCGGCCTGCTGACGCCATATGCCCGCACCCTGCTGGCAGAAGAAGGCCGGCAGGATTACGAAATCGGACACCGCTTCGTAGTCGGTCCCGACTTCAACCTGATCCTGATGGGCCGCCGCAGCCGGGGCGGAACCTCGAACCCCTACGACAACGAGTTCGCCGTCTGGTCTGAACTGCTGTTCTGAACCAGCCCGCGGCCCGCCATCTATTCGATTTCGAACGAAACCCGGCAGCGGTGTCCGCCCGGAATGTCCCGATCCGGGTTCGTCAGAAGCAGCCGCACCCCGAACGTGCCGCTCGCCGCATCAAACACCCGGTCCACCACCGTGACCGTCGCCTCGTGCATCGCACGGATCGGCTGCGACATCGTAACCGTCCCCACCATGCCCGCATGGATCTTCGGAAACAGGTCCACGGGAAGGAATGTCTCCACGTGCAGGGAGTCCAGCACCGCGATTTCCAGGATGTGGTCTTCCTGACCCACGAACTCTCCCTCGGACAACACGCGTTTGCTCACCACGCCCTGGACCGGGCTGCGGATGATCCGCTGATCGAGCACGACCTTGGAGAGGTGGTATTCCATCTTGGCCAGGCGCGACTCCAGTTTCTTGAGGGCCAGTTCACTTTCGGCCAGGTCCAGTTCGCCCTTGATCTCGTCATAGTTGTCCTCCGAAATCATCCAATGCTCCAGCAGCGAGCCCGCCCGCTCCAGCTTCTTCTCATTCAGCTTCACCAGGATGTGCTGCGACTCGACGTTCAGCGTGTTTTGCGCGCGCAAGCGGTTGATCTCCATCATCGCCTCCTCCACTTCGGAATTGATGCGCGCAACGACGTCGTCTACCTCCACGACGTCTCCCCGCCCGACCAAGACTTCATCGAGCACACCCGGGACCGGGCTGCCAAGTTTGACCAGGCTGGCGGGCTCCAGGACGCAGTCAAACTGCCTCTCGCTGTCCAGCAGTGCCTCGCCCAGTGCCATCGCGGGAATCGTCGCAGCGAGGGCGGCAGCACACCTGAACCCTCCCGCCCGGGAGAAACCTTCGTGCGGACGGCGCGCCAAGCAGCCCGGCGGCATTCCCGCCTCGTCCGGAATGGCCCGACGGCCCTGTTTTGTGCTCATTCCCGTTTCCCTGCAAACGCCAAGGCATCCCCCAGCCGTTCGTCCTGTTGCTGCAGCTTGCGCCGCATCCGCGCATGCAAGCGTTCCGCCCTTCTCTGCAACACACGAAGGACCAGCCGCCCGGCCCAGTCGCCGCCATGCGCCATGATTCCACGTGCAGGGCGTGCGAGCAGGCCCAGAGGATCCATGTCCATCAGGGGGTCTTCAAGCGACAGAATCGACTGGAAGCAGCCCGCCTGTCCCTGGCGTGCCGTGCGACCGGCCAGCTGGCGGTCGATACGCTGGGCATCGTGCCGCTCCGACATGATGACGTGCAAGCCCCCGAGCGCCTCCACTTCTTCAGACACCTTGATGTCGGTTCCCCGCCCAGCCATGTTGGTGGCCACGGTAATCCGGAATCGATCCCCCGCCCGGGCGATGATCTCGGCTTCCTCGACATCCTGCGCGGCGTTGAGCACCGCGAACGGCAACCCGGCCTCCGACAGGCAGGCTGCTGCCATCTCCGATGCCGCCACGGAGCGCGTGCCCAGCAAGACCGGGACCCCGCGTCGATGCAAGGCCGTGACTTCCCTGACAATCGCTTGCCATTTATCCTTCTGGGTCAGGTAGACGCGGTCTGCCCTAGCAATCCGACGCAAGGGCCGGTGTGTCGGGATGCACAACACCGCGAGCCGGTAGGTCTGCCAAAGTTCCCGCGCTACCTCGCTGCAGGTGCCACTCATGCCCGCCAAACGCTTGTAGCGACGGAAAAACCGCTGGTAGGTCATCTGCGCCAGCGTCACCCGTGCCCCGGTCACCTCGCAGCCCTCCTTCACTTCGATCATCTGGTGCAGACCCTCGCCCCAGAACCGGTCCGGCATCACCCGGCCCGTGTATTCATCGATGATCTGGATTTTCCCCTCGCGTAGCAGGTAATGCTCGTCCGGGTGGTAGAGATGCTGCGCCGTCAGCGCCTTGGTGACCAGCTCCTCCCGGAGAACCTTGCCGTCCCACATCCCGCCCAAGCGTGCCGCCCGCCGCTCGATTCGGGTCAGGCCCGACTCGGTCAGCCGGATGGTCCGTTCGCGGGTATGGATCCGGAAATCGCGCCCGGCCTTGAGCTTCTCCGCGAGGTCCAGCGCCTGCCGGTATCGCTCGGCATCCCGGGACTGCTCCGCCTGGCTTGAGATCACCAGCGGTGTACGCGCCTCATCGATCAGCACGCTATCCGCCTCGTCGACTATCGCGAAATGCAGGCCCGGCAACAGGCAGCGGGGGGCCTGATGACCGATGCCGGTCAAGGTGTCCATTTTCATCTGCAGGTTGCTGCTGCGCTGACCCCGTTCGATCTTGTCGCGAAGGTAGTCGAAGGCCAATTCCTTATTGCTGCAATAGGTGACATTGCAGGCATAGGCTGTCCGGCGTTGCTCCGGCGTCTGCCCGGACCGGACCGTGCCCACCGACAGTCCGAAAAACTCATACAGGGGTCGCATCTGCTCCGCGTCTCGCTCCACCAGATAGTCGTTCACCGTCACCACGTGCACCGGCCAGCCCGCCAGGGCTGCCGCGCTGACCGCCAGCGTCGCAGTCAGGGTCTTGCCTTCCCCGGTTTCCATTTCGGCGATGTTGCCTTGCAACAGGGCCAGCGCCCCCATGACCTGCACCTCGTAGTGGCGCATTCCCAGAATGCGCTGAGAAGCCTCCCGCACCAGTGAGAAACAGCGCGGTACCGCCTCCGAGTCGAAGCATCCCGTCCGGCGCAACACCGGAGCAATCTCCCGGGCTGCCCGCTGTAGGGCGGCATCGTCCATTCGCGCCGCCGCCTGCGCCATCTGGACCGTTCGTGCCACCGCTCCGGAGAGCGCCCTCACCTTCCTCTTCGATCCCGCATGAATCCACCAGGACTGGGCGGCCAGCACCCGGTAATCCAGCGCGTGCAGCCGAGCGACCGTACGTTCCGGATAAATCTCCGCACGCGGCAGGCCCGCGGAGCCTGCGGCTTCCAAGGGGACGGCACCCAGACCCGGCATCGGCATCGCGTCAAATCTGGAACTGGCGCAGGAACAGCTGTCGGACACTGCGTGCGAAGCGGAATGCCAGCGGTTCGGGTTCGTGCTGGAACAGCACATACACGCGGCTGCCCACGAACACCTCTTCCGGGCCGGCGGCCAAGCCCAGATCGAGCTGGAACAGGCTCTCGAAGGCCCGCGAATTCTCTTCGTCCGTGGACTGGGAAATAATGTCCCCACCGCCCTGTGTCCCCAACGCCGCGCTCGGCAGGACCTGCTGCGCCATGGGTGCCTCCCGGATGACCCAGGCATCGACCACCTTCTCCAGATCTTCCGTATGGCGCACTCTCACCGCCTGCGTCCGGGATCGAATCAGGTCGATATCGTCCTGCTCGACTACCACGCGCGCCATCAGGGTGCCGGGGTTCACCACGTAGCCCAGCATCTGGCCCCGCTGCAGGAAGTGGCCTGGCAGGTCGTCTGCGTACGGCAAAACAAAACGTCCGGGCTGCCCGGCCCGGATCACGAAATTCTCCAACTTGCGGCGGGTTTCGGCAATGTCAGCCTGGACAAAACGGATCTGCTCGTCAAAAAAACTGACCCGGACCCGCTCCATGGATTCACTCGACCGTTTCTGCAATTGCAGTTTTTCGAGTTCTTTCTGCAGAACCGACAGGTTCGCCTCCAGTTCGGGCGCCCACATCCGGATTAACGGCGTGCCAGTGGTCACGACGGTACCCGGTGGCGCGAGTATTTCCTCGACGAATCCGTCCTCCTGCACCACAGCCACGGAATTCTCGGGCAGCCAGGTAACCCCCTGTGCCAAGGTGCTGTAAGGTAGGGGAATCAGTGTCAGGCCCCCGATCATGAGTGCACCAACCAGGGCAGACACCCCGATCGACCGGCTCCTTTGGTACTGCAGCGCAGGATTCGTGAAGAGGTAGGCGATGCCCTTACAGACCGGCCAGACCACCGTCGTGAAAATGGCCAGGATGGCCAGCAGCACGCCCAGGAAAAACAACTGCCCGGCGATGAACAGGGCAATTTCGACCATGATGAACAGACGGTACAGGAACGAGGCCACGGCGTAGAACAGGAACCAGGGCACCTCGCCGGGGGCCATCGCGGGGGAGTCTTCCTCGCGGAGACCGAACAGGAGCCGGCGGAGAGTGTGAAAGAAGTAGCGGTTCGAGCGAGTGCCCAGATTGGGAATCTCGATCAAGTCGCACAGGGCGTAGTAGCCGTCGAAACGCAGCAGCGGATTGCCGTTGAACAACAGGGTGGAAACCCCGCCGATCAGCACCACGTTGAAGGCGATCGCCCGGCCCAGTCCCGGTTCGGCCAGTGCCCAGAAAATCATGGCCAGCGCCGCCAGGCCCAGTTCCACCATGATCCCGGCACATGACACCACGATCCGGTGCCACTTGTCTCGGAACGCCGAGGTGCTGGAAGCATCGACATAAGGGACCGGCATCAGCACCAGCAGCATTACCCCCATCTCGTGCACCTCGCCCCCCCAGATGCGGGCCGCGTAGGCATGGCCGAATTCGTGGATCGTCTTGATCACCGGGTAGGTGAGCGCCATCAGCAGCAGATTCTGCATACTCAGGGCGTTGGCCAAACCATCGTTTAGCAGGGCCTCGCCGTGCAGTACCGTAAACACCGCCCCCGCCGCCACCAGCATCGCCCACAGGACAAGCCCCGTTTGGGTGAAGATCGGCCGGATCAGGAACAGCGTTTTCTCAAGGAACCGGTCCGGATCCAGCAGCGGGAAACGCAATGCAAGCGGATTTTTTATGCGCATCAGCAGAGCCTGCTTTTTCTTGCGCTTCGCCCGTTCCTCCAGCTCCAGCATGTCCGCTGGCAGTTCATTTTGCAGCAGGTCGAAAGCATGCAGTTGTGAAAGTAGGCGGATGATCTCATCCTGGGTCGGGTGCTCCTCTCCCTCCCCCAAACGCGCACCCAACTGTTCCCAGATATCCTGCATGGTCCGACGCCCGTCCATCATGCACAGCATCTGGTTGGCGGCGGGCGACATCCGGTGGAATTGCCCGGACTGGTGATCCTGCAGAACATACCAGACCTCATTGCGAAACCGCTGGCGATGGATGCGGGCGTTCGTGCGAAGCCGAGGCCGAAGCCCAGCGACCCGGTACCAAGAAGAACTGATCAGTGACTTCATCGGGCTGGCCCCCTCAACCGAACCAGCCCCAGACCTGGATGCGCAGCCACTCCAGGAAGGTCCGGCTCCATATCCAGGCCAGACCGCGCTCCTCCACCTCGACGCGCCCCACCCCGCTCATGCCCGGCCGCAGACGTGAATCCACAGCCTCCAGCTTCGCCTCGACCCGGAAAAAGGTCTTCCCTTCCTGCGCCACGGCAACCGGGGTGATCCGGTCCACCACGATCGGGAAGACTTCGTCCGGGATCGATTTGATACGCAAACGGCCGGTCGAGCCTGGCTGGATCTCGCGGATCTGGCTTTCGTCGACCTGGAGAATCACGCGATATGCCTCCAGCGGAGCAATCTCGAACAGGACCTGCCCGCGCCGCACTGCCGCACCAATCGACTGGCTCAGGTCTCCAGCCACCACGATGCCGTCAAATGGAGCCCGCTTGTGCAGGCGCGAAATCCTCTCCTCAATCATGCGAACCCGGGTGTTGGCCTGGTCGATCTGCATCTGCGCAATGTGACTCTCGACCCGCACGTGCTGGCTGATCGCCCGGTCATATTCCAATTGTCTTTTCTGTCGTTCGGAGACCCAGCGCAACCGCTCCAGATTCAGCTCGCGGTCGTCCAGCCGGACCAGGAGATCGCCTTTGCGCACTATGTCGCCAGCACGCGCCGGAGCCTCCCGGATAAAACCATCGTGAGCAGCAACGATGGCGCGCTGGATGCTGCCCTCCAGGACTGCGGCCGCCGATACCTCGTAGTCGGTCTTGGCGAAAACGAAAAACATCAACACGGCCAGAGAAGCCACCAAGGACAACTTGCGTCGGGCGTACCCCGGCCCCAGCATGCGATGAACCTGCGTCATTGCCACCTCGCCGACTTTCACTAGGATCCCCTTGTCATTCTGGCGCTTTCCCTCCAGGATCGGGGCACAGACCGAAACCAGACTTTCCAGGTAGGTGGTCTCTCCCGGGGAAAAGGGCCGCTTCGCCTCCCGCTCGAAGGTAAACGCCCCGATGAATGTGTCGCGCAAGAACATCGGGATGGTGAGCATCGTCCCGGACTCATGCGCCTGCACGAATTTCTCGTGTGCGCGGAAAGAAAACAGCACGTCGTCCTCGGGTGGGTAACGGATGACCGTTTTCTGATCAATCGCCTCGTCCATCGCCGCACCCAGCATGCGCACCAGGTTCATGCGCCTGCCGAACTGGGCACTGTGCGAAATATACTCGACCGCCACGAACCCTTTCCGGCTGAACCCGACTGAAACCCGGTCGCACTGCATGCGGACCGCCATTTCCGTGACCAAGGACCGGCAGGCAGAAGAAAACCGCATCTCCTCGAGGCCGACCGCCAGCAGGTCCAACGCAGAACGGGTCCGGTCCGCCTCCTGCCGAAATTCCCGCGCCTGATGGTGCAGAACCCGCTCCCGCAGCCAAGCCACCCCCCACTGCAAGCTCGACATGATCCGGCGCAACGATTCCTCGGCGCCGACATCCACCAAGAGCCCCACGGCACCGACCGCATCGTCATCCACCAGCAATGGGTATGCTACCAACGACTGCCCGCCGGTGCCGGCGCTGGCCTGTTCCGAACCGGCAGAAGCCGAACGGCGGACCACGCCGCGCTTGTTCTGCATGGCCGCATCCACCACACCGGACAGGCCCGAGATATCCGCAGACGGGTCCGGCCAGACCGCCACCCCGCGCTGGGAGCCACCGGGCGGCGCATGCACAACCACCGCCCGCACCACCCCACCCAAGCTGGTGCAGAGAAGGGCCAGCCATGCCGGTGCAGCTTCATCAATATTGGAAGCCTCGGTCAGAAGCTTCCACAAAGTCGGGTCTGAGGGCGCACGCCGCATGGCGACACAAGTTCATGTGGGCTAGAAAACCGGCTGGGCTCGCCCCATGCGCCCATCTACAGACCCGTTCAAATCAGTCGATTTTCAGGGTGCCGTGGCGCCCTTCATATTCCCCAATCACCCCGCTCAGGGCCAACGACAGACGTTTTGCCGCATGTGGGCTCATGATTAGTCGATTGGTGAGCTCCACCTTGACCTGACTGTCACCCGAGGCCGCCCAGGTCTGGTTGGTGCCGAAAAACAGATCTACCTGCTCCTGCGTGCTCTGCAGATTCACCACATTCGCGAAATGCGTCGTCATTCTGCTGTCGTCCCATTCCACTGTGGCCTGTTCGGCCGGCTGGTCCGCTTTTTCTTTCGGCTTCGAAAGATTTCCGTTGTCTGCTTGTTTGTCACCCATCATCGTCCTCCAAAATTGGTTCTGTTGGTGCAACTGTCCCACCTGAGGTGGAACCACAAAAGGAAAGAAACCCAAAGGCTCTCCAAGGCCACAATGATATAGATTTTTTATGACCGATCGGTTACTCTGCCGACAGACTGAGTCGCCTTGACGGTTGCAGGGTCGCTTTGGGAAACCTCGGCCAGAAAGTCTGGTTTTACCGGCCCCAATCCCACTGGAACCGGGTCTCATGCCGGGGCGCAAATCCGGTTCTTTGCCCGCCGGGCCGAGGGTCTTGCCATAGGACCGGAAGCAGGCACCGGGGGGTCACAAGCCAGTCTATGCAGTGTCCCGAACCTGGATAATATTGAAACTGATGCTGATGCGGTCTCCGGGTGCCCCCTTCACCTTGCTCATATTCGGCTCCACCTCATGTGCCAACCAGGCCGGAAACAAGATCATCCGTCCTGCGACCGGCTTGAAATAGACCTCCGACCAACTTTCGGGACGCTTTTCGCTAGCCCGACCATAGGCGGCACCAAGAACATGCGCCTGCGGGCGCGGATCCGTGAAGAAAATGCGACCCGAACCTTCCGGTGCCTGCACATAGTAGACACCACTCCACAGGCAGGCGGGATGCGTGTGGCTGCGGTTGAAGCCATACCGCGGGGCGATGTTCGCCCACATGCCGTCGAGACGCGGCTTCCCGTCCGGGTGATAGCCAAGGTCCTCAAATATCTCCCCCGTCATGCGTTCGACACACTGGACCAAGGAAGCAAATTCGGGGCGTCGTTCTGCGTTCGTCTGGCTGTGCCAGACACCCAGCCCACGAACATTGGAGCGGACAATACCCTCCCGGTCCTCCTCTCTCCACGCATAGATGTGCGGGGTGAGGGCTTGGTTAATGGACGGCCCTTCCGCCAGATCCCTGAAATATATGAACGTGGGAAAGTAGGTTTCCCGCATCAGGATGCCCGGGTTGGATTCTCCTGCCATCTTCAGGCACCCCCGACTAGGCGGCGGGTCTCACCAGACCGCCTGCCCCAGCCCAAATCTGAAACCGCCACCTGGTTTTCCGAGGCCAGCCAAGAACCCAAGGGAAACTCTTTCTGCTCCAAGTCCTCCGGGAACTGCCAATCCCCTTCAAACCAGGGCGCAATCCATCCCGACGCACCCTGTACCACCGCGTAGGTGGGAAGATCGACTTGGATCTTCGAATGTCCGTTGCTGACAGTCTCGCCCTCACAGGCGTGATCCCACATCCAGTCTTTTTCTCCGGTGCCAGCCATATCCAGAACATCGGGGAAAAAGCTTTCCGTGGCTTGGGGCTGCGCCCCACCCTCCCGATGGCTTGGGACGGCTTCCCGGATCCTTCTGCCCTCATCTTCGGGCACCCCTCCAGCGACACCCGGACCAGAGGACACAAGGGGTTGCTGCACAATCACATCCGTGAACCAGGCAAGGTCTTCCCGGGCAAATCGTCCGTTCTCCGAGGCCGCCTGCCGGGATCCGTTCGCTACGGAATCCATTGCACCATTTTGACCGGTCGCCCCGGGTGGAATCAGGAGAGTCTCCGGGGCCGGCTCCTGTCCTGAACGTTGCTTGCCCTGTCCACGAAGGGTGTTCGCCCCCCAGCGCGCCCGTCCCCATTGGGCGATTTTCTTCCAGGACATCCAGACGGGAACCTGTATCAGGTTGGGACAATCCCAGCCAAGACTCAGGCATTCAATCTCGGCCTCTGCCGGCAGGTCAAACGTATATACCGCAGGCATCATCCTCCAGCCCTCCCCGTACATGTGGTGCCAGGCAACCCCCAGAAACTGGTAGTCCGGTATTGTCGGCGTCATCTGATCTGCCGCCGGGTGGGCGTGAACCGTATTTGTCTGGACCGCCTCATCCGGCAGAGGTGGAAGAGTCTGGGAGGACGAGAATACCGGTATTTTGTCCTCGGGGGGCGGACTCGAAGAGGGGGCCGGGGGAGGCGGCACTGGGCTCGTCTCTTCTGGCAGAGGAGTCAACTTCTCACCGGTCACTTCAGAGTTTTCTTCGTCCTCTAGCGGCAACAGTATCTCTGGCTCTTTCTCCTCGACCAGAAGCGTGCGCACCACGTTCACTTCATCCGTGCCGTCATAAGCGGTGACCCGGATTTCGTATTCTCCGGCCTCCTCATAGCGATGCAGAATGCTGAAAGTTCCATCCTCCGCCAAGGTAATCACCTCCTTGCCGGAACCATCCCCCCAATCCACTACGACGCTCAGCGTATCGGTTTCGATATCGGATACCGTACCGGTAAGCCTGGCCGATTCACCCTCAGAAATTGGCGTTGACAGTTTCAGCGTCACCGCCGGCGCCACGTTGCTCACCGTCGCCGTCTTCGTCTTCGCCACCGTGGTGTCGTCGTCCTTCGCCGTCACCGTGACCGTGTACGTGCCCTCGTCCGCATAGGTGTGCGTCACCGTGAACCGGCCGTCCGCCGCCAGCGTCACCGTCTCCGCCTCGCTGCCGTCGCCCCAGTCCACCGTCACCGACTTCAGGTCGCCGCCCGCATCCGACACCGAACCCGTCAGGGTGCTCGCCGAACCTTCGCTCACCGCCTTCACCGCCGACAGCGTCACCGCCGGCGCCTGGTTGTTCACCACCGCCGTCGCGGTCTCCGAGGTCGTCGCCGACCCGTCGCTGGCCGTCACCGTGATCGTGTATTGGCCGTCCGTCGCATACGCCCGGGACGCCGTGAACCCGCCGTCCTCATCCAGCGCCACCGTCTCCAACGCCGAACCGTCG
>CAZRSJ010000003.1:0-45795 GCA_964602805.1 uncultured Chromatiales bacterium | reverse complement strand
CGCCGCCAGCGTCACCGTCTCCGCCTCGCTGCCGTCGCCCCAGTCCACCGTCACCTCGCCCACGTCGCCCAGATCGTCTTCCACTGTGCCGGTCAGCGTCGCCGTCTCCCCTTCCTTCAGCCCCTCCACCGGCCGCAGGGAAACTACGGGAGCCACATTCGAGGAAACAACCACCCCCGCTGATGCGGACACTGTCACCGTCGTGCTTGCCGTGCTTTTCAGGGCGCCGTCATCCGTCGCGGTCACCGTGACCGTGTACGTGCCCTCGTCCGCATAGGTGTGCGTCGCCGTGAACCCGCCGTCCTCATCCAGCTCCACCGCCTCCGCCTCGCTGCCGTCGCCCCAGCCCACCAAGACCCACACCGTGTCGGATGCCACATCCGTTACCTTGCCGGACAAGCTCGCCGTCCCGCCTGCCAAGATGCCCGCCACCGGTCGCAGCGATACGGCAGGAGCCACATTCGCAACCCTTGCCACGGTGTTCGCCCTTCCCTTCTCGCCACCGGTATCCGTCGCCGTCACCCAGACCGTATAGCCCCCAGAGCCGCCATCGTCCGCATACACGTGCGTCGCCGTGAACCCGCCGTCCTCATCCAGCGCCACCGTCTCCAACGCCGAACCGTCGCCCCAGTCCACCGTCACCTCGGTCACGTCATCCCCCGCGTCCGATACCGCCCCGCTCAGGCGGCTCGACGTGCCCTCGTTCACCGCCGACACCGCCGACAGCGTCACCGCCGGCGCCACGTTGCTCACCGTCGCCGTCTTCGTCTTCGCCACCGTGGTGTCGTCGTCCTTCGCCGTCACCGTGACCGTGTACGTGCCCTCGTCCGCATAGGTGTGCGTCACCGTGAACCGGCCGTCCGCCGCCAGCGTCACCGTCTCCGCCTCGCTGCCGTCGCCCCAGTCCACCGTCACCTCGCCCACGTCGCCCAGATCGTCTTCCACTGTGCCGGTCAGCGTCGCCGTCTCCCCTTCCTTCAGCCCCTCCACCGGCCGCAGGGAAACCTCCGGTTTCGAATTTCCCGCGGTGGTAATCGTCAGTGCCCTTTGTGCGACTTTCTTTCCTCCATCGTCATCCGTCGCGGTCAATTGGGCCCGGTAGCGCCCATCCTTGCTGTAGACGTGCGTCGCCGTGAACCTGCCGTCTTTGTCCAGAGCGACCGTCACCGTCTGGCCGTCGCCCCAATCCACCTGGACCTGCACCGTGTCGGCCGCCACATCCACGACAGTCCCAGACACAACCACCTGAACCCCCTTGGCCGCATCAGTCTTGGCGACATTAAGGTTGTTGAAGACCGGCGCCCGATTCTCCACTCCCAGGTCTAGGCTGACTGTCTGGCTTCGGGCGCCATCGACCGGCTTTGGCGGCTCTGGAGCAGGCTCTTTCGGTTCTGAGGTCAGGCGGGCGAAGTTCAAGGAACCATAAAATAAAGGACTGGGCGGCGAGTTCTCCTGCGGGGCCTCTTCATCCGTGCCGGGTGCAGTGATCTGTTCCACCGCAACAACGGTCACCTTGTAGATATCCTCCAGATTGCCTCCTTGGTCGTCGTCATATCTGTGGCTCGCCGAGAATTTCCCTGTCGTCGGATCGACGGCCACACGCTCATCGGGGGAGCCGTCACCCCAGTTGATGATGACCACGTGCCGGTCGTCCTCGCCTGCGTCCCAGACAGTCCCCTGGACAACCCCGACCTCTCCCTCGTAAATCCGGCTGTTGGTGAAGCTGTAGCCCTTAACCACGGGATTTACATTGTGGACGATGGCCTGGGTGGTGGCGGTCCGGCTGGATGCCCCGTCATCGTCCACCGCGGTCACCCTGACCCGGTAGCCTCCTGCTTTGTCCTGGGCGTACTTGTGGGTCGCCGTGAAGGTATCCATTCCTGCAGACACATCAATCACCGTGGCGTCGCTCCCGTCCCCCCAATCGATCGTGACGACCTGCGCGTCTCCAGCAACATCGGAAATCCGCCCTGTCAACTGAGTCAACCGGATACGGCCGTCTGCCTGATAACCGCCTTCATTCGATTCGGTAATGGACTGGATGATCACCGTCGGAGCGGCGTTCTCGACATTGACCGTGTATTTCTGGGTATATCTTCCCGAGCTCATCACCGCGGTCACGGTAACTTCCCGGGAACCGCTATCCTGAAACTTATGAACTAGTTCGACGACCTGGCCCGGCGAGACCGGGCCTTCCACGGTAGACCTCTGACCGTCGCCCCACAGCACGATCCACTTTTCTACGTCATCGCCACCCGGATCCGTGAAACTCAATCCAAGCGTGTAGGCCTGACCCTCGACCGCCGTGCCCGGTCTGCCCACGCTGATGTTCGGACGCACATCCTCCACCTGAAGCGTCCAGACCTGCACAGACTCGCCCTGGTTCTTGTCCGCCACCTTCACGCCAATCTTGACCTCGCCGTCATCGGTCAGGTATTCCGTGGGGATGTTAGTGGTAAATCTGATGGGTTCCGTAGACCCCGGCACCGACTGCCGCACAGTGTGGGTGGCATCGTACGTGCCATCATCATCGAAATCCAAGCTCACGGTGAAGGTGTCCCTCATGTCCACCGGGGACGGGTCGGCAATGGTGATCGTCAGGGCAGCCGTGCCGCCTTCGCTCACTTTGGCGGGACCTTGCAGGGTGAAACCGGGAGCAGCATTCTGGACGGTCAGGAGGATCGGCCCGGAAGTGTGGGTCTCCCCGCCTTCGTAGTGCACCTTCACCTGCATGTTCCAGCTGCCGTTGTCCTCGATCCCCAGATTGTTCAGCGTCGCCCAATCCAGGGAAAGGTCCTCGCCCTCCGCGTCACCATACGTCCCGTCCCCGTCGATATCCCATTCATATCTCTCGACCTTACCCGGGGTCGTGGCCGAAATGGACAGTGCTTCTCCTTCGGAAATCACATGGGGACCTCCGGCATCAATGTCGCCCCCCGCCACGGTGACGGTGTAGTCCTGGCTCCACTCGCCGGGGGCCGTGGCATCCTCGTCTTTGGCGACCACCCGGATCGTGTACTGCCCGGGCCGGGTGAAGACGTGGGTGAAGGATCTTACGTCCGCCCCGAAAGTCTGCGTGGTCTGGAATGTCGCCCCAACGGCCCAATACACCACCCAGCCCGTAATCGAATCCTCTCCCGGATCGGTTACCGTAGCTGTCACGGTCCATTCCTCTCCGACCTTGGGACTGGTTGACGATGGCGTGAGCGTGAGCGTGGGGCGCGTATTGAGAACCGTCAGTCCGGCCTGACGCTTCGAAATCTGCCCGGCATCGTTGGTGACAATGATGCCAATCGTGTACTCGCCATCATCACGGATTCCGTGAGTCTCCCTCAGAGTCTCCCAGTCCAGGGTTAGGGTGACGGTTTGCAGTCCGTCATCCGCAACCGACAGGTCAGACGACAAATCCGCCTTCACGTCTCCTACGCCGTCGTCATCCAGATCCCACCAGACGCTGGTCAGCGTATTCGTCCCAAACGGAACGATGTTGGCGGTGACCTGCAACTCATCGCCTTCGTTGATGGTGTAGGACTGTTGTCCGAACGTGACCCGGGGGCTGGCTGCCAGCCTCACTCCCTCGAACGTGGCGTACCGGACCGTCCCCGGGGCCTGAGAGAGTAGGTATCGTGTGACTGGCCCGCCGGCCAGGCCGTATCCAATGCGAATGTGTCCGCTGTTCTGGTCTAGGCTGTAGAGTTCACGGATGCGGTTGGTGTAATCCGGATCGATCAGCGCGATTCTTTTGCCTTCTTCTGGGGCCGGAACCACGAATTCCAGTGTGTCCCGCTGTTCGCTTGAGGTACCGGGCATGCCGCCATGCAACACGATTCTCGCCTTCGGCGCCAGTGCGGTGGCCGCGACCTGGAATGCATCGCCCCCGTCGCCGCCATGCAATTCCACATAGGCGCCCGCTCCGGCGCGGGTGAGATCGAACGTATCCGTCCCTCCCTCTCCGCGAACGACAATGTGGGTATTTTTCGCGATCGTCGTAACTCTAGCCTGGTCGTCGCCGTCGCCGAGAGACACATCGATCTTTTGCGGGGTAATTGTTTCCTGAAGAAGGCCCCAGATATCTTCCTCGACCTCGACAGTCCCGTCCCGCATGTGGCTGATGACAACCGAGTCGTTGCCGCCACCCGTATTCACGGTGATCTGCCCAACGTCTTCGGCGGTCGCTTCGGCAAAGACCACTTGGTCGTCGCCGTCACCCGTCTTCAGTCGCAAGGTCTCCACCCCCTTGAACTCCGCGACACGGTGCGACGGGGGCACCACCTCCCCGGACAAGTCGAAAGTCACAAGCCCGCCGGGCCACCCGGACTGCCCGGCGCTTGACACCAGGACCTTCGTCGGATTCGTGCGCGAATTGAACTCAATCGAAGAGGGTGCGACGAGGCCACGGGCACCCGTGTAACTGTTCCGAATCAACTGCACCTGCTGCAGCATGCCGCTGCTGGCGTCAACCTGGAAAACGGCTATGGCATGGTCATCCGCGCTGGTGACCAGTACAAATTTCCCGTCCGGCGTGGCAATGACGTCGGACGCGCCGTCCAACCCCAAGACTCCGTTCTGTCCGTCCGTCAAGGTCTGCAGGAGCCGCAACCCCGATACGTTCTCCCGGGCGATGACCGAGAGACTATTTCGCGACGACGAGACAACATACAGGTAGTCGCCGTCGTGGCCCTCCACGATGGAAGAAGCATTGGACACGGTGACGGAACCTTGGCTGTGGAGAGCCCCGAACTCGCCGCCCGACTGCCCGGTATCGCGCATCTCCACGACGTCGCCATCGCTGAGATAGAACACGTCATGGTGATCGCTGATCTCGATGTCGCCGGCTTGGGAGAGAGTGGCTTGCTGGGAGGTTTGCGGGGAACCCAAGGAACCGTCGTCTGCAATCGAATAGTGGACCGAACCCGCCGAACCGATGCTGATCAGGAAACTTCCGTCCGGGCTGACTGCGATCTGATCGCTTTGCCCTGCACCCAAGGTGACCGAACCCTGATGCTCGAGCTCCCCGCCCGACAGGCGCTTGTATATCTCGATCTTGTCATCATCGGAACCGGTAACGTACAGGTGAGTGTCCGTGACCTCAAGGTCGACCCGGTCGTTGCCTTCAGACAACGCACTCAGGGACTGGCGGGCGGTACCGTCCTCGTTGAGGACGTACAGCATCCCGCTCTGCTTGTGAATACCGTAGGCCGCCCCTCCGTCGGGCCCCACCGCAAGCTCGTCCAAGCCCTGCAGGGTGACACCCGCATCGGCCTCCGGGCGCTGCGCCATGATGTACGTGGGAAATACGCGGCTAAGTTCCTCACTGGAGAAACCGAGGCTGGTGACCCCCACGGAAGCGCTGATTAAAGGGTCTGTCCCGTCGGGGATGAGCATGGCCCAGACCTCCTTCGCCCCGATCGAATCCATCACTTGCGCGTTGGCCTGCATGGCGCCCCGAGTCTTCAGGGACTGGAGGATGCTCTCGGCCCCTGACCCGATCTTCACCCCGATCTGGGGCATCGCCAAGGCGTAATCGGTCACATTGGCAAACAGAAGCAGGTCGAAGCCCTCGTACCCGTAGGTGGCATCGGAGAACAGGGTGCCCCTGAACGTGGGAATGTCGAGATCGATGACCTGCACTGCTGCGAGCGCGCCGGCGGGTGCGGATTGTTTACCGGCGGTTAAGAAATTAAAATCCAGGTCATCGGCCGTGATCCCGCTGAGCAGGCCGAAAATGTCTGCGCCCCCCTTCAGCGAGGTCAACAGTGGAATCGGGTTCGTCGAACCCGAGATGAAGTCACTGCCGGATGCCCGTGTACCGGTGAAAAATTCAATCTGGCCTGCAACATTAGGAAAAGTGGTAAAGCGGAACTGCTCCCTGTCTGAATCGTCCGCCAAAGCAATAGTTGATCCATTCCAGAGAAGGATGTTCGCCTCAATAATGAAGCGGCCGGTCCCACCATGCCCGGAAGAGAAAGAGTGTGTTCCACCCTGAGTGTCGACGGTGGCGCCCACCGCCTGCACCACACTGGCCGACAGTTTGATGGTTCCACCCGCCCCGCCGGCACCACCGGCGCCATCACCCCCGTCACCGCCGTCGCCGCCGTCGCCGCCATCGCCACCCCGACCGCCCGAGCCATTCCCTCCTGACCCACCCCCTGCTCCGCTCGTCCCGGAACTATAGCTGTTTTCGCCTGCTGACTCTCCCCCGTCGCCTCCTTCCGACCCAGCGCCTCCTTTTGACAGCAAGTCACTGGCCCCGATCACGATCCTTCCCCGGGCCGAAATCTGGAGGATGCCGCCGCCCGCGCCGCCCTCACCGCCGGTACCCCCATCCTCACCTTGCGTGCCGCCGCCGCCGCCGCCCGCGCCACCGCCACCACCGCCACCGCCCTTCCAGCGAGAGCCACTGTGACCACCGCCACCGCCGCCACCGCCACCGCCGCCGCCGGCACCGCCACCGCCACCACTGCCACCGGCACCACCGCCGCCGCCGCCGCTCGGATTTCGCCCCGTCTGGGTGTTCTCCCCGCCGCCGCCATAACGACCGTCCTCGCCAGCCCCGCCGTCGCCGCCATCCCCGCCATCTCCGCCCGGCTGCCCGCTCGTGCCGTCTCCGGCACTCCCGCCCGTGCCACCGTCACCGCCTACACCTCCTTCGCCACCTTGACCGCCTTCACCGCCATCCTGGGTGTTTCCTCCCGCCCCCGATCCTCCATCGCCCCCATCGCCCCCGTCAGAGCCATCATTTCCGGAACCCCCCTTCCCGCCATGGCCTCCCGGCTCTCCACTGCCTGGACGTTCAAAAGGATTTCCGCCTTTTGCTCCACTGCCGCCAGCACCCCCGCCACCGCCATAGCCTCCGGTATTCCAGTAAACACCTGCCCCCCCACTTCCTCCGCTTGGACCCTCGTCCGAAGTGCCCTGCCCCCCTGAGGCCCGCGTGCTCTGCGACCCTGTCCCGTAATCAGCGTTTCCGCCATCGTAGGGATTCTCATCATTCCCCGTCCCGCGCTCTCCAGTGGTTCCGGAATTCCCGCCGTCTCCGCCTCCGGCAACCGGCCCGTTGGTGCCACTGACATCAAACCGCACATTCGCCCCAATCCTCACATCATTGGCCGCATGGATGACCAGCGCCCTTGAACCGGTTGCCGTGATGCGGACGTCATCCGCAAATACGATGTCCCCCTTGAACGCGAACTTGGCATACCGGGCCCCATTGTTGGAAAACGTCCCGGTCGTCACATTGAAAACCGGTTCGGGCAGGTCCGCCCTCCCCGTGATGGTGTACCGGCCGCCGCTGACCCTGCCGGTGTCCGTGTTGAACTCCACCGAACCCATCACCGTCAGGACCGGAACGGTCAGGACCGAGGTCTTGCCCTGGTGCCGATAGCCCGTCTCACGCTGTAACACAATGTTGTCCACCAGCAGCCCACGGCTCTCCCACTCGATCTTCGTCACGGCCGCGAAACTGGAGGGGAAGATCAGGCGCTGGAAGCCTTGGCCGCTTTCGAACAGCTGGCTGGTCGCGAACCGGACCGTCTGCCCGCCGGCCAAGGTCGCCGTGAAACTCAACATGCTCGTCTGCGAGCCCGAGCCGAGTTTCGCGAACGCCATCTCGTAGACGGAAAACGGATTGCCGTCGGCCCGTTCCAGGATGAACCGGTCGGTCTCGTTCGCCGTCTTGGCCGCCCGGCTGATCGAGCTGTCGCGCAACAGCGAGGCCGCCGCCCCCTGGTCGTCCTGCACACGCAACCGGTAGCCATTTTCCGTATACGTGGTCTGGGTGGATTTCAGCCCGGAGAAATCCATTACGGCATCCGCCCGGTACACCGTAGTCGACTTCGCGCTGGACAGCACCTGGCTGCCGGTCTCCAGTTCGACCCGGGTGTCGCCCGTCGAGTCACTCTTCACGTTCCCCCTGACGCGGCCGTCGCCGCTATACGTCAGCTCGATCGTGTCGGCGCCATTGCTGCCGCCCTTGATCCGCACGAAATCGATGCCGGAGGTGTCGATCACCCGGACCAGGCCGGCCGGGGTCTGCGGATCCGAATCCGCCCACAGTTCCCTGCCGTTGTGCAGGCTCCAGACGACCGGGCTGGAATGGGTGGAATTGTCCACCACCAGGATTTCCGCCCCGACCACCAGAGACGCGAACCGGTTGGCGGTCGGGATCCCGGGAATCACGATCTCCACCGTGTCCGCCGATCCTCCCTCGCCGTCCACCTGCACCTGGGACTGTCCGATCGAGGTGACCTTCACGATGTCATTTCCGCTGCCGCCCAGGATCTGGACCGCCGTCGAGTCGTACCGGTGGTTCACCGTCAGGCGGTCGTTCCCGGATCCCAGCCGGATTTCCAGTTGCTCGATCCCGGAGAACCGGATGTCGCCCCCGGTCATCCCGGCCAGGCGCCCTCCCGTGCCCGTGCCGTCGAGCACCTGCCCGGCCGTGACCGCCTCGGTCCTGCCGCGACGGTCCACCCGCAGCGTGTCTTCGCCCGGGCTGGATGCCACGGTCACCCCGGCACGATGGTCCATGATTTCGATCGTGTCGTCACCGGCGCCAGGATTCACCGTCACGGCATGCGCCGCATCCTTGATGCGGATCCGGTCGGCACCGCCCCCGGTGTTCACCGCCAGGGTCCCCGTCGTGTCTTCAACGGTGACCCGGTCTGCGCCAGCCCCCAGGTTGACGGTCGTTCCAGAAATCCCGGAAAACGACACGTTCCCCAGCATCGTGGTGCTGCGGAACGTCCCCTTCCCATTGCCGGACTTTCCGAGGGTCATGTCTTCGTCGTTATCCGAATGGATCTCCAGCCGGTCCGCGCCAGCCCCTCCCGCCAGTCCAACGTCGGCGCGCAGACCGTCCAACCGGTCCGAGGAGCCCCGGCCGAGCCGGAAGATGTCGATGCCGCGCCCGCCCTCGATCCGGGTCCGAACCTCGGTGGCCACCACATCCACGGTGTTGCCACCTGAACCCAAGTGGATATTCAACTGGGACAAGGCGCCGAAGGCGATATCCGCGCCCATCCCCAGGCCGGAGATCTCCCCGCGGGACAAGGTCAGCGTCCGGGCCGACGCATCGTTCCGGTTGTCGATGATTAAGGTGTCCACCTGGGTCGCTGCCCGGTTCGCCGCGACCGACACCTGGACCGCGCCCTGGATTTTCCCGGTTTTCTGCTGGTCGCCCACCGTCACCGTATTGTCGCCATGGCCCAGGCGGATTTCGGTCGAGGTCCCGGACAGGGTGCCGAGCACCGACACCGTATCCGCGCCCGAGCCCAGTTCCAGGACGAGGCTCTCGATGCCGCTGTGCCGGATCATCTGTGAGGTGCCCAAGCCAAACCCGGAAACCGTGCCCTCTGTCCCGTCTACGGACAGGGTGCCGGTCCGGTCCGCGGTGTCCCCCGCGTTGCCCAGCAGCAAGACATCGTTGCCGGAATTCTCCGCGGCATTCCCGATCGTCACGCTCCCCTGAATGGTACTGAGGACTCCCCGGTTGCCGCCACTCTCGGTCGCCGCGCTTCCCAGGTAAATCGCATCATTCCCGCCTTTGCCCTTAAGGGTGGCCTGCACCTGTGCCCCGAGCCGCCGCAAGACGATGCGGTCGCGGTCGGCTCCGCCGGTGACCAGCAGCGAAATCCCGACCGGACCGGCCGGGGCGATCTCCCCGTACAGGCGAATCAGCGAACCGAACCCGCCATCCACGTCGGCCGCCCCGGAATCCCCGTAGATCTCCACCCTGTTCTTGGCCAGGATTCTGCTGCCTTCCGCCGCCAGAAGCCCGTCGCCGGCCCGCAGGGTAACGTCGCCCCCGGCCGCACTCAGAAGGGAGCCAGCGCCCAAGCGGATATCTTCGTCCTGTGCGCTGGTGTCGCGCGTCTCAATCGTGATGCTGCCGCTCTCCGAAACCACCTCCTCCAGATCCAGGCCACCGTCGGTCTCCAGCAGGAATACGGAATCGGTCGCCTCCAGGTTCAGGGTCTGCCCCGCCAGGGTCACGGCCGCATCCGCCGCGCCGATGGCGCCGGTCGAAACCAGCACGATGTCGGGAGCGGCGAGGTTGGCCGTCGCAGAGTCCGCCGACGTGATCGAGCCAGCCACCACGATGTCGACCGTGCCTTGCCCGGAGCGGACCGAGCGGACCGAAATCCCATCCGCCTCGTCCAGATAGATGTCCGCCACGGCCTGCGCATCCAGAACCGCGGCGTTAATCTTGAGCCGGTTGTCGGATGCGCCGATCGAATAGGCCTTGAGAACCAGTGTGGCGCTGCGGATCAGCGCATCCGATCCCTCCTGCAGAAGGGTACGCCGGGAGTCCAGGGGATCCCAGTTGAAGAGCTCCGTGGTGCCCCGCGGATTGTCAATCAGGCCCCTGAGGGTCATGCGGGTATCCTCCCCGGTGTTGGAGACCCGGATGTGGGTCCCCTGGTCGCTGGCCCGGATGGTCGGGTTGAAATCCGCCTTGTCGGCTTCGTTCGGCACGGTGTACGTCACCGCCTGGTCGCCCGAGAGACCACTGTCGGACGTGATGCCGTTGAGTACCAGGTGCCGGTTGGATGCGTTCTCGATGGTCACGCGGTCGAAGCTGGTCTTGTAAGTGATCGTGCTGACACCAAAGAGGCGGCTGGTGCCCGTGGTTTCGGGCCGGAGAATCACGAAGGATGCCTGCTGCCTCCAGGTCTTGTCGTTGCGGTCGATGTCCGCGATCTCGAGAGTGGAGCCGTCGTCCGTGTAATCGATGTTCTCCTGACGCAGGACGTTTCCGTTCCCATCGATCGTCAGCACCGGTTCGGGCGGACCCAGCAGCTCGACATCGCCGTTGAACTCGATGGTCGTGTGATGGGTGACCGTGAACTCTTCTTCCGTGTTTCTCGATCCCCACACCCCCTTGTCGACGTCGGTGTACACCTCCCAGCCGATGGCCTCCTGGGTATGGGATTCGACCCCGAGCACCCGACTGCGCAGGGTGGCACCGGCCTGTACCTGTACGGCGGCAGTGGTGGTCAGGATATTGATCCCCTCCGCACTGACGTCCGTAATCAATCCATCGCCGTCGGCGCGGGCGTCCACGCGGATGCCCATTTTGGGCTGTAAGGCATTGATGTCGAGGCGGTCCAGCCCGGTCAGGCTCGCGTCGGCCATGACCACGACGCCGACGTTCCACGTCACATCGGACTTCGCGAGAGCACTGGCGTTCACACCCAAGGCATTGCCCCGGGCATCGGCATCGACCGTCACCGCAGTCTCTTCCACGCGGGCGCGGAGGGTCAGTTCCTTCGCTTCCAGCACGGCGTCTTCCCCGACCCGAACCGCAACCTCCCCGCTGTGCTCCAGCCTGACACTGCTCTTGGAGCCGACGCCGAGCCCGCCGGTCTCCACGAAAGAGCGTCCGTATGCCTTCAGAGTGCTGTTCGCCAGCACCCACTGCCCCAGGCCGGCCCGCAACACTGCCCCTGTCCCGATGGAGACCAGGGTCATTTCGGTGATGGGTATCCGCACCTTCGACCAAGAGCCATCCCCCAAGCCGCCGCCGCGCACGATCGATTCGGCCCGCACATCGGTGACGGTGTCTGCCGTCACGTGCATGTTTCCAGATGTCTGCAGCTGTGCCGAGGCACCGACTACCACCCGGTTCCGGACTTCGACGTCCACGTCCGTAGAATGCGCCGCAAAATTTAAGATACCAGCCCCGCCGACGGCCCCGCCCGCCTTCGTCGACATCTTGACCTTCGCGTCCGCATCCAGGATCAGGTCCTCGCCGGCCGACAGGATCGCCCTCTTCCCGATCTCCACGAGGACTTCCATCTCGATCTTGGCATCCGCCTGCGCCAAAGCCCCGCTGAGCAATACGCCGATCGTGGCGGGCACGGATTTCACCGACCCTTCGACCGAGCCGGACGCCCGCACCGTCAGGCCACGCCCGGCCCGCACCTCACTGCGCTCCCCGATGCCCGCCCGGGTGACGGTCGAGATCTCGAGGCGGCCGATCAGGGCACCGGCTGCGGCCAGGCCCAAGCTGCCATTAACCAGTCTCAGGCCATTGGCGAACACAAGATTATGGGCGGCGACCTGCACGTTTCCGTCCGACCAGACCGTCGTCCTTTTCCCGATTTCCGCCACCACCTTGCCCGAGATGGACAAGGTGCCGATCGCCGCCGCCACGGACACCCCGCCCAAGGCGGCCCCGACCACCATCGGATCCGAAGCAACCTGGGGCCTCACCCGCACCGTGCGCTCCGCCTCCACCGTGACGTCCCCGACCGCACCGTCTTCCGTGCCCAGGGTGACCTGCTTTCCGATCACCGCCTGGGCGCCACCGGAGAATTCTCCCAGCAGGACCGAACCGTTCAGGCCAACCAGGGACAGAGCGAGGGAACCCGTCAGCAGGACATTGGTCTGGTCTGCATGCGCCCGAACCGCCACCGCCCCGAACCCCTGGATCGCCGTGCCCGAGCCTTCGCTGACGTAGTGCAGCCCGTCCGCATGTGGGCGCGCACCCAGCATGGCATTCACGATGCTCCCGTCACTGACATGGGAGACTGCGGCGGCGACCCCTACGATTCCGCTAGCGGCACCCGCAAGACCGATCACTTCCAGCTTCGCATGGCGCCGGGCATCGACCTCCAGGCTGCCGGAGCCCAAGCCCGTCAGTCTGGCGCCACCCGACACATAGGCGTGAACATGGGTCTCGACCTGAACCACGGTCACCCCGGCGCCCAGCGCACCGACGAGAGAGCCCACGAGCCCTCCTGCAAGGGCATCGAGATCCAAGTCGGCCCGGGCATCCAGATCCAGCGATTGCGCCTCGATGACCACGCCCTGGCCGATGACCGCCGACGTGCCGGATGTGACGGTCGACGAGCCGCCGTTCCGGTCGACGAAATTATCCGGGATTGCCGCGTCTCCGCCAGTGGTCGCCAGCGCCGAAAAATTGTCGGCCCCGTAAACCAGCTGGTGCCGGATGCCGCGCGCCTGCGCCGGGTTCAAGGAGAGAACCACCGGCTCGTCGGCCACCGCATCCTCATACGAATCCGCCAGCCGGATCCACGAGGGGTCGTTTTCGTCGACGACAGCAAAATAGATCCGGCCTTCCTCCAGCCCGCCGATGGGCGTGCCGCCGCCTGCCGTGTAATACACCGGATCCCCGGTCCGCACGGCGGCGCCGTCGGGCAGCCGGATCCGGTTATGGGCGGCTTCCACCTGGCCGAGGGCGCGCGGGTCGAACTCCACGACCGAGTGCCCGTCCAGCATGTCGCCCACCCGCTCCGAGACGCCGGACTCGATGGACGTGACCACGTCCTGGTCGCCGGCAAGCAGAGCCCGGCCCTGCTTGCTATCCGTTCCGTACTGGTCGTCGAAGGCCCCGCCGATAGAAAATACGAGAATTCCGCCCGCCAGACTGCCGGCCCCCGCCGCTGCCCCGGCATAGGAATGACCCACGATGTCCCAGTCCGAATGGGACTGGACCTTGACCGCCCCGCGCGTGCGGAGCTGCGTTGCGCCGGTGATCGCAGCGACCGTGTCGCTGCGCACCAGCGCGATGTCCACGCTGGCGCCAAATGCAACGCCCTTGCCCGCGACGGCACCGGCACCGGCGAGCGTCAGGAAGTCCAGCCGGTTGTTCGCCCACACCTGGACCGATTGCCCGGCATGCGCCTGATCCGGCGTGGCCCGCTGGTTGATTCTCGCATGGGAGATGACCGCCGACGTGTCGGAATCGACATGCAGCACGTTGACCGAACCGACCAAGCCGAGGAAATTGCCGCCGCCCACGCTCAGGGCGAACATGTAGACGTCTTCGGACGAATCCGCCCCCACGCTGATGCCGCGTGCCGAATCGCCCATCGGAGTGCCCGCGATCACGTCGCTCCCCTGACCCAGGGCATCCACCGCCGCACCATCCGAAATGTGGGCGCGGGTCTGCTTGTTGAGCACCGTCACGGCCACCGCACCGCCACCGCCTGCGACTCCAAAACCGGCGCTCAGCGTGCCGGCGCCATTGGCGACGAAGGTGTCGTCCCTTGCATGCACGACGACATGGCCGCGCGCCCAGACCTGAGCCTGGCCCTGGATTCCCGCCTCGGTCAGGGTGTTGACCACCAGTACCGGGATCGAGCCGGCAATGGCCACTTTCCCCGCCACGGCAAAGCCGCCCGCAACCCCCACCAGGTCGGTCCCGGCCGTCGCCTTCACCCGCACGTCCCCGCGCGCGTTGACCTCGGTGAGACTGGCTCCGGAGACCCCGGACGCCTCGCCCCGGATGAGGGCCTGCGTCTCTCCCTGCAGGACCAGCGCCAGCAAGGCTGGCGTCACCGCCGCCTTGCCGCTGCCAGCCACCCCCACCGCCACCGAAACCAAGGCGTAGTCCCGGCTGGCGGCCACCACCACATCCTGTCCGTCCGCCGCGCCGGTGTTGTCCTGGTTGATCTTCGCGCCGGCATCAATGATGGCGCGGGTGTTGATCGTGTGCACGTTGACGGTTCCGGCCACGGTCGCGCTGAGGCTGCCCGCGAAAGCGGCGCCCGCCCCGATCGAAAGCACCTGGTTGCTGCTGGATGCGACCACCACGACCCCGCGCTGCAGGACCCGGTTGCGTTCGCGCTCGCCGATCGCCGGACCGTCCCCGATCACGCCGCCCGGGAACACCCGCTGAGACGACTGCAGCACGTGCCCCTGCGTGGCACCAGCCAGCGCTATGCTGAGGTCCAGCGCGACTCCGGCTCGTGCGTCTTCCCGACTCGCCGCCAGCTGGAACGTGTCGTCGCTGACCCGAATCACGTAGTAGCGCCCGCCCAGGCGCAGGCCCCCCAGCGCATTGGCTTCATTGAGGTAGAGCACCTCCTGCCCGGTCTGAAACCCATGGTCCGCATGCGTGACTTGGTCGTTCGCCGCATTCAGGTCCGAAGTCTGGAACGTCACCGCCTGTGCCGGTGCCGGCGGGTCCGCGCGGACCAGCAGGTGTGGCGCGTTCGCGCCCAGGGAACCCCGCGAAAGGTCAATGGCGGTGCCGGCCAGCGCGTCGCCCCGGCTGACTGCCAGCCGGATCGTGTTGGCATCCACCCGGATCACGTAATACCGGGTATCCCGGCTGAGCCCGCCCAGCAAGCCCTCCGAAGAGTAGAGCACCTCGTCGCCGGTCGCGAGGCCATGATCGGCCAGGGTGATCTGGTTTTGGCCCGCGTCCACGTCCTGGGTCAGGAAACCGAGCGGCGAGACGAAGCCGTCGCCGAGCGCCAGCACACCGGACCCCTTGCCCAGACCGGTGACTTGCGCATCTTTGGCGATCCGGGCCTCCGTGGTCTTGTCGATGACGCCCACACCCGCCGACACGCCCACTGAAACAGATTTCGATCCGCTCAGGGCTCCGGCCACCTGCAGGACCCGCAGGTCGTCCTCGGCCGAGACCAGGATGCTGCCCTGCGCCTGGACCACCGCTCCCTGCTTGACCAGCGCACGGGCCACCACATTCAGACGGGCCACTCCCAGAGTTACGGTCAGTGCGGCCTTCCCGGCGAAGCCGCCCGAAATCGAGGCCGAAACCTGGTCGATGGCACCCCCCGCCTCGACCAGCACGTTGCCGACCGCCCTGACCCGGCTGCCCGCGCCGAGCGAAGCCTCGAGCGTACGGCTGACCACGCCGATGTCGAAGCCCACCCCGACCCCGAAACTTTTGGAGAAGGCCAGGCTCCCGGCAATCCCCACCAGCCGGCTGCTGGCGCGCGCCTCCACGTTGACGTCCGAATCGGACTCGATGCCCGCGTCCGTCCGCGCGGCAGCGGTGCGGTCGGTGACCAACGCCTTGACCGTCTCGTGAATCACCGGAACAGTGAGCGCGCCGGAGGCGGCGATCTTCGTCGAACCCGCCCCACCCACCGCGGTGAGCACCACGAGCAGGTCCGAATCCGCCTCAATCGAAACACCGCGGCGCGAATCGCCGGAGCGGTCGACCAGAACGCCCCCCTGCCCCTTGGCCACCACCCGTGCGTCGCCGCTGATTGAGGCCTCGGTCCAGTTCACCACGGTCAGCTGCACCAGCGAACCGCCCACGGCCGCCTTCCCGCCGAACGCCACTCCGCCGGCGATGCCGACGATGTCGATGTCGTGGATCGCGCGCACTTCGACGTTGTGATCGGCTTCGATCTGCGAGGGCCCCAGCACCCGGGACAGGACCCGGTTGTTGATGACGATGATCGACAGAGAGCCCTGTCCGGCACCGGAGCCGGAGTTGGCGGCAAGGCTGCCCGCCGCGCCAAGGGTGAGGCTGTGCACCGCGCTGTCGCCGCGGGCATCCAGCCGGACGCTTTGCTTGGCGATGAGCCGGGAGGAGGAAACGGCGACCTCCACGGAATTCGAGATGGTGTTGGCCGCAACCGCCGCACCGGCCGAGGCTGTGGTTCCCCGATTCGACTTGCCGAACGACAGGGCCACCGATCCGGTCAGTGCACGAATCGATGTCTGGTCCCGCGCCTCGGCCGTGATTCCCGCGCCGGACTCCAGCCTCGAGCCGCCTTCGATTCTGACGGCCACGTCGATCGTGGTGACGTTGCCGGAGAAGCTGACGCCGATCGTGGTTCCCTTGCCGAACGCCAGACCCACGGCCGCGGAACTGATCTTGCTTTCCAAGAAGAGCGGGTTCTCCACCGATTTCGCGATCAGGCGGATGTCGTGGGCGCCCCGGGTCTTGATCTGGGCGGAATCCACCCACGCCGTCGGGCTCGCCTTGATGTGGTTCCAGGACAACCCCACGCCGAAGCCGTGCCCGCGCGCGCCGATCCCCAAGGCACCGGCGACGGACTGGATCTGGGAGGCGTCAATGGCCTGGAGCGTGACCGGGCCGCCAGCCTCGATCGCCGCATCCTGCACGCGGACCTGCGGGCCGTCGCCGGTGATGATATTGACGGCCAGCGTGAAGGCGCCGGCCACCTTGCCCTTGAGATCCTCCGGTTCATCGCCTTCCTTGAACTGGCCCAGCCCGGCGCTGATCGCGTAGGAGCGGATCGTGGAGGCTGCCCGCGCCTCCTGCGTCAACCGGCCCTGGTTCAGGGCGATCTTGTGCTGAGGGCCGTCGCCGCGGATCCAAGTGCGCACCGTGCGGTCGATCTGGTTGTACGCAAGCGAGGCACCCAAGCCCATCTTGCCGCCGTAGGCGCCGCCGCCGCCGATCGCCAGCACGACCGTCCCGCTGACCGCCTGCAGGCGCAGATCGCCATTCGCCGTCAGCACGGTCCGTTCCAGGAAGGCTTCGACCCGGTCGACCACGCGCGAGACCGAAATCGAACCGGCGAACGCCTTGGAGTCGGCCGCGGTGTTGACCGAGAGGGCGGCGGAAAACGCGAACAGGGAGCCTTCCTTGCGGGCCGTGATGTGGATTTCATCGAGATCCGGCGCGTTCGCGCGGGTGCTGGTCAGGGCCGCGTCCTGGATGAAAGACCGCACCGTGTTGCTGATCAGGTTCAGGCCGACACTGCCGGCAATGGCACTGCGGTTCTTAGGGTCGTCCTGCCCGGTTCCTTGGAAGTAGGCACCGGCATCCAGGCTCGCGTCCGGGGCCAGTTTCCTCTTGGAGAAGTGGCTGAAGGTCGCACCCCCGGTGACGACGATGACGTCGGTCGAACCCAGGGATTCCACCTTCAGGGAGCCAAGGCGCCCGGCCGTCACCTGGCGCACCGACGCAATCGCCTGGTCCTCAATGTAGTTGACGGCAAAGCCCCCGGCTATGCCCGCCCCGCTGGTGGCCTTCGGCGCCTTGGAGTAGTCGCTGTAGGCATCGTAATCGCTGGGCGCCAGGTTTTCGCCTTCGCCCTGCTGCTGGAGGCCGGTCCCCCCCACGAAGGTCCCGGCCACTGCGGTGGCCACCACCAGGCCGTCGTTGTGGGCCCGGATGGAGACATCGCCGAGTTGCAACTCGCGGCGGTGCTGGTCCGGCAGCGTATCGCTGCCCAAAGTCGCCGCCGTGTCGCGGCGGATCACGCTGATGCTGGCGGCAAAGCCCATGGTGTTGGCACCCCCTTCGCCGAAGCCCAAGGCACCAGCCGCCGCGATGTGCGTCAGGTGGTTGCCGGCATGAATCAGCGTGCTGCCCGCTTCCAGCGCCCGGCCGCTTCGTGCGCTGGCCGCCACGCTGGCATGCGTGGTGCTGTGATGCACCACGATCAGGCCGCTGCCCAGAAACGCCCCGCCCGGCGGAGGCTCCGGATCCTTGCCGTCGTCGCGGGCGGCGAGCAACGCGGACTGGGAGATGGCCACCCGCAGCACCTTCTCGCGCGCATTGACATCCAGTGCGCCACCGACCTTGACCTGCGCCCCCGAATCGACCCGCGCCACGGTCCGGTTCAGGGTGACGTCCACCAGCAGGGTGCCGCCCAGGGACTTGCCGCCGCCGCGCATCAGCGGGATCAGGTCATCGCCGCGGACGATCTGTTTCAGGCTCTTGCCTTCATAGACATGCTTGCCGAACGGGCCCTCATTCAGAGCCCACTTGCCGATGCCGGCCAGCGCCAGCTGCGTCATTTCGGTGGCCGCATAGACCTTCAGACTACTCTTGCTCGCATCGGTGTTCGCTCCCTGGTTGATGCGGGCGCCCGAGGTCACCAAGGCCTCGCTCGTGTTCTGGAACAGACTGACGGCCAGCGAGAACGCGATCCCGACCGGGGTTTTCGTTTGCTTGTGCTCGGTCTTCGTGCCGGTCGACGTCCAGCTGTTCATGACCTTGCTTGCGACCCCGAATGTGCCGTCCAGGAAGGAGGTCACCGACGAGAGGCCCTTTTCCGGGAAGTCGTAGAACGGGATCAGCGACAGCGGATCCTTGAGCAGGAACGGATACTCCAGTTTGGACTCGACCCGGATCGGACCCATCGCGTCCAGGGATGCGTCGCCCACCAGCGCCCGCACCGTGTTGCGGTAGTAGCCAAAGGAAATCGTGGTAGCAATGGCCTTTCCGCCGTCGCTCTCGGAGCCCTTGCGCGCGCTGCCCTGGGCGATGATCTGCTGGCTCTCGGTCAGGTTGGCGATCACGTGGATGTTCGCCGCGGAAGTCAGGTTCGCGCGGGTCTGCGCATTTGATCCCACCATCGCCCGTACCGTGTGATGGGTCAGGTTGAGCGCGATGGAGCCGGCGAAACTGATCTTGCCCGCATTGTGCTTGGCGACCGAACTCTCCATTTTCTTCTGCTGATCCACCAGGTCCTTGCCGATGTTCAGACCCTTGATCAGGTTGTAGGCGCCGAACAGAGCCGCCAGCGTCATGTCGCCCTTGCTGCCGGAATCCTTGAACTTGGTCGGGTTGAATTTGCTGCCGAGCTCCGGCTTCGACTTGACCTTGTCGGTTGCCTCATGCTTGGCTTGCACCGTAATCCCCTGTTGTCTCTTGCCGTGAAAATCCAGGTAGTGCGCCGTGCCCGTGCCGAGCGAAGTGAGGTCGATGGGCGCCGCCTCGCTGGCCAGCCCGCCGTACTCAACCAGGCGTATGGTGTTGGCGTCTACCACGATCACCTCGTAGGCTTCGCCGTGAATCAGGTCGCCGATTTCCGTATCCGTGGAGTCGGCCGTGATCCAGCGCAACACCCCGCCGGTGTCCGGGTCGACTACCGGAATCATGGCCTGATGGCTCCGGTTTGTGTCGGTGGAATAGATGACCAAGTCGCCGGTGCGATAGCCATGATTCGGCAGGGTCAGGGTGTCGCGCCGCGAATCCACCGATGAGACCGGGTCGAACTCGATGAAGGATTTCTCGTAGACCAGACCGTAGATGTTGTAGTGCCCGGGATCGGAGATGTCGACGATCTCGCCGGTCTCAATGTCGCGCAACTGGAATGAATCGGCATCGATCACCACGATTTCGTATCGTTCCCGGTCGATCAGGTTCGCGATCCCCGCGTATTCTCCCGAGACCGAGTAATAGGCGCGTCCGTCAAGGGCTCCACCCAAACCATGGCCCGGCAGCAGGATCTTGTTCCCAGTGCCGTCCGCGCCATCTTCGATCCGCGCCAGCACGAACGAGGCGCTGCGTCCGCCCGAGGCCGTAAACGTGTGCCGGCCCAAGGCCAGTCCCGGGGCAATGGCGAGAATGGCTCCGTCCTCCCCGGCATTCTCCGCCTGCAACTGGATGGTGCCGTCGTCGCCCAGCACCACCCGGTAACGCCCCCCCGCGACCAGCCCTTCGATCGCCTGGGCGCCCACATGGGTATAGGTGACCACATCGCCCTGCTGGAATGGGTGACCCGGCAGGTGGATGGCGTCCGCCCCGTCGTCCACCGCATTGAGCACGAAGGCGGCCACCTCGGGTTCGATCAGGCGATGCCGGGAATCCGGGTTGACCCGATCCGTCGACAGATTGACCGGCGGCGTATACGCCAACTGGATCGTGTTCTCGCCCGGCCCCACCAGCACGTAATAAGCCTGCCCGTCCTGCAGGCCGCCGATGGCCTCCCCACCTTCGCCCACCCAGTAGAACACCCGGTCCCCTGTCTCGAAATCATGGTCCTGGATGAGGATCTTGTCCTCCGACAGGACCACCTTGTTCTGCTGCGGGTTGAACTCAAAATCCCCGACCCGCACCTGGCCGCCGCCCGCCTTCACGGTGCCGTTGGCAATGGCGTCCACCTGGGACTTGGCGTAGTTGATCGAAGCCGTGATGCCGACCTTGCCTTCGATGAAGGTGCGGATGCTGGACGACGGATTGCTTTTGCTCTTGCCCTTGGCCAGAATATCGACACTGCCCCCGCTCGAGATGACCGAGGTGGAAGGGTTGAGAACCGTGCGGGCCTTCAGGTCGGAGTTGCTGATCGCAAACGCGAAGGACATGGGGGCCTTCTTGTACTGGTCCGGATTCTGGCGGTTGCGGAAGATATCCAGGACATTGCCGGTTCGCGCACTGGCCTTTGCCTTCGTCTCCGCCTCCGACTGCAGCGTGATGTCCTTGGCCGCCAGGATCCGGGTGCTGCCGGTAATCAGGATCTCGGCGATCGCCTGGCTGCGCGCGAACGCCACCGCAATCTGGAACGGCGAGTTGGCGATCCCGCGGCTGATCGACAGTGCGGCCACTTCCGTTTTCGCCACGCTCTCCGCACTGATTTCCACTTCGCCGGAGGCCGTGATGCGAGCCCCGTCGAGGGTGATCGACGATCGCGCCTCGCGGATGGCGACCGTCGCGTCAATCCCGGTGAGGCTCGAGACCACCATCCCCGGGATCTGCTGCAGGATGCCCAGGAGATTGCCGACCAGGCCCTTGAAGAATCCGTCCGGCGCCTCCACGGAAGAGTAGGCTTCGGCCGTGGCCTCGATGCTGATGTCGCCACCAGTCAGGCTTGCCGCCCCGATGTGCACGCTGGCCTTGGGCCGGTAGAAATCCACGATGGTGACCGGCAGGATGAACGGCAGGGAGACCGCGCTGATCGCGATGTCGCCCAGCCCGGCATCCACCACCGCATTGTCACCCACCGCAACCGATCGGTGCGGCGTAAAGCCCTCGGGGGTCGTCTCCGGGTTGCCAAGCTGGATGCCGTTGTCGGCGTCATCCGGCCGGGTCTGGCCGGGAGCCATCGAGGTGGTGATCCTCGCCCCCGCCCCGATATTGACCACCTCGGCGAGCAGGTCCAGCCGTCCTGATGCCGCGGCCGGACTGTTCAGGTTGCGCGTCGAGATGACGGTGCCCGCCGCCACCTCGATCCGGTCTCCCCGTTTGAACGGGTCGCCGTTGGAGCCACCGTCGACCTTGAGCGAAGCACCGGTCCCTGGCACGAAACGTTTGATCGTCAGCGTGTCATTGCCGTCCAGCAGTTCAATGGTCAGGGATTGAGTCGGGTAGCTGAAGAAGACCGGTTGCGTCAGCGCGTTGGTGCTTCTCAAAACACCCCGGGTACTGTCATTCGGATCGACCTCCAGCGTCAGGTCGTCGTCCGAATCAGTGCCCCGAAGCGTCAGGTGCTCGTCCCCGCCGCTCACGGCCAGGGTGGGAAAGTCGATGCCGCTGTATTCGAAATTTACGCCATCCAGGGCGAGGCGGCCAATGGAATCGGTGCCGGGCGAATCGATCGTGTTGGAGACTGAACTGAACTCGGCCCGCTGCACATACACCGTGTCGGCCTGCCCGACCCCCCCGCTGATCGTACCGGTCAGGCTCGCGCCCGACTTGATCTGGAATCGGTCGGAGCCGGCGTCGCTGCCGTGCAGATTCTCGATCCCGGAAAACGCGATGCCCGCGACCGCGCCGGAATCGGCACCGTCCAGGACCCACTGGGTGTCCCGACCCGGCCCGGTCAGCGTGTCGGCACCGGAGCCGCCCACGATCTTCTCGATCGCCCCCAGGTCGCCGGTCAAGGCATCCGCCCGCGCACCCAGCGTGACGCTGACCGACACCGTGGCCGGCTGCTCCCCGATTGTCCAGGCGGCAGACTCCGGGCTGTCGAGCACGAAGGTGTCCTCGCCGGTCCCGCCGAAGAAGGACACCGTCGGCAGCGAACGGGGATCCACGGTCGCGAAGGAGGCCGCATCGAGCGTCACCCGGTCGTCGCCGGATCCGGTGCGGATGCTGATCGATTCCAGCGTGTCGAGATCGCCTTCCCCGAGTACCCGGTCCTGGTCGTTGCGATCCAGGATCCGGACCTTCTGCACGGTCTGCGACTGTCCGTTGACCTGCTGGGTTTCCTCGAACAGGCGGATCAGGAGATTCTGGTCCCGCTCGGAGGCCGTCGGGTGCGAGGACAGGTCCAGACCGAGGTCGGCATTCAGGAGAAGGCGCGGTTCAAGCGGGTCGAAAACCAGTGTGGGACGCTGCGGAGAGGACCGGGGCCGGAATCGGCGCAGCGGCGGCCGAGCCGAGAGATGGGAAGACAAGAACGGATAAGCCATTGCTACGGGTCCGACATCGCGAAAAGCAACCTGAAGGAGATCTGTCTGCTGGCCCTTGGAGCCTGCAACAGACTTTAGTGGGGGAATCTTGCAACGGCATAACGGATTTATGACAGTCTTCCGGGTCCAGACCCTGTCTCTGCGCGCCGGCCGCCACTCGGGAAGGCCGCGGTTCCGCATCCGGGCTTCGCCACCCCGGTCCGTATGAATAATCCTGGGCCTTCGGCTATTTTTGGGGAGAGCCCGCGCCGCGCCACAGCGACTCCGACCCGCCTGTCTCTTCTGCCAGGGCCCGGGCCAGAACGAACAGCATATCCGACAACCGGTTCAGATAGATTCGGGCCGTCTTCGGCAGGTCCTGCAACGCCATGGCCCGACGCTCGGCGCGCCGGCAAACTGCCCGTGCCACATGACACTGCGCCGCTTCCCTGCCTCCGCCCGGAAGGACAAATTCCTCAAGCGGCGGCAACGCGGCATTCAGTTCCTCGGTCCAGCGTTCCAATCGGGCTGATTTTTCTTCGCCTTTCCAATCCAACTTCCCCTGCGCAATGAGCGCGCCCAAGTCGAACAAGTCCTGCTGCACCTCTTCGACCTGCCGACAGGCCTCCATACCTGTCGCCAAGGCGAGCAATAGCCCCAGCTGGCAGTTGAGTTCATCGACTGCCCCCAATGCTTCGATTCGCGGGTCGTCTTTAGACAGTCGGGCGCCTCCCGCAAGACCTGTCGTCCCGTCGTCCCCGCTTCGGGTCGTCACACGCGAGATGCGGTAGGCCATGTCCGGACCTTATTGGAAGCGATCCAAAACGGCAATGACATCCTGGGCATGCCCTCTTATGGGCACCGTCCTCCAGATGTGGCGGATGATGCCTTCCGGGTCGATCAGGAAAGTCTGGCGCTTGGCGTACGACATGCCCAGCATCCCGCTGTGCGCACCGTAGCGCTCGGCGACTCTTCCTTCCGGATCCGATAACAGCGTGAACGGCAGACCGTATTTGTTGATGAATTTCTGGTGGTTGTCCGCATTATCTATGCTGATCCCGACCACCTTGGCATTCCGTTCGTGGAACGGCGCGGTCTCGTCTCGAAATGCACAGGCTTGCATGACACAGCCCGGCGTATTGTCCTTCGGGTAGAAGTACAACACCAGCCACTGCCCGTAATAATCCGAAAGATGATGGGGCACCCTGTTCTCATCGGTCAACGTGAAGCCGGGGGCCGGCATGCCCATTTCCAGAAATTCTGGGGTCGGCGGCGTGCTCAGCCCCAGCATCGTCAGGCTCCGGCGGAGCCCCGACAGGAAATCGCTCACCGGGGCACCTTCCCCATCCGTCCCGTCATACGACAACGCGGCTGCCGGAAATTTTCGGGCCGGAAGCGGGAAATCACGGTGCGGCAATATCTCCGCTGGTCTGGAACCAGCGAAGCTGTTCGCGCAAGCGGACGACCTCGCCGATCACGATGAGGGTCGGCGGCGCCACATCCTGTGACTGGACGAGTTGCGGAAGATCCTCCAGAGTCCCGGTGAGCACCCGTTGCTCCGGAGTGGTGCCCCGGGTAATCAGTGCAGCCGGAGTGCTGGCATCCAAGCCGTGCTGCACCAACTGCCTGCAGATTTCCGGGCAACCGGCCAGGCCCATGTAGAACACCAGCGTCTGGCGCGGGTGCGCCAGCATGTCCCAGTTCAGGTTGACGCTCCCGTCCTTGAGGTGGCCGGTAACGAAGATGCAGGCCTGCGCGTAATCGCGGTGGGTCAGGGGAATACCTGCATAGCTGGCGCAGCCATTGGCAGCCGTGATCCCGGGGACGATCTGGAACGGGATGCCTTCCTCCATCAGGGTCGCGATTTCCTCCCCCCCGCGGCCGAACACCAGCGGGTCACCCCCCTTCAGGCGCAAGACCCGCTTGCCTTCCCGGGCAAGGCGGACCAGCAACGCGTTGATCGATTCCTGTTCGATGGCGTGCTGCGCACGCTCTTTCCCTGCATAGATCCTCTCGATGTCGCCCCGGAGCAGAGTCATGATCGGATCCGACACCAACCGGTCGTAGACCACCACGTCGGCCTGATGGATCAGCCGCAATGCCCGGAAGGTCAGGAGATCCGGATCGCCCGGCCCCGCACCGACCAGGTAGACTTCCCCGGTGTCGGGAACCTGCCCGCGCTCCAGTTCCTGCTGCAGGGTACTGTCTGCCTCCGCCTCGCGACCGTCCAGCACCTGTTCAGCGACCGGCCCGGTCAGGACCGCTTCCCAGAAGCGGCGGCGCAACCGGCGTTCGGGGAATTTCTCCCGCGCCGCACCCCGGAACCTTTCGACCAAAGCCGCCAATCTCCCGAACGCGCCGGGAATGCGGCTTTCCAGGTGGTTTCGCAGCAGCCGGCCAAGTACCGGCGAAGCCCCGTCGGTGCAGATTGCGACCTGAATCGGGTCCCGCCGGATTACCGAAGGCAGCAACACGTCTCCCGCATCGGCCTTATGGGCGGCATTGACCAAGAGGCCCCGCCTCCGTGCTTCCTCTGCGATCCCGTCGTTCAGCGCCGCGTCGCTACTGGCAATCACAACCAGGAAGACCCCTTCCAAGTCCTCTTCCTGGAAGCCCCGGGCCTGATAATCAATGCGGCCTGCCTCGGCATGGTCGCGCACCGAGTCGACGGCTTCGGGGGCGACCACCCGAACCGGCGCACCCGCGCGCACCAGTGCTTCGATCTTCCGCGCAGCAACCGGCCCCGCTCCGACCACCAGGCAACGGCGATCCGCGACATTGGCGAACAAGGCGAGCGAGGCCATATTTTCCGAAATGGAGTTAGAGTAAAATCAGTCTTATTATCAACCTAAAAAATCTTCTGAAGCCATGTTTCGATTGATCGCGATCCTGATTGGCCTTGCCATCCTTGCCTCGGCCGTCTACTTTGCGCTGGTTGGCTGAAGGCCGCGCCTGACAGGGTGCACAGCGGGCTGGACGTCACCTGCTCAAGGTGAGCTTCTGCCGCATGCGCTCAACAATACCAGACTGGGACTGATGTCTTCCACACATCTTAAGTCATGCTCCCAGGCGGGTGAACGAGAAGTTTGTCGGCCCTGGAGCCCATTACCAGTGCGGTGCCAGTCTCGCCAGTGTTCGGTGTATGCTGTTCATGCCCTGTTCGAAAAATTCCCTTTTTCAACTTTTTGGACAACCGCATCTGGACCATTCCTGAGCGTGAGCAGTAAGCATGCCTGAATGTAAAACAGGACAAGCAGAAGGAGCCGAGGCATGCGCTGACCTTCAGATGACGCCTGAATTAATGCTGGATCTGGCGCGCAAAGCAGCAGAACTTGTAGTCGAATGGTCCGAGGGCCTGCCCGAGAAAGATGCCTGGGAGGGAGAGTTTAAAAAGGAGCTTGAGGAGCAGTTCATGAAAGACGCTCCTGAGAACGGAAGATCCGCGACGGAGGTGCTCGAGCAGGTCGCGAGAGAGATTCTTCCAGTTGCGACACGGCTATCGCACCCTCGCACTTTTGCGTTTATCCCATCGTCTCCCACATGGCCCGGGGTGCTGGCCGACTTCATGGCGGCGGGATACAACATCAATTCGGCGACCTGGCTGACGGCAAGCGGACCAAGCCAGATCGAACTGACCGTTGTCGACTGGTTCCGGCGCTGGCTGGGTTACCCGAATAGTGCCGGCGGGCTTCTCACAAGCGGGGGGTCGGCGGCCAGCTTAAATGCTCTCGTTGCAGCACGGGAAGCCGCGGGCAACCCCCAGCGGGGAACCGTGTACATGAGCGACCAGAGTCATGCCGTACAGATCCGGGCAGCAAAGATCGTGGGTGTTCGGCCGGAACACATCCGTATGATTCCATCCGATCAATGCTTCCGCATCGACATGAAAGCCCTGGCTCATGCCGTTGCTGAAGACCGTGCTGCGGGGCTTAATCCTGTTGCCGTGTGTGCCAATGCGGGAACCTCCAGCACCGGGACGGTCGATCCGCTTGAGGCTATGGCAGATTTCTGCGAGAAACAGGGCATCTGGTTACACGTGGATGCTGCTTACGGGGGATTTGCTGTCGTAACCGAGAAAGGAAAGATATTGTTGCGTGGAATCGAACGCGCTGATTCGGTTGTACTGGATGCCCACAAATGGTTTTTCCAGCCATATGAAGCAGGTGGCCTATTGGTCAAGGACATGCGTACCCTCGAACGCACGTTCACAATCCACCATGATGTTCTCCAAGACACGCTTTGGGGCGCGGACCACTCGAATTTTTCTGATCACGGCTTGCAACTGAGCCGTTCGTTCAGGGCCTTAAAAATCTGGATGTCCGTCCAGACCTTCGGGATGGCAGCTTTTCGAAAGGCGGTGTCAAAAGGAATGGAACTGGCCAGCCGAGCGAGCGAATACGTCGAGGAAAACAAAATTTTCGAGCTCCTGAGCCCGGTAACCTTGAGTATCGTATGCTTCCGGATCAATCCCGCCGAGGCTCATCTCGACGAGGAGGCTTTGGAAGAGATCAACCGAGCCGTGCTGGCTCGCATTTTCTGGGACAACCGTGCGCTCATGTCGTCGACAACGCTCGGGAAAACTTTTTCGCTCAGGCTTTGCATCCTGAACCACACGACCGCCTGGAGTGATGTGCGTGAAACCTTGGAAGCAATTGAACGGTTCGGGGAAGAAGCGTTGGAGGCTCAAAAGTAACTCTGGGCATCTGGAATCGGTTTATGTCCTGTTCAAGTATTCGTCGACTTGCTCCATTAGTTGGAGTAGCCCATGACCGCCTTGACTTCGAGGAACTCCTCTAGACCGTATCGCCCCGCCTCACGGCCGTTCCCAGACTGTTTATATCCTCCGAACGGTGCTTCGCTGGATGGTAGTGCTCCATTGAGATAAACGTTGCCTGTCCGAATGCGGCGGGCTATGGCCTGCGCATGCTCAAGATTACCTGAGGAGATATAGCCGGACAATCCATACACCGTGTCGTTCGCAATCCGCACGGCATCCTCCTCGTCCGCATAACCAATAAGGGAAAGCACCGGACCGAAAATTTCCTGCCGTGCGATTTTCATTTCATTGTTTACACGGGAGAACACCGTCGGCTTCACATAGTAACCAACATCTAGGCCATCCGGGCGACCGATGCCGCCTGTTATTAACTCGGCACCTTCGTCTATGCCAACCTGAATCAAGCCCTGAACCCGGTTGAACTGCGCTTCGGAAACAACTGGACCCATCTTTGTGTCCGTGGCATTGGGATCCCCTACCTTCACTCCTTCTGCCGCTTCTCTGGCAATCACCACCGCTTCCTCCATGCGCGATTCGGGCACCAGCATCCGCGACGGAGCAATGCAGGACTGACCCGAGTTCGTGCACAACCAAGAGACATCGCGTGGAATCGCTTCCTGGAAATCCGCGTCGTCGAGCAGAATATTGGCGGACTTGCCACCCAACTCTTGTGCGACCCGCTTGACGGTCTGCGCCGCATTGCGCGCAACCTCAATGCCCGCTCGTGTCGAGCCGGTGAATGAAACCATGTCGATGTCGGGGTGCGAAGCAAGAGCCGCACCAACCGTGGGACCTTCGCCGTTCACAAGGTTGAACACCCCTGGCGGAACACCTGCGGCATCCAGAATTTCGGTGAACAGAATTGCGTTGAACGGGGCGATTTCGGAGGGTTTCAAGATCATCGTGCAGCCCGCTGCCAGTGCCGGCGCGACCTTGCAGGCGATCTGGTTCATGGGCCAATTCCACGGAGTGATAAACCCGCAAACTCCAACAGGCTCGCGCATGATGCGGGAAGAATCCAAGTCTTCCTCGAATCTGAATTCACGCAAAACATCAAGCGTTGTAATCAGGTGATCCAATCCCATGGGGACTTGTGCCGAATGTGCGAGACTGATTGGCGCACCCATTTCTTCGCTGATCGTTGCCGCAATCTCATCGGAACGAGCCTTGTAGTGATCGATGATGCTTTCCAACAATTCAACCCGCTCCTCCCGCGAGGTCCGCGAATAGGAATCAAAGGCGGATTTTGCCGCGGCAACGGCTTTGTCGACATCTTCTGGGTTCCCCGCCGCCACGGAACCGATAATTTCCTCTGTCGCAGGATCAATGACTTCCAGGGCTTGATTCGTCAGGGGCTCGACCCATTCACCATTGATGTAAAACTTGGTTCGGCTCTTCATCGTCATTCTCTAGATTTGTGCGGGAGGCTCTGCGAGCTGCGCGGAATCAATACTCATTTTACGGAGAAATCTGTACTAGTGAATCAGACTCCGGGGGACGCGAGGCTTCTAGAAGGAGTTTGCACAGTTCGGCGTTGACATAATAGTCGCCCCGGCCGACTCGGCGTTTTTCAACAAGCCCGGTGTTTGCGAGCTGACCCAGCCAGCGGGTGGCTGTTGCCCGCGAAACCTCAAGTTCGCGCTGGACGTGCTGCACACGGGTATAGGGATGCCGGAAAAGATTGTTGAGAAGATCCTGGGAATACAACTTGGGCAAAGCCTCGCGCATCCGCGACTTGTACGCCATCATAAGTTCACGAATTCCGGTGACCAGTTGCAGGCTCCCCCTGGAAGTGTCTTCAACCACCGCGAGCATATAAAGTACCCAGTCCTCCCAAGCGCCTTCTCCCTGCACGGACCGGAATAGTTGATAGTATCTTTCTTTGGTGTGGAGAATCATCCGGCTCAAGTACAAGATCGGAGAGTCAAGCAGGCCCATCTTCGTGAGATAGAGCACGTTCAGGATTCGGCCCACACGCCCATTACCATCGGAGAAAGGATGAATGCTCTCAAACTGCAAATGGAAGAGAGCCATCCTGATCAGGGGGTCGAGCGGTCCCGGGGAATCATCGTTGACGTAGTGCAAGAGTGAACGCATGAGTATTGCCACCTCGGCAGGATCCTTCGGCGGGGTATACACGACCCTCCGTTCAGCCCGGTTTCCGACATAGACGGGTTTCTTCCGAAAGCCGTCCTGACAACCCATGATTTCGCGGTAGATCTCTATGAGCATATCCTCGGTTACCTGTCGCCCAGATTCGTCCAGTTGCCGATAACCCTTCTTCAGAGCCCGGCGATACCGCATCACTTCTTTGGCAGGAGCAGGCGCTCCTGATTCCTCCGGGAGGCTGTCCGCCTGAAATAGCTCATCTTGGGTGGTGACGATATTCTCGATTGCAGAACTTGCGTAAGCCTCCTGCAAAGTCAGCGTGTCGACGAGAATTTCCTGATTGGGTATAGCGGATGCACGTCCCGCAAGTTCTCCTAAGACTCGATTCGCACTAGCGAGCGCTTTCAAGATTGGCACGGTATTCAGGTCAATACCGTTGGGAGGCAATGGCCGGAGGTAATGTTCCATTTTTCCAATTATCTTCTCAAAATTACTGATTTATTGTACATGTATGTATAGAACTTATCAATTATCAGTCTTTTTGAGAAGAAACAGACAAGATCTTCTCAAAATTTGGCACATTTAACTACCCAAGCCCCAAATGGATATGTCCTCTAGGATGGAGCGCGATGAAAACTGGGCAGGATCCAGACAACCATTCCCTACGGAGATGGCCTCGTCGGCCGGATTGAAAGTCGGCCAGCGCCAGCCCCGGTAGTGCGGCACAATGAAATCCGTCACAACACCCATCGACGAGCGGTCTATCAGGTTGGAGGCCACGCCCCCAAAATCAACGCAGGCGGTCGAATCAGCCTCCGCTCACTTGAGCAGCCAAGCGTTGAATCGTTCGTTCAGTTCGTCGATCCGGTCCGCCCAGAACTCCTTGTCGTTCCAGACTGCGTTGCGAATGTTGTCCGGTGCGGTCGGCATGAGCGGGCGCATGTCCAGCCCCGGGTCGGCATGATAGGCACCGATCATCGCGGACGCGGAGCGGCGCACCGGCGCGTAGGAGATCCACGAGGCCTGCACCGCCATGTTCTCCGGTGCAGAGACGAACGCCAGGAAATCCAAGGCCAGTTCCAAGTCCGGCGTATCCTTCACGATCACCCAGCTGTTGACGGTCAGCACCTGCGCGTCCCAGACCACCTCCAGCGACTGCCCTTCCGCCACGGCCGCGTTGAAGATGCGCCCGTTGTAGGCGGTGCTCATCACCACCTCGCCATCCACCAGCAGTTGCGGCGGCTGCGCCCCGGACTCCCACCACACGACGTGCTCCTTGATGGTGTCCAGTTTGGCAAAGGCGCGATCCACCCCCTCCGGAGTCTGCAATGCCTCGTAGACTTTTTTTGGCGGTACACCGTCGGCAACCAACGCCATCTCCAGGTTGGCCTTGGGAACCTTGCGCATGCCGCGTCGACCGGGAAACTTCTCCAGATCGAAAAAATCATTGATCGTGGCTGGCGCAGGCGATAGCCGTTCCCGGTCGTAGGCGAACACCGTCGACCACGCGATGGTGCCGACCGCGCAGTCGCTGATCGTGCCTTCGTAGAAGTCCTCCACGGCCAGAGTGCCGTCTGGCGCCGGCGGCAGGATGGCGGGATCGATCTCCTCGTGCAGCCCCTCGTCACAACCCAGCAACACTTCGGCGGCCTGGGAATCCACGACGTCCCAAGTCACCTGGCCGGCCTGGACCTGCGCCTTGATTTCGGCAAGCCCGCCGTTGTAGTCCTCGGACAGGATGCGGTGTCCGGTCTTGGCCATCCACGGCTTGTGATAGGCCTCGATCTGGCTCTGGGTGTAGGCGCCCCCGAAGGAGACCACGGTCAGTTCGCCTGCTGACGCAACGCTCGCTGCGAGACCCAAGGCCGCAGCGTAAGGAAACAAGTGAAATTTCATAATGGCATCCCAAAAATGTCTCAGATGAATGGCATTCCTATAGCGCCACATTCTGGGACGGCAGTCTCAGGCATTTCAGCTGACCGGCAAGCACGTCCGCTCCACAGGTGCGCCTACCTGGTCGCGTCCAGTGTCTCGACGGTGAAGTCGTCGTGCCTCGGGACATCCATGCGACAACAGATTGAAGTATACGACACCGTGCCGGGAAAATCATGGTGCGGAGCAGGCAGGTACAAGCGTTTTACAACCTTAGGGAGAAGTTCGGCGAAAGCTCACCAGAATCAAAACGACGACGCCCAACGAAATCGCGGCATCCGCGACGTTGAAGGTCGGCCAGTGCCAACCGCGGTAATGCAGCACGATAAAGTCCGTCACCGCGCCCGTGGACAGACGGTCGACCAAATTGCCGGCCGCACCGCCCAAGATCAACGCAAGCGGCCACAGCAATCGTCGTTCCGCGGAGGTCAGGCGGTGAATCCACACGCCCAGCCAGACCATGATCGCGATGCTGACCGCCGACAGGAATCCACGTTGCCAGCCTCCAGCATCGTGCAAAAGGCTGAACGCGGCCCCTGTGTTGTAGGTGAGTTGCAGGGATAGGAAGGGAAGCAGCACTAATTCCTGATGTAGCACAAAAAAGCGCTCAATCAATAACTTACTTAACTGATCCAGCACCAGCACCCCGCCTGCCACCGGAAGCGCCAGGCGCCAAGAATCAGACATATTGCCGTTCCTCGCCTTCTCCCTCTACGTTGGTGTGACAACGTACACACAGTTCCGGATGACCGTCGATGCTGCCAACCGTCGGGTCATGGTGCCAGCACCGGACGCATTTGGAATGCGAACTGGGAACGGCCGCGACACGCAGCGTGCCGGCCCGGGGCATCTGATGAGTTTGCGCATCAGAAGCAGGAGTGTCGCCCAATCGTGCGTCGGAGGTGATGAACAGGAAGTGCAGTTCCGGCCCGAGCCGTTCCAGCAACCGGGCCGTGTCGGATTCCGCGGTCAACGTCACCTCGGCATCCAGGGCCGCCCCGATCACTTCCGCCTGACGCAGGGGTTCCAGCGTCTGGCTGACCGCCTGCCGGACTTCCAAGAGGATCTCCCAGTCGTCGTCGGAGAACGTGGAAGACACGTTTTGCCATGCTTCTAGATCAAACCATTCAGTCAGGTGAACCGAATCTTCGCGTGGCCCCGGGATATGCTCGTAAATCTCGTCGGCGGTGAACGGGCAAATCGGTGCAAGCCAGCGACACATCGCTTCAGCCAGAAGGAACATGGCGCTCTGCGCACTGCGGCGGGCCGGGTGACTGGCCGGGAGCGTGTAGGTGCGGTCCTTGGTCACGTCGAGATACAGGCTGCCAAGTTCAATAACACAGAACGTGTGCAAACGCTGGCAGATCGTGTGGAACCGGTAGCGCTGGAAATCCTCGCGAATCTCCGCATCATGGGCGGCGGCTTTCTTCAGGATCCACTGATCCAAGGCCAACATGTCCTCCGGCGCGCACATGTCAACGGCGGGATCGAAATCGTGCAGGCTCGCAAGCAGGTAGCGCGCAGTATTGCGGATCCGGCGATAGGTCTCCGCGGTATGCCCCAGGATCTCATCCGATACTGCCAATTCGCCGCTGGTATCGGTGGAGGCCACCCACAGGCGCAAGATATCCGCGCCCAGACGATTCACGACTTTTTGCGGTTCAACGATGTTCCCCCGGGACTTGGACATCTTGTGGCCGTGCGCGTCGACCACGAAACCGTGCGTCAAAACCTGCCGGTACGGCGGCGCACCGTTCAGCGCCACGCCGGTCAACAGTGAAGACTGGAACCAGCCGCGATGCTGATCCGAGCCTTCCAGGTAAAGATCGACTTGCGTGCCCTCGCCGTACTCTTCGGCCATTACGGTGCGATGGGTGACTCCCGAATCGAACCAGACGTCCAGAGTGTCTTGCGATTTCGCATATTCGGATGCTTGATCTCCCAGCAATTCCTCAGGTTCCAAATCAAACCACGCATCGATGCCATCCTGTTCGATGCGGCGGGCCACCTCTTCGAGCAATGCCGGCGTGTCCGGATGCAGTTCGCCGTCGTCGTGGCGCCAGAACAACGGGATGGGCGAGCCCCAGTTGCGCTGCCGGCTGATGCACCAGTCCGGGCGCCCCGTCAACATCCCGCGGATGCGCTCCCGGCCCCAGGCCGGATACCAAGTCACCTGATCCGTGGCGGCAAGGGCATGATCGCGCAAATCGTTCGTTTCCATATCGATGAACCACTGTGCAGCAGCGCGAAACAGCAAGGGAGTGTGATGCCGCCAGCAGTGCGGATAACTGTGCGGGTGCGAAGCTTCCGCCAGCAGCCGTCCGGACTGCCTTAATGCCTCAAGGATGCGAGGATTGGCCTCGGCCACGGCGAGGCTGCCGACTACCGGCGTGTCGGCACGGAAGCGTCCATCCTCTTCCACCGGGCAGTCCACCGGCAGGCCGAACCGAAGTCCGACCGCATGGTCTTCCGGCCCGTGCGCCGGTGCCGTATGCACGCAACCGGTGCCTTCTTCGGCGGTAACGTGCTCCCCGGTGATGATCGGCACGGTCTTGTCCAGAAACGGATGCCGGAGAGGAATGCCTTCCAGCCGATCTCCACGAACTGAAGCCCCCTCGACTGCATGGGCGCCGACGCGTTCGCAGAAAGCTTCGCGAAGGGCCGCGGCCACCAGCAGCCGACACCCTTCCCGCTCGACCAGCACATACTCAAGCCCCGGATGCAGGCAGACGGCTTCGTTGGCCAGAAGAGTCCAGGGAGTGGTCGTCCAAATCACCACAGAAGCCTTAGAATCTCCTGGTATATCAAAAGCCTGTGCCAGCGCCGAATCGGCCGCATCGAAGCCGACATCGATCGATGGAGAAACATGATCCTCGTATTCGACTTCGGCCTCGGCCAGGGCCGAATGGCAGTCGGCACACCAGTACACCGGCTTGTAGCCCCGCGTCAGGTAACCGGATTCCAGCAGCGTGCCCAGTGCCCGCACGATGCCAGCCTCGGTTTTGGGGGCCATGGTCAGGTACGGGTCGTCCCACTGCCCCAGCACGCCCAAGCGGACGAAATCCTCGCGCTGTTCATCAACCTGCTGGGCGGCATAGTCGCGACAGGCGGCGCGGAAGGTCCGACCGTCTGCGCAAATTTCATTCGAGAGGGTCTTTTCAATCTGCAACTCGATCGGCAGACCGTGGCAATCCCAGCCCGGGCGGTACGGGGCGTCGAAGCCGTCCAGGCTCCGCGAACGCACCACGATGTCCTTCAAGGTCTTGTTCACCGCGTGCCCCATGTGGAGTTTGCCGTTGGCGTACGGCGGGCCGTCATGCAGGATGAAGCGGTCCCGGCCCCGCCGGGCGTCTCTCAGACGGCCGTAGAGATCCAGTTCCTGCCACCGTTGCAGTCGCTCGGGTTCACGCTTCGCGAGATTCCCGCGCATCGGGAAGTCGGTGCGCGGCAGGTTCAGCGTATCGCGGTACGGGTTAGGCGGGGCCATTGGCAAAAAATTCCCGGGCGGCATCAATATCGCGGCCGATCTGTTCGCGCAGGCGGTCGACCGAGTCGAAACGCTGCTCGGCGCGCAGACGCTGGTGAAAGCGCACGGTCATGCGCTGACCGTACAGATCGTCGGCAAAGTCTAACAGGTGGACCTCGATCAGCAAGCGTGTGCCGTCCACGGTCGGTCGGGTCCCCACGTTGGCGACGCCTTGGCAAAAACGGTCGCCCAGCCGGCAGGTCACCGTGAAGACGCCCCGCATCGGCGGGTTATGCGGAAAATCGAGGTTGGCGGTCGGGAAGCCGAGTTCGCGACCGCGCCGGTCCCCTTCGATCACTTCGGCATCGATTTCGAACGGGTGCCCGAGCAGGTGTTCCGCGACCGGGACGTCGCCGTCGGCCAAAACCATGCGGATCCGGGTGCTGCTCACCCGGCCCCCGTCCAGTTCGAAGACAGGCGCGGCCTCAAGGTCGAAGCCGCAGGCCGGGGACTCGGCCTCGAGCAATGCGAAATCCCCGGCACGGTCGCGACCGAAGCGGAAATCCTCGCCCACCGTGAGATAGCGCATACCGAGACGGCCGATCAGCAGGTCCCGTACGAATTCCCGTGCCCCGATGGCGGCGGTCTGCGCGTTGAACGGAAGCGCCACGAAGTGATCGAGCCCGGGAAACAGCTGTTCGGTGAATCGTTTCTTGTCGACCAGCGAACCGATCCGCGGCGCGTTTTCCATGCCCCTGAAGAACTCCTGAGGCAGAGGCTCCAAGGTCAGCAGCATGGATTCCAGCCCGCGGGTGGCGGCGGCATCCAGAAGCCGCTCCAGCACCGACTGGTGCCCCCGGTGCAGTCCGTCGTAGCTGCCGACCGTGACCGCGCAAGGCCGGCGGGCCGGCAGCACGCTTTCCAGTTCCGGCATCCATGCCTGCACATCGGCAGGGGGTTCGGCGGAGGCGTTCACGTAGCAGCTTTCCCGGACGGGGATTGAATCCGGAAGTCGCGGATGCGGGTGCCCAAGACCCACAGCACGGCTGCGTAGACGACTGCACCCAGAATGACCAGTTCGACCAGTTGAAGCAGGCGGCCGGCGAATTCGAGGCGGGTCCACTCGAGGGTCTCCGGGATGAGCGGCCACAGCACGGCCGCCATGGCCGCGCAGGACAGGCTGACCCGGACCAGCAGGACCATCGTTGCCCGGCTGCCGGAGTAAAAGCTTCGGGCACGCAGTTTCCGGTACAGGAGCCCGGCGTTCAGGTAGGCCGCGAGGGCGGTCGCAAGCGCCAGGGCAACGTGCGGGCCCTCCAGGTCCGCGGTAAACCAGATCAGCAAGCCGATGCCGGTCAACGCCATGTTGGCCAGCATCGCGATCACGCCGATTCGCACCGGGGTGCGGGTGTCCTGGTGGGCGAAGAATCCGGGTGCGAACACCTTGACCAGGATGAACGCGGGCAGGCCCAGTGCGAACGCGGTCAGCGCGAGCCCGGCCATGCGGGTGTCGAACATCGAGAATTCCCGGTACTGCAGCAGCGTCGCCAGAATCGGCTCGGCCAGCAGCGCCAGGCCGACGGCGGACGGCAGCGCGACGGCCAACCCGACCCGGACCCCCCACTCGAGCCCGGCCTGAAACCCTTCCCCGTCACTTCGGGCACTGCACTCGGACAGCCTCGGCAGCAGGACCGTGGCCGTGGAAATCCCGAACAGCGCCAGCGGCAACTCCACGAACCGGTCCGACAGGTACAGCCAACTGATGCTGCCGACCGCCAGGAAGGAAGCCACCAGGGTATCGAACAACAGGTTGATCTGAACCACCGAAGAGCCGAACAGGGCCGGCAGCATCAGCTTGGCGATACGCCGGAAACCGGAGTGATGCCAATCCAGCCGGGGCCGGGGCAACAACCCCTGCCGATGCAGCCAGGGCAACTGAATCGCCAACTGAAGGACGCCAGCCCCAAAGACCCCCCAGGCCAGCGCGTACACCGGCTGTTCGAGCCTCGGCGCGAGCCACAGCACGGCCGCGATCAGCGACAGGTTGAGCAACGCCGGCGTGATCGCGGGCAAGGCAAAGCGCCCGAGCGCGTTGAACATGCTGCCCGCCATGGCGGTCAGCGAAATAAACAGGACGTAAGGAAAAGTGATGCGAAGCAGGTCGCCGGCAACGTCGGCACGCGGGTCGCCGTCCATCGCGAAGCCCGGCGCGAAGATCATGATCAGCAGGGGTGCCGCGAGGACGCCGAGCGCGGTGATGAGGATCAGCACTGTCGCCAGCGCGCCGGCCGTGGCATCGATGAGGGAATTGAGCTGTTCCGGCTTCTGTTCGCGGTATTCCACGAACACCGGCACGAACGCCTGCGAAAATGCGCCTTCGGCGGACAGGCGACGCAGGAAATTCGGGATGCGGAACGCGACGAAAAATGCGTCCAGCGCACCGTGCGCATTGCTGATGAAGATGAACACCACCGCATCGCGGGCGTAACCCAGCAAACGGGAAAGCGAGGTCATGAACGCCGTGGTGGCCAAAGAACGGAATAACCGGATCATGGAAAAGGCGGCCAAGCGGCGCAGGTGGAGAATCTGCCTATTATAGGGAGCACAGGTCGCATAACCGGATTGGAATCAGGCCATGAAAGAGTCATGGCTGACTCGCGGAGAACAGTTTAGGGTTGCGCTATTGACAAGGGTTGGTCTGGGGGTTTCAATAAGGCGCAAATGACATTCCACAGGAAATCCCGGCATGACACCGCCCCCGGATAATGAAGAACGACTGGAAGTCGACGAAACCGTTGAAAAGACGCGTCATGTCTTCGAGAGTACAAAAACATACCTTGAATCAACCGTAGCAGAAGCCCGTGTCATTGAGAATAAGACTCGCTATCTGTTGGTTCTCACGTTATCGGTTTCGTTTGGGCTAGTCGGCTTTTTGGCAGTTACTATTGGAAATAAACCATCTTCCGACTTTCTGCTGGATTTGGCATGGGTCAGTGGGGCATTGCTATTGGTACTTGCCATAGTTTCGTTCGCCTTAATGTGGAATCTTTTACCACAACACAAAGTTCATCATCCAGGAAATGAATTTAGAAACTTTGCTGGAAGCGGCATTATTTTGAAAGCTTTCTGGCAAATGTTGCTCACAGAAAGCCGCTCCTATCAAGATCGGATTGATGCTAACGTCGAGTTGAACAAACGACGTGGAAACCGACTGAAATGGAGCACATACGCCGTGATCGTATCTCTGGTCGCGGCACTGTGCGGGTTCTTAATACTATTAATTTGTGATCTATACACACAAGCGGGAAAACTTTCCATTTCAACTTTTCTTCTGGTTGAGAAAATTCCCCATTTTCTGGCCTAAACGGTGAGCCTTGGCCTTTCTGTGTTCACGTTTTTCTTGCTCACGCTTCTTGACAGCATCACGGCCACCTTGCTCCATTACGTCCCAATGTGTGCCTAGCAAGCCAAGAAACAGACCAATGATGAAAATAACCCCCCCGATAAGAAAGTTAAAGAAAAAGGTTACAAAACCTACTACCACAAGTACTTTCCCAAACATAGCCATAGCTCTATTTCTCCATAAACTCGCAGTCCCTCAAAAATCCTTGCCCTTTACCTGTCTCCTGTTAGAACCTTTCCCAAAAATTTTCGCGGTTTTGCCCCCTCATTTATTCGGCACTTATGCACGCAACCTTATTAAGGTTGATCTTCTTTCGATTAAATAGAACCCTTAACCCCAATGGGGGCGAGAGGGAGGCATTTCAGGAATCTTGAATTTCGTCCCGTCAGGCATATCGATTTCATCAATGTCTATTTCCGATTCGTCCGAGTCTGTTTGAGATTTTTGGTTCTCCTCGGAAGCGGGCTTAAACCATCCTTTCAACCGGCTTTTCAAGTCTGACATATCAGTCCTCCACAATGTTTTATACGCCATGTGGATATGCTGTAGCATACCACGAAGTTTTTTGTAAAAGTCAAGCCAACCCCCTGTTCCCGAAAACTTTCTGGACGTTTCACTCATTAGTGGGTGATTGATTTTTCACAACATCCTTAGGTGTAATCCAAACAACGTTGTAGCCCAGATCTTTTAGTTCCGCCTTCGCGTCCTCCACGCTCTGCCCCGAGGCCAACCGCATCTTCAGGCGGTACCACAGCGTACCGTCGTGGTGAAATTCCTCCAGAAACACGTCGTGGCCGAGTTCCCGGAGCCGGGCAAGCTCCTTCTCCGCCTCTCCCTTGTCCTTGGCGGACAGGATTTGAAGCACGGGCCCGGGAGAGGCCGGGCTGGAAACCGTCTCGGGCTTCTCGGGGGCCGCCTTTGCCTTCTCGACCGACACGACACGGTCCGGGGAGTCTGCCGGATCTTCAGAAGACTCCGGAACCCTGGCATCCTGGGCTTCCTGCTTCGGAGAAAGTTCCTCAACTGGAGTCTGTTGCTCGGTAACTTCCGCCTGTGCAGGCGTCATCGGCTCAGCCTTCTTGCTTTCCCACGCCTGGGGGAGATCAAGTATTCGCACCGTTTTCTTTTCGCCCTCGAACGGTGGAGGCTCGGGTGGAGTCGTTGATTCCAGGTCCGGCTCGAAGTCCAGTTCCGTGGACCACCGCAGACCTTCCTCGGCCTCGGGATCCGGCGTGCCTTCCTCTGGAGCTTTCGGGCCCGCAGCCATGACACGCACGACCTTCCTTTCCTGGTCAAGGCTCGTCGAAAATGTACCTTTGTACGGTGCAAAGATCTTCGACAGGGCCGCTTCCAGCGATGGGTTGGCCACATCGAAGGTGCGAATGATGATGCGGTCCTCGTCGGAGGCCCATTCGAGGGACCATCCGTGGGAATGGACCAGTGCCCGTACGTTCTCGGAAAGATGCCCGATCCCGACCCTGAATGTCGCGTCGCTCTCATTCGCCATCGCGCTCATGGCGACAAGCAGATTCCCGGCCAGCGCAAGGCCCGGCAGAAGGCCAACCGCCTGCTGCCACATTCTCCGGGATTTCGGGGTTTTCATTGAGCTGCGGGCATTGTACAGGCTAAGTCTCGGGATTTTGGAAAAAATCATTCCGGCGGGATCATGAGATCGGGCGGCTTCAGGCTACAAGAAATAGGACTGAAACCCCTTTCCCACCGTGCCCGATTCCGGGCGCAACGGCGCATGGCTATGCTAAAATTTAAAAGTCCGACATCTAGGTGTCGCAGACAAGGGTGCTGATCTGTGATGGCGGCATTGCCGGTCGGCCGGATCCTTGCCGCGCAGCTGCTGATAACCCTGCTCTGTATGGCAGGGGTTTTTTATGACTGGAACCTCGGTCTTTCGGCAGCAGCAGGAGGGGCGCTGTGTCTGTTTCCCAATGCGTTGGCAGCCTGGAACCTGTTTCGGAAGGACCGGGCGCGGGGGATTCGGGAAGAACAACGACGGATGCATCGCGCCTGGGCGATCCGCTGGTTTGGCGCGTTGCTTGGCCTAGGATTGATCTTCGGGTTCTACCGCGAGGTTCAGCCCTTGGCCCTGTTCGCGGCATATGCGGCGACCCAGGCGGCGCACCTGATCGGGCATTTGTCATTTAAAAACTGACGCACGAACACACCGCTACAGACCCGAACCATGGCCACCGAATACGCATCGGGCGCGGAATACATCAAGCACCATCTGACCAACCTGACGTTCGGCCAGCATCCGGACGGCAGTTGGGGCTTCGCGCACAGCCGCGAACAGGTCGACGCGATGGGCTTCTGGGCGATCCACGTCGACTCGATGGCCTGGGCCATCGGCCTCGGCCTCATCTTCGTGGGGCTGTTCGGCTATGCGGCGCGCCGTGCCACGGAAGGCGTGCCCGGCGGATTCCAGAACGCGGTCGAACAAATCGTCGAGTTCATCGACGGCACGGTGCGCGATTCCTTCAGCCACCGAAACCGGATGGTCGCCCCGCTCGCGCTGTGCTCGTTCATCTGGATCTTCCTGATGAACCTCATGGACCTGGTGCCGGTGGACTGGGTGCCGTGGGCCTTCTCCCTGATCGGCGTCCACTACATGAAGATCGTGCCGACCACCGACCCGAACGTCACCATGGGCATGTCGCTGTCGATCTTCGCCCTGGTGCTCTACTACAGCCTGCGCCACAAGGGCATCGGCGGCTTCCTCGGCGAGTTGACCCTGCACCCGTTCTCCGCGAAAAACCCGTTCCTCAAGGTCCTGCTGATCCCGATCAACCTTTTCCTGGAGGGCGTGGCCCTGCTCGCCAAGCCCGTCTCCCACGGCCTGCGCCTGTTCGGCAACCTGTACGCCGGCGAAATGATCTTCATCCTGATCGCGCTCCTGCCGCTGTATGCGCAATGGACCCTGTCCGTGCCCTGGGCGATCTTCCACGTCCTGGTGATCCTGCTGCAGGCATTCATCTTCATGGTGCTGACCGTGGTCTACTTGAACATGGCGCACGACACCGGCGAGCACTGACCTGATTCTTTTTCACTCACTTTCTACACTGGAGTAATTTCATGGAACTCGTATCTGGCCTGATTTATATCGCAGGCGGCCTGATGATGGGGCTCGGCGCCTTGGGCGCCGCCATCGGTATCGGCAACCTGGGCGGCAAATACATGGAAGGCATTGCGCGGCAACCGGAACTGATCCCGATGCTGCGGACCCAGATGTTCATCGTGCTGGGCCTGGTCGATGCCGTGCCGATGATTGCCGTCGGTATCGCTTTCTACCTGTTGTTCGCGGTCGCCTGATCCGCGGGGAGACCTCCCGATGAACATCAACCTTACGCTGATCGGACAGGCGATTTCATTCACGATCTTCGTCTGGTTCTGCATGCGGTTCATCTGGCCGCCCGTGATCAACGCGCTGGAGGCCCGGAAGAAACGCATCGCCGACGGGCTGGCGGACGCGGATGCGGCCAAGACCGAGCGCGAGCGAGCCGAGCAGGAAGCGCAACAGACTACCGGGCAGGCCCGGGAAGAAGCGTCCCGGATCCTTGCCCAAGCGGAACGCCGGGCCGGCGAGATCGTGGCGGAAGCCCGGACCACGGCCAAGACTGAAGGCGAGCGCATTCTCACCCAGGCTCAAGAGGAGATCGACAAGAACACCCAGCAGGTGCGCGAGCAGCTGCGCGGTGAGGTCGCGACCCTGGCCGTCGCCGGCGCTGAAGCGGTGCTGCGGCGCGAGGTCGATGCCAAAGCCCACGCCGAGGCCCTGGACCAGCTGGCGGAGCGCCTGTGAGCAACGTCACCGCCGCACGTCCCTATGCCCGCGCCGCGTTCGGCTACGCACGCGAATGCGATGCATTGGACACATTCTCGGACATGCTGGGGACGGCTGCCGCGCTGGTTGAAAGCCCGCGTCTGCGCGCCCTGCTGGCGGATCCGCGCCTGAGCCGCGCACGCCGCGCCGAAATGCTGGAAACGATCGGCGGCGACCGCTTCGACAAACCGATGCGACAGCTTCTCCGGGTGCTCGGAGAACGCGACCGGCTCCCGATCCTGCCCGAAGTCCTTGAGCAGTTCGAGGAATTGCGGGCCGAACACGAACAACGCCTGACCGCCGAGGTGGTCAGCGCCCGGGAGCTCGACCCGGCCCAGCAGGAACGCATCCGTGCGGCCCTGGCTGAGCGGACCGGGCAAACCGTGGAACTGATTTCGAAAATTGATGAACAACTGCTGGGCGGTGCGGTGGTCCGCGCCGGCGACCGGGTGCTGGATGCCTCGCTCCAGAGGCGCCTGCAGCAGCTCGCGCAAAGCCTAGCCTGACCCCCTGACTGGAGTAGAACCGAATGTCTGCCTTGAATCCGACTGAAATCTCAGACCTGATCAAACAACGAATCGCCGAATTCGATGTCGCGCCGCAGGCGGCCAGCGAAGGCACCGTGGTCATGGTGACCGACGGCATCGTGCGCATCCATGGCCTCCGCGATGTGATGTCCGGCGAAATGATCGCGCTGCCTGGCGACAGTTACGCCATCGCGCTCAACCTGGAACGCGATTCGGTCGGCGCGGTGGTGCTCGGCGACTACCGCCACATCCGCGAGGGCGACACGGCCCGATGCACCGGACGCATCCTGGAAGTCCCGGTCGGCAAGGGCCTGCTTGGGCGGGTCGTCAACTCGCTCGGCGAACCGATCGACGGCAAGGGAGACCTGAACCTGGAGACCCGCTCCCCCATCGAGAAGATCGCGCCCGGCGTGATCGAACGCCAGTCCGTCAGCCAGCCCGTGCAGACCGGCCTGAAGTCCATCGACGCGATGGTCCCGGTCGGCCGCGGACAGCGCGAACTGATCATCGGCGACCGCCAGACCGGCAAGACCGCGCTGGCCATCGACACCATCATCAACCAGAAGGGGGCTGACCTCATCTGCATCTACGTCGCGATCGGCCAGAAGGCTTCCTCGATCGCGGGCGTCGTGCGCAAACTGGAAGAGCACGGGGCCATGGAGCACACCATCGTGGTGGCGGCCTCGGCCTCGGAATCGGCCGCGATGCAATACATCGCGCCGTACGCCGGCTGCGCGATGGGCGAGTACTTCCGCGACCGCGGCGAAGACGCGTTGATCATCTACGACGACCTGACCAAGCAGGCCTGGGCCTACCGCCAGGTCTCGCTTCTGCTTCGCCGCCCGCCGGGCCGCGAGGCGTATCCCGGCGACGTGTTCTACCTGCACTCGCGCCTGCTGGAGCGGGCCTCCCGCGTCAACGCCGATTACGTGGAGCAGGTGACCAACGGGGAGGTCAAGGGCCGCACCGGCAGCCTGACCGCCCTTCCAGTCATCGAAACCCAGGCCGGGGACGTCTCGGCGTTCGTGCCGACCAACGTGATCTCCATCACCGACGGCCAGATCTTCTTGGAGACGGACCTGTTCAACGCCGGTTTCCGCCCGGCGATCAACGCCGGCCTGTCGGTGTCCCGGGTTGGCGGTGCCGCCCAGACCCAGTTGGTCAAGAAACTCGGCGGAGGCGTACGCCTCGCCCTCGCGCAGTACCGCGAGCTGGCCGCATTCTCGCAGTTTGCCTCGGATCTCGACGAACAAACCCGCAAGCAACTGGAGCGCGGCGAGCGCGTAATGGAACTGATGAAGCAGCCCCAGTACAAGCCATTGACCATCGCCGAGATGGCCCTGTCGCTGTACGCGGTCAACGAGGGTTGGCTGGACGAGGTGGAGGTCGGTCAGGTCCGGGCCTTCGAGGCGGCCCTTCACGGCTATGCCAAATCCGAACACGCCGATTTCCTGGATCAGTTGAACGAGACCGGCGACTACAACGAGGAAATCCAGGGCCGGTTCAAGGACATCCTCGAGACTTTCGTCAAAACCCAGAGCTGGTAACACGCAAATGGCGGGCGAGAAGGAAATTCGCAGCAAGATCGCGAGTATTCGCAATACTCAGAAGATCACCAAGGCGATGGAGATGGTCGCGGCCAGCAAGATGCGCAAGGCCCAGGACCGCATGGCCGCCACCCGCCCGTATGCGATGAAGATTCGTGAAGTAATCGGCCATCTGGCTCATGCCAGCGCCGAATACCGACACCCGTTCCTCGAAGGCCGCGAAGAAGTGCGCGGCGTGGGCTTTATCGTGGTCTCCACGGACCGCGGCCTGTGCGGCGGGCTCAACATCAACCTGTTCAAGACCGTCCTGCGGGAAATGCACGAATGGCGGCAGCAGCAGGTGCCCGTGCGGCTTTGCCTGTTCGGCGCCAAGGGGACCGCGTTCTTCAAGCGCATCGGCGGCATCGAGATCGTTGCGCAGACCTCGCACCTGGGCGACGCACCGAGGCTCGAAGAGGTCATCGGGCAAGTCAAGATCATGCTGGACGACTATATCGAGGGGCGCATCGACCGGGTCTACCTGGCCGAGAACGAGTTCGTCAACACCATGACGCAGAAGCCGAACATCTCGACGCTACTTCCGACCCCCCCGGCCGAACTGGAAACACTTGAACACCATTGGGATTACATCTACGAGCCCGGCGCACCCGAAGTGCTGGACGGGCTGCTGATGCGCTACATCGAGTCGCTGGTGTACCGCGGCGTGATGGAGAACATCGCCTGCGAGATGGCCGCGCGCATGGTCGCGATGAAGAGCGCCTCGGACAATGCCGGAAACCTGATCGACGAGTTGCAGCTGATCTACAACAAGGCGCGACAGGCGTCGATCACCCAGGAAATCTCGGAAATCGTCGGCGGAGCCGCTGCCGTATAACCGAAATCGATCAATCAACAGGAGACCGAACGACTCATGAGCTCGGGACAAATCGTAGAAATCATCGGCGCGGTCGTGGACGTGGAATTCGAACCGTCCGCCGTGCCGCAGGTCTATGACGCACTGACGGTGGCAGAAGCCGACCTGACGCTGGAAGTCCAGCAGCAGCTCGGCGACGGCGTGGTGCGGACTATCGCCATGGGGCCGTCCGACGGACTGCGCCGCGGGCTGGAAGTGGAAGACACCGGCGCGCCGATCTCGGTGCCGGTCGGCCAGAAGACCCTGGGCCGCATCATGGACGTGCTCGGCAACCCCGTCGACCACGCAGGCCCGGTCGAATCCGAACAGCGCATGCCGATTCACCGGCCAGCCCCTTCCTTCCAGGAGCAGGCGGGCGGCAGCGAACTGCTGGAAACCGGCATCAAGGTCATCGACCTGCTCTGCCCGTTCGCCAAGGGCGGCAAGATCGGCCTGTTCGGCGGCGCCGGCGTCGGCAAGACCGTC
>CAZRSJ010000002.1:0-103202 GCA_964602805.1 uncultured Chromatiales bacterium | reverse complement strand
ATTTTAACAGAAGTTCCCGGTTCCCTCTACTCTCTGGTGAGAAATCCAGGCTAGATGCATTTTATGCTTTTAAATTTCAAAAGATAGTCCCTGTGCAGGTTCGCTACATATCGGAACAAGCTCGCTTGGCGAATGCGCCCTGACACATTCTGGCGGGGTCATCAGATCGAGGCTTTCGTGGGGCCGGATACGGTTGTAGGCGGCCTCCCATTTGACCCATTGCGGCGGAGCCGTGCTGTGGCTGGAGCGGTTGCGTCGCAGCGGGTGTTCCAGGTGCCTCACGCGCAACGGGAAAGCTTATGTAACTGCTGACTTGCTTTTTGCATTAACTAATGCTTGGCGTAATCCTTCTTCCAAAACCGGATGATAGATAGGTAGTTGTAATAGCTTGTGTAATGGAATTTCATTTTGAATGGCCATCATTAGCAAATGTGCAAAATTTTCCGCGCCTGGGGCTATCATTTCTGCACCGAGAATATGATCGTTTCTTGAATTCACATAAACCCGTACAACGCCATGATTTTCCCCTTTTAAAGTTGCACGCCCTTGCAGAGCAAAATCGAATTCACCAATAACACACTTTTCCTGGTCGAGTTCATTTAATGACTGGCCTACTCTTGCTATGGGTGGGTCAGTAAAAACTATATTTAAAGCAGGCTTTGCAAGTTTTTTCTTTTTAGTATGCATCGTATTGTGTACCGCAACTCTTGCTTCTTCTGCGGCTTCATGCACCACCATTTTCTGGGAACTAGCATCACCAGCCACATAAATTGGAAAATCATTTATCTGCAACGTGCCGGGGTCATATAACGTGTTTGCTGCATCCGTAGTATCTAGCCCTAGTTTTCCCAAATTCAATTGGTCAATATTGGATTCTCTTCCAGCACACAACAATACCTGGTCAACTTCTGATCGACCATTTTTCCACTCAATCAAGAACTTCCCTGCTTGCTCAGTTACCTTTGTAATCTTGGTATTGAAATGAATCGGGTAGTACTGCTGTTGAAGAGAAAGTGCATGATGAAAAACTTTTTCATCTTGTATTCCCGCTATTGTTTTATATTCTTCATATACTTGTACTTTTACTCCCAATCTTGCAAGAGCTTGAGCAAACTCCACCCCGATAATACCCAGCCCGACAACAGCTATGCTATCCGGTAGCTTTTCTTGTTCAAAAAAATTGTCAGTAGTTAATATTTTGGATTTCACCTCTTCAAATACAGCCGGTATTCTTGGCCTTGAGCCGTTTGCAACAATTATGTTGTTTGCCGATATTTTTTCCCCATTGACTTCAACAGTATTAGTATCAATAAATTTTGCATTCCCTTTGATCCGAGGAAATTTTTCACTCCCTTTAATTGCTCTCTTGACAAAATGATCTCTAAGTGTACGTACTTTTTCCAGCACAGAAGCAGTATCAATTTTGAATTGATCTTGTTGGATAAAATTATCTTTACTTAAAGACTGAATATTATTAACCTTCTTTGCTATTTCAATTAGCCCTTTAGATGGCATACATCCCGTCTTTGCGCACGTCGTACCTCCATCTCCCTCTTCTATCAGCAAATATTTGGCATTCAATTTTTCCAATTGTTTGGCTGCTGCAATACCTGCGGTTCCTGCACCAATTATCAAAACGTCATACATGCGTTGTTCCTAATGGAAATTACTGGTATAAACTTTTATGATTGACACTGGCTGGCTTCGATTAATAATGGAAATTATATACTTGTACCTATAGTTGTTTATTCAAAAAATTCAAGTCCGACCATCGCACCATCCCAGCCTCTCCAAAACCTTCCCCGGTCCACATGGCCGATCCACTAGCTTCCGCTGATCCGAGAAAGAGCGTCGCCGTCTTTGCGTCGGCGGGAACCGGCAAGACCTGGCTGCTGGTCGCGCGTATCCTGCGCCTGCTGCTGGCAGGTGCCGAACCCGACTCCATCCTGGCCATCACTTTTACCCGCAAGGCAGCGGCGGAAATCCAGCAACGCCTGACCGAGAGGCTGGCCGACTGGCTCGCTCTCGACGATTCGAACTTGATTGAGGACCTCAGGAAGATCGGCGTCGACGAACCCGAGCAGCACCTGGACCGCGCCCGGGCACTGTTCGAAACCGTTCAGTTTGCGGATCAGACCATCCGCATCGCGACCTTCCATTCCTTCTTCCAGGAACTGCTGCAGCGTTTCCCTCTGGAAGCCGGCATCCCCGCCGGGTTCGCGATCCCGCAAAGGGAACAGGCCGCCCGCTTGCACCAGGCTGCGGAAGATCTGCTTTTCGAGGAGGCCCTCCGCGACCCCGGCAGCGAATTGGCCGAATCCATGAACGTGATCATGGCGGAAATCCCGAGCCTGTGGGATCTGCGCCGAATCCTGGAGGGATTCCGGGCGCACATTCTGGAATGGCGCGCTTTCGAGGGCGAATTCACCCTGGAACAATTGCGCGCACACCTGCACGATGAAGTCTTTCGCCTGAACGAAGTCTCGGACCCGGTCCAAATTTCCGAGATCGAGCCGGGAATTCGCCGCCTTGCAGACCTTTTGGAGAAAAGCGGTGCATCGGAGAAATCCAACCAGGCACGGGCCGCGGTCAAACTGCATAGCGCACTGGACGACGACGAGTCCGAGAGTCTCGAACAGATCCAGCATCTCCATCAAGCCCTGGACGATCCGAAGGGGGAAGGCATTCGGCGCTCGCTTATTCCGACACAAGACGCAGTGCGGAAACGCCTGGGCGAGGACGATGCCAAGGAACTCGAACAGCAACTTGATTCCGTGCACCAATCGACTTCCGAATCCCTGGACGGGCTGCTACGCCGGAAAGCCTGCGAACTCAACGGCCATTGGTACACCGTCGTCGGGCGACTGGCCGAGAACTACCAGCGCCTGAAGCAGACATACGGCTACATGGACTACGACGACCTGCTGTGGTTCGCGAACCGGCTGATGAACGGCGGCATCGAGTGGGTCCAGTACAAGCTCGGACAACGTTTCCGGCATGTGCTGGTAGACGAATTCCAGGACACCGACGCCCTGTCCTGGCAAACCCTGCAGGTCTTCCTCGAAGCCCTGCAGGAAACCGAGGATGGATCCAGTTCCGCGTTCATCGTCGGCGACACCAAGCAGTCCATCTACCAATGGCGGCGCGCCAATCCGGAAATCCAAAATAAGGCCGGCATTTATCTCCAGTCCCATTTGCGGGCGGACGAACCCGCCTCCATGGATGCTTCCCGCCGCTCATCCAGAGTCATCATTGATTTCGTCAACGACGCTTTCGGCGGGGACGGCCTCTTCCCTCTTCCGGATTTCCCCGCTCACCAGACTTGTCTGACGGAACTCTGGGGACGGGTCGAACTGCTCCCGTTCATCCCGAAAGAATCACGCGACAAGTCGCCGAAGCATACTCCCGACGAACCGCTGCGCAATCCCCTGACCGAACCCCGCCCCGAAACCCGATCCACCCACCTGGAACAAATGGCCGACCAGATCGCCCGGCGAATCCGGCAAATCATCGACGAACGGGTCGCCATTGAAGACCGGGAAACCGGAGTCCGCGCCGCCGCCCGCTACCGCGACTGCATGATCCTGGTGAACCGGCGCACCCATGTGCCGCAGATCGAACATGCGCTGGCACGGCTTAAGATTCCTTTCGCGCGCCAGTCCCGACAAACCCTGCTCAACCACCTGGAAGTGCGGGATATGCAGGCCCTGCTCCAGTCCCTGATCCGCCCGGCCGACGACCTGCACCTGGTGCAGGTACTGCGCTCTCCCCTGTACAGCATCACGGACGAGGAATTGATGGAGCTGGCGCGCATGAACGCGGGTTCGGGGCGCTGGGCCGAGCGCCTGGAAATGCTGGCCCAACAGAAAGACCCGGATCATCCGTTGCGGCGCGCATCGGACAATTTCACGTCATGGCGAAAAGAAGTCGGGCACATCCCTACCCATGACCTGCTGGACCGAATTTACTTCGAGACGGATGCGCTGCGCTGTTACCAACGCGCCTGGCCAGGCGAACGCGGCGAGCGCGCAGTCAGCAACCTGACCCGTTTCATCGAGCTGACCCTGGAGTTTGACAGCGGACGCTACCCCAGCACGGCGGCTTTCGTCCACTTCATCGAGGAAATGCGCTGCGGCCGCGTCGAGGGCTACGACGCTCCCGACCTCGTCAGCCTGAAATCAGACGACCAGGACGACCGCGTCCAGATCCTGACCGTGCACGCGGCCAAGGGATTGGAGAGGCCGATTATCGTGTACGCCGAACTGGACAAGCCCACGGAACAAGGCCGACATGGCGACATCTTGCTCGACTGGCCCGCTGACGAGGCCCGGCCCCGACGTTTCCTGTTCCGGCCCCGCACGGCAGACATGGATTCCTGCTCGCTGAAATGCCTAGAACTGGCCCGCCAGAAAAGACAGGCGGAAGAACTCAACCTTGCCTATGTCGCGTTCACCCGTGCCCGGCAGATGCTGATCCTATGCCAGTACGAGGAACTCCACGAGGAACTTCGAGGGCTGTTCCCAGGGGCTCCCGGAAAGGAATCCGGCCTGCTGGCCCGAGGCCCGGAACCACCCACCCTATCCGCCGATGCCGCGCTTCCCCCCTCCGTGCCGGAGCCGGACTGCACCGGCCTAGACTCACCCTTCACGCTTCTGGGCACGGCATCGCCAAGCAGGGTCGACGAATTAGGAGAAACCGGAGGCATGGGCGGAATCCTGGAACGGCAGCGTGCACTGGAACGCGGGCGCGCCATCCATGCCCTGATCGAACTGCTGGACGCCGGTGAACCGGACCCGACCAGGCTCGAACGCCTGGCGCACGACCACAACCGCGACCTTGAAGGTCTCGATTTTCAGGATTGGCTGGACGAAGCCCGCCGGGTGGTCGCCGATCCGAAACTGGATCCGGTATTCCGGCCCGGCCCCCAGACCCGCGTGTACATGGAAGTGCCCGTAGCCTGCAAAACCGAAACGGGCAAGGGATTCGGCATCATCGACCGGCTGCTGCTTTCTCCGCACATGGCCTGGGTCATCGACTTCAAGTCCCACGCCACGGAGAGTCCGGAAGAATTGGCTGGAATCGCTAAGCGTTATACAGGGCAGATGAACGAATACGCCCGCTACATCCGCCTCATCTACCCCGATCTGCCGGTACGCTGTTCCCTGCTGTTCACGCGCAGCCGCCGGCTGCACGACATGCCCGATCCGTAGAATCCGGAATCAGTCGCCAAGCAGGGCCAGGATCTCCGCCGGCGGGCGGTAGCCGCGGATCAGCGAACCGTCCGACAGGAAAATGGAGGGGGTCGACCGGATGTTGATTCGCTCAACCAGGTTCATGTGTTCCAGGACCGGGTTCGCGCAGGTCTTCGGAGAGATCGATTCTCGGCGTTTGGCACGGGTCAGCGCATCCAGGGGATCGTTAGAACACCAGACGCTGACCGACTTCCGATAACTCTCGCTCCCCTCGCCGGCCCGCGGGTACAGCAGATAGCGGACTTCGATCCCGGCATTGTTGAGCTCCTCGATGTGCTCATGGAATTTCTGGCAGTACGGGCAATCGATATCCGTCACCACGACGAGCGAATGACGGCGCGACAGGGTCGCCGGAAAGACCAGCATCTTGTCCGTGCCGTAAGCGCCCAGCAGTCTCGCCCGAATCTCGGCCCGGGAAATCTCTGTCAGATTGATTCGGTTGTCCACATCGATCAGATTGCCGTCCGTAATCAGGTGCTCCCCGTCACTCGTAATGTAGAAAATGTCTGCGCCATACAACACTTCGTACAAGCCCGGCGACGGTGAAGGGCGAATCTGGTCCGGCGTGTGGCCCGGTATCAGCAGCTGCAGGCGTTCCCGGAGCTGTTCGCTGTTCGTTTCCGCAGAAGCTGCGGCCGCGAGCAGGAAAGTGCCGAGCAACAGGGCTCGCCTAGCCACGAGGATGGTGAACCCGGTGCATGTCTTTGAGCTTGTCATGGGCGACGTGAGTGTAGATTTGAGTCGTAGCGAGGTCGCTGTGGCCGAGCAGCATCTGCACCACCCGCAAGTCCGCCCCATGGTTGAGCAGGTGCGTGGCGAACGTGTGCCTCAGCGTGTGCGGCGTCAGTGGCTTGGTGATGCCGGCCTTCCGGGCCACTTGGCGCAGCATCTGCCAGAAAGCCTGACGGGTCATCGCCCGGCCTTGGCGGGTGACAAACAGATCCTCGGTCCGAGGGCGGTCCTTCAATAACGCCGGCCGGGAATCCCGGAGGTAACGCTCCAGCCAATCGGTTGCGCATTCGCCGATCGGCACCAGCCGTTCCTTCATGCCTTTCCCCACCAGGCGCAGGACTCCGGTTTTCATGTTGATCTGACCCTGTTTGAGGGTGACGAGTTCACTCACCCTGAGTCCGCAGGCATACAGCAATTCCAGCATGGCGCGGTCCCGCAGTCCCTTGGGGGTGTCCGTATTCGGCGTGTTCAACAGGGTTTCGGTTTCCTGCTCGCTCAGCACCGAGGGCAGGTACCGGGACGGCTTCGGGGTGATGATCTGCGTGCAGGGGTCGTCGCTGCGCAGGGCGTGCCGCTTCGCATAGCGGTAGAACAGCCGGATCGCCGACAGGATGCGCGCCACGCTGCTGGCCTGCATGCCCTTTTGGAGCCGGGAAGCCAGATACATCTGGATATCGCCGCCATCCGCCGCGCGCAGGTTCGCGCCCTGGGCATTGAGCCATTTTGAAAATCCTGTTAAATCAGAGCGATATGCCAGCATCGTCGAGCGCGCGAGCCCCTGCTCCGCCCAACTGCTGTCGAGAAATGTGTCGATTATGTCGGCGTCGGACATGTATGGAAAGTATACAGCAGTGCCTGCCATTCGGTGTGCTACACTCGCAACATGCCGTCTGCGAACACCGTCGGCCTCTGGCGGCGATTGGGTTGCATCCTCTATGACCTCCTGGCGCTGGCTGCCATCTGGTGGGCTGCCAGTATTCCATTTGCCATGCTGGACCTGTCCGTGCCCGGTTCCCCGGAGCGTATCCTGTACCAGGCCTACCTTTCAGTCGTCGGGCTGGCTTATTTCGTCCTGTGCTGGCGCTCCCGCGGCGCCACGGTCGGCATGCGCGCCTGGCGGGTTCGCATCGAGACCGTGGATGGCCAGAGGATCGGCTGGGGAGCTGCCGTGATTCGGGGCCTGGGCGCCGTTTTGTCCTGGGCCTGCCTGGGACTGGGCTTCCTGTGGAGCCTGTTCGGCGCGGCGCGGCTCTGCTGGCACGACCAGTGGAGCGCCACCCGGCTGGTATCGGCGGAATAAGGCAGGGCGGGAGGCCCGGGCCCTATGCCCGGCTGAGAAGAGTGCCCAAATCCTGACGCGTATTGGCTTGCTGCGCCAGCAACACCGCGCAACCGAGCAGGAAAAGCAGAACCAGCGGCAGAAATGCCGCCAGCCAGGGCGGCAGGTCCATCAGCATCCCTAGGTGCCCGCCGACCCGGTTGAACAGGTAGATGCCGATACCGCTGACCACGCCGATGAAGATGCGTTGCCCGAGCCCTCCGCCGCGGGATTGGGTGAATGTAAACGAAACCGTCAGCAACAAGACCACCACGCAAGCCAGAGGCGTGGCGAAGCGCTGCCACCAAGCGAACTGGTAGGGACGCAAGTCCAGTTCTTCGCCTTCGAAGTAGTCCAGGTAGCGATCCAAGCGCGTGATCGGCATTTCGTCGGCGGGCATCAGCATCGTGTCCAACACGTCGACACCCGGCAGGATGATATCGGTTCTCACTGCATGCTGCTCGCGGGTCACGCTGCCGTCCGGGTGGATGACGCTTTCCCGGACTTCGTGCAGAACCCAGCGCCCATCCGTGAACTGGGCACTCTCGGCATGCAGGCTGTGCTCCAAGGCACCATCGTCATCCAGGCGATACGCCAGCACTTGGGATAGGCGGTCGCGCCGGTCCCCCCGCAACACGTGGAGATAGTGATCGCCCTTGCGAACCCACAGCCCCTGCGCCTCTCCAACCAAGGCCCCCTCCTGCGACTGCTGCCGGATGTTCCAAGCCGACTCCGCGCCCACCGGAGCAATCTTCTCTCCAATGAAAATGGTCACCAATGCCAAAAGCAAGCCTACCGACAGCAGCCTCCTAGACAGCCACCACACGCCCACCCCCGATGCGCGCAATGCCGTCATCTCGTTGTCCGCGACCAGTTGACCCAGACTCAGCAGGCTGCCGATGAACACTGAAACCGGCAACACCTCGTAGATGCGCTGCGGCATGGTCAGCACGATCACCCACAAGGCGTCCGCAAACGAATAGCTTCCCGGGCGCACCCGGCGCGCCTCGTCGATCAGGTCCACCAGGGTCAGGATCGTCACCACGGCCAGCGCCACCAGGCCGATCCCGACCAGCACGCGCCAAATCAGGTGGCGGGTCAGGATACTCACGTCCGGCTCCGTTGGACTTGCCGGTACAGCAGGAAGACCCCTGCGGCCATCAGCACATGCACCCACCAGACGCCCGCCCAGGCAGGCCAATTACCCCCCCGGACCTGGCTGGTCGCCAGCAACTGGAACTGCGCATAGACCAGGTAGATGGCAATCGCGTAGACGGCGCGGGCGTACTTCCCTTCCCGAACCGAACTGCGCGAAAGCGGGATGGCAAGCGCCAGCATCAGGAGCAGCGAGACCGGCAGGGACCACCGCCATTGCAGTTCCGCGTGGGCCGCCGCGGAACCATCCTCCCACAGCTGCCCCGGCGTCATGTATTTGGTATGCGTCCAGACGTTGGACGGCGGCGCCATGCTGACCCGCAGCAGGTGCCGGTCGAATTTCATGGTCTGGAAGTCCGCATCGCCCGGCCAGCCGCTGTGCCACCGGCCGTCCTCGAAATCAAGCACATAAACACCGTTCTCCCGGGCCCGGGTGGCCCGGGCTGCGGTTTCAATATGAACCTGTTGCGATTCCGCGTCGTAGCTGGCAAAAAACACGTCTTCCGCAACCTGCCCTTTCGTCCGGCTCGCGTACAACGCCCAACGGCCGTTCCGGGTCTGCATGAACCGGCCTTCCTGCATCAGGTCCAGCCCCGCCTCCAGGCGGGCCTGATGATGAGCCAACTCCGCTTCGAGCGACAACCTGGGCGTGACGGACAGGCTCATCACCCCCAGCATGACGGCCAGGGGAATGCCGACCAGCGCCATGGGAAACAGCAGCCGGGCATCGGAATAGCCGCAGGAATGCAGCGCCGTCACCTCGGCGTCCCGATGCAGGCGGCCGAGGGCCAGCACCGACGACAGGAGCATCAGAAACGGCAGCATGTGGACAAAGTAGGCGAGAAGCTTGTTGAACAGGAGTTCGTATACGATGCCCGTGGAGAACTTGCCTTCGGTCAGGTAGCCAAGTTGTTGCATGAAGAGCTTGCTGGCGATCAGCAGCAGCAGGACGATGGTGACCGCAAATGCGGCACGCAAGAGTTCGCGCGTCAGGTAACGGTCCAGGATCGAAAAACGCAATCCGGGGATGCCCGTCGGGCGGGGGCCAAAGCCAGGCGGGCTCGACGCCGGCGTGCTGCGCGCCTTCCAGCCCATCCTCAACAGCAGCCTGCCCACGCCGCGAGACACGCTGCGGCTCCACCGAAGGTCGAGCTCGGCGATACGATCGTCCAGCGACGACAGGTAGCGGTCCAGGCTGGACAGACCTTGGGTCAGGCGGCTTTTCAAAAGGGAATTACACGCCCGACTTGACCAATATCGGTGCCCGCAGAGCGGGTGATATTGCGGCAAGCAGCGCGCATTTGCGGGAATTTACGCGAACCGGGAGACCTGCAGATCCAGGTCGAGATGCAATCGGAACAGGCTGGGACATTCCGAAACTGATCGGACAGGTTCGTTTTCGTCATGGCAAGCCGGGAGGGGGGGCGATGTATCCCCCCAGTGTCATGAGCCACTCGAAGTAGCCCGCATCGTAAAGCCACCGCCCGATGCCGAACCAGATCAACAGCACCGAAGCGACGATAAAGGTGGAAACCGGCCAGACAATCAGGTAAACGAAAATGTTCGACAAGTTGAACAACTCTTTTTTCTTGCTCATACTCCCAACCCCTTTCAGAGACGAATCTCTAATTCTACTGCCAGTTTCCAGTCAGGAGAAATCCGGCGCTTCAAGGAGGCGGGGAGGCGCAATTTGATAGAATTTGGCTTCTTCACGCATGGCCTCTAGGTTCTTTCCATGAAGTATTCCGTTGTCACCGCCTCACCCGCGGAAATCGCTTGCGACTGCTTGGTGGTGGGCGTCTACGAAAACGGCCAGATGACTCCCGGTGCCCGAACCGTGGACCGGATCACGGGCGGAGCGGTCAGTGACCTCCTCTCCCAGCAGGATGCAGCCGGCAAGGCCGAAACTCTCAACGCATTGTATCGCCCCGCCGGGCTGAAGGCTTCGCGCCTGCTGGTGGCCGGTTTCGGCGAATCCGGCAAGGTCGGGGAAAACGATTTCCTGAAGACGATGCGCCAAATCGCCCGGACCCTGCACAAGGACGCCACGGTCGCGGCGACGCTCGCCAGCGGCGAAGTCAGGATCGCCGGCAGGAATGCCCAATGGAATGCGCGCCAGACCGCGCTGATCCTGGAGAACGCGGCCTACGTCTTCCAAGAGACCAAGCCCTCCGCCAAGCCTCCGGCCACGCCTTTGGAATCCGTCACGATCACGGCCTCCGCGACCACCCGGGCCGGGGTCCGCAAGGCGGTGGACCAAGGCGTGGGGATCGCGTCCGGAATGATCTGGACCCGGCAACTCGGCGACCTGCCACCCAACCTCTGCACGCCAAGCTACCTGGCCCGCCAGGCCCGCTCGCTGATCCGCGAGGACTCGCGCTTTGCCGTCAAGTCGTTCGGTCGCCGTGAGCTTGAAAAACGCAATATGGGCGCATTCCTCGCCGTGGCGCAGGGCAGCCCGGAAGAACCACAGTTGATCGTCATCGAATACCGCGGCCGGGCTCGCACCAAGGCTCCGATCGCGCTGGTCGGGAAGGGCGTGACGTTCGATACGGGCGGGATTTCCATCAAGCCCAGCTCCGCGATGGACGAAATGAAATTCGACATGTGTGGTGCCGGCAGCGTGCTCGGTACGCTCAAGGCGGCGGCAGCATTGAATCTGCCCCAGCACCTGGTCGGCATCATCCCGGCGACCGAGAACATGCCGGGCGGACGAGCCACCCGACCCGGCGACGTGGTCACCACCGCCTCCGGCCAGACCGTGGAAATCCTGAACACCGACGCCGAAGGCCGCCTGATCCTGTGCGACGCCCTCAATTACGCCCTCAGCTTCAAGCCCCGCCTGATCATCGACATCGCCACCCTGACCGGCGCCTGCCTGCACGCACTGGGCAAGCATGCCTCGGGGCTGTTCACGTACCAGAACTCGGTGGAGCGCGCGCTGGTCGCCGCCGGGCGCGAAAGCTGGGATCGGGTCTGGCCGCTTCCGCTATGGGACGATTACCAGCCTGAACTGGACAGCAATTTCGCCGATATCGCGAATATCGGGGAGCGCTACGCGGGCGCCACTACCGCCGCCTGCTTCCTGTCGCGCTTCGTCGGCGACACGCCGTGGGCGCATCTCGACATCGCCGGAACCGCCTGGAATACCGGCAAGAGCAAGGGGGCGACCGGACGGCCAGTGCCGTTGCTGACGCATTTCCTGATGAAGGACGCCCAAAACTCCTGAACCGATGGAGAACGTCCACTTCTACGTCATCAAGCGAGGCCACCGCGAGCGGATCGTCTGCCAGATCGCGGAGAAGGCCGTGGCCCAGGGTCATCGCGTGCACGTGCGGGTCCCGGACATGCAGGCTGCCGAATCGCTGAATACCCAGATGTGGACCTTCCGCGACCAGAGTTTCCTTGCGCACAGCCTCGGAGAAAGCCCAAGCCCACACGTCCGGGTCACCATCCATGACGCATGGCTGCCGCAGGAGCGGGACGTCCTGATCAACCTGGCCGACGACATGCCGGAAGAATATGAATCGTTCAACCGGGTCGCCGAAGTCGTGGGACCGGACGACACCACCAAGGACCATGGCCGCGCGCGCTTCCGCCAGTACCGGGAACTCGGCTTTGAGCCGGAGCTCCACGAGATCGCGAAATAGGGGCTGCGCCCCCCGCCCTCCTCCGGGCGACCCGACAGATGAACAAGAGTTACGACCCCGAACGGATCGAAGCTTTTTGGCGGCAACGCTGGGAAGAAAGCGGCGCGTTTGCGCCGAACGCCGAGGGCGAGTCCTTCTGCATCATGATCCCGCCTCCGAACGTGACCGGGACCCTGCACATGGGTCACGCGTTCCAGGACACCCTGATGGACATCCTGACCCGTTGGCGGCGAATGCAGGGTCGTGCCGCCCTGTGGCAGCCGGGAACCGACCACGCCGGCATCGCCACCCAGATGGTGGTCGAACGCAAACTGGAACGCGAAGGCCGGACGCGCCGGGAACTGGGCCGGGACGCCTTCGTCGAGGAAGTCTGGACCTGGAAGCGCGAATCCGGCGGACACATCACCCGGCAGCTTCGCCGCATGGGCGCCTCGGTCGACTGGTCCCGCGAACGGTTCACCATGGACGAAGGCTTGTCCGAGGCGGTTCGCGAAGTGTTCGTGCAACTGCACGAACAGGACCTGGTCTACCGCGGCAAGCGCCTGGTCAACTGGGATCCGGTGCTGCGCACCGCCCTGTCGGACCTCGAGGTGGTGGCTTCCGAGGAACAGGGGCACCTGTGGCACCTGCGCTACCCCATTGTCGATTCCGACGAAGTGCTGGTGGTCGCCACCACCCGCCCGGAAACCATGCTGGGCGACACCGCGGTCGCGGTGCATCCCGACGACCCCCGTTACCGGGAATGGATTGGAAAATCCGTCCGGCTGCCGCTGGCCGGACGCGACATCCCGATCGTGGCGGACAACTACGTCGATCCGGAGTTCGGTTCCGGCTGCGTGAAGATCACGCCGGCGCACGACTTCAACGACTACCAGGTGGGGCTGCGCCACGACCTGCCGCTGGTCAACATCTTTACCGACACCGCGCACCTCGGCGAAGCCGCGCCCGAGGCTTACCGGGGCCTGAGCCGGGAGCAGGCGCGTGAACAGGTCTTGAAAGACCTGGAAGCACAGGGCCTGCTGGAGCGCACGGAAGAACACGCCCTGACCATCCCCCGCGGCGACCGCAGCGGCGCCGTGGTCGAACCCTATCTGACCGACCAATGGTACGTCCGCGCCGGGCCGCTGGCCGAGAAAGCCGTGACGGCGGTACGCGAGGGCCGCATCCGCTTCGTGCCGGAGAACTGGAGCCGGACCTACTACGACTGGATGGAGAACATCGAAGACTGGTGCATCAGCCGCCAACTGTGGTGGGGGCACCGCATCCCCGCCTGGTACGACGCCGACGGCACGCCGCACGTAGGCCGGAGCGAGCAGGAGGTGCGGGAAAAATACGGGATCCCGGCCGATGCGCCGTTGCGTCAGGACGAAGATGTGCTGGATACCTGGTTCTCTTCCGCGCTTTGGCCGTTCTCCACGCTCGGCTGGCCCAGGAAGGATGCGGCGCTGGAGCGCTTCTACCCCACCGACGTGCTGGTCACGGGTTTCGACATCATCTTCTTCTGGGTTGCGCGCATGATCATGATGGGACTGCACTTCATGGAGGATGTCCCGTTCCGCGACGTCTACGTGCACGGCCTGGTGCGCGATGCCCACGGCCAGAAGATGTCGAAATCCAAGGGCAACACCATCGACCCGATCGACGTCATCGACGGCATCGATCTGGAAGCGCTGGTCAAGAAGCGCGTCGAGGATCTGATGGATCCGAAGCAGGGCAATTCAATCGAGCGGGTGACCCGCCAGGAATTCCCGGACGGCTTCCAGGCGTGCGGAGCCGACGCGCTGCGCTTCTGCTTCGCCACCCAGGCAACCTTCGGGCGCGACGTGCGCTTCGAGTTGCCGCGCGTACTGGGCTACCGGAATTTCTGCAACAAACTCTGGAACGCGGTGCGCTTCGCGCTGATCCATGCCGAACGGCTGGATGGGTCGGTGCCCTCAGGCGAGGCGAGCCTGGTTGATCGCTGGATCACGGCACGCGCGCAAGCGGTGACCCGGGAGGTGACCGAACACCTCGATGCCTATCGTTTCGACTTGGCCGCAAAAACCCTGTACGACTTTGTCTGGCACGACTTCTGCGATTGGTACCTGGAATTCACCAAGACGACCCTGAACGAAGACGCTCCGGAAGACGCCGTGCAGTCCACTCTGGGCACCCTGTACACAACATTGGACCGGATTCTGCGACTGCTGCATCCGTTCATGCCATTCATTACCGAGGAGTTGCACCAGCAATTGCCGCAACGCCGGAATGCGGCGGATGCGTTCCTGATGACCCAGCCTTGGCCTGAGACGGACGATGTCACGGAAGATTCCGAGACTCCCGAGACGATGCGCTGGCTGCAGGAATTTGTCGGCGGGATTCGAAGGACCCGGGCCGAGATGGACATTGCTCCGGGCCGCCCGGTCCCGGTGCTCCTGGAGAACTGGACACCGCAGGATCAGCAGCGTTTCGAGGCCACCGAAGCCTGGATCCGGAACCTCGCGCGTCCGGAATCAATCCACTGGATGGAGCCGGACGAAACCGCCCCGGAAGCCGCTACGGTGCTGGTTGGAAACATGCGCCTGCTGATTCCGCTCGCCGATCTCATTGACCGTGAGGCCGAACTGGCTCGACTGGACCGGGAGTTGAAGAAACTGGACGGTGCGCTCGGCGCGGTCCGCGGCAAGCTGGAAAACGAAAAGTTCGTATCGCGGGCCCCCGAGGAAGTCGTGCAGAAGGAACGCGAGCGACTGGCGGAGCTGGAAGCCGCGCAGGCACAACTCGCGGAACAGCGCGAGCGGATTGCGCGCGTATGAAATGCGATTTCAGAACATCCCTGATAACCGGATCTAATCCGTAAAAGAAAAGATGGAGAACTCGTCCGCACCTCCCGGTCGGACGAAACAGGTTTAGGGGGGTCGTCAGACCAGCGTCAACCCGAGGACGGCTTCCAGTTTCTCTCCGGTCTCCGACTTGCCAGTGCGGCTGTCGCCGACCAACGCCACCGTCACGTCGACTTCCTTGGCGTCGCCGCCGAGCCGTTCGCGCTTCTTCACCGCAATCTGCTTGACCATCTGGATCAGTTCGAGCGCCAGGCGCTCCGGCGCAACCTGCTCGATCTCCTCCCGGTTGGCGAAACCGCAACGCGTGACGTCGTCGTCTTCGACGCCCTCGTACACCCCGGCCATCAGCTGGCTGTAGGCAACGCCAAGGTACATTTCCTTGCGCTCTACCAGCGCCTCGACGTCCTTCATGAAGGAGGCCTCGGTCTCGCTGAACTGCTCGTACAGGTCGGGGTGCAACACGTCACCGTCGTTGCTCATCAGGGCGGGAAACGGATTGGCCCAGTAGCTGGATTCCTTCTTGCCCCGATGCGTCTGGGTACTGCCCGCGGCAACCCGTTCGCCCTTGCGGAAATGTTCGATGGCATCGGAAATCGGAATATCCGTATCAATGCAGGACTCGCCTTCTTCCTTGATGTCAAAGTTGTTCAGGTACAGCAGCACGTCCAGGTTGCTGCCCAGCGCCACCTCGGACTCTTCGGCCACCGGCACGACCTGCCGCGCGTTCGAGCCCATGTGGTTGTTGTAGCCAACCTCCCGACCTTCCATGGCCAGCTTCGCCTGCTCGCTGAAGCCGTCCAGGCAAGCGAAGGCGCCGATTTCGGTACCGTAGAAGATCGGCCGTCGGAAAGACGCCCCGTTGGCGCGCTCCAGCACGACCCGGCCCATGTCGTCCGCCTTGATCAGCATCTCCGAAATGTACGGCTCGCCGCCCTCGAAACCCACGAGATAGCGGGTGCAGCCGCAATGCAACGGAACATCGCCGCAACGGATGGAGAGCACGTTGTGCAGGGTCAGGATGGGTTTCTTGCAATAACCGAAGTACTTGTATTCGTCGTGCTGCGGAACCAGGCCGATCAACAACTGGTTGTCCTCGTCCCAGTAGTAGCCGAGATCCTCGCCGAACACCCCGTTCGGGTCCCCGAAGAAGTACAGCCCGTCAGGGCGCATTGCCGGAAAAGTCTGCTCGACATCGGCGAACGGGAACAGGTTCAGCAGGCCCGGCTCCATCTCGATGCAGCCGCGCGACTTGTGGATATACGCGATGATCAGCCAGCGTCCGACCCGCAGCGGGACCGACACCCACTCTTCCGGATCGAAGTTCTCAAGGTGCAGCGGATTGTGATCCAACTGGAAGAACGGGTAAGCGCGCCGGTTGGCCGGCGTGTGGTAATCCACTCCCGTGCGGATGTCCGCCGCCATGGTCAGGGGCACATGGCACAGGATGCTGTAGGCAGCGGGAATGTTGCAGTAGTGCCCGGAGATCTCACCGGCCGTCACGTTCGGCGAGGCGTCCATACCCGGCGTACGGCGAACCCCGTAACCCAACCCGACTTGCGACAGCAGCCGACGGCGCGTCTCCAGGATCAGGTCGTTCAACTCGGCAGCCTTCTCCGTGACCTTGTCCTTGATCGTGGTTTGGCTCTCCGTGCCAGAACTGACCACTTCGTTCTGCAGACGCACTAGGCGCGTGTAACTCTTGTTCCGGAAGTGATGAAAACCGCCGTCCAAGAACTTGACGACCGAGCGCGCGTGTTCCAGCTCGCCAGGAGAAAAATGGTTGGCATCCAGAATCTTCGTGATATCCCGCAACGTGATCTTGCGGATCATCTCCGCCTTGTGCTGGGCTTCATCGCGATTCTTTTCACGGCTCGTCAGGTCCGTGATGAACTCTTCTTTGTAAATCTTCAGGTAGCGGGCAAACGCGAGACTCCGGAGCAGTTGCTCCGGAGTATTGCACCCGTCTCTAATTTCGAGGACTCCCTCCATGCGTATCAACCCCTATTATGTTTGTTATTGGGGAAACTGGAAACTTATTCTACCGCATTCCTTGTGTTTCCTAGGTCAATGTTTTATAAGGATTTTTAAGACCGGAAAATAGTCATTTTGCCGTATAATGGCAGTCTGTCGCTGTCGAACAAATTGCCAAAAATGTCACATTTAAGCCTCTTTCGTCCTTGTTTTTTGACGCTCGGCATGACCCTCCTGACTGCCGCGCATGCCGACTTCTATGTCGGTGCAGACATCGGCCTGGCCGACTCCCGCGCGCTGGACTCCACGGTCTCCGGGCAGAGCAACCCGACGCGCTGCGATGTTCTGATGTACAGCGATGCGACTCGCCCAACCGGGGCGATCGGCAACGACCCTGCCTGCAGCGACGTCAGCCGCGGGGATAAATGGAACTCGCGGTTCGATGCGGGCAGCGGCCTGGCCGTCGGCCTTCACGCCGGTTACATTCGCGACCAGTTTCGCTTCGAACTGGAGTTCATGCACGTCAAGCCCGGCTCGGCCAGCCACCCCATCATTACCGCCTCGACGCACCCGGGCCTAGCCAGCAAGGATCGCGAGTGGAGCGAGACTGCGCCGCCCTACGAATGGATTTCGGACTTTCGCATCCGGCAATATTTCGCCAACGTGTTCTACGACTTTGCCACGGAATCCCGGTGGGCGCCTTACGTGGGTGTCGGTGCCGGATGGGCACGAGTGCGGATGCAGTATGAACGCCGCCTCCTGCGCAAGACCGTGGACGAAGGCTACCTGAATGTGGCCCCGGATATCCCAGCGGAACAGATTAGTCACGGCTGGATTCAAGGCACGTGGGATGAATGGCGGGAAAGCGCCGCCGGTACCCTGAGCAGCATGGACACGGAACTGTCCGATACGCTGTTCGGGTTCCAGTTGCTGGCCGGCATCGACTACGCCCTGACCGACCGGACCTCCGTCGGCATCAAGGCGCGCTGGGCCCAGTTCGACGACTTCAGGGACGATGCGCCTTACGACCAGATCCGCAGTCACGCACCAGTGTATGTGGACGGAGTCACGCCTTTCGTGGACCAAGTCAAGATGGGCAATGTCGAGTATTGGGCGGTTACGGTCGGTTTCAAACGCCGGTTCTAAAGTTACCCGCCCGGAGTCCGCGCGAGTTCGGCGCGTTCCTTGCGCAAGTTCGCCAATTCCTCCTGCTCCACCTGACTGAGGGTTTCCTCTTCAGCCTGCTTGGCTTCCAAAACGCCGATTTGCTGCCTGACCCGCTGGAGCCTGAACCGGCGCATGCCCTGCTCGAAGACAGCGTGAACTTCTTCCTCATCCTTCACTCCGGACAATTCGACCGGCGTCCAACGCATCAGGCTGTTGAGATGCTTCTCCGCTTCCTGACCCCGGAACGATTCCAAGATCGCGCCTGCCGTAGTATCAGGATTCTTTGTCGATAGCTCCACGATCTCGGCGAACAAATCGAACCCCGGAGCCGAAATGGCCTTCAAGTCTTTCGGCGACGGGGCCAAGCGCGCCAGCCTGGGATATTCCAGCAATAAGCGAATCATCACGCGTATCGCCGAGGGCCGCCCAGGCGGAGTCGGCCTGGAGCGTCGGGCATCCGTCTGGCCTGAATCCGCCGGTTCCAGGCGCAACTGATTTTCCCTCAATCCGGTCGTGTCGCACAGCTTCCGGATCATCAGATCGCGGAAAACCGGGGCGCCCACTTTCTCAAGCAACGGTCTTGCTTTTGCGACCAATGCCGATTTCCCGGACGCCAAGCCCAGGTTCAGGCCTTGCTCCAAGTGCGTGAAGAAATAGTCCTCCAGCGGTACGGCCCCCCGGATGAATTCTTTCCAACCGGACTTGCCATGGGCGCGAATGTAACTGTCCGGGTCCTCGCCTTCCGGCAGGTGCGCAAAGCGAACTTCGTCGCCCTCGCGCAGAACCGGCAACAGGTTCTCAAGGGCGCGCCAGCCCGCGGCCCGACCGGCCGGGTCCCCGTCGAAGCAGAACACGAATGTCCGGCAGAAGCGCCCCATCTGCCGAATGTGATCCTCGGTCGTGGCGGTGCCCAAGGTGGCGAGGGCATTTCGGACCCCGGCCTGTGCCAAGCTGACCACGTCCATGTATCCCTCCGTCAGGATCAGGTAGTTGACCTTGCCGCGGCGCTGTTGAAGTTCGTGCACGCCGTACAGGACACGGCCCTTGTGGAACAGCGGGGTTTCCGGCGAATTCATGTATTTGGGCTTGTCTTCGGGATCAATAACCCGCCCGCCGAATCCGAGCACCCGTCCACGCGAGTCCTGGATCGGGAACATCAGGCGATTACGGAACTTGTCGTAGACCCGGTCTTCCTTTTCCGACAACAGGCCCACCTTCAGCAGCAACTCCTTGGAGAACCGGGCCGACAATTTCGACCTCAGGTTCTCGAAACCCGGCGGCGCATAGCCAATCCGGTATTCCTCGCGAATCTTGTCCGAAAGACCGCGCTCATGCGCATACGCCTGCGCCGACTTGGAGCGAGTCAGTTCTTTCTGATAGAACTGGGATGCCGCTTCCATGCATTCGTACAACGGGTCGAGTTCCTGACGCGGCGCGGAACTCCCACCGACACGCGGAACCTCCAGCCCGGTCTGCTTGGCCAGTTCTTCAACTGCGTCGGGAAACGAAAACCGGCAATATTCCATCAGGAATGAGATCGCGGTGCCGTGCGCACCGCAGCCGAAGCAATGGTAGAAACCCTTGCGCGGGCTGACCGTGAACGAGGGCGTTTTTTCGTTGTGGAACGGACAGCAGGCCTTGAACTCCGTTCCGGCCTTCTTGAGCGGGACGTAGCGGCCGATCAGGTCGGCCAGATCGACCCGCGCCAGCAGTTGCTGGATGAATTCGGAAGGGATGCGCCCGGCCATGGCGGAATGATAACGGGGCCGGACCTGAACTTACGCCGCCTCTCGAAACCCGTCTAGAAGAGTTTCGATTCGTGCCTCCTTCGGGGCCACCAGCCAGAACCGCGGCAACCAGTCCTCCAGTTGCTCCAGGATCTGCTGTGCCCGTGTGCTTCCCGTTTCACCGCTGTATTCCATCAGCACTCCGCGCAGGTACTGGACATAGTCTTCGCAACCCTCCGATGTCAGGGGGTGCCACTCGATCATCTCCTCATTGCAACGCTCGGGGAAGTCCTGCTGCTCGTCCAGCACCAGTGCGAATCCACCGGCCATGCCCGCTCCGAAATTGACCCCGGTTGAGCCCAAGATGATAACGGCGCCGCCGGTCATGTATTCGCAGCCGTGGTCGCCGACACCCTCGATTACGGCCATGGCACCGGAATTGCGGATCGCGAAGCGCTCGCCGGCAGTGCCAGCAGCGAACAACTTGCCTCCGGTTGCACCGTACAGGCAGGTATTGCCCATGATCGGAGTTTTGTGCGTCGGCAACGACAGGTCCGGTCCCGGATGCAGGACCAGTTTGCCGCCCGCCATGCCCTTGCCGACGTAGTCGTTGGCGTCGCCCTGCAGGTGGAGATGCAGACCATCCGCATTCCAGACCCCGAAGCTCTGCCCGGCCGTACCGGTCAGGCGAATGACGAGTGGTGCCGAACGCATGCCGTGATCGCCGTGGCGACGCGCAATCTCCCCGGAGACCCGCGCACCGATCGAACGGTTGGTGTTGTTGATCTCGTAGTGAAACTCGCCGCCCGTCATGTTCTCGATCGCCTCGCGGGTATCGCGAACCATCCGCTCTGCCAGCTCTCCCTTGTCGAAAGAAGGGTTGCTCTCGGTCTCGCAGTAGCGTGGCACATCGGCCGGGATGCCACCGTCGGACAACAGCGGTTCAAGATTCAAGCCGTGTTGCCGGTCCGTGACCCCGGGACTGATCTCAAGCAGGTCCGTACGTCCGATCAGGTCGACCAGGCGCCGCACACCCATCGCCGCCATCCATTCCCGGGTTTCCTCGGCGACCAGCGTGAAGTAGTTGACCACCATGTCCGCTTCGCCGATGAAATGGTCGCGCCGCAGGATCTTGTTCTGGGTGGCCACCCCGGTCGCACAGTTGTTGAGGTGGCAGATCCGCAGATACTTGCATCCCATGGCAATCATCGGCGCGGTACCGAAACCGAAGCTCTCCGCGCCCAGGATGGCCGCCTTGACTACGTCGAGGCCCGTCTTCATGCCGCCGTCGGCCTGCAGGCGGATCTTGTCGCGCAGGTTGTTGCCACGCAACGCCACCTGCGCCTCGCTGATTCCCATCTCCCACGGACCGCCCGCATACTTGATGCTGGTCAGCGGGCTGGCGCCGGTCCCGCCATCGTAGCCGGAGATCGTGATCAGGTCTGCATACGCCTTGGCCACCCCCGCGGCAATCGTGCCCACGCCGGCAGACGCCACCAACTTCACCGACACCAGGGCCTGCGGGTTGACCTGCTTGAGGTCGAAGATCAACTGGGCCAGATCCTCGATCGAGTAGATATCGTGGTGCGGCGGCGGAGAGATCAGGGTCACGCCCGGATTGCAGTAGCGCAGCCGGGCAATCAGTTCGTTCACCTTGCGTCCGGGCAGTTGTCCGCCCTCGCCCGGCTTGGCACCCTGGGCGATCTTGATCTGCAGCACTTCCGCGTTGACCAGGTACTCCGGCGTAACGCCGAACCGCCCCGAAGCCACCTGCTTGATCTTGGAGGTCCGGTCGGTGCCATAACGCGCCGGGTCTTCGCCCCCTTCCCCCGAGTTGGACCGGGCGCCCAGGCGGTTCATGGCTTCTGCCAAGGTTTCGTGTGCATCCGGCGACAACGCGCCCAGCGACATGCCGGCCGAGTCGAAGCGCGGGGTGATCGCCTCCACCGGCTCCACTTCCTCGAGCGGGATGGATTCGACATCTTCACGCAACCGCAACAGGTCGCGCAACACCATGGGCTCCCGGCTATTCACCAGATCCCGGAATACCCGGTAATCCTCCATCGCGCCGCTGCGTGCGGACGCCTGGAGGGCTTGAACAATGTCCGGGTTAAATGCGTGGTATTCCTCGTCATGGACGTACTTGAGCAACCCGCCCTGCCGCAGGTCCTGGCGGCTCCAGGCATGAGCCGCGAGCAACCGTTGGTCGGCGGCCAGTTCCTCGAAGCCGGTTCCCTCGATGCGGCTGACCGATCCCACGAAACACAGGTCCACCACCTCGTCGCCCAGGCCCACGACTTCAAACAATTGCGCGCCGCGATAGCTGGTGATCGCCGAAATCCCCATCTTGGAGCAGATCTTGAGCAGGCCCTTGTCGATGCCACGGCAGTAGTTGCGCTCGACCACCGAGAACGTCTCCTTGTCGATCTCGCCCTGACGCACCATGTCGGACAGCGACTGAAGCGCGAGGTACGGATGGACCGCGGTGGCGCCGTAGCCGATCAGAACCGCAAAGTGGTGGGGGTCGCGCGCGGTGCCGGTATCGACAATGATGTTGGCCTGGCAGCGCAACCCTTCATGGATCAACGCATGGTGCACGGCACCCGTCGCCAGGAGCGCATGCACCGGAACCTTGCCCGGGGTGATGTCGCGGTCGGACAGGATGATCAGGACATTGCCGTCCTTGACGCCCTGCACGGCCTGCGCGGCAATCTCGCGGACGACTTCTTCGAGATCCCGGTGTTCGTCGTAGTTGAGGTCGATGTAGAGCGGCTGATAATCGGGATCGTCGATCGCCTTCAAGTGTTCGTACTTCTTGTGCGGCAGCACGGGCGACTCCGACACCAATCGCACGGCGTGGCTCAGGGTTTCATCGAAAAGGTTGAGTTCGGGACCGAAGCAGGTTTCCAGCGACATCACGACTTTCTCGCGCAGCGAGTCGATGGCGGGATTAGTGACTTGCGCGAATTGCTGCCGGAAATAGTCGTAAAGGGACCGGACCCGACCGGACATTACCGGCAGGGGCGTGTCGTCACCCATCGAACCGACCGCTTCCTGCCCGACGTCGGCCAGTACCCGAAGCACCTGCTCGCGTTCCTCGTAACTGACGTCGAAAATCTTTTCGTGATGCCGCAGGTCTTCGCGGGAAAAGGCCGCCCATTCCGGCACCCGATGGTTGACCAGAGAGCGAGTATGCCGGGATCCCTCATGCAGCCACTGCCAGTAAGGGTTCCGGGTGCTGTTGATACGGTCGATCTTTTGTGATGTCAGGAGTTCGCCCGTCTGGGTATCGGCCGCCAGCATCTCGCCCGGCCGCAACCGCCCTTTCTCCACCACGTCGGCGTCCGCGAACTCATGCACGCCGATTTCGGAAGCCAGCATGATGCGCCGGTCCCGGGTGATGACGTAGCGGGCCGGACGCAGGCCGTTCCGGTCCAGGATGCAAGCGGCGTAACGGCCGTCGGTCAGAACGATCCCGGCCGGTCCGTCCCACGGCTCCATGTGCATGGAACTGTACTCGTAGAACGCCCGCAAGTCCGAGTCCATCTCCTTCGCGTTCTGCCAAGCTGGCGGGATGAGCAGACGCATCGCCCGGAAGATGTCGATGCCCCCGGCATGAAGGATTTCCAGCATGTTGTCCAGCGCGCAGGAATCCGAACCTTCCGCAGAGACCAGCGGCCTCAACTGCTCGAGCCCGGGCAGGTTGGCGCTGCTGAAGGTGTGCGCCCGGGCCTCAGCCCAGTTGCGGTTGCCCCGGATGGTGTTGATCTCGCCGTTGTGCGCCAGGTAGCGGAATGGCTGCGCCAATGCCCACTGCGGCAGCGTGTTGGTGGAGAACCGCTGGTGGAAGACGCAAATCGAGGACGTCAGTTCCGGGTCGTTGAGGTCGGCGTAGAAGTGCGGCAGCCACTCCGGCATCATCAGGCCCTTGTAACTGACCACGCTGGACGACAGGCTGCAGACGTAGAAGTCCGGGTCATCCGCCATCGCCCGTTCCGCCTTCCGTCGCGCCAGCAACAACGGCGCATCGCTGTGCCGGGGATCACTGCCAAGCAGATCGACGAACAGTTGCTCGATGCGCGGCATCGAGGCCCGAGCCTGTTCGCCCAGCACCTCCGGGTCGACCGGTACCTGCCGCCAGCCGCGGGGCCGGAACCCCTGCTCGGTCAGGTGTTTTTCAAGGGCATCCCGGCCCGCCTGCGCACGGGCCTCGTCCTGGCTCAGGAACACCATGGCCAGTGCATTGTTTTCGCCGAGTTCAATGCCGTCGCGCTCCGCGACCGCCCGGAAGTAGCCAGCCGGAATCTTGAGCAGCAGGCCGCAGCCGTCACCAGTCTTGCCGTCGGCGGCAATGGCGCCGCGGTGGGTCATCCGTTCCAATGCCCGGATCGCCGTCTGCACCAGGTCGTGGCTGGCCTCGTCGTCCATCTGCGCGATCAGGCCAAAGCCGCAGCTGTCCCGCTCGAACTCGGGACGGTACAAACTATCCTTTGGCACTTGGCTCATCGGCATGATGTCATTTCCATAGGCATAACAAGCGTCTAGCCTTGCAAGTATAGTACAGGCGCTGCCGGGTCCCGGCGGGGAGAATTTCGTCCGCCGATCTGCTCGACCGCGCCAATGCGCGGCATCGTTCCCTAGGGCTGTGATTCCTGCGGGCGCCCGACGAAGCCTTTTAGCAAGCCTTCCATCCGGGCCATGCGTTCGCGCAGATCGGCAGTGTCCTGGCCGAATTCCTGACGCAGGTCGGCCATGTCCTTGCCGACATCCTTGCGCAAATTGCCCATGTCGCGGTGGAGGTTCCAAAGAAAGCCCATCGTGGTGACCCACAGGGCAACGATTGCTATCAATTCCAGGCTAACGTTCATCATTTGCGAGTTTCCTCTTCATGCAGGTCAGTCAGCCTTATTTATTCCAACCTTAAAGTTGATTCGAAAGATCCCCGTCAAGTCCGTTTTCAGAGGGCATGAGAATTGGACAGGAGTTTAGCACGGGCCATGCCTCTGGAGTGGCCCAGGCGGCGACCCCGACCCCCGTACCGCTAGACCGGAGCTGCGGTCGTGGTCAGGCGCAGGCCGACGGCACCGATCGCGATCATTCCGATGAATGCCAGTTGAACGGCTTCGAGACGCTCCTCGAACACTGACCATCCGATCAACGTCACGGCGACAATGCCGATGCCTGCCCACAGGGCATACGCGACGCCCACCGGAATCACCTTGATGGCCGGAGCCATGACCCAGAAGCAACAGGTGTAGCAGAGGATGGAAAGAACGCCCCAATGCCACTTTTCGAAACCGCTCGACAGTTTGAGAAAGGAGATCGCGATCACCTCCAAGGCAATGGCCAATGCCAGCAACATCCATGCATTCATCTGTTGATTCCTCGTCGTCTGTGTTCCCCTGATCGATCACGTTCGTGCCACACCCGACCCGAACACCGCCTTGCGCGACATCGTTCTTTAGGGCTGTGATTCCTGCGGGCGGGCGACGAAGCCTTCTAGCAGGCCTTCCATCCGGGCCATGCGTTCTCGCAGATCGGCAGTGTCCCGGCCGAATTCCTGACGCATCTCAGCCATATCCTTTCGGACTTCGGCCATATCCTTGTCGACATCCTTTCGAAAATTGCCGACAACTTTGTGCAAATTGCTGACCTCGCGATGAAGCGTCCACATGAAACCGAGGAGCGCCAGCACCGCTACGATCTGGAATATGTTCGCATCCATAATCGTGATGATTCCTTACCGGTCGGTCAGCCTTATTTATTCCAACCTTCAATCATTGAAAAAGCCCCTCGTCAAGTCCGTTTTCGGAGGGCATTCGAACCGGACGAGACGAGTTTAGCACAGCCCGCGCTCAAGGTCAGGAAACGCATGGCTTTCAGGTATCTTTTGAAAGATAAATAGAGTAATCAACTATTTATATACAAGCCGCCGCGAGAGGAGAAAAACGCCCAAGCCCCTTCGTCCCGGTCGAATTCGAACGGAATGAACTCGAAGCGGATCAGGCCCTCCAGCATCTCGGAAAACCAGGCTGGAAAGACCTGGTAGGCCACCACCAGCCCGATCAACAGGACGGCCAAGGCCACCATATAGCCGATGCGGGTCTGCTCGAAAAACGCGAGGAAGCGGTTTCGCCGTGCTTGCCCTTCCGGCAACAGCGCATCAAGCCCTTCGTGATCGTCCGTACTGAACGCGAAATCGTTGGAAAAGTAGACCAGCCGGTCGGAACCCGCGACGCGGGCCGTCACGCCCCGCATGTGGCCAAGAAAAACGGTCTTGCCTTCCGAGACGACGACCGCGGTGAACTCCCCGCCCTCCGTTCGGGTGAGCGCCGCTTCGCGGGCCAGCGTGGTGCCCCCCTGGTACAGCTTCCCGCGTACGCTCACAACCCGACCTCGTAGCCTTCGATATCCGCGTATTCGGAGGCAACGGCGACCCCCGCGGCATGCTGCGAATCAATGAAGTGCTCAAGTGACCCGACCGGCCTCAGGGCCATGGCTTCGGCCAGATAACGCCAGCGACGCACCTGCGCCCACGGCCACAGCAATCCCAGCGAAAACAGGATGGCCAGCATGTTGGTCACGCTGATCCAGATAATCGTGGCGCCGGACAGGCTGCAACCGAAGTGATGCCCCGGCTGCAGGATAAGCCGGTTGACGATGATGTTTCGCGTCAGGACCATGAACAACTCGCCCCCAGCATAGGCTGCCAGCGGCGCTGCCAGCAAGGCGATCAACTCGGCCCCCCCAATGACGAAAGCCTCGGACGCCAGCCCGAATCCCAGCAATGCCAGAACGACGCCGAGCACGGCCGCAATGACGCTGCCGCCGAACAGGAAGACCAGGAGCGTCACTCCTGCGGCAAGGTAATACTCCGCAACACCCGTGCGCGCCGAAAACCTCGCATGGCCGAACGCCTGACTGTTGGCAACGTACTCGCGCATGGCGCGGGCGGCAAGGGGAAACGCAATGCCCAGCGTCAGGATGCTGGCGACCGGCCACAGGACAAACACCTTGAATGCCTGCGGATAGGTCCCGTGCCAGTCAAATCGCACCGTGCGCCATGCCGTCATGCGGCTGTTGAAGCGCAGCGAGCGGTGGATGACCCAAGGGTAGACAGGAATGAACCCGAGGGTCAGCAGAAAACCAACCGGAGGTGAGAACCAGAGGGCCGCAATGTAAAGCGACAGGACGGCGGCCACCAGAAGCCGGGCACGCAACAGGACAACGGGACGCGCCAGGTAACTGAACCCGTCGCCCGCCAGGCGGGTGTTGCCGTAGAAGAACTGCAATCGGCGGACTTTTGCCCACGCCGAATACACTCCGAGCGTGAGAATCGTGAATAGCAGGTTCACGACCCAGATCGCGAAATAATCCTCGGCGCGCCCTTTGAACGCGAAGGGGATGGGGTCGGAAAGCGGTTGTTGCGTCTCTGCATCCATGCCGATCTGCCGGTGTCGATGGCGAACCCGGGCTGACGTGGTGAACGGATTGTAGACGGATGCGGGATTTTGGGCAGCCACGGCCCGAACCGAGCCGGGAAACCGCCCTAGTGCTTTAATGGGATTATGTCCCCCCACTCGTTCGTCAGGACCCTGAGCCGCATCCGCCTCGACGGAGTCTTCAATCCGTATGGCGAGCGATGCGGCCTGTGCGACCGGGCCGACGCGGACCGGCGGCGGCGTGCCAATTTGCGTGCCCTGCTTGATGCAGCGATTCGCATGCGTGTCGATTCCCTCTGGGTCGCCCGGGACCTTGGCTACCGCGGCGGCCGCCGCACCGGACTGCCACTGACCGACGAAGAACATCTCCCGACCCTGTCCCGAGCCTACGGCGGCCTCGCCCTGCGCCGCGCCACCAAGGGCCTGCCCGTTGCCGAACGCACTGCGGCCGTGATCTGGAAGATGCTGGCCCGGGTGGATCAGCCCATCTTCCTCTGGAACATCTTTCCCCTGCACCCGTTCGAACCCGGCAGACCCCTGTCCAACCGCCGCCACACCCGGGCCGAGCGGCAAACCTGCCAGGATTTGTTCTTCGCCCTGCTGGACGCCCTCCGGCCCCGCCGAATCGTCGCCATCGGGAGAGATGCCCATGACACGCTGGATGAATTCGGTTTGGACCACCATTCAGTGCGGCATCCCAGCTATGGCGGGCAGGCGGCATTCGCCGAAGGCGTGTCTCGGCTTTATGGGGCGGAAGAACAAACCCCCTGCGAGGAGTCTGCCGCAAGTGGCTAAGGACGAGGCGGCCACCGACCCCCTGCTGGCGCAAGCCATGGAAACATTGCAGGCACCCGGCTTGTTGCTGGGGCACCGCGTCATCACGCCGGGAGACGAGCATGCGCTCTCGCCTGCCGAACGCGCAGGCCGCGAGAAAGCCACCCTTAAGGTTCTCAGGCAGAGCGGCGCGGTCCGGATATTGGCGCGGCAGCTCCTGAAGCAACTGGATCTGCCCGACGCCGAGTTGCCTCGGCTGCCGAACGGCGCGCCCAAGTGGCCGGACGGCGTGGCCGGCTCCCTCGCCCATGACAGGGACGTGGCCGTGGCCGCCGTGATGCACTCCGACGGCTCGTCTTTTGTCGGCATCGACGTCGAACCGGCGGAACCCTTGCCGCCCAAGATTATGGAAGAGATCTCCACTTCTGACGAGCAACGCAGGTATGACGCCGACCTTCTTCAAAGCCGCGTCCTGTTCTGCGCCAAGGAGGCCGTCTACAAGGCCTTCAATTCGAAGACCGGTCAGTTCCTAGGGTTTCAGGACGTCGAAATCGACCTGGACTCCGGCAAAGCGGCCCTGAAGGGAGGATTGAACATGTCGGTTTCCGTCGTGACGGCCCCCCGCATCGTGGCGGTGGCGCGTTATTCCGGGTAGCGGGGCGCGAATTCGGGCGGCCGCAGGACTTCCAACTTATATATAATGCGCGCGCACCTGGCTATGTAGCTCAGCTGGTTAGAGCGTGGCACTCATAATGCCAAGGTCGGTGGTTCGAGTCCACCCATAGCCACCATCCCCCAGGTCTCCGGAAAAGCCTGAATTCAGGCCGATTTGTCTCGGCGCTGAAGCCCTCTCCCATGCCCTCCGGACCCCCCTTCCGGCAGCCTTTTTGGCCCCCTTGAAAAAGGTGCAGAAAACCGCGATTTCTGGTAAAATTATTTGATTGAATTTCAGCCCAAAATCCCACGTATTTTTACCCCCGGAAAACCCCCTTCAGCATGAGCGACCCCGACCCTTTACAAACCTCCGAAATCCTGCCGATTACGATTGAAGACGAGATGCGTCAGTCGTATCTCGACTACGCGATGAGCGTGATCGTGGGCCGCGCCCTGCCCGACGTCCGCGACGGCCTCAAGCCGGTGCACCGGCGAGTGCTGTACGCCATGAACGAACTCAAGAACCACTGGGACAAGCCGTACAAGAAATCGGCGCGCGTGGTCGGCGACGTGATCGGCAAGTATCACCCGCACGGCGACACCGCGGTGTACGACACCATGGTGCGCATGGCGCAACCGTTCTCGATGCGGCACATGCTGATCGACGGCCAGGGCAACTTCGGCTCGGTAGACGGGGACTCGCCGGCCGCCATGCGCTACACCGAGGTGCGTCTCGCGCGCATTGCGCACGAGGTGCTGTCCGACCTCGACCGGGAAACCGTGGACTTCACGCCCAACTACGACGGGAACGAACAGGAACCCACCGTCCTGCCGACCCGCGTCCCCAACCTGCTGATCAACGGTGCGGCCGGCATCGCGGTCGGCATGGCGACCAACATCCCGCCCCATAACCTCGGCGAAACGGTGCGTGCCTGCATCGCGCTGATCGACGACCCCGAGATCGACCTCGACGGCCTGATGGCGCACCTGCCGGGGCCGGACTTCCCGACCGCCGGGCTGATCAGCCGCGGCGGAATCCATGCCGCCTACGCCACCGGCCGGGGCCGGGTCATGATCCGCGCCCGCACCGAGGTCGAGACGAACGCCAAGGGGCACGAGAAGATCATCGTCACCGAGCTCCCCTACCAGGTCAACAAGGCCAAGCTGATCGAGCATATCGCGACGCTGGTGCGCGACAAGCGCCTCGAAGGCATCCGCACCCTGCGCGACGAATCGGACAAGGACGGGATGCGCGTCGTGATCGAACTGCAGAAGGGAGCGATCCACGAGGTCGTCCTGAACAACCTGTATCAGCAGACCCGGATGCGCCAGTCGTTCGGCGTCAACATGGTGGCCCTGGTCGACGGCCAGCCGGAGATCGTGAACCTCCGCGACGTGCTGGAGGCATTCCTGCGCCACCGGCGCGACGTGGTGACCCGCCGCACCCTGTTCGATCTGCGCGAGGCGCGCGACCGCGCCCACCGCCTGGAGGGCTTCGCCGTCGCATTGGCCAACATCGACGAGGTCATCGCCCTGATCAAGGCTTCGCCGGACGCCGCCACCGCCCGGGCCGGACTGATGGAGCGCGCCTGGCCGCCCGGCGGCGTGGCGCAGTTGCTGGAACAGAAAGGCGCCGAGGCTTCCCGCCCCGAGGGGCTGCCGAAGGAATTCGGGTTCCAAAAGAAGGGCTACTACCTGTCCGAGGTTCAGGCCCAAGCCATCCTGGAACTGCGGCTGCACCGCCTGACCGGCCTGGAACAGGAGAAGATCCGCAGCGATTACCAGGAAGTGCTCGACCTCATTGCCGAGCTGTTCTCCATCCTGTCCGACCCCGAGCGGCTGATGCAGGTGATCCGCTCCGAGCTGGTCGCCATCGAGGAACAGTACGCCGACCCGCGTCGCACCGAGATCGAGGACGTGGACTACGACATCGAGGACGAGGACCTTATCCCGGTCGAGGACCGGGTGGTTACGCTGTCCGGGCACGGCTACGCCAAGTCGCAGTCGCCGGACACCTACCGCGCGCAGCGCCGCGGCGGACGCGGCAAGGCCGCCGCCTCCACCAAGGAAGAAGACTTCATCGAACAGATGTTCGTGGCCAGCAGCCATGACACGGTCCTGTGCTTCACCAGCCTCGGGCGGGTCTATTGGCTCAAGGTCTACCAGTTCCCGCAGGGCTCGCGAACCGCGCGCGGGCGTCCGATCGTCAACCTGCTGTCGCTGCAGGAGGATGAGAAGGTCAACGTCATCATGCCGGTGCATGAATTCAGCGACGACCGCTACGTGGTCATGGCCACCCAAAACGGCACCGTCAAGAAGGTCAAGCTGTCCGCGTTTTCCCGTCCCCTGCGTTGCGGCATCATCGCCGCCAACCTGCGCGAAGACGACCGGCTGGTCGGAGCCGCCTTGTCCAACGGCAATGACGACATCCTCCTGGTCAGCGACAACGGCAAAGCGGTACGCTTCGCCGAGAGCACCGTTCGGGCAACGGGGCGCACCTCTGCCGGTGTCCGCGGAATCCGGCTGGAGCCGGATGCCAAGGTGATCAGCCTGGCCGTCATCGATCCCGAGGCACAAGACCATCGCCAATTGCTGGTCGCGACCCAGAACGGCTACGGCAAGCGCACCGAACTGGCCGACTTCCCGCGCAAGGGCCGCGCCATCAAGGGCGTCATCGCCATCCGCACCTCCGAGCGCAACGGCCGGGTGATCGGGGCGGTGGAGGCGGAACCCAACCAGGAAGTCATGCTGATTACCGACGGCGGCACCCTGGTGCGCACCCGCATCGACGAAATCTCGGTAGTGGGGCGCAATACCCAAGGCGTCCGGCTGATCGAACCGCGCGACGGCGAGCAGCTGACCCGGGTTGTCTGCGTTGAACCGCTGGACGACGACGAGACCGAGGACGAACCGGTTGTCCACTGAGGGAGCCCCAGCCCGCTACAACTACGCGCCCGGACCGGCCCAGCTTCCTCCGGAAGTCGTCGCCGAGGCCGCCGAGGCCGTCCGTTCCTTCCCCCCGCACGGCCGATCCATCCTGGAGTTGAGCCACCGCGGCCCGGACTTCAATACCATCGCGGAACAGGCGGAAGCCGACCTGCGCACCCTGCTCGCGCTCCCCGACGACTACGCGGTGCTGTTCCTGAACGGCGGCGCGCGGGTGCACTACACCTTGTGGGTGCAGAACCTGAGCGCCCCGGACGACCGGATCGGGCTGGTCGACTCGGGTTTCTGGTCCCGACAGGCGATCGAGGAAGCACGAAAACTCCGCGAAATCCGCGTGCTGCCGGATTCGCCGGATCCGGCGGACTATCCCGACCTCGCACCGGCGGACACGGACGGGCTGGCCTTCCTGCACTACGTCTCCAACGAAACACTGACCGGCCTGGCGATGCCGGCCCCGCAGGCGGCCTGCCCCCTGGTCTGCGACCGCACCTCGGATTTCCTGAGCGAACCGTTCGACATCCGCCCGTATGCGCTGTGCTATGCCGGCAGCCAGAAAAACTTCGGCACGGCCGGGCTGACGGTGCTGGTGATCCGGCGCGACCGCCTTCGCGAAGAGACCGGGCTGGCCCCGGGCCTGTCCTACGCGTCCCAGGCCCGCACCGGCTGCCTTTATCACACGCCCCCCATCTATGCCTGGTACGTCAGCGCACTGATGCTGCGCTGGATCCGCGAACAGGGCGGGCTGGAGGAAATGGAGCGGCGCGCCCGGACCCGCGCGGATCTCGTGTACGACTGCATCGACGCCAGTTCGCTCTATGTGAACGCCATCGCCCCCCGGGCCCGCTCGCGCATGAACGTTTGCTTCACCCTGGCGGACCCGGCACTGGAAACCGCCTTCCTGCAGCAGGCCGAAACCGCCGGCCTGATCGGGCTGCGCGGCCATAAAGTCGTCGGCGGAATGCGGGCGAGCCTGTACAATGCCATGCCTGTAGCCGGGGCGGAAGCCCTGGTCGAATTCATGCGGGATTTCGAACGCAAAACATGAAGAACAACGAGCTGGAATCGGCCCGGCAGCAGATCGATGCGCTGGACGCCGAAATCATGGAGCGCATCAGCCGCCGCGCGGCGCTGGCGCTTGAGACCGCGCGCGCCAAGGAGGCGGGTGGCGCGTTCTACGACCCTGCGCGCGAAGCGCAGGTCCTGCGCCGTATTCGCGAGACTAATCCCGGCCCCCTGTCGGACGACGGGATGATGCGCCTGTTCCGTGAAATCATGTCGGCCTGCCTGGCGCTGGAGCACCCGACCCGGGTCGCCTATCTCGGCCCGGAAGGCACGTTCACCCACCAGGCCGCCCAGCGTCACTTCGGCCATGCCGCGGATATCACCCCGCACGACAACGTCGCCGAGGTGTTCCGCGAGGTGGAGAGCGGCCAATCCGAATACGGCGTGGTTCCGATCGAAAATTCCACCGACGGCGTGGTCGCGCACACGCTGGACCGGTTCATCGAATCGCCGGTGAAGATCGCCGGCGAAGTCGAACTGGCGGTCCACCATCACCTGCTGGCTTCCAGCGAGGATCGCTCGACCCTGCGCTGCGTGCGTGCGCACCCGCAGGCCCTGGCCCAGTGCCGGCAGTGGCTGGACCGGGAATTGCCGGGCCTGGACCGCATCAACGACGCCAGCAACGCCGCCGCCGCCCGCTATGCCGCCGATCATGCCGATACCGCGGCCATCGCCTCGCGCGCCGCGGCGGGACAGTACGACCTGAAGATCCTAGCCGCCAACATCGAGGACAACCCGAACAACCGGACCCGGTTCCTGATACTCGGCAAGCACGACCAGGCGCCGTCCGGCGAGGACAAGACCAGCGTGCTGGTGTCGGCGCACAACCAGCCCGGCGCGCTGCTGGGGTTGCTGCATCCGCTGGCCGATGCCGGGATCGACCTGACCCGCATCGAATCGCGCCCCACGCAGGCCATCAACTGGGAATACGTGTTCTTCCTGGACATCCGGGGCCACAAGCAGGACCCCAAGGTGGCACAGGCGCTGGAAAGCCTGCACGAGGCGGCCGCGTTCTGCAAGATCCTGGGCTCCTACCCCTGCGCACTGGGTTGACCTCATGACCGTTCCCGACACCGATGCCGCGGCATTGCGGCGCATCGTCGCGGCCGCACGCCCCTGCGTGCAGGGCCTGACCCCCTACGTGCCCGGCGCCCGGCCCAGTACCGTGGACGAGAAGGTCTGCCGCCTGGCTTCCAACGAAAATCCGCTCGGCCCGTCTGCCGAGGCGATGGCCGCCCTGAGGGAGCCCGCCAACCTGTCCCGCTACCCCGATAACGACGGACACGCGCTGAGAGAAGCGCTGAGCGCCCGGCACGACTGCCCGCCCGACTGCCTGATCTTCGGCAACGGTTCTTCCGACCTGCTGGACCTGGTCGCGTGCGCCTACCTGGAGGCGGGCCGCAGCGCCGCGTTCGCGCGGCACGCCTTCGTGGTCTACCCGCTGGTGGTGCAGGCGGCAGGCGCCACGGCGCGGATTTCGGCCCCGCACCTGGTCGAGCACGAGCAGCCGCTGGGGCACGACCCGAAGACGCTGCTCGAATGCGTGGACGAGACCACGGCCGTGGTGTTCATCGCCAACCCGAACAACCCGACCGGCACCGTGCTGGAAGACGACGAGATTCGGGCTTTGATCGAGGCGCTGCCGCCTCACATACTGGTCGTGCTGGACGAGGCCTATGCCGAATACCGCGACCCGATCCCGGCGGCTGGGCGTTTCCTGGAATACCCGCAGGTGATCGTGACCCGGACGTTTTCCAAGATTTTCGGGTTGGCCGGACTGCGCATCGGCTACGCGCTGGCCCACCCCGAAGTCATTGCGATGCTCAACCGGGTACGGCAGCCCTTCAACGTCAACACGCTGGCGCAACAGGCGGCGGTGGCCGCTGTCGGCGACGAGGAACACGTGGCGCACAGCCGGGCCGTCAATGCCCAAGGCATGCGTCAACTGCTGAGGACGGCACGCGAACTTGAGCTGCGCGCACTGGGCACGCACGGCAATTTCCTGACCCTGGACTTCGGCGAGCAGGCCCGGGCCGTGGTGGATTTCCTGCGCGAGCGCGGCATCCTGGTGCGCGCACTGCCGGAGTATGAGCTGCCGAACTGGCTGCGCTGCACCATCGGCACCGCCGAGGAGACCCGGACCCTGGTCGACGCGTTGCAGGCATGGCGGGCATCATGAGCACGTCTCTCGCGCTGATCGGAGTCGGGCACATCGGCGGGTCCATGGCGGCAGGGCTGCGGGCAGCCGGCGCCGTACATGCGATCCACGGCTACGATTCGGACCCGGAGGCGCTGGAGCAGGCGCGCGGCCTCGACCTGATCGATGCGATCCACCCGACCCCCGAGGCTGCGGCCAAGGAGGTTGAATTGATCGTGCTGGCCACTCCGCCTTCCGCCATTGCCGAGGTCTGCCGGAACCTGGAACCGCACATTGCCGAACACCAGGTGGTCACCGATGTCGGCAGCATCAAGAAGCCCGTGCTGCGAGAGATTGAGCAAGCGTGCGGCCAGGTTCCGCCCTGGTTCGTGCCCGGGCACCCGATTTCCGGTACGGAGAAAAGCGGAGCGCAGCATGCCAGCAGCGGCCTGTTCCGCGACCGCCGCGTGGTACTGACCCCGGTCAGCAGCACCGATTCCGGGAAGGTCGGCCGGATCTGCTGGATGTGGGAGCAGCTCGGCGCGCAGGTCGAGCGCATGGATGCGGATACGCACGATGCGCTGTTCGCAGGCATCAGCCATCTCCCGCATGTGCTCGCCTATGCCCTGATGGAGGTCCTGACCGACACGTTCCCGGCCGAGGAGTTGAAGCGCTATGCCGCAGGCGGCCTGCTCGACTTCACCCGCATTGCCTCCAGCAACCCGGAACTTTGGCTCGACATCTGCCAAGCCAACCGTGAGCACCTAGCACCCATCCTGGAGAAATTCCAGGGCCGCATCGGCGAATTGATCGATGCCCTGCACAACGGCCAACCCGATGTGCTGCGAGGCTCGTTCACGACCGCGAAGAAGACCCGCGACACCTTGCGTCCCGATGGACACGAGTGACGGCTGGCGGCTGGAACCGGGAGGTCAGGTCCGCGGAACCCTCGCCCTGCCCGGCGACAAGTCCATCAGCCACCGGGCCTTCCTGATCGCCGCCCTTGCCGAGGGCACCAGCCGGCTGGAAGGCGTCCTCGACAGCGAAGACTGCCGGGCGACCGCCCACGCGCTCGCCCAGATGGGCGTGGACATCCGGGAAGTCTCGCCTGGAAGCTGGGTGGTGGAAGGCCGCGGCCCCGACGGATTGACGGCCCCGGAGGCACCGCTGGATCTTGGGAATTCCGGCACGGCCATGCGACTGTTGTGCGGCCTGCTGGCGGCTCGCCCTTTCCCCGCCACGCTGATCGGGGACGCCTCGCTGTCGCAGCGACCCATGGAGCGGGTCGCCGGCCCCCTGAGGGAGATGGGCGCACGCATCGAGACCGATTCCGGCCGCCCGCCGATCCGTATTGACGGCACCTCCCTGCAGGGGATCACTTACGGGGCTCCGGTCGCAAGCGCGCAGGTCAAGTCCGCCCTCCTGCTTGCCGGGCTCCAGGCCCGGGGCCGCACCTGCCTGACGGAGGCGGTGCCGTCGCGGGATCACACCGAACGCATGCTGCCATTGTTCGGTGCAGACTGCGAAGTGGACGGCGCACAAATCTGCGTCGAAGGCGGACAGGCCCTGCACGGCGCCGAGATCACCGTCCCGCGCGACCTGTCGGCCGCCGCCTTCTTCATCGTAGGCGCCTTGATCGCACCGGGCTCCGAACTGAAACTGCCCGGCGTCGGCGTCAACCCGCGGCGCGACGGGATCCTGCAGATCCTCGGGAAAATGGGGGCCGACCTGACCCTTGACGCCGTCGATTCCGTCGGCCGGGAACCGGTCGCCGACCTCACCGTTCGCAGCAGCTCGTTGACCGGGATCGGCATCGGGCCCGACCTGGTCGCCAATGCCATTGATGAATTTCCGGTGCTGTGCGTGGCCGCCGCCTGTGCGGAGGGGGTGACCACCCTGTCCGGGATCAGCGAGTTGAGGATCAAGGAAAGCGACCGGGTCGCCGCCATGGCGGAAGGCTTGGCAACGCTGGGCGTGCCGATGGAGATCGACGACGATACCGTCCGGATTACAGGTGGCCGACTGGGCGGCGGCACGATCCAAAGCCACCGGGATCACCGCATCGCCATGGCGTTTGCGATTGCCGCGCTGGCGGCCTCGGAGCCGGTCGCCGTCGAAGGCGCGCAATGGGCGGCGACCTCGTTCCCCGAATTCCCCGGCCTCGCCCGTCAGGCCGGAATACGCCTGCACGATGCCTGAGGCCGCTCCCGTCATCGCCGTCGACGGCACTGCCGGATCCGGCAAGGGCACGCTGGCCCGGAACCTCGCGGACGAACTGGGCTGGCACTACCTCGACTCCGGCGCCCTGTACCGCGCCGCCGGGCTGGCCGTCCTGCAGGCGGGCGCGGATCCCGACGACGCAGCCGCCTGCGGCGGGATCGCCCAAACCATGCAAATCGAGACCGAGATCCAGCCGGAATCGATCCGGATCCTGCTGGATGGAACGGACGTCACGACCCGTGTTCGGGCTCCGGAAGTCGGGCGGGTCGCCTCACGCGTCTCGGTCCATCCGGAAGTCCGCCGCGCCCTGCTGGATCACCAGCGCGCAGCACGCCGCATGCCGGGACTGGTGGCCGACGGACGCGACATGGGAACCGTGGTCTTTCCGGACGCCTGCCTGAAGTTCCACTTGGTCGCTTCGCTGGAAGTCCGGGCGCGCCGGAGGCAGCGTCAGTTGGAGGAAATGGGGATCAATGCTAGACTTAATATGCTAATCGACGAGTTGAATCAGCGTGATCTTCAAGACATGCGGCGGGGTGAATCGCCCCTGGTTCAGGCTCCCGATGCCTGCCTGATCGACACCAGCGAACAATCGATCGAGGAGGTTCATGCAAAGGCCCGGGCCTGCCTGCCCGGAATATTAACTCCATCAGACAAGGGCACCCATCCATGAGCGAATCCTTCGCGGAACTTCTTGAAGAGAATATTGCACACCTGCAGACGCGGGCCGGCTCGATCATCGACGGCACCGTCGTAGACATCCGACCGGACTCCGTCGTCGTCAGCGCCGGACTGAAATCCGAATGCTTCATCCCGGCCGACCAGTTCGTCGGCCCCGACGGCAAGCTGGAAGTCGAAGTCGGCGACACCGTCGAGGTCTCCCTGGACGCCATCGAGGACGGCAACGGCGAGACCCGCATGTCGCGCGAGCGCGCCAAGCGCATCCGCATCTGGAGCGACCTGGAGAAAGCCTACGAGGAAAACACCAACGTCACCGGCACCATCGTCAACAAGATCAAGGGCGGCTTCACCATCAACCTCAACTCGATCCGCGCCTTCCTGCCGGGTTCGCTGGTCGATGTCCGACCCGTACGCGACACGGCCTACCTGGAAAACCGCGAACTGGAATTCAAGATCATCAAGATCGACCGGCGCCGCGACAATGTGGTCGTCTCCCGCCGGGCCGTGCTCAAGACCGAGCACAGCGCCGAGCGCGACGCCATGCTGAAAAAGCTCTCCGAGAGCGGCGTGGTGCGCGGCACGGTCAAGAACCTGACCGAATACGGCGCCTTCCTGGATCTCGGCGGCGTCGATGGCCTTCTGCACATCACCGACATGGCCTGGCGGCGCATCAAGCATCCGTCCGACGTGGTGGAAGTCGGCCAGGAAATCGACGTCAAGATCCTGAGCTACGACCAGGAAAGCGGCCGGGTCTCCCTCGGCATCAAGCAGCTGACGGAGGACCCGTGGGAGAACATCGTGGACCGCTACGAGGTCGGCAGCAAGGTCCCGGGCACGGTGACCAGCATCACCGATTACGGCTGCTTCGTCGAGATCGAGGACGGCATCGAGGGCCTGGTGCACGCCTCGGAGATGGACTGGACCTCGCGCAACGCCAACCCGTCCCGGGTGGTGACGCTCGGCGAGTCGGTCGAGGTGATGGTGCTGGAGATCGACCTGGAGCGCCGCCGCATCTCGCTCGGCATGAAGCAGTGCAGCTCCAACCCCTGGGAGGCGTTCGCCGCCATGTACAGCAAGGGCACCCAAGTGACCGGCACCGTCAAGTCGATTACCGATTTCGGCATCTTCGTCGGCCTGGAGGGCGGCATCGACGGCCTGATCCACCTGTCCGACCTGTCCTGGACCGATCCCGGCGAGAAGGTTATCCATGAATACCGCAAGGGCAACGAAATCGAGGCCAAGGTCCTGTCCGTCGACGTCGACCGCGAGCGCGTCTCGCTCGGCATCAAGCAATTGACGGAAGACCCGGTCCAAGGCTGGCTCAAGCAGCATCCCAAGGGCGAGGCCGTCTCCTGCACGGTCACCGAAGTCGAGCCCCGCACGATCACCGTGGAGGTGGCGGAGCAGATCACCGGCTCGATCCCGGCCTCCGAACTGGCCGACGACTCGGTGGAAGATGCCCGCAACCATGTCAAGGTCGGCGACACCCTGGAAGCGTTTGTCCAGTCGTTCGACCGCAAGAACCGCCACCTGAGCCTGTCGGTCCGGGCCAAGGACCAGGCCGAGGAGAAACAGGCGGTCAAGGAGTACAAGGAAGCCGCCCCCAAGATCAGCAAATCGCTGGGCGGCATACTTCGCGATAAACTGGTAGGCCGGAAGGACGACGATTCCTGAGCCTGAACCGATTATGCCTGCCCGAGAAAACGCCGCCCAGATCAACCGAAGCCAGTTGATCGATCGCATCACGACCAAGCAGGATCACCTGTCGCCGCGCGACGTGGACGAGGCGGTCAAGCTGGTCTTCGACCACATCGCCGAGGGCCTGGCACAGAACGATCGGGTGGAATTGCGCGGTTTCGGCAGTTTCAGCCTGCGCGAGCGCCAGCCACGCATGGCCTGCAACCCTCGCACCGGCGACCACGTCATGCTGGGCACGCGCCACGTGCCTCACTTCAAGCCTGGCAAGAGCCTGCGCGAAAAACTGCGCGACCTGTTCCAGTAATCCCCGCACTTCTTTTCCCGCAGTTTTGCGGTGAAAATCCAGTCGAGCCGTGTTATATTCATAGGTCCGGCTCTTTGAGGCGCCGAACATGAACAAACTGGGTGCATTTCTCGTCTTCCTGCTGGTGATGGCCTTCGGCCTGATGCTGGTGATGGCCAACCCCCAAGCGGTCGGCATCAACCTGTATTTCGCCGAGTACACGCTGCAGTTGGGATTCGCGCTGCTGGCCACGCTGGGGCTGGGGCTGATCCTCGCCATGGGGCTCGGCGGCTGGATGGTGTTGCGCTACCGGTTCAAACTGACCCGCCTGCAGCGCCAATACGACTTGGTGTACCAGGAAGTCCGCAACCTGCGGCGCATGCCAATCCACGAGGCCTGACATGATGAGCGCCCTGCTCTGGCTCCTGCTGCCGGTCGCGGCACTCACCGGCTGGTGGGCGGCACGGCGTGACATGCAGCGCCACCAAGCCAAGCCGATCCCGGGTCACTACCTCAAGGGCATCAACTACCTGCTCAACGAACAGCCGGACAAGGCCATCGACTTGTTCGTCAACGTCGTCGACCTGGATGCCGACACCGTCGAAACCTACATCGTGCTCGGCAACCTGCTGCGCCGGCGCGGCGAGGTGGAACGGGCCATCCGCCTGCACCAGAACCTGATCGCGCGACCGGACCTGGACGACCGAACCAAGGCCGACGCCCTGCTGGAACTGGCTCGGGACTACCTGAAGTCCGGCCTGTTCGATAGGGCTGAACATCTGCTCGGCGGCGTGCTCGACACCGGCAGCCACCAACTGGAAGCCCTGCACCACCTGCGCGAAATCTACGAGCAGGAGAAAGAATGGAAGAAGGCAATTCAAGTCGCCCGTAACATCGAACGCGAGGGCGGAGGGCCGCAGCAGGAAATCATCGCCCAGTACTACTGCGAACTGGGGGAAAACGCCCTGGAGACGGTTGCCAACGGCAACGGCGAAGAGCAGGCGGTCCAGCACGCGCACAAGGCCCTGGGCCACTACCGCGACTGCGCGCGGGCACACATCATGCTCGGCGACATCGCGACCCGGCGGCGCGACTACCATGCCGCCATCCGCCATTACCGGGACGCCTATGAAAAACGCCCGGCATTCGCGCCACGAATCATCCGGCTCATCCACAAGGCCTACCAGTCCCAGGGAGACCTGGACGGATTCCGCCAATTCCTGCACCAGGCCCGGACCCAGCCGCATGCCCTGTTCCCGGTGCTGTCGCTGGTCGAGGACCTGCGCCAGAACGGCGACAGCGGGCTGGATGAGATCTTCGACGGCACTTTCCAGTCCAACCCCTCTTCGCTGGTCCTGCTGCGCGAATACGTGGAAGCGATCACCGAGAACCGGGTCGCGGCCGACCAGCAGAGCATGCGCCAGATCCTGACCACGCTGGACCGTTACCTCGCCGACCGTCCGACCCACGAATGTTCGGAGTGCCAGTTCCAGGTGCACAAGCTGTTCTGGCAGTGCCCGAGCTGCCAGCAGTGGGACACCCTGCGGCCAATTGAGCCCTACGCCGAAAAGACACCTCACCGCCCCTACCTGGTCTAACGTATTTCAATGCCTGCGGATCCGGCGCCCGGCCTGATCATCGCCCTGGACGGCCTGAGCAGCCGGGAGGCCATGGATTTTGCACGCCGCCTCTCACCCGGCGACTGCCGTCTCAAGGTTGGGTCCGAACTATTCGTCAAGGGCGGGCCAGAGTTGATCCGCGACTTGCAGCAGCAGGGCTTCGAGATCTTTCTGGACCTCAAGTTCAACGACATCCCGAACACGGTGGCAGCCGCTTGCCGCGCCGCGCGGGAGATGGGCGTGTGGATGTGCACCGTGCACGCCTCGGGCGGATCGGCCATGCTGGAAGCGGCCCGCGAAGCGGCACAGGACGAACTGCACGTCGTGGCCATCACGGTGCTGACCTCGCTGGACGACAAGGATCTGGACGCCGTCGGGCAACACTCTGCCGAAGAACAGGTCGTCCGGTTGGCCCAGCTCGCGCGGCAGGCCGATCTTTCGGGCATCGTCTGCTCGGCCCGGGAGGCACGGCAGATCCGCGAGGCGTGCGGACCGGATTTCTGGATCGTTACGCCCGGTATTCGACCGGCTGCGACCGCGGACGACCAGAAGCGGACGGTCACGCCCAGAGAGGCCGCCGAAGCCGGTGCCAATCACCTGGTGGTTGGACGTCCGGTAGTCCAAGCCGATGATCCCCCCGCTGCCGTCCAGTCCATCCTGCAAGAGTTGTCGCTCGCCGCGAACGCGGCCTGACGCTCCCCTTCTTTCCACGTGCTACACTGCCCCCACCTGCGGGATGGGGTGTCTGTCCAACAGATGAAACAGGGAAGCCGGTGCGCAAACGCAAAGCCGGCGCTGCCCCCGCAACGGTAGGCGAGAGGGACACGCAAGCCACTGGGCCTCGGCCTGGGAAGGAAGTGTCCGGGAAACCCTCGCGAGTCCGGAGACCGGCCCCATTCTGAATTGTCACGGTTGCGGTGGGCGATCGGGATGACGCGCGGTCGCCCGATCGTGCCGTTTCCCTGTGTCTGCTTCAGCCCTGGATTGGAGCCGACATGTCCAAAAAGACCCTGTTGCCGTTTGTGCTCATCGCACTCTGGTGTTCGCCCCTGCCCGCCGCACAGGACATCGAGACCATCATCATCACTGCTTCGCGCATCCCCCAGCCCCTGCACACCGTCGGCAGCAGCGTCACTGTCATCGACCTGGACGACTGGCGCGGGACGGGCGCCACCATCTCGGACGTCCTGCGCGAGATCCCCGGGCTGACCGTCAGCCAGCAAGGGGGCAGCGGGACATTGACGGCTCTGAGGATGCGCGGCGGTGAATCCAACCATACGCGCATCCTTCTGGACGGCATCGAATTGAGCGACCCGACCAGCGGCGGCGTGGATTTTGCTCACCTGAGCATCGCCGGGATCGAGCGCATCGAGATCCTGCGGGGTGCGCCGAGCGCCCTGTGGGGAAGCGACGCCATCTCCGGCATCATCAACCTGATCAGCCGAAAGGGAGGCAGCTCCAGCCTGACCCAGAAATCCGGCTCGAACCAGCGCCACGAAACCACGCTCCAAGTCGCCACCGAATCCGAAGGCTTCAGCATGCAGGCCAGCGCGCATCATTTCCAGACGCGGGGCGAGAACATCTCGCTGACCGGTTCGGAGCGGGACGGCTACCGGAACAATACCCTGCAATGGGGCGGGCAGTGGCGCCCCTCGGCTGATACCGACTTCCGCTTTTCCGTCCGTCGGACGCATGCGCATTCGGAATATGACGGATCCGGGCCCACGGACGCCCCGTATTCGTCCAGAAACCGCCAGACCTATCTGAATGCCAGTTTGCACACGCAGACCGGGCTCTTCAAACACCAGGCAAACCTCAGCTTTCTACAGACAACGAACCAGCCGCAGGATGCCTTTCCCACCGAAAGCAAAGGACGCCGCATCCAGATCGACGAACTGGCCTGGCGCGACTTCGAGGATTGCCTCCTTGGGCGTCCCTGCACCTTCGGCGTTGGTCTCGAATGGAGCCGGGAACGCTATCACCGGAAAGGCATCGAGCCCTTGCATTTCATCTCCTCCAGCGTGTTCATGACGTTGAACTGGCAACCCGACTCCCAGACCACGGTTGACCTGTCTCTCCGGCGCGACAAGAACCATGATTTCGAAGATGCCGACACCTGGCGCGTCTCCTTTGCCTACCAGTTTCCCGGTCAGCCGACCCGGCTCTACCTGGCCAGCGGCATCGGGATCGCCAACCCGACCCTGACCGAACGCTACGGCTATTCCCCGGACACCTTTCAGGGCAACCCCGACCTGCAGCCGGAACGATCCCGGAATACCGAGATCGGCATCGAACATAATCCCGGCGGAGCCTGCTGCCGGATCAGCCTCAGCCTTTTCGACCAGCGCCTGAGCGATGAAATCCGGGGGTACTACGACCCGGATGGTTTCACTGGCCCTGAACTGCCCACCGCTATCAACGAATCCGGGCGTTCCGAACGCTGGGGAGGAGAACTGGAACTGGAATTCGAACCCCACCCGGACTGGACCGTCTCCGCCCACTACGCCTACCTGCACGCGACTGAACCGGATTCAGGAAATGCGACCGACAGGAAAGAAGTCCGCCGACCCCGGCACCAGTACCGGCTGGCATTGGCGCATCACTCGGGTTCGTGGAATTCACGGTTGGATTTCACGACGGTGCGGGGGCTGCTGGACGACGATTTCTCAAGTTTCCCCGCGGAAAGGAAAACGCTCGAGAATTATTACCTGGCCAACCTGTCCGCACGGTACAGCCTGGCCCCGAAATTCGACCTGCTCTTCGAGGCCCGGAACCTTTTCGACGAATCCTACCAAGAGGTTCTCGGATATGCGGCCCCGCGCCGGAATTTCAGCGCAGGATTAACGTGGCATTTCGACTGACAAAAATGCCCTGATAAACTGGTGCGCTAATTTTTCAGGAAGATTCCTTGAAGCGCGCCCTTATTCTCCTGTCAATCCTCGTTCTCGCCGGGATTGCAGGCCTCTACTGGTGGAAGGCAAGCGAGGTGGTCGAATTCCAGGCGGCCACCGTGTTCGGAGAGCAGGCCCGGCCACTGCCCGCCTTCTCTCTCACGCGCCATGACGGCGAAGCGCTGAGGCCGGAGGATTTCCGCGGCCACTGGAGCCTGCTGTTCTTCGGTTATTCCAACTGCCCGGACATCTGCTCGCCTTCCATGCAGCAATTGACGACCGCCCTGCAGACCTTGGGCGAAGAGAAGGCCCGGATCGTCTTTGTTTCGGTCGACTCCGAGCGCGACAATCCAGAGGCCCTGAGCCGATACGTCGGCCATTTCCACCCCGGCACCTTGGGGGCCACCGGCGAGGCCGAAGCGATTGCAGACTTTGCAAAACAACTCGGCGCCTTTTACTCCAAGCGAAAACTCGCCACTGGCTATCTCGTCGACCACAGCGGCAGTGCCTGGCTGGTCGACCCCGAGGCGCGACTTGCCGGCGTGTTCACGCCGCCCCTGGCCCCGAAGGCCATCGCCGCGGATCTTCGAACACTGATTGACCTCGGCCAATGACCCCGGCTTCCGAATCACCCTGGCGCACGCGCCTGCTCAACCTCAAGGCCTGGGGCTTCTATTGCTTTCCCCACCGCTGGGTCTCCGCTTTTGCTTACTGGCTATCCCGGATCGAGGTCCCGGCGGTCAAGAACTTCCTGATCCGCTCGTTCGTCTCCTTTTTCGGGCTCCGGATGGAGGATGCGGAAATCAAGGACCCGGAAGAGTATCCGACCCTGAACGCCCTGTTCGTCCGCACCCTGAAGAAAGACATCCGGCCCTGGCCGGAAGACCCGGATGCATTGGCGGCGCCCTGCGACAGCCGAATCAGCCAATTCGGCCAAATCGAAGAGGGTCGGATCATCCAGGCGAAAGGCCAGACCTTCACCGTGGACGAATTGCTCGGGGGCTCCCACCCTGAATTCGCACAGGGCCGGTTCGCCACCCTGTACCTCTCCCCGGACGACTGTCACCGGGTCTACATGCCGGCCAACGGCCGCCTCACCGAGATGTGCCACATTCCGGGACGTCAGTTCACCGTCGCTTCTTATGCGGTGGAACGCATCCCGCGACTTTACGCGCGCAATGAGCGCGTGGCGAGTCTGTTCGAAGATCCGGACGGCACCCCCTTTGCCGTCGTCATGGTCGGGGCCGTCAACGTGGCCTGCATCGAGATGAGTTGGTGTGGCATCGTTGCACCACGGCGGCGGGCAATCTCACGTTGGCGACACAACGGAAAGCCCCCGGATGTTGAACTTCGTCGGGGCGATGAACTCGGCTGTTTTCACCTGGGATCAACCGTCGTGCTGCTCAGCGGCCATCAGGACCGGGTGTGGGGTCCGGGCATCGAGCCCGGGCAGGCCGTGGCTTATGGCCAACCCTTGCTCCTTCCGAAGGGTGAAAACGGCGACGCTTCCGAGGCGTCACCGGAAGACGGCAAATAGCCTAGTCACGAACGCGAGACACGTACTCGCCGCTGCGGGTATCCACCCGGATTACCTCGCCGGTTTCCACGAACAGGGGCACGCGCACGACCGCGCCCGTCTCCAGCGTGGCCGGCTTGGTCCCGCCGGATGCGGTGTCGCCCCGAACGCCGGGATCCGTCTCGGCAATCTTCAACTCCACGAACTGCGGCGGGGTCAGGCTGACCGGCTGCTCGTTGTACAGCAGTACGGAGCAAATGTCCTGCGCACGGATCCAAGAGGCGGCATCGTCCAGCACGGAGGCGGGAATCGAGTACTGTTCGTAGGACTCCGGGGACATGAACACCGCCGAATCACCGTCCGCGTACAGGTACTGGAGGCTGATCTCCCGCACATCCGCCGCTTCCACGGTGTCTCCGGACTTGACCGTCTTGTCGTTGGTCCGGCCGGTCAGGAGGTTGCGCACCTTCATCCGGGTGAACGCCTGGCCCTTGCCCGGCTTGCAGAATTCACTGTCCGTCACTTCATGCGGCGCGCCGTCGAGCATGATCTTCAGGCCAGGTTTGATGTCGTTGAGGCCGTAACCCGCCATGTCGGAGTGTTCCGTAGCAAAATTGAGGAACCGATTTTAACCGGAGTGCTGTTCCAAGCTAAGGCGCCGACTCCAAACTTTTAAATCAGACACGGATCGCTTCCTGTTCGACATAGGGACGGAATTCCGCTCGCAGTGCTTTGTCGGTGACCAGTACGACCGGCTGATTCAGTAGATCTTCAATATAGAACTGCACGCCAAAATACCGTTTCGAGGTGGCCGGGCCATCAAACCGCACAAGGATATCGACATCGCTGGCATCCGTGGCTTGGTCACGGGCGAAAGAACCAAAAAGGGAAAGATCGACGACGCCAAAACACTGGGCCAGCATAGATTTATGCTCTCGGAGCAGATTCAGGATGTCGTTTCTCGCCAGCAAACGCCTCACCCACAGCAATAAATCTGTTTCGCAATCGGACGCGTTATTATGACATTCTGCATCATTGATTTACCCTTGAGAGCTATAATCCAACCAAATGGGACTCATATACAAAAATCTGCAAGCAGAACCTGTATATCCATTGACAAATCATCGGGGTCGCTTGACAGCACCGTGCCCGAAGGTCCGGCCCTGACAGCGGCGAACGCCCCTCCCTGTCCAGCCGCGCCAGTCCCCAACGCCAGGATATTGAACGCGGCATTGATGTCCGCATTCCCCTCGTATCCACAAGATACGCATTTGAATCTCTCTCGCCGACGGTTCTCCTCCGCCACGTGCCCGCACCGGTGACAGGTCTGGCTAGTGTATGCCGGATTGATCTTCTCTACCCGGTGCGCTTTGTAGTCCAGCATCCAGCGCAATCGGCCCCAGCCGCTTTCCGCAATGCCCCGATTCAAGGACGATTTCGCCTTGACATGCTTGCCCGGCTTCTCCACCGTGCCTCTGGCCGATTTCATCAAATTCCTGATTTTCAGGTCTTCCACGCAAACCGTCCCGAATCGACCCGCCAGGTCGTGGCTGACATGGTGCCGCCAATTGTCCCGGATGTAGGCAATCCTCCGGTGCAGTTTCGCCATGATCCGTCGCTCTTTTTCGCGGCGGCCCGAGTTCACCATGACGATGCTGCCTTTCCGGTTTCGCCTCAGGGCTCCGTCCACATCCAGCAAGGGCACACGTTTGCGCCGTTGCATCTTACGTTGATGCCGTTTCAGGCGGGTCTCAAGGCGGGATATATCCGGCATGAAGATCCGTTCCCGTTCGGTGGTCGCCACGTTCCATTTGCCCATGTCCAGCCCGACGACTTTACCGTTGTCCTCCGACTTCGCCTCCGGCACTTTCCAGAACACCGAGACATACCACTTTCCGTTCGGATGTTTGACCACCACGGCCTGCTTCGCCTTCCCATACGCCCACGGGTCGCCACCCTGACGGTGGATCGGTACCCAACCGACCTTGGTCACGTAAAGTTTCCCGTTTGCAATCCGCACGTTCTGCGGGATTGTGAATGAATCGCCGTTTTCCCTGTGCTTGAACTTCGGAAAGCCGCGTTTGCCCTTCCTGGCCTCTTTCATGGCATCCGCATACCGCTTCAGCACATACCGCACTTCCGCATACGGCAACTCTTTCAGCCATTCGTGGCCTTCACTGTTGCGCAGTCTCGTGAATGCCAAGCCCAAAGTGAAAAAAGTCGGCGAGGGCTTCTCGCCTTTGCCTTCCTTGTAGGCTTTCATCGCATCCCGGTTTTGTCCAATAGCCCAGTTCCAGACGTAGCGGTTCGCCCCGGCGATACCGGACAGCATCTGTCCCCGGCGCAGGGTGCCAGGGTACAGGCGATAGACGGACGAACGGATCATGTAGGGATTATGCCATGTCGGAAACCTATTCACTAAAAATTTGATAAGATATTGATTATAAATGAGTTATCATGGGTTTTTCGGATTATCGTATACAATCTCAAAACAAATCCTAGGAGGAACATCATGCAATCCAAAAACAAGACCCCTCTCGTCCTGCTCGTCTCGGCCATGCTGGCCTGCTCGGGCGCAGCCATCGCCGACGAGCATGGCGGGGCGAAGATGACCACCCACAAAGGCGCCGCGGACATGGAACTGGCTTCCATGGGCATCGAAGGCATTGAAGCCGCCCTGTCGGACATCATCACTTCGGACGAAAACGCACCGCTGACCTGCGGCCTGTTCAGTCTGGCAAAAAGCAACCCGCTGGACTACACCTACACCTACAACGAAGCCAAGTTCATCGTCTCTGGCGAAATGACCCTGGCCGAAGAAGGAGGTGAGACGTTCCATGCGACCGCGGGCGACATCATTTATTTTGATAAGGGCGCGAAGATCCGGTTCACGTCGGATTCGTCGGGCCTCGCTTTCTTCTGCGGACAGAGGGCCAAGGGGGAACTTTGAATTTCTCCCCCCTGAGCCAGTCAAAGTAGCAGGAGGTAAAACCATGAAAACAACAAACTCAGCCCTACTCGGCCTCGCAGGCGCGTGGCTGCTGGTTGCGTCCGCTCCGCTGGGTGCAGACGAGACCGGCCACATCAAGGACCTGACGATGGGCGATCCCTATTACTACACGAGCGACCAGGCGATCGGAGAGGATGACGGGCAGAAGCTGCTGGTCGGCGAAGGCCGTCCCAAGACGACGCATTCCAGCATTCCCCATCTGCCGGTTTTCTCTGGACACATGAACACGAACTACACCTACCGCTTCGTGAATGTGGTGGAACAGACCATGACGATGATCGGGGAGGGCAAGCATGGCCTGTGGCGGGTGCAAGACAACGGGACGATTCGGGAGTACCGCAAGAAGGATGCCCAGGGACTGCCGGACGGTGCCAACCTGTTCGACGAAGCCAATCTGGCTACGATCGAGAACGACTATGCCAGCTACATTCCGGAGGAAAGCTGGGGAGGTTACAAGCACCCCCACCAGAAGCTGACGGAAGACGGACACCTGAACTTCATCGACCTGCCCCTGCATCACCCCAAGTACAAGGGCAAGTACGACGATCACGTGGCCATCGACCTACCGCATTTCTACTGCACGATGTCTGCGAACCAGTATCCCTATGCCAGGAAGGCGGTGGACTACTCGTTCAGCCAGCCGGGCGCAAACCAGATCGGTCCGCTCGGCAAACGTGCCGGCCTCGATGTCAACGAGTTGTACACGAAGGTCCTACGCGTCGACCTGTTTCCGGATGCCCGGGCCTGGATCAATGTCGGCGGCGAGGATGAAAACTCGGTCGACTGGCAGGCCGTGGACATCAGCAAGACGAATGCGGAGTTCTACCTGATCGAACGACCCTTCTTCAACGAGCCCTACCTGTTCATCACAGCGGTCTTCGACAACCCGGACAACCCGGACTTCCGGTATGTCCGCCCGGACGGCGAGTACTACGAGCACGTCAAGGAAAGCGGCCAGGAGGTCAAGACCGAGATCACGTATGAACCCCGGTTCCACCTGGAGAATGGAACCATGGCGGCGGCAAAAGGCCTGCCCGTCTATGGCGTCCACCACCCTAACCGCGCGGCCTTCGGCGGCGGTGGGGCGTGCCCCTTGAAGGGCGGAGACTGGAGCAACTATCCGAAAACGACGGGTGCAGCCGGCTGGCCGACGAATTACGAGGAAGTTACGCCGCTGTGCGACGGAGTTCTGGTCGACATCAAGTTCTACGCGAACCTGGACGGACAGGGCTGGGACAACCCGGCCAAGTACCTGGCGAATGCCGGGCACGGCCAGGAAGAAGTCACCTACACGCTGGAACCGGGCGAATACGGCGTCTACACGGATCCCTACCTGACGGAGAAGGGTGAAAAGAACCCGCACGCCATAGACCTGGGCGGCGAACTCACCTTGAAGTATCCCGCCGTAGAGGAGCCGGTAACGCCAGTCGAGTAGGATTTTCGTTCATCCCGGGAGCCTCGAAAGGGAAAATCGGGGCTCCCGGACAAGCCGGCGGCCTGTCTCGCCGTACCCAACCGCGTCTCCCATGAACCTTCGCGTCTTTCTTTTCGCTGCAGCGGCCGCCGCAAGCCTTGGCGGTTTTGCACAAGCCGGCGAAGTGCCCGCACCCGATCCCGCCGAAGTCTTCCATGGAGAACGATTGTTCCTCGAGACCCGGTTCGCCCAGCGCTTTCATGATTTCGTGACCCGCGGCGGCGACATCAACGAGCCACTTGACGAAGGCGACCCGAAACTGGAAAAAACCTACCGGTTCTTCGGGCTTCCGCCCTACCAGATCCCGTTCGCACCGAGCCCGTTCAAGGGCTCGTCCTACAACTGCCGAACCTGCCACCTGGTGGACGAGCATGTCGGACAGCAAGAACTCGGCATGCGCGCCTACAACGACTTTGCCTCCCGGAGCCCCCTGCCTGAACGGGACGACGGGCAATCCGTGACCGTGCGGAATTCGCCGGTGCTGGTGGATTCCCTGGCGCCCAGAGACCCTTTTCTCCTGCATGTCGACGGGGAGTTTGCCTCGGCTCGGGAGGTGATCATCGCCACACTCACGGGGCGCAACCTGGGCTGGCTGCCCAGCGAGGGCGACCTGGCCGCACGCCATGCCTGTGAAGTCATCCGGAAGGACGACGGGACGAGTGCATTGGCCGAGGAATTCGGTGGATTCAGTTACTCTGAAGTGTTCTCCGGCGTTTCGGGATCCGGGGAAGCATTGCCTGAACCGCATCGGATCGCAGCAGGGCTGCACATAGACGTGGCGGAAAGTTCTTGCGATGAGATCCTGGTCGGCATCGCCAACCTGATCGAACACTACCTCGCAGACCTGAAATTCTCTAAAGAAGCGGACATTCTTTCGCCCTACGACCGGTTCCTGTCGATCAACGGCCTGCCCGTCCGCCCGGACGAGGGCGAGTCAGACGAGGACTACAGCGACCGGCTGCTGACGCGAATCAACTCGCTCGACGAAAGCGGCGAACTGCAATTCGTGAAACGCAATCCTGCGACGGAGGATGGCGGATTCCGGTTCCACGACCAGCCCTACCGGTTCGGTGAAGTCGAACTGCAGGGGTTGCGGGTTTTCTTCAACCGGAAGCCTGCTGACGAAGAACGCGGTGCCGGAAACTGCGGATCCTGCCACGCGGCCCCGCATTTCACGGATTTTGCCTTTCACAACATCGGCGTGACCCAAGTGGAATATGAAGCCATCCACGGACAAGGTTCGTTCTGGAAACTGCGGATCCCGACAGTCGGGCAGCGCAATGAGCAGGCGGACATCTACCTGCCTGCAACCGCCGCGAATCCGGACCGGCAGGGCATGTTTCGCAGGCCCGCATCGGAATCTGAGCCGATGGCGACGGATCTGGGTGCCTGGAACATCTTTATGAACGAAGATTATCCGAACGCCCAGGCGCCTCTGCACCGTTCGTTCTGCAAAAACGGGACGGGCTGCAAGACTGCGGACCAAGCCCTCGAACAGTCCATCGCGGCATTCAAGACCCCGACGTTGAGGGATCTGGGCCATTCGGCCCCCTATATGCACAACGGCCAGATCAGCGACCTGCATGCCTCGGTCGCGTTCTACATCGCAGCCTCCGCAAACAGCCGGAACGGGACAATCCGGAATGCGGATCCCGAACTGCGGGCGGTCCGGATCACGCCGAACGACATCCAGCCGCTGGTGAGTTTCCTGATTTCCCTTTACGAGGACTACGAATAAAGGCCAACAAGCCGGAAAAAGCTGGCCATGTATGTATAATGCCGCCGACAGGGGATTGCGTTAGACGCACCAATGTACCTGGTTGAATCGGATCAGGTGCGGCGGGCGTTTCGCTGCGTTTCCCGTGCTTGAATTCGCTACTACTCTGGAGCCTGAGTTATGAGCCCTGAAGAAATTCTCAAGACAATTGAAGAGTCGGACGTCCGTTTCGTCGACTTCCGCTTCACCGACACCCGCGGCAAGGAACAGCATGTCTCCGTCCCGGCCAGCGTCGTCGACGAAGACACCTTCGAACATGGAAAGATGTTCGACGGATCCTCGATCGCAGGCTGGAAAGGCATCAACGAATCCGACATGATCCTCATGCCGGACCCGAGCACCGCGGTCATGGACCCGTTCTACACCGAAGCGACCCTGCTGTTGCGTTGCGACGTGATCGAGCCGACCACCATGCGCCCCTATGCGCGCGACACCCGCGGCATCGCCAAGAAGGCCGAGGAATACCTCAAGTCCACGGGTCTCGCCGATACCGCGTATTTCGGCCCGGAACCTGAATTTTTCATCTTCGACAGCGCCCGCTGGGCAGACGAAATGCACCGTTGCATGTACGAGGTGGATTCGGACGAAGGCTGCTGGAATTCGGACCGCGAAGATTTCGAGGATTCGAACATCGGCCACCGCCCGGGACCCAAGGGCGGATACTTCCCGGTACCGCCGGTCGACAGCCTGCAGGACATCCGCTCCGTCATGTGCGAGACGCTGGAAGACATGGGCGTTCCGGTCGAAGTTCACCACCACGAGGTCGCCACCGCCGGGCAGTGCGAAATCGGTACCCGCTTCGACTCCCTGGTGCGTCGCGCAGACATGAACCAGGTCCTCAAGTACGTGGTCATGAATGTCGCGCACAACTTCGGCAAGACCGCGACCTTCATGCCGAAACCCCTGGTCGGCGACAACGGCAACGGCATGCACGTGCACCAGTCGCTGAGCAAGGACGGCAAGAACCTGTTCGCCGGCGACGGCGTCGGGGGGATGTCGGATATGGCCCTGCACTACATCGGGGGCATCCTGAAGCATGCGCGGGTGCTGAATGCGTTCGCCAACTCCACCACCAACAGCTACAAGCGGCTGGTGCCGGGTTTTGAGGCGCCGGTGCTGCTGGCCTATTCCGCACGCAACCGTTCGGCGGCGGTCCGTATCCCGTTCGTCTCGCATCCGCAGCAGCGTCGCCTTGAAGTCCGCTTCGGCGATTCCTGCGGAAACCCGTACCTGACCTATGCTTCCATGCTGATGGCCGGTCTTGACGGGATCCGGAACAAGATCGATCCGGGCGAACCGATGGACAAGGACCTGTACGATCTGCCGCCGGAAGAGGAAGCCGCCATCCCGCACGTGTGCCATTCGCTGGACCAAGCGCTGGATGAGCTGGACGCCAACCGCGACTTCCTCAAGGTTGGCGACGTCTTCAACGACGACGCCATTGATGGCTACATCGAACTCAAGCGCGAGGAAGTGACCCGTCTTCGGGCGGCCACGCATCCGGTCGAGTTCGATATGTACTACAGCCTGTAAGCTGTTTTGCGCTGACGCAGCCGGTTTTCGGCACGATGCGCAGCATGACCGCGTTTGCCCGCGCCGAGACGAAAGTCGGGCGCGGGCAGATAGTGGTCGAAATCCGATCCGTCAATCACCGCTACCTGCAACCGGGGTTCCATCTTGCCCGGGAGTGTGCCGGGCTGGAGCCTCTCTGGCGCGAGCAGCTGCGCAAGGTTTGTTCTCGCGGCAAGGTTGATGTCACAGCAAGTTTCCGACGAGCGGCAGGTGAACCCACCGATGGATACCTCGATCAAGCACAATTGCGCCGCTTGGTCAGCACCTGCCGACGCCTGTTCCCCCACTCCGACCCGGCCCACGTACTGAACCTGCCCGCGGTCTGGAGCGCCGCTTCTGCACCTGACACCGCACTGGCGCCTGCGGTCCAGCAGGCATTTGACGAAGCTCTGGACGCGTTCATTGAGCAGCGGGAAAGCGAAGGCGAACGCTTGGCGGGCGTCCTGCGCGAGCAGTTGCAGGAAGTCGAACAGCAAGTCGTGGCGCTGAAGTCCAAGCGTCCTGCCATACAGCAGGCCCTGCGCGAACGCTGGCAGACACGCCTCAAGGAATTGCAGGCCACGGTCGATGCCCAACGGGTGGAAGAGGAAATCACAGTTCAGGTGATGCGCGCCGATGTGGACGAGGAACTGGCCCGGCTCGACAGCCATCTTGAAGAAACCCGATCTGCCCTGAAAGCGGGCGGGGCGCAAGGCCGAAAGTTGGATTTCCTGATGCAGGAATTCACGCGCGAGGCGAACACGCTGGCCTCCAAGGCACCGGATGTCGAGACCACCAATGCAGCACTGGCCATCAAGGTGCTGGTGGAACAGATGCGCGAACAGATACAAAATATCGAATAGCACCAGAAACATGGGTGCCGACTGTAAATCCTGTATTATCAATATGTTATATTTAGATTTGCAACCGAAGCCGTACTGCGCATGATTCCTTTGGCAATCCTGACTTGCGGGGGGACCTTTGACAAGGTCTACTACGATGCCCTGAGCGATTACTCCATCGGGGCACCCTGTGCGCCAGACCTCCTGGCCGAAGCCGGCATGCAGGACGGCTGGGAATTGATTGAGGTGATGCGCAAGGACAGCCTGGACATGACCGACGACGACCGCCAGACCCTGCGTGCGGCTGCGGCAAATTGCAGAGCCTCGCGACTGGTGGTAATCCATGGCACTGACACCATGGCGGAATCCGCCGCGGTACTGGCCGACATTCCAGAAAAGACCATCGTGCTGACCGGCGCCATGAACCCCGCCCGGTTCCGCCAGACCGATGCCCCCTTCAACCTCGGCTTCGCCATTGGCGCCGCGCTAACTGCGGGCCCCGGCACCTACGTCGCCATGGGCGGGCAACTATTCCCGCACGACCAAGTCAGGAAAAACCGCAAGCAAGGACGGTTCGAGCCGACGACTCCTGCCTCTTGAAATTCTCTGTATCTCACCTCATTAAATGAGGTACATGGGGATGTTTACACAGGAGGTAAATCATGCATCCAAGTATTTATTTCGACCCGTTTGACACGTTGGGCCGTTTGAATCATATGTTTGACGGTTTGGCACACGATCTTGGAGGCCAGGCTCAGTCGGGTTGGGTTCCTGCAGTCGATTTCGAGGACCGCGGCGAACACTACCTGGTGACCGCCGACCTGCCCGGTGTCAAGCCGGAAGACGTGGAAATCAGCTTGGACGGCGACGTTCTGCACATCAAGGGCGAGCGTCTGGCCGAGACCGACACCGGCGAAGATGGCGACAAGCGTTATCGTCGGACCGAGCGCGTGTACGGCGCGTTCCGGCGCAGTTTCCAGCTGCCAGCCGACGTCGACCCGGATGCCATCGAGGCTCACGGCAAGGACGGAGTGCTGCATGTTCGCATTGGCAAGCACGCCGCCCCCCAGCCCCGACGCATTACGGTTCAGACCAACTGATCCGACGGGTTTCAAACCGGCCCGCTGGCAGAACCTGTCGGCGGGCTTTTTTGTTTCTGGAGCAACTGGAAAACGAAGCGCGGCGCAAGCCTGCGCCTGCAGGCGGGTGTAAAATGCGCCCGACCTGAGGTTTCGGAGTGTAGCTCAGCCTGGTAGAGCACTGCCTTCGGGAGGCAGGGGCCGGAGGTTCAAATCCTCTCACTCCGACCACTTTCGCAGTCAATCACGCTTCACCGCTCAATCCACCCGAACGGGAGCACCGCATGGATCGGCAATCCGCCCAACAGACCGTTCACGTCCTAGTCGAGGCCCTGCCCTACATCCAGGCCTTCGCCGGGCGGTCCGTCGTCATTAAGTACGGCGGCAATGCGATGGTCGACGAAACGCTGAAAAGCAGCTTCGCGCGTGACCTGGTGCTAATGCAGCATGTGGGCATCAAGCCCGTCGTCGTGCATGGCGGAGGTCCACAGATCGGGCAGCACCTGAAAGAGCTCGGCATAGAGAGCCGGTTCGTCGACGGCGTGCGCGTCACCGACCGGCAGACCATGGACGTGGTGGAAAAAGTGCTCGGCGATGTTATCAACGCGGAAATCGTCGAATTGATTAACCAGCACGGGGGGCGTGCTGCCGGCATCACCGGCAAACGGGGAGGTTTTATTCATGCCAAGCGGCTCAAGCTGAAGCATTTCTCTCCAGACATGAATGCGCCTGAAATCGTCGATCTCGGCCATACCGGGACCGTGGCCAGCATCGACCCTGGGCCGATCCAGGAACTGGAGGACGGCGGGAAGATTCCAGTGATTGCCCCGGTCGGAGTCGGGACCGACGGCGAGAGCTACAACATCAACGCGGATACCGTCGCCAGCCATATGGCCGTCGCGCTGAAGGCCGAGAAGCTGATGATCCTGACCAATCAAACCGGGGTGCTAGATGCCAAGGGAGAACTGCTGACTAACCTAGATCCGGAGACCATCGAATCCCTGATCGAGGACGGCACGATCAGCGACGGCATGGTGCCCAAGACCCATTGCGTGCTGGATGCGTTGAAGGCTGGCGTCCACACCGCGCACATCATCGACGGTCGAACCCCGCATGCCGTCGTGCTGGAAGTCTTCACGCGCGAGGGCATCGGCACGTTGATCGCAGCCGAATCAGCAGCTTAATTGTTTCAAACAGGATAGCGGAACAAGTTCCGCTTGTGCACCCTATTCTGTTTTCGAGAAAGTGTACTGTTCGCCCTCACGGCGCACTGTAATTCCGACATGCTCGGCAGTCTGTTCTTCACCGTCTTCCACGTTGAACTGCTGCCCGCCAATTGCCACCAGGCCTTCTCGGGTCACGCCACAGTGGATTAGTCCGATCGTATCGTACTCCCGAGCCTCCAGGCGCAGGGTGTTGGGATCGTCTTCTTCTTCAGTTTCTTGGTTTTCCGGCTCGTCTGCCATGGGAAGTTGCTCCTGCTTCGTGAGCGTATAATTTTAACCGCACCGCTGGGGGATCGTCTAGTGGTAGGACTGCGGACTCTGACTCCGCCAGCGGGGGTTCGAATCCCTCTCCCCCAGCCAATCTCTGAACAGGTGTTTGCCGCTTCCGAAACTGGAAGCACAGCGACTTTTCCAGGTATCTCCAGTTTCTGCTTACTGCGACTGCGCCGCTGACTCTAATGGCGCCCCAAACGCACCAAAGATTGAGTATTGAGTACCCTCATGGTAGAAAGTCCCCCCCACTTCGTAAACTCCGTTATCCACGTTAGCGTCTTCATTGGTGTCCGGCGTTCCGTAGAAAGAACCAAGTAGTTCTCTGTCTCCGTTACTATTGGTGGAGTCACTGAATCTAGAGTTTGAAACTCCCACATTATTCCAATTGAGGTCGGTTGTCCCTGCGTACCAAGCTGGACCGCTGCCAACCAACCGTTGAATATTCGTGATCGTAATATCAATATTTGTAGCGTTATGATCGTAATTGATATTGACATCGCCTTGGACAAGATGGCTGTTCAAGGTGTCGTTGTCGCTCTCCATGCCAACCATGACCCCGTCTCCGGTCAGGCTGATGTCGGGGTTTTGCACGCCTTGCGTATCACCATCTAGATCGTATATTCGGCCGAGTGAGGCATTTTCGAAACGCAGGTGTTCCAATTGTCGGTCGTCGCCCGTGCCATCATCAAAGAACTTGTACACGCCGACGAAAAACATGCTGTATCGCAGCATGCCCTCGTAGCCCACATATTCGTACGGGTTTTCTTCGTCGTCAGGGCTTGCTGTTTTTGTATCCGTGCCCGTAGTCCTCACCTGCGACATCCGGACGCCCCGGTAATCCATGACCGGCTGACGGTCCGCGCTGAACCCTACGAATCCGACATTATTTTCGCGCGCATGCGTCCGGCCTAAATGAAACGTCACCTCGTCCCGTAAAGAGTCCAAAAGAAAGACGCAATTCGCTTTCGTCTGGTCCACGCCATCACTACAAGTCGCGGCACTGTGAGCAGGAGCTGTGCCGTCCATCACCAAGGCACCCGTGCTTAAATACCGGTCCCCACCGTTTACGATATTGATTCTCCTGCTATTGAGTAGCAATGCATTTTCGCTAGGGGGCGTAGCGTCAGTGTCCGCAGGAGGATCGGAAACGAATTTGTTCCTCGCCGCAGTAATGGCCGCGCTGTCCGCCAGAAGGTATTCGACACTTTCGAACCGCGAAGTTGTAGCAGTGGTCGATAGCTCGGGCGCTCTCAGCAGGGTTTGGCTCCCGGAACTGCCGCAAGCAATTAAAGACAGTGCCAAACATCCGAGTAGCGGGTAGCGAACAAATGCGGACATGGATTTCCTCAAGATCTTTCTTGTTGTCGCCACGTGAATTGAAAACGGCGTGTATCTGGGCCACGCGGAGAATTGCATTCTACATGAAGACCCGCTTTGGCTGGTGGTACGCTATGCAGCGGAGAGTTGCCGGAGTGGTCGAACGGGGCGGTCTCGAAAACCGTTGTGCGACTTGTCGTACCGAGGGTTCGAATCCCTCACTCTCCGCCATCTCCACCCCGCGTGTTTGGTGCATTTTCTTTAGAAGCACCCCGAAGCCGAAATTTTAAACAGGGAAGGCCTGTCCAAGTGATGGACAGGCCCCCCAATACCCGACTTCTTCGGGTGCGCGGTCGGCTAACCGTTTACAGCCCGAACCCGTAACTCACGCTCATCCCAAGACGAGTCTCATCATCGATGTCCTCGTCGGAATCGACCAGGTACACCGCGAAGTCCAGATCATTGATTGTGGTGGCATAGCCGATTTCAACGTAGTCGCCTTCCGGCTCTCCCTTGTCCTCGTCATCCTCGCTGATGCCATAGGTTCCGAACGTTACGTAGGCACCCTTGTAGTCCAAGGTTAGTGTGGCAATGTCGTAATCGTTGTCCTCGTCTCCACAGAAATTCTCGTGCTCGCCAATGGAATAATCCAAGCTAGCCGAGAAGTCATCCTTAGCGTAGCCGATACCAATATTAATCTCGTCATAGTCCTTGTCGAAGCCTGTGTCAACACATTCGTGATCCAGTTCGAAGTCGGCGATCGCAACACCGTGAATCATTCCATCGTCAGTACCATCAGTGTCCAGGATCATATTGTCGTCGTTTACAGCAAGGTGGTAGAACCCATCTTCTTCGTGGGGGTCCTCCGTTGGAGTGCCGTCTCCCGTATAGCTGAAATGACCTGTTCGCGTATAGGTGACCACACCGGTCTGCGAATCCGTTTCACCTTCGTTGACCACATGCGGCTCCAACACCCCATCATCATCCTCGGTGTAACGATAGGCGGTATAACCGACATACGCCGAGAACCCGTTCTCGAACTCCCAGGCTAACCCCCCATAGACATCGATTTCCACTCCGCTGCCGGAATCAAGATCGGCGAGCCACGTGCCTAGGTAGAACGGGCCTGCCGCCAGATCTATTCCGCCATTGGCCACGGCATCGCTCTGATGAAAGCCGCGATAGATGTAGTCGGACATAATGCCGAAGTTTGCCGAAAGATCGAGTTCGGCATGGGCCGGCATGGCTGTCCCGGTTAACGCTGCCGCAAGAGCAGCTATTAATTTCCAGTTTTTCATGTTTTCCCCTATTGGATTGAAATTGATGTTCACACCCTACCAGAACATCTGGCAACCAAAGCGCAAAGCCTTTGGGCCGCAGTTTCTGGCCAGGCAGATTAGGTTTTGAAAAAATCCTGAAAACCTTCCGGATTGCCCGAAAGGTTTCAGCGACTCAAATCAGCGTTTGGAGTACTGAATATCCTTGCGGGCCTTTCTTAACCCAACTTTCTTACGTTCGACAATTCTTGCATCACGGGTCAGGAACCCGCCTTGTCGCAGTTGTGCACGGTTCTCTTCGTTGTAGGAAAGCAGCGCCCGGGCGATGCCAAGCCTGATGGCCCCGGCCTGGCCGCTGATGCCGCCGCCGGAAACCTTGGCTTCCAAATCGAACTTGCCCAGCATGTCGCATACAGCCAGCGGCTGGCAGACCTGGATGCGGGCGGTCTCACGGACGAAATAATCTTTAAGATCGCGGTTGTTGACCCGCATCTTGCCGGAGCCCTCGCTCAGCCGCACGCGGGCAGTCGAGTCTTTACGGCGCCCGGTACCTAGGAAAACTGACGCAGCCATGCTTAGATCTCCAATGCCGCAGGCTGCTGGGCGGCATGCTGATGCTCGCCCCCGGAATAGACATGCAGCCGGCGCAGCATGCGGCTGCCCAGCCGACTCTTGGGAAGCATCCCGCGAACCGCCAACTCGATAACTTTCTGGGGGGCACGCTCCTGGAGGTCCTCGAAAGACTCGCTGCGCAGATTCCCGATGTATCCGGTGTGGTGGTGGTACATTTTTCCGGCCCGCTTGTTGCCGGTCACCCGCACCGAAGAGGCGTTGAGCACGATGACGTGGTCGCCCGCGTCCACATGCGGCGTCCAGTCGGGACGGTGCTTGCCGCGCAGGCAGTGCGCCACCTGGGTCGCCAGGCGCCCCAGAACCTGGTCGGCGGCATCCACCACGTACCAACTGCCAGCACCGGGTTTGGCGCTGACCGTGCTGCGGGTCAGTGTCTTGCTCTTCATCGTGAATCTCACGGGTGAAAGTTCATTTTATCACGATTGGCTATTTTTCCAGTGGAATCATGCCCGATTCCGGCACCACCCGGTCCTCTCGCTGCTCCAGGCCTTCCGCGCTGATCCGAATATAGTCTCGGCTATCGCCGAACACCACAAATTGCGCCGGACCTTCTTCCTCCGTCACCTCCCAGCGACCGTAGACCTTCTGGTCTTCGTCTTCCAGGATGAACTGGCTGGCGTAAACCTCCGTTGCGTACACCCGAACCGGGCCCAGCAATCCGATTTCCCAGGTGCCCTGGTACAGGATCAGCGACCCGATCAGGATCAGGCCGATACGCAGGCGGCCGGTGAGTTTCTCCAATTCCGCAATGCGGACTTCCGGGGCCTTCCCGGGTTCTTCTATTCTTTCCATAGGTCCTCTCCTTCAGTCGAGGATCGACTCGCCGCACAGGCGGAGGCCGATCTGTCGGTAACGTTCCGTGGTACGTGCCACGATTTCAATCGGGATTTCCGGCCCGGGCGGCCGCTTGTCCCATTCCAGGGTTTCCAGCCAATCGCGCACGAACTGCTTGTCGAAGCTGTACGGGTTCTCGCCTGCACGCCAATCATCCGCATCCCAGAAGCGGGAGGAATCCGGCGTCAGCACCTCATCGATCAGCACCAGCGTCCCCGCCTCGTCCAAACCAAATTCGAACTTGGTGTCCGCGATTATGACACCGCATTCGCGAGCATGGGCGCTCGCCTCGGCGTACAGCCGCAGGCTCATGTCCCGCACTTCTTCCGCGCGTTCCTTTCCGATCAGGTCTGCCACCCTCTCGAAACTGATGTTCTCGTCGTGCTCTCCCCGCTGGGCCTTGGTCGCGGGCGTGAACAACGGTTCCGGCAGGCGCTCGGCCAGAGCCAGGCCGGGCGGCAGGTCGATTCCGCAGACCCGGCCTTCGCGCTGGTAATCCTTCCAGCCCGATCCGATCAGGTAGCCGCGGACCACGGCCTCGACCGGCAACGGCTCAAGCTTCCGCACTCGCAGGCTTCGGCCTGCCAATATGACCCGTTCTTCGGGCTCCAGCGGCAAATCCTCCAATCCCAGCGGGCAACAGTGATTTGGCACGACCGGCTCCAGGCGGTCGAACCAGAATCCCGAGACGGCGGTCAGGATTCGCCCTTTTTCCGGAATCGGGGTCGGCAGCACCACGTCAAAAGCTGACAATCGGTCGGTCGCCACCATCAGCATGTGCTGTGAATCGATTTCATACAGATCGCGCACCTTGCCTTCGGCAATGCGCGGCAAATGGGCGAGATCGGTGCGAAATACGGGAGACACGGCCGTCGGGACCCTGGCAAAGCGCACATTATGGACTACCGGGGAGTATAATTTGCCGTTTCGCCAACGTTACCGAGGCGTCATGACCAACCCGGATCCGGCACCGCCCGTCGCCATCGTGATGGGAAGCCGCAGCGATTGGGAAACCATGAAGGCTGCGGCCGAACACCTGGACGCGCTGGAGGTTCCTTACTTCGCGCAGGTGGTCTCCGCGCACCGCACTCCAGACCTGATGGCGGAATTCGCCCGTGGCGCCCGCGATCGCGGGATTCGCTGCATCATCGCCGGTGCCGGCGGAGCCGCGCACCTGCCCGGCATGCTGGCAGCCATGACCCCGTTACCCATACTCGGCGTTCCCATCAACGCCACCGCGCTGCAAGGCTGGGATTCCCTGCTGTCGATCGCACAGATGCCGAAAGGCATTCCTGTCGCCACTTTCGCCGTCGGCGCACCCGGAGCCGCAAATGCCGCGCTGTTCGCGGCGGCGATGCTGGCCGGCGAAGACCCGGATCTGGCGGAACGCCTGGATGCCTTTCGGGACGCCCAGACCCGCTCCGTCCTTGAGCAGAAACTCGACTGAACCGCTCGCGCCCGGCGCTCATCTCGGCATGCTCGGCGGCGGCCAGCTGGGCCGCATGTTCACCGAGGCCGCACAACGCCTAGGCTACCGCGTCGTCGTATTGGAGCCGAAAGATCCCTGTCCGGCCGGGCTTCTCGCCGATGAACACCTGGTCGCCGGATACGACCAGACGGATGCGCTGGACCGGCTCGGCGAGATGTGCAAAGCCGCCAGTTACGAATTCGAGGCCGTTCCCGCCCAAGCGGTGGAATACCTGCGCAACCGGATCACGGTCCGACCCGATGCCCAACCCCTCTCCGTCGCGCAAAGCCGGCTGGCCGAAAAGCGTTTCGCCTCGGAGCACACGCCCGCCACGCCCCCGGTTCCCTATCAGCCCATTTCGGGCGCCGCGCAGATTCCGGCCGCACTGGAACAGGTCGGGGCTCCCTGTATCTTGAAGACCGACCGCCTGGGCTACGACGGCAAGGGTCAGGCGGTCGTTGAGACACCCGAGGAAGCGGAAGCGGCATTCGCCCGGTTCGGTGGCGTTTCCTGCGTGCTGGAACGCCAACTCGACCTGCAGCAGGAAATCTCCGTCATCGTGGCTCGGGATTGCGAGCACAGCGTCGCCTACCCGGTCGCGGAAAACGAACACCGCAACGGGATCCTGCACTGTTCCCGCGCCCCGGCCAATGTCTCCGGAATCGTCCAGAAACGGGTCCAGGACAGCGCACGCAAGATTGCCGACGCGCTTGACTACCACGGCGTGCTTGCGGTCGAATACTTCGTGACGTCCAACGGTGTCTATTTCAACGAGATGGCACCCCGCCCCCACAATAGCGGCCACTACACGCTGGATGCCTGCGTCGCTTCGCAGTTCGAGCAGCAGGCGCGGATTTTGTGCGGGCTTCCGCTCGCCGCTCCCACGCAACACACACCCGCCGTGATGATCAACCTGCTGGGAGACCTTTGGAACGGCGGCGAACCCGACTGGACGCCACTTCAGGACGACCCGACCGTGCGGTTGCACCTGTACGGCAAGGAGGAGGCACGCCCCGGGCGCAAGATGGGGCATCTCTGCGTTCTGGATTCCGATCCGGACGCCGCCTACGCACGCGCCTGCGAACTGTACCGGGGCCTGGGCGCATGAGCGATTCCTACCGCGCATTACGCCTCTGGGCCGAAAAAGAGCCCCACTGCGAACTCGTGCAGGTTTCGGTGGAGGAGCTGAGCCCCGGTGACGTGGTGATCGCACCGGAGTTCTCCGCAATCAACTACAAGGATGCGATGGCCGCGACCGGCACGGCCCCGATCCTGCGCGTGCCGACCCTGATCGGCGGAATCGACGCGGCCGGCACCGTGGTCTCCAGCGAGAACGAGGAATTCGTAGCCGGACAACCGGTCCTGGTGACCGGCTGCGGGCTGTCCGAAATCCGGGACGGCGGATTCGCCGAGCGATTGCGCGTGCCTAGCGACACGCTCATCGAGATCCCTTCCCCTTTCACCCCGCGCTCAGCGGCCATCCTGGGCACTGCCGGGTTCACCGCGATGCTGGCCATCGAACGCCTACAGGAAAACCACGTCATGCCGGGCACAGGGCCCGTCCTGGTGACCGGTGCAAGCGGCGGTGTCGGCAGCCTGGCCGTCCTGCTGCTCAGCCGTCTGGGCTATTCGACGATTGCCACGACCGGCAAGCCGGAGGCGCATGATGCCTTGCGCGCGCTTGGTGCGAGCGAGATCCGGGAACCCTTCGATCTGTCCGGAAACCCGGAAGGCTTGGCGAAGGCCGAATTTGCCGGCGCCATCGACAACTTGGGCGGCAACGCCCTGCCCCTGCTGGTACGCATGACCCAACCCTGGGGCAGCGTGGTCAGCATCGGGCGCGCCACCGGCAACGAGTTCCGGGGCTCCGTCATCCCGTTCATCATTCGCGGGGTCAGCATCCTGGGCGTGACCTCGGCCAATTGCCCGATGGAGCGACGTCATCGCGCCTGGAGCCAGTTATTCGAGATCCTTCAGCCGGAAGATCTGGAACCGCTGGTAGAAGATACGATTAACCTGGAGGATTTGCCCGGCCGGTTCCCGCTTTACATTGAAGGCCGTGCTCGCGGCCGCACTCTGGTCCGTCTCGACCAAAAGTAATCAATCCGAGTAAAAGAATTGGCGGCGATCACTGATCGCGCCGCATCTCGTCGAGCGAGCCTCTCCAACTCAATTTCCCGCGCAATTCCCGGATGCATCCTTGGGTTCGGGTCTGCACAAGCAGGCGCAATCCTTCTTCCACGGTGGCCCGCTTGGTCTTGAATCCACCAACTTCCATGGCTTCCGCCATCAAGCTGTCATCAATCTCAATACTCGTGCGCATCACATTCCTGAATGTAGACGATTTGATGCATCTTACGCACTCCGTCAACTCGCCGCCTTGAGCTCTGCGCCGAAAGTCCGCTCGTGAATGGCGCGGGCCTCGTCCCGCAGCCGTGCCGCCTCTTCGAACTCCAGTTCCCGTGCATGGTGGTACATCTGCTGCTCCAGTTCCCGGATCTTTCGCAGCGCCTCCTCTGGACTCAGTACCTCGACCGGTTCGGCCGGCCCGAACCGAACCCGTTTCGCATGTTTTCCTGACGAGCGCCCAGCAGCGCCTTCCATGATGTCGGCGACCCGCTTCTCAATGCCGCGCGGAGTAATGTCGTGCTTCCGGTTGAATTCCTGCTGCTTGGCACGGCGGCGGTCGGTCTCGTCGATGGCCCGGCGCATCGAGTCGGTCACCTCGTCGGCGTACAGCAGCGTACGTCCCTTGACATGCCGCGCCGCCCGCCCGATGGTCTGGATCAGCGAGCGCTCCGAGCGCAGGAACCCTTCCTTGTCCGCATCCAGTATCGCCACCAGCGAGACTTCGGGAATGTCCAGCCCTTCGCGCAAGAGGTTGATTCCGACCAGCACGTCGAATTCGCCCAACCGAAGGTCGCGGATGATCTCGACCCGTTCCACGGTGTCGATATCGGAATGCAGATAGCGGACCCGGACATCGTGCTCGCGCAGGTATTCGGTCAGGTCCTCGGCCATGCGCTTGGTCAACGTGGTCACCAACACCCGATCGCCAGCTTCGGCGATCTTGCGAATCTCGGACAACAGGTCATCCACCTGAGTGGAGACCGGTCGAACCTCGACGCTGGGATCGACCAATCCGGTCGGGCGCACCACCTGCTCGACGACCTGCCCCGACAACTTGATCTCGTACGGCCCGGGCGTGGCCGACACATAGACGGTTTGCGGCGCCAACGCCTCGAATTCCTCGAACTTGAGGGGCCGGTTGTCCAATGCGGACGGCAGCCGGAACCCGTAATCGACCAGGTTCTTCTTGCGCGAATAGTCGCCTCGGTACATGCCCCCGAACTGCGGAATCGTGGCGTGGCTCTCGTCGACGAACAGCAGGGCATTGTCCGGCAGGTAGTCCAGTAGGCAAGGCGGCGGTTCGCCGGCGGCGCGCCCGGACAGGTAGCGTGAGTAATTTTCAATGCCGGCGCAGTAGCCGAGTTCTTCGATCATCTCAAGGTCGTAACGAGTACGCTGCTCGAGGCGCTGCGCCTCCACCAACCGTTCCTCCGACACCAAGAGGGCGAGGTGCTCTTCGAGTTCCTCGCGAATCTGCTCCACCGCGCGCTCCAGCACCACTTTCGGGGTCACGTAATGGGTCTTCGGGTAGATGGTCAAGCGGGGCACGTCGCGCCGAACCTCTCCGGTCAATGGGTCGAACAGGCGCAGGCGCTCGACTTCGTCGTCGAACAGTTCGATGCGAACCGCCTCGCGATCCGAATCAGCCGGATGCACGTCGATGACGTCGCCGCGCACCCGGAACGTGCCGCGGCGCAGGTCGACCTCGTTGCGCTTGTACTGCAACTCCGCGAGCCTCCGCAGGATCCCGCGCTGCCCGGTGCGGTCGCCACGGTTCAGGTGCAACACCATCCGGTGGTAGGACTTGGGGTCGCCGAGCCCGTAGATGGAGGAAACCGTGCCGACGATGATCGTGTCAGGCCGCTCGAACAGCGCCTTGGTTGCGGATAGGCGCATCTGTTCGATGTGATCGTTGATCGACGCGTCTTTTTCGATGTAGGTGTCCGAGGCCGGCACGTACGCCTCCGGCTGGTAATAGTCATAGTACGACACGAAGTACTCGACCGCGTTCTCCGGGAAGAATTCCTTCATTTCCCCGTACAACTGCGCGGCGAGGGTCTTGTTGTGCACCAGCACGATGGTCGGCCGCTGCACCTTGTGGACGACGCAGGCCATGGTGTAGGTCTTGCCGGAGCCGGTCACGCCAAGCAGGCTCTGGTGGCTGAGGCCGTCCTCCAGGCCCGCCACCAGCGACGCGATGGCCTCCGGCTGGTCGCCCGCCGGCGCGAAGGAGGCTTTAAGGTCGAATGCGGACGACATTTCGGTCACTTTTCAGTGAAATTTATCCAGTATAGCGAGTCGAGGTGCGGTAAACTACGCGCCACCGGACTTTCCCATGGAACGCGCCCTTTCGAAACGGGTCGGACGTTGCGAGCCTTCCGCAACGCTGGCCGTCTCCGCGACTGCGCGCCGCCTGCGCGCGGCGGGTCAGGAAATCATTGACTGGAGTGCCGGAGAACCGGACTTCGACACCCCGGAAAACATCTGCGACGCGGCGATCCAAGCCATCCGCGACGGCCAGACCCGCTACACCTCGGTCGGCGGCACGCCGGCCCTGCGCGCCGCCATCGCGCACAAGTTCCACCGCGACAACAAGCTGCACTTCGAGGCCGACCAGATCCTGGTGAGCGCCGGCGCGAAGCAGGTCCTGTACAACTGCCTGCAGGCCGTGATCGATCCCGGCGACGAGGTCATCATTCCCGTCCCCTACTGGGCCTCTTATCCCGACATGGTGCGGCTCGCGGGCGGCGAACCGGTGTTTCTGCCGACCACCCTGAAGCAGAATTTCCGCCCCACCGCCGAACAACTGGACCAGGCGATCAGCCCGCGCACGAAACTGCTGATCCTCAACAGCCCGTCCAACCCCTGCGGCGCCATGCTGCACCGGGAGGATCTCGAGGGCTTTGCCCGGGTGCTACGCGCACACCCTCACGTCCGAGTCGCGTCCGACGACATCTACGAACTGATCCGGTTCGACGGCGTGCCGTTCTGCAACCTAGTCCAGGTCGCACCCGACCTGAGCGACCGCGTCCTCCTCATCAACGGTGTCTCCAAGGCCTATGCCATGACCGGCTGGCGGATCGGCTATGCGGCCGGACCCAAGGACATCATCGACGCCATGCTGACCGTCCAGTCGCAGAGCACTTCCAACCCCTCTTCGATCGCCCAGGCCGCCGCCTGTGCCGCATTGCTGGAAGACCAGTCCTCGGTGCCCGACATGGTGGCCGCCTTCGAGCAGCGCCGCAACTACATCGTGACGGCGCTCAACGAACTGCCCGGAATCACCTGCCTGAAGCCCGACGGCGCGTTCTACTGCCTGCCGGACGTCGGCGAGGCCATGCGGCGGCTGGAATGCCCCTCAGACATCGAGTTCGCCACCCTGCTGCTCGACCAATTGCGCCTTGCCGTCGTGCCCGGGATCCCGTTCGGCTCGGCCGACCACATCCGGGTCTCGTTCGCCACCGACATGCCGACCCTTGAGGAAGGCATTTCGCGCCTGCGCGATCTTCTTGACTGAATCCCTATCTTCCCCACCTGCCGCATGGTGGGATCTTTCACGCACGGATGCCTATCGGGCATGGCGGGAACAGGTGCTTGGCGAAAGCGAGGTGGATTTCGCCCCGGTCGAAATCCGAAATCCCGCCAAGTTGGATGCACAGGAAATCGGCGCCTTGGCCTCGCGCCTGCATGCCAGCGGGACCGTCTGCTACGTCACGGACCGGATCCCCGAACCCCGCGACCTGCTGGCCTTCGGCAAGCAACTGGGACTCGAACACCTCGACCATCACCAGTGCGCCGAACCGGACGGAGTGGCGCGGTTGACGGCACGGGAAGACACGGCCGGGCGATTCATCCCGTACACCCGCCACCGGCTGCGCTGGCACACCGACGGGTACTACCAGCCGGAAACGCAGAAAATCCGCAGTTTCATCCTGCACTGCATCCAGCCGGCACTCGAAGGCGGCGTCAACCGGCTGCTTGACCCGCGCCTGCTGTACATCGCCCTGCGCGACGAAGACCCGGGCCTGATCCGGGCACTGGCCCATCCCGAGGCCTTCACGGTTCCCGCCCACGCCGAAGACGGCCGGGAGCGCCGGGCCGAATTCAGCGGGCCGGTCTTTTCGGTCGACGGCGAGCACCTGTACATGCGCTATACCGAACGGGCCATCCACATCCGCTGGCACGCCGAAACCGAGGCGGCCCGAACCCGGATCCAGGAACTGCTGGAAACCCTGCCGCAGGCGAAACGCCCCCTGCGCCTGGAGGCGGGATGCGGGTTGATCGCGCATAATGTGTTGCACTGCCGGAGCGCCTACACCGACTCTGCCGATCACCCCCGCCTGCTGTACCGGACCCGCTACACGGACCGCGCCCGCCGCCCATGCTGACCCTGAGCGAACTCCTGATCGCCCACTATGACCTGGATTCCTTCGAGGGCCTCAAAGACCTGATCGCGGCGCGCATCGATGCAGGGGAACGGTTCCTCAGCTTGGATGTCCGGCCTCCGTTTCCCGACACCCCGGAAGACTGGGAAGAGCAGCTGGAAAGCTTCTTCACGGCCCGCCGTCCCTGACCGTGCACTGGCAGGAATCGGACACGCCCCCTCCCGCCGTCGCGCCGGACGTGGTGGATGTCCGCTACCGAATCCGCTGCAAGGCCTTGCCGGTCGACCATGCCCGCGACCTGCGTTCGGCGCTTCTCGCGGTCTGGCCCTGGCTTGCGAACGAACCGCTTGCCGGCGTTCACACGATCCACGGGGCCGAATCTGGAAACGGCTGGATTCGGCCGGAAGACCCGACGACCTACCTGCCGCTGTCGAAGCGCACCCGGCTGGCTCTACGGCTGCCCTACCACCGGCTTGAGGAGGCGCGAGAGCTGTCCGGAGTCACCTTGCAGATCGGTCCGGACCCGATGGCCATTGAGGACGACCGCCTGCATCCGCTGCAGGCCCAAGGCACGGTTTTTGCCCGCTACGTCGCGATCGAGAACGAGGACGAGGAGGAATTCCTGGGCCTGTGCGCCGAGCAACTGAAGGAAATCGGCATTGAAGCCCCGCGCATGATGGCTGGCCGCACCCATCTCGTCGCCGGAGGCGAGGGAGCCCTGCACTGCCGCAGCCTGATGCTGGACGGCCTTGATCCCGAGCAATCCGTGGAACTCCAGCGCCGAGGCCTCGGTCCCGAGCGACTGCTGGGCTGCGGCCTGTTCCTGCCCCACAAGAGCATCGCGCCCGTCGCAACGCCGTCGAAATGAAAGGCGATCTCTGCTAGAATGCGCCTCCGGAAATAATTCCGACTCCTTGCCCCACCGCAGCGACGGGGGGCTGGCAATTCGAAAGGAGCACATATGCGACATTACGAAATCGTGTTTCTGGTCTATCCGGACCAGAGCGACCAAGTACCGCAAATGATCGATCGGTACTCGAAAATGGTGACCGACCGCGGCGGCGCAATTCATCGCCTCGAAGACTGGGGGCGCCGTCAGCTGGCCTACTCCATCGACAAGCTGCACAAGGCCCACTACGTGCTGATGAACGTGGAATGCGATTCGCAGGCGCTGGGAGAAATCCAGCATGCATTCCGATTCAACGATGCCGTGCTGCGCAACCTGATCGTCCGCCAGGATCAAGCCGTCACCGAGCCTTCGCCACTGGCAAAGTCGGCTGAAGAGGAAAGCGAGGACGAGGGCGAATGGGGCGGCGGTTCGAAAGCTCCTGAAAAAACTGCCGAAAGCAAGCCTGAAGACAAAAACGGAGCAGGAACGGAAGCCTCTCCGCCAGCCGCCGAGGCTGAAGAAACCGTGTCGGAAGGCGATGAACGCCCGCAGGCCGAGGCCGAAGCAGATTCCGACGCCGGCACCGAGGCGGAAGAAACACCGGACACGGTTGAAGAACCCGCCGCCGAACCCTCCAAAACCGAGGAGTAGCCATGGCCAACAATTCCAAACGCGAGAGTGCGCGCCGTTTTTCGAACAGCAGCCCGTCTGAAATCGACTACAAGGACCTGGATCTGCTGCGCGATTACATCACCGAGACCGGCAAGATCATGCCGGCCCGGGTCAGCGGCACTCCGGCGCGGTTTCAGCGCCGGCTCGCCACCGCCATCAAACGCGCCCGTTACCTGAGCCTGCTGCCCTACTGCGACAACCACTGATGCTCGTTGCGCTCGGGCGGATCCTGCAGGGCCCGCCGATCCCGATCATCGGCGGCCTGGCCCTGTTGCAGTTGCTGGCCATGCATGTGCCGCTGCTGCTGTTCGGCACCCTGTTTGCCGGCATCGTCGCCGCTTTCCTAATGTTGGTGCGGCCTCCGCGGGAAGCCGCCCTGATCCTGATCTTGTCCGGCATCGCCTGCGCCGCGATTTCCTACCTGATTTCGGCTCACGCCATGGCATTTCTGTCTCCGCTGATTTTCCTTGGGACCCCGGCCCTGCTGGCCACGATCCTGCGCCTGAGCGATTCCATGTCCCTGGCCATCCTGTGCGGCTTCGTCGGTGCCTGGATCGGCGCTCAACTTCTGGGATTGCTGTCGTTGGACCTTGACGCGGCCTGGATCGCGGCGCTGGAAACCTTCCGCCAAGCGGCCCTCGAAGCGGAACGGGCCGAGCCTTTTGGGGGCGTGTCTGCAGAATGGCTGAGCCAGATCGGCGCCGAAGTGGTCATGGCCAGCCTGGCGCTCCTGTCCACCCTACTGCTCCTGCTTGCCAGAAAATGGCAGAGCACACTGGCGGAAACACCCTTTTTCGGGCTTGAATTCCGGGCGACCCGCTACGGCCGCGTCGCGGACATCATTTTCCTGGCGGCGGTCATCATGGCCTGGTGGCTCCCGAGCCCGTTCATGCTGGGCCTGTCGCTGACGCTGATTACGGCGTTCCTGTTCCCGGGCATCGCCACCATGCACCGCCTGAGCGACCGGATACGCTATCCGCTGGCCGTGCTGATTCCTTTTTACCTCCTGCTGCTCAGTTTGCCGGAAGTTCTACTGGTCACCGCCACGCTCGGGGCGGCCGAAGACCTGCTAGGATGGGGCCGGCGGTCAGCAGGAACCAATGATATTTCCTGAAATCGGAGAAACAACATGGAAGTCATTCTGCTCGAAAAAATTGAACGGCTTGGAACGCTGGGCGACGTCGTCCGCGTACGGCCCGGCTATGCGCGCAACTACCTGATCCCGGCCGGCAAGGCCAAGTATGCAACCGAAGCGAACATGGCGGAAGTCCAGGCGCATCGTGAAGAGCTGGAGCGCAAGGCGTTGGAAGCCCTGTCCGGGGCGGAACAGCGCAAGGCGAAGCTGGACGGCTTCAAGGTCACCATCATGGCGGAGACCCATCAGGAGGGCAAGCTGTTCGGTTCGGTCGGCGCCGGGGAGATCGCACGGAGCGTCGCCGAGGCCGGAGGCGAACTGGAGCGCCACGAGATACGGCTGCCTGACGGGCCGCTGCGCAGCCTGGGCGAACACCCGGTCACGGTGCACCTGCATTCGGACGTCGAGGCCACCGTACTGGTCACCGTGGAATCCAGCGGCGAGATCGAAACTCCGGTCGAACTGGAAGAAGAGGAAACGAAAGCCGCCTCGGATGCGGATGAGGTGGACGAGGTACAGGCCACACCGGAAGAAGCCCCGGCGACGGAGGAACCGGCTTCCTGAAACCGCCTCCCCCAGAACCTGCCCACAAGTTGTGAACGGGACGGCCTGAAGTTCTCCACAGGTTATAGGTAGGTTCCTATACCAGTTTTCCTATTGACAGGATTGCTGGCTTCCCCGACAGTATAGAGTCCAGAACCGCAGCAGGCCCGCCCCTGCCCCCAGAACCGCTAGACCCTTGGAATCCGACACAGGATGGCTGACGAAACCCTGACTCTTTCCGCTGTCGAACCTCTTGACGCCGAGCGTGCGGTGCTTGGCGCACTGATTAATGACGAAAGCGCCTGGGACAAGATCCGAACCCTGCAGGTCAGCGATTTCAGCGAAGCCAGCCACCGCATGATTTTCGAGGCGATCCTCGCCTTGGAAAATGATGGCAAGCCGGTCGACCTGGTCACCGCCTCGGATCAGTTGCGGCGCCACGCAGACTACCACGAGCATCCGGAAATCCTGGACTATGCCCGCTACATCGCCGACGAGAACTTCACGTCCGAGCGCATCGAGCATTACGTCCGCATCGTCCTGAACTGTTCGGCGCAACGCCAGTTGCGCCGGGCCTGCAGCGACATCATCGCCCTGATCAACGACCCCCAAGGGCTGGACTCCGATGCGATCGTGAGCGAGGCGGAGCGCCTGATCCTGGAGGTCTCCGATACCGAGAAACGCGGCCGCGATGATTTTGTTCCCATCAGGGATTCGTCTGCCGAGGCCAGCAGGGAGATGGAATACCGCCAGGAATGGGTCCGCAAGAATCCCGGCAAACAACTGCTGACCGGCACGCCGATCGGATTTGACTACTTCGACCGGAAAACCTCCGGCCTGCAATCTGGCGAACTGGTCGTCCTCGCCGCGGGGCCCTCGACGGGCAAGACCAGCCTGGCCATGAACATCGCATTCAACGTTGCCGGCGGCAACATTCCGGGCCATGAAGAGGACGTGGTCGCGGTCTTCAGCATGGAGATGTCGGCCCGGCAACTTGCCGACCGCATGCTGGCCATGGTAGGCCAGGTCGACCAGGCCAAGATGCGCAGCGGACGGCTGGACGATGCCAACTGGAGAAACATCGAGTCGGCGCTCGGCCTGCTGGCCAAGCCGAATCTTTACGTGTACGAAGTATCTTCCCCGACCCCGGCGCTGATCCGTCGCATGTCACGGCGCCTTCGCGCGAATCATGGCAACAAACTCGACCTGATCGTCATCGACTACCTGCAACTGATCCCCGGAGACAGCCGCCATGAAAGCAACCGCAATGCCGAACTGGCCGTCATCACCCGGGAACTGAAAGCAATTGCCGTCGAACTGGAAACGCCGGTGCTGTGCCTGTCGCAATTGAATCGAGAGGGGGCCGGGCGTGCGAAAGATGGGGAAGCTCCCGTACTACAGCAGTTGCGCGATTCCGGCGCCATCGAACAGGACGCCGACATTGTGATGTTCCTGTACAACGTCGCCAAAGATGAAGGCATGTCCGAGTCCGATACCGCCGAGACTGAGCTGAAAGTGGCGAAAAACCGAAATGGGCCGACTTTTACAATGAAATTGAACTTCACCAAGAAGCATTTCCACTTTGTGGAACCGAGCCCGGTCGATTACCAAGGCGAAACCCCGCAAGACTACGGCTACACCTCATGAACCGGCCCGCCCGGGTCCGAGTCTCTCTCTCCAATCTGGTTCACAACTGCAGGCAGGCGCGAGCGCAGGCCCCCCACAGTTCGTTGATGGCCGTCGTCAAGGCCGACGCCTATGGGCACGGAGCCCTCGCCTGCGCCCAGGCGCTTCGCGGGGAAGCGGATGCTTTCGCGGTCGCGGCTCTGGACGAAGCCCTCGAACTGCGCGCCGGCGGCATCCAGGATCCGATCACCGTGATGCATGGAACCCGCGAGCCAGGGGAACTGGAATCGGTAATCGAGCAAAACCTGTGCCTGGTCGTCCACGACAATGAACAAATCGCCCTGCTGGAGCAGGCCAAGGTCTCCGGCATGGGCTCCCAGCTCTGGCTGAAGGTCAACACCGGCATGAGCCGGCTTGGCGTCAACCCGGAACAGGCGGAATCCTGCCTGGCGCGGCTGCAGGCACTGCCGTGGCATCCGGGCCCGGTTGGACTGATGACGCACCTGGCCTGCGCCGGCGAGCCCGACGACGACACCACCCGCGTACAGCTCGAACGGTTCGCGAAAGTCCCTAGCACTGGCGAGAGGTCGGCCGCCAATTCCGCCGCCGTGCTGCGTTACCCCGAAAGCCATCTGGACTGGACACGGCCGGGATTAATGCTGTATGGCGTCACACCAAGTCACTGCCCCCCGGTCGACCTGCGGCCGGTGATGACCCTGGAAGCCCCTTTGCTGACGATCCGTGACTGCCGAGCCGGCGAGCGGCTCGGCTACGGGGCAACCTACACCTGCGCCTCGGATATGCGGGTCGGGCTGGTCGAGGCCGGCTACGCCGACGGCTACCCACACGCCTCGAACGGACAGACGGAAGTTGCCATCGGAGCCCGGCGCTTCCCGACCCTGGGCCGGGTGTCGATGGACCTGATCGCGATCGACCTCACGGACGGCGATGTCGCCGCCGGGGACTGGGTGGAGTTGTGGGGTTCGCAGGTCTCGGTTTGCGAGGTCGCGGCAAAAGGCAGTACAATAGCCTACGAATTGCTGGCTCGGGTCGCTCATTTGCATCACGAGTACGGCAACTGACAGGGGGCCTCGCCGGATCATCAAACCCGGGCGAGGATTTTCAGAGGGCAACACCGGCCATCGGCCGAATCGATTGATTCATGACATCGCTTCTTCGCTGCGAGATTCTGGATTTGCGTCCGTCGTGTGTTTTGACGACGATGCTTTCGCGTCCTGCTTCTCCGCGTGCCTCCCTGATCCAACAATGCCCGTTGGGCATTGCTAGATCCATTCCTGTTTAAAAAAACCTACATTTAATTCCAGAACTGAGGGGGACTGACCCTTCAAGGAGAACTGCGACTATGAAAATGGTTGTCGCCATTATCAAACCGTTCAAGCTTGACGAGGTACGGGAAGCGTTGTCGACGAAAAACGTCAGCGGCGTCACCGTGACCGAGGTGAAAGGCTTCGGACGGCAGAAAGGACATACCCAGATGTACCGGGGGTCGGAATACGTGATCGATTTCCTGCCCAAGGTCAAGCTGGAAGTGGCCGTCACTGATGAACAGTTGGAGGACGTAATCGCCACAGTTTGCGAGATCGCCAACACCAACCAGATCGGTGACGGGAAGATTTTCGTGTACGACCTGAACCAGGTTGTACGCATACGAACTGGAGAAACCGGCAATGATGCGATTTAACTTTTTGGCTCGGCGGGGCCTGTTTCCGGTCATCGGCGCGCTGTCTCTCGCCGTCACTCCCGGAGCGGCACTGGCGGAAACCGCGCTGGACACCGGCGACACCGCCTGGATGCTGACCTCCACCGCCCTGGTGTTGTTTATGACGCTACCGGGACTGTCGCTGTTTTACGCGGGCCTGACCCGGGCGAGCAGTGTACTTTCAGTATTGATGCAGGCCTTTGCCATCGCCTGCCTGGCTTCCGTGCTGTGGTTTATCTATGGCTACAGCCTGGCGTTCAGCGACGGTGGCGGCTTCAATGACTGGATCGGTGGACTCGGAAATCTGTTCCTTGCGGAACTGGGCCGGGACAGCCTTTCAGGCACCATCCCGGAATCGGTGTTCGTCACGTTTCAGATGACCTTCGCCATCATCACACCGGTGCTAATGATCGGCAGCTTCATCCAGCGGATGCGCTTCCCGGCATTGCTCTGGTTCGCCGCACTTTGGTTGACCTTCGTCTATTTCCCGGTCGCGCACTGGGTCTGGGGCGGTGGCTGGCTCGGCGAGATGGGCGTGCTGGAATTCGCCGGCGGCCTGGTGGTACACATGACGGCCGGCGTGGCGGGCTTGGTGACGGCTATCCTGATCGGGTCACGCGGCGGATTTCCGTTGCGACAGGCCCCTCCGCACAATCTGACGCTGACCGTGATCGGAGCCAGCATCCTGTGGGTCGGCTGGTTCGGCTTCAACGCCGGCAGCGCGGTTGCCGCAGGAACGGATGCCGGCATGGCCATGTTGGTGACGCAGCTCGCGACGGCAGCTGCGGCGTTGACCTGGATGGTGGCCGATTGGATTCGTTACGGAACACCGAAAGTCCTCGGAATCGTCACGGGAGCCGTAGCCGGGCTGGTGGCCATCACCCCGGCCTCCGGGTTCGTCGGTCCGGCCGGTGCTGTACTGATCGGTTTAGCGGCCGGCTTTACCTGCTTCACCGTCACGAACATCGTCAAGCAGAATTTCAAACTTGATGATTCGCTGGACGTGTTCGCCGTGCACGGCATCGGGGGAGCACTCGGCACGATCCTGACCGGCGTGTTCGCGGCAGAAGCCTTTGGCGGAGCCGGGCTGCATGCCGATAGCATCGGCGGACAGTTGGCCATCCAGGGCACTGGCGTAATCGCCGTGTTCGTATGGACCGCGGTCGTCACCGCCGTGATTCTCAAGTTGGTTGGATTGTGGACCAAGGTGCGCGTCTCGGAAGAGGAGGAACGCATGGGTCTCGATCTCTCCCAGCACGAGGAAAGCGGCTACCACGTCGAATAACCCGAACTTGGGTTGCTTGGAAAGGGGCGCCCACGGCGCCCCTTTTCATTTCTCACCGGAAGTCCGGTGAATGGGGCTGACCCTATACGCTATGATAGAAGCGTGGTCGCCTACGGCCAATATCGGGGGATCAACCAGGAGGATACACAAACCATGAAAATGGTAGCCGCGATTATCAAACCGTTCAAACTGGACGATATCCGCGAGGCGCTTTCCCACCAGGACATCCACGGCATGACCGTGATCGAGGTGAAGGGCTTCGGGCGGCAGAAAGGACACACCGAACTCTACCGGGGCTCGGAATACGTCGTCGACTTTCTGCCAAAAATAAAACTGGAAGTCGCCGTTGAGGACGACCAGGTCGAAAAAGTCATCGAAACGATTTCAGAGGCCGCAAACACCGGCAAGATCGGAGACGGCAAGATCTTCGTCTACGATCTGGTCGACGTCATTCGAATCCGCACAGGGGAACGTGGCGATGAAGCGATTTAATCTTTTGACCGGGGTGGCCACGATACTGGCCATCGCCCCTTCACTGGCACTCGCCGAAGAACTCAGCCCCGGCGACACCGGGTGGATGCTGACGGCGACCGTGCTGGTCCTGTTCATGACCTTGCCGGGCCTGTCCCTGTTCTACGCCGGACTGGTCAGTTCCCGTAATGTCCTCAGCGTGCTGATGCAGTGCTTCTCAATCGCCTGCCTGGCTTCTGTGCTGTGGGTCATCTTCGGCTACAGCCTGGCATTCAGCGACGGCGGAGCCGGCAATCCCTGGATCGGCGGGCTGGGCAACCTGTTCCTGGCCGAGGTCGGCCGGGATACGATGTCCGGAACGATCCCGGAAACCGTCTTTGCCATGTTCCAGTTGACATTCGTCGTCATCACCCCGGCACTGGTCATCGGTGGTTTCGCTGAACGCATGCGCTTCCCCGCCATGCTCTGGTTCACGGCCCTGTGGATCACCTTGGTGTATCTGCCGGTCTGCCACTGGGTCTGGGGCGGCGGCTGGCTTGCCGAGATGGGTGTGCTTGACTTCGCGGGCGGACTGGTCGTGCATCTCACGGCCGGGGTGGCAGCCCTGACCGCAGCCATCATGCTCGGCCCGAGGGACGGCTTCCCGGGACGCCTGATGCCGCCGCACAACCTCACCCTGAGCGTGATGGGTGCGGGCATGCTCTGGGTCGGCTGGTTCGGCTTCAACGCCGGCAGTGCTGTCGCCGCCAATGGCGACGCCGGCATGGCCATGCTGGTCACGCACATCAGTGCCGCGGTTGCGTCCCTGACCTGGATGATCTCGGATTGGGTCTACTTCGGGAAGCCCAAAGTGCTGGGCATCATTACCGGCATGGTGGCCGGTCTGGGGTCCATCACCCCGGCGTCCGGCTTCGTCGGCCCGGTCGGCGCGATCGTCATCGGTCTAAGTGCGGGTTTCCTGTGCTTCATCGTGACCAACGCGGTCAAGCAGAAGTTCCGGATCGACGACTCTCTGGACGTGTTCGCGGTGCACGGCATCGGCGGTGCGCTCGGGACGATCCTGTGCGGCATATTCGTGGCCGAAACCTTCGGCGGTGCCGGATTGGGCATGGGCGTGACGATGGGCAGCCAGTTGACGACACAGGTAATCGGCGTACTGGCCGTGCTGGTCTGGACGGGCGTACTCACGGCCGTAGTCATCAAACTTGTCGGCTTCTTCACTCCAGTGAGGGCCGATGCGGATGAGGAACTGGCCGGACTGGACACCAGCCAGCATCACGAGACCGGATATCACATCCGCTGATCCCGGCTTTCGGCAATGATCGGACAGGCGCCTTCGGGCGCCTGTCCTTTATGTAGGGGCGCCGGACCAGATTTCCCGTTATTCCTCGACCCGCTCCCAAGCGGAAAGATCCGCGGGAGCCTCGCTTTCGTCGTTGTCCCAGACGGAATAGCCGGACTCCTTGTCGGCCACCGCCTGGGCCGCTTCCTCTGGAGAGGGGAACGTCAGGGTCGGGGTGTCGTCAACCCACAGGTCCCACATGCCAAGCGGCTCCTGGCGCAGTTCGAATACGGCGATGGCCGTCTTGAGTCGGTATATCATGTTCTCATCTTACTGTTTTTCTGCCGATGGCCTCCGCCCTGTTCACGTTCCATGGCCTGTTCCCGGACGAGGTCCGTCAAGAAGGCCAGACCCTGGTGTCGAAGGTACTGTTCGACGTTGAATACCAGGGCAGGCTGCACACCCACCACATGGCGCACGTCATCCAGGTCGACGGCGAGGACCAGCCGCAGGTGACATCCGACTTCACCCTACCCTGCGTGGGCCTGGCGGATGCGGTGTTCGCCTATCTGGACTACGTGTACGGCCCGCAAAGCCACAGCGTCTCGCACGGCGGTCCCAAGGGACCGAACCTGAAAGAAAACGCGTTGCACGTGGAATGGCAGACCCGGCTGGAAATCCCGGAATCCTGAACGCGCCGTCCTATTCGGAAACTGCATACTTCAGTATCCGCACCTGGTGCAGCAGTTCATGCAGGTTGGCCACCACCGCGTGCGGGCGGTGCGGATAACTCACGGTGCCGGGAAAAATCCGGTCGATCCAGTCCTGCTTCCAGTTCGCCCCGTTGTAGAACACCGCGGCGATTTTTGCCCTGCAGGCGGCTGCCACGTCGGTCGTGCTGTCCCCGACGTACCAGCAATGAAGGCCGGCCCGTTCATCGAGACGGCGGAGCGCGGCCTGGACCTGGTCCGGGTGCGGCTTGCGCCTCGGCACGTCATCGCCGCAAACCATCGTGTCAAAGCTTTCCCGCCAGCCGTCTTCTCCAAGTGCTTCGATTTCCTGCTCCACGAACTCCCGGCTGCGGTTGCTCAGGAGGCCCAGGCGAATCTCCATTTCCCGCAGGTGCTCCATCGTCTTCAAGACGTCCGGCTCCAGCGGCGTCACCTCTCCGCAATGAGTCCGGTAGGCGGCATCAAACGCGCGGTGCGCCATGTCCTTGGCTTCCTGGTCGTGTCCGAACAGGACTTCGAAGATGTCGGTCCTCGAGATTTTACGGGCTTTTCGGACCTTGGGGTGCAACTGCCCGTGCTGGCGCACGTACTGGACCAGCTTGGCATCCTCGAGAGTCCGGCTTTGCTTGACCGAAATCATTCGTTCGTGCAACCCCAGGTCCCGCAACTTGGGCAGGATCTCATCGATCGCGTGGTACATCGCGTCGTGCGTGTCCACCAGCGTGGCGTGCCAGTCGAACAGGATGACTCGGGGAACCGCGTGCGGAAGATTAAGCAGGCTCATCGAGAGAGGTGCTTTCCATCTCCAAAAGCAGGTCATCCCGGCACAAGCAGCTGTGCAGGAAATAGCACGGCGTATCCGGGCCGATGACGGCCCTCACTTCATCCCGTACTTGCGGCAGATTCTCCGGATTCGCCAGATAGATCTTCTCGAACTGGAGGTCGTGGAGCCGCTCGGGGCGCGATGCGCCCTCGATGCGGGCCTGTTCGATCACGGCTGCATGATTGTGCAGGACTTCCCGGGCCTGCGCCGCGGCATCCCCGTGATGTTGCGTTTCGTGTCCCGTGATGCTGGCGGTCCCGGACAGGTACAGGGCGGCCTGCCCGTCAGCCGCATGCGAGACGCCGCGGCAAAATGAAGGACCATGGGGCCCCAAGTGCTCGGGATAGTCCGAGGGGGCCGTCTGTCGGGGGTTTTCCAGCGACTGGCCGGCTTCCTTCCCAGCCAGAAAGTACACGGCGAACCCCGGTGCAAAGCTGCCCGTGGTGGTCACCGCGGGCAACGACTGGCCGGCCCCCTGCTCGTCTTCCACCAAAGCCCGGCGACGGCCTTCGCAGAATGACTGGTAGCGGTTGAGGTTCCCGGCCGATCCCACAATATCCGGAAAATAGTTCCACACGCGCAGTATCCAGGGATATTCCTGTTCCCGTGCAAGCCGAAGCAGGTCGCGATAAACCTGCTGCGTGAGAGCCTCAAGGTCCGGGGAATCCTCCTTGAACACCGCGTACGCGAACATCCGCGAGCCAAAGCAGACAAACCGGAATCCCTGGCTTTCTCCACGCCGTTCGATGCGGTCGCTGGTCCAATGCTCGCACAGGGCCGGGACGCCCAGCGGCGGCAATCCCAGTTCCAGCCCGGATTCACCTGCCTCCGTGCGCGCACCGTATAAGATACGCACAATGGTCTGTTCGGAGTGTTGAGGAAAAACCGGATCCGAAAAATACTCGATTTGGAAGCCTGATAACCTCGAAGACATGAACAAAACGCCGGAACCAACGGCCTCCCAGAATCTACATTTTAACATCGGGCGAGTGCAAGCCAGATGAAGCGCGTCGGCATTGACACCGGCGGCACATTCACGGACTTCACCGTGCTGGACGGCGAAACGTGGCGAGTCCACAAGGTGCCGTCCGATCCGGATTCCCCGGCGCGGGCGATCCTGCGCGGCCTTCGGGATCTGGGCATCGACCTGCAACAGGCTTTTCACCTGGTTCACGGAACGACCGTCGCCACCAATGCCGTGTTGGAGCGCAAGGGTGCCCGCTGCGCCTACATCACCAACCGCGGATTCGCCGACATCTTGAGCTTGGGGCGCCAAGCCCGCTCCGAACTCTATAACCTGACGCTCCCTCTCGAAGAACCGCCCGTTCCGGCGGACCTCTGTCTCGAAACCGGTGGGCGCCTGACTTTCGACGGGGAGGAGCTGGAGCCGCTGACCGAGGCGGACCTGAATGAACTGTGCCGCAAGATCGAAGCCCTGAAACCCGAGGCGGTGGCCATCAACTTCCTGTTCTCGTTCCTGGACGACCGCCACGAGCGGCAGATCGAGGAAGCCCTACCGGAAGGCCTGTTTGTCTCCCGGTCTTCCGAAGTCCTGCCGGAAATCCGCGAATACGAACGCGGCATGGCGACTTGGCTGAACAGTTACGTCGGTCCGCAGGTCGGTCGATACATCGATGAACTGCACCAATCCCTGCCGAAAGCCAGACTGGACACCATGCAAAGCCATGGGGCCACCTTGCCGGGCCAGTTGGCCGCCCGTCATGCGGTACGGCTTTTGCTGTCAGGTCCGGCGGGTGGACTGGCTGCGGCCCTTCAAATCGGCCGCCAGGCCGGATGCAAGCGAATCCTGAGCCTGGACATGGGCGGAACCTCCACTGATGTGGCGCTGATCGACGGCGGCATCAAGATGACTTCCAAGGGGAAGATCGGCGGCTGGCCGGTCTCGGTACCGATGGCGGATATGCATACCATTGGCGCTGGCGGAGGATCGCTGGCGTACCGCGACAGCGGCCACCTGCTCCGGGTGGGTCCGCGTTCCGCCGGGAGCCGGCCTGGTCCCGCGTGCTACGCGCGAGGAGGCACGGAACCGACTGTGACCGACGCGAATGTCGTGCTGGGATGGCTGCCGGCGCAAACCCATCTGGCGGGAGACCTTCCCCTGGATGTTGAAGCCGCAAAGTCGGCGGTCGGTCGACTGGCACAGGAATTGGAACTGGATTTGCACGAAACCGCGCAAGGCATCGTCCATCTGGTGAATGAAAACATGGCGCAGGCGCTTCGCGTCGTCTCGGTACGCCAAGGGCATAACCCGAAGGATTTCGTGTTGATGGCATTCGGGGGAGCCGGCGGCCTGCACTTGTGCGAACTGGCGGACGCGCTGTCGATGACGCAGGCGATGATCCCGGTGCACGCCGGGATCTTCTCTGCCCTGGGCCTGCTGCTGGCACCGCAAGGCCGGGAACTCTCCCAGACCGTCCCGGGCCGCTTGCGGGACATGGACGAGGCCGAAATCGGGCGTCGCTTCGACACGCTCGCCGAGCGGATACATGAAGAGACCGGGGAGGAGGTTTCGCGGGCCTGGCAGCAAACGCGAGACCTGGACCTGCGTTACGAAGGGCAATCCGAAGTCCTGCGCCTGCCCTGGGTCTCGATCGACCGGACGGAGGAGGATTTTCATGCGCATCACCGGGAATGCTATGGCTACACGCTCGACATGCCGGTCGAACTGGTCAACCTCCGGCTCAACCTGAGGGATCCGGCTCCCCCGCCAACCCTGCCTCCCTGGACGGTACAGGAACCGGCAGACCCCTTCGACCACGTGGCGGTGTACGGCCTTGACGATCCGGTTCCCGTCTATTCACGCGCCGAGCTGGCGGTCGGGCAGACAATCAAGGGACCGGCCATCATCCTGGAGGATACCGCCACGATCCGGGTCTCCCCCGACTGGCGCGCCGAAGTGGACGCGTATGGTAATATCCGGCTGCAATGCGAGCCCTGATTCTTCCGACCCACACATTGCTTTGACAAGCGAACTGATCGCCTTCTGGCACGGCCTGTTCTTGCTGCCGGTGTGGGGGTATTTCCTCCTGGTTTTGGGGCTGACCCATATCACCATCGTGGCGGTGACGCTTTTCCTGCACCGCGAGCAGGCTCACCGCGGATTGCGCCTGAATCCGCTGGTTCAGCACTTCTTCCGGTTCTGGCTCTGGCTGACCACCGGCATGGAGACCCAAGAATGGGTTGCAGTACACCGCAAGCACCATGCGGCCTGCGAGACCTGTGACGACCCGCACAGCCCAGCTGTCTCCGGGATCCGCGCCGTACTGTGGGACGGCGTCAACCTGTACCAGAAGGAAGCCGCACGGGAAGACACCCTGCGCCGTTACGGCAGCGGCACGCCGGATGATTTCATGGAGCGACACCTATATTCTGGCCGCCGAAACATCGGCATCATTCTGCTGCTGTTCGTGCAACTGATCCTGTTCGGATTGCCGGGGCTGGCCATGTGGGCGATCCAGATGATGTGGATCCCGTTTTTCGCCGCAGGCGTGATCAATGGCATCGGCCACTGGTTCGGCTACCGGTCCTTCGCCACGGACGACCTCTCTACCAACATCGTCAACATCGGCATCCTGATTGGTGGCGAGGAAATGCACAACAATCACCACGCTTATCCGTCCTCAGCCCGGTTTTCAATGCGCTGGTGGGAGTTCGACATCGGCTGGATGTACATCCGCCTGCTGCGCATGCTGCGGATGGCCAAGGTGCTGCATCAGGCACCCCGCTTGAAACTGCGCCATGCGAAAACCCAGATCGACCAGGAAACGATGCAGGCCCTAATCAGCAGCCGGATCATAGTCATGGGCCAATACGCCCGGAAAGTGCTGCTTCCCACGCTGCGTGCCGAAATGCGCAATGCGACCGGGCACTACCGACGCCGGCTCAAACGGCTGATCAAGATGCTGCCGACCTTGGAACACCGGCTGACGCCGTTCGATCACGACCAATTTCAGCAGATCTTGTCGCAATGCCCCCGGTTGCAAGAAGTCGTCCGCTACCAACAGCGGCTGCAGGAAATCATCCGCGCCCGCAACGAAGGCTACCGGATCATGCGGACCCGGCTGAACGAGTGGTGCTCGGAAGCTGAACAAACCGGCATCGCCGGGCTTCAGCAGTTCGCGCGGCGGTTATCCCGCTATTCGCTGCGCCCGGCCTGACCCTATACTTCTCAATTAATCTTTCAGCTCCCTATTGCCCATGAAAAGATACTTCTGGATCCTGGCCCTCTTTTTTCCCCTCACCTTAACGAGTTGCGGGACCGTAGACTCGGTCGTCTCGTGGTTCGACGATGAGGATGCGCAAACCGAAGCCGCGGCGGACGAGGAGCCCGATCTCAAGTATGTAACCGTTGTCGTGAAGGACCGGTACGGGTTCAAAATCAAGGATCCGATGGGTCAAAGGACTACCGGCGGCAGTTGCGGCGTCTGGAAGGATCAGTCCCAAGAGACTCAGGGTGCGTGCTGCTGGAACAACCGAGGCGAATGCGCCTGCCCCTGTCCGGAGTAGTTCACGCTTTTGACGGGAAAGTCGGGCGGAGCTGCCCGGCTCTTACTTGATCTTCGATTCCTTGTAGAGGACGTGCTTGCGTACGACCGGATCGTACTTCTTGATTTCCAGCTTGCCGGTCGCGGTGCGTTTGTTCTTGGTCGTCGTGTAGTAGTGACCCGTGCCGGCGCTTGAAACCAGCTTGACCTTCTCGCGGACTGCCTTGGCCATGATCGTCAGACCCGCTCGCCGCGGCTGCGAATTTCGCTCAGAACCGTCTCAATGCCTTTCTTGTCAATGATCCGCATTCCCTTCCGGGAAACCCGCAACTTGACCCAGCGGTTCTCGCTTTCCACCCAGAAGCGCTGGGTGTGGAGGTTTGGCAGGAAACGTCGCCGCGTCTTGTTGTGCGCGTGCGAAACGTTGTTGCCCGACATCGGGCGCTTGCCGGTAACCTGGCAGATCCGTGACATGGGGAAAGCCTCAAACTTGAGCGGCGAACTTTAGCAGAAACCGCGTCCGGGCGCAAATTTCTGGCTTGTATAATCCTTTAGATGAACCAGCCTGCAGAAGACCTTCGCGACCAGACGTCCCGCCTGTCGGAAGACGTGACTGGGCCCTTGCTGGGCTCGCGCAAGATCTACCATCCCGGTTCCCGGCCAGACCTGCGGGTCGGAATGCGCGAGGTTGAGCAAACCGCCTCATCCACCAGTTTTGGAGGCGGGCTCAACCCAGCCATCCCCCTCTACGATACGTCCGGGCCGTACACTGACCCGGATGCGATGATCGACATCCAGGCCGGGCTTCCGCCCATGCGCGAAGCCTGGATCCAGGAACGGGCAGACAGCGAAGTGCTGGACGCTCCGACTTCCGAATACGGACGGGAACGTCTGAGCGACCCGCAACTGCAGGAAATCCGGATGACGGCCGTCCGCCCGGTTCGACGGGCGCGCGATGGAGGTGCCGTCACGCAGATGCACTACGCCCGCGCCGGGATCGTCACGCCCGAAATGGAATACATCGCGATCCGGGAGAACGCCGGCCTGGAGGTCCTGCGCAAGGATCCGGCTTTCCAAGAGTTGCTGAAACGCCATCCGGGAGAACCGTTCGGCGCCCACCTGCCGGAAACCGTGACCCCGGAATTCGTGCGCCAGGAAGTAGCGGCTGGGCGTGCCATCATTCCGGCCAACATCAACCACCCGGAATTGGAACCGATGGTCATCGGCCGAAACTTCCGGGTCAAGATCAACGCCAATATCGGGAACTCCGCCGTCGCCTCCTCGATCGCCGAGGAAGTCGAGAAGATGGCATGGGCGGTCCGCTGGGGCGGCGACACGGTCATGGACCTGTCCACCGGCCGCAACATTCATGAAACGCGCGAATGGATCATCCGAAATTCGCCGGTGCCGATCGGAACGGTGCCGATCTACCAAGCACTGGAAAAAGTCAACGGACGAGCCGAAGAGTTGACTTGGGAGATCTACCGGGACACCCTGGTCGAGCAGGCCGAACAAGGTGTAGACTACTTCACGGTGCATGCCGGCGTGCGACTGCCATACATCCCATTGACTGCAGACCGCGTCACCGGCATCGTGTCGCGCGGGGGATCCATCCTGGCCAAATGGTGCCTGGCGCATCACCAGGAAAATTTCCTGTACACGCACTTCGAAGAAATCTGCGAGATCCTGAAGCAGTACGACGTATCCTTCTCGTTGGGCGACGGACTGCGCCCGGGCTCCATTGCCGACGCGAACGACGAGGCCCAGTTCGCGGAACTGGAAACGCTCGGAGAACTGACGAAGATCGCTTGGGAACATGACGTCCAGGTCATGATCGAAGGCCCAGGCCATATTCCGATGCAAATGATCAAAGAGAATGTGGATCGGGAGATCAAGGACTGCGACGAAGCCCCGTTCTACACCCTCGGCCCGCTTGCCACCGACATCGCGCCGGGTTACGACCACATCACCTCGGCCATCGGCGCCGCCATGATCGGCTGGTTCGGCACCGCCATGCTTTGCTATGTCACGCCGAAGGAACATCTGGGCCTGCCCGACAAGCAGGACGTGCGGGATGGCATCATCGCCTACAAGATCGCCGCACATGCAGCGGATCTGGCACGCGGGCATCCGGGTGCGCAGTTGCGCGACAACGCCCTGTCCAAGGCGCGCTTCGAATTCCGCTGGCGCGACCAGTTCAACCTGAGCCTGGATCCGCAGAAAGCGCAGGAACTCCACGACGAGACCCTGCCGAAGGAGGCCGCCAAGCTGGCGCATTTCTGCTCCATGTGCGGGCCTCACTTCTGCTCCATGAAAATCACCCAGGACGTACGCGATTACGCCCGGCAACACAATCTGACCGACCTGACGGCGGCCGTGGAGCAGGGCATGGAGGAGAAGGCGGTCGAATTCCGGGAAAAGGGCTCCGAAATTTACATGCCGCAGTAGTTTTACCGGAAAAGCAACAAGCGGACAGTGCCGCGACCTTGTTAAAATGGCACGTTGCAAGCGTGCGCAAGCCTTCCCGCCCATCATATGGAAATCGAAACAGCCCGCCGGAACATGGTGGAGCAGCAATTGCGCGGAAGCTCCGTCCTCGATACACGCGTGCTGAATGCCTTTCTAGAGGTTAACCGGGAAAATTTCGTCCCTCCCGACTATGCCTGGCAGGCTTTCGCGGATACGGCCATCCCCCTGCCCTGCGGGCAGCACATGATGTCCCCTCGCAACCAGGGGCTTCTGTTACAGGCTCTCGACCTGCAACCGGGAGAGCGCGTACTGGAGATCGGCACCGGCTCGGGGTTCCTGACTGCCTGCATGCGGCACCTCCGCGTCCGGGTCGACAGCCTTGAAATCCATCCGGAACTCGCGGCAGCCGCAGAAGACGTATTGTTTGCCCGGATAGACCCCGATGTTTCCGTCCGCGCCATAAACGCCTGGTCCTTTCAGACGCACATCCGCTACGATGCGGTTGTGATCACCGCTTCGATGCCGGACTACGACCCCCATTTCGAGCAGTGGCTGAAATCTTCCGGCCGCCTGTTCGTCGTGGTCGGTCGCCCTCCGGTGATGGAAGCCTGCCTGATTCGCCAGTATGGATCCGATAAAACTTCCTGCAACAGGCTATTCGAGCTGGAATTGGACCCTATCGCTCGGCCAAACGCCTCCGCCTGACCATGCGGAACATTTCTCCAACCGAACTCAAGCAACGCCTGGACTCGGACGCTCCGCTTCCATTGCTCCTGGATGTCCGCGAACCTTGGGAGATCGAGCGAGCCTGCTTGCCGCACAGTCATTGCATTCCCATGAAAGAGTTGACCGCCCGGCTGCAGGAACTGGACCCGGACCGGGAAACCGTGGTGCTCTGCCACCACGGCATTCGCAGCCGCTCGGTTTGCTTGTTCCTCGAACAGCACATGCAGTTCTCAAATGTTCTGAACTTGGATGGAGGTATCGACGCCTGGGCACGACAGATTGACCCCGACGTCCCCACATACTAGTGCAATATATAGAGCGGACACCCTGAACTGGTTATGACTTTGTTGAAGCGCCTCACAACCCTGCTCGCGTGCAGCTTGGCCGGCATAGCGCACGCCGGTGACAGCCTGCTTGACATCTACCTGCTGGCCCAGCAGAACGACGCCGAGTTGCAGGTGGCCGAGGCCCGCTATCAGGCTACCGCCCAAGGGGACTCTATCGCCCGGTCGAACTGGCTGCCGCATGTCTCGTTCGAATATAACCTTTCCGAAACCCGCCAGTCAGTCGCCGGCCAAAGTTTCGGCAGAAGCGGTCGTGCCCGATTTACCACCCGGAATGATCGGCTAACCCTCACACAGACCCTGTACCACCACGACCTGTACGTTGAACTGGATCGCGCCGGTGCCAGTACCGCCCGGGCGCTGGCACAACGTGACGCGGCTCGCCAGAAGTTGGTCGTACGAACAGCCGAAGCCTATTTCGACGTCCTGGCCGCCCAAGACGGCACCCTGTTTTCGCGCAAGGAGAAAGACGCCATTGCCCTGCAACTGGAGCAGGCCGAGGCACGCTTCCAAGTCGGGCTGACCGCTATCGTCGAAGTCAAGGAGACCCAGGCCTCCTACGATCTGGCGGTGGCAAGGGAGATCGAGGCCCAAAACCTCTTGGAAAACCAGTTGGAAGCACTGGCCGTGATTACCGGCCATCCGCACCAGAGCCTATCTCCCCTGTCGGACCGGCTCCGACCAGTCCCGCCGAACCCGGCCAATATCCAAGAATGGACCGAGGCGGCACTGGAACACAACCTGGACTATCTGATCCAGAAGCGCACGCTGGATGTGGCCCGCCACACCGTACGGTTCGAACAGGCCAAGCACTGGCCGACCCTGGACCTGCACGCCAGCCTGAATGATACCGAGGATACCGGCGGCGTGTTCAGCCCTGCCGGAAGCAAGACGCACGCGGACCGTGTCTCGATCCAGTTGAAGATTCCGCTGCTGGCCGGAGGAGAAACGTATTACCGCACCCGTCAGGCCATATTCGAGCGGGAAGCCGCCCAAGCGGAGCTATTGGCCACGCAGCGCAAAGTCGAGCAGGATGTCCGCTCCGCCTACCGCGATGTCACGGCCGGAACTTCGCGGGTTCGCGCCTTCGAACGGGCCTTGGAGTCCGCCCGGGTGAACCTCGAAGCCCATCAGGCGGGTCTTGAGGCCGGCACTCGCGACACGGTCGACGTGGTTCAGGCGACCAGCCGGCTTTATGCCGCCGAACGCGACTATTCACAGGCCCGCTACGATTACATTGTTGATACCCTGCGCCTGCGCCAAGCCACAGGCCAACTCAGTTTGGAAGACATCGAGTGGGCAAATAGCCTGCTTGACTGAATATTTTGAAACCGGAACTGGAAAGCCGCGTCCCCCTGACCTATCGCGCGCTTACATTCACGGCCGCTATTCCCGCATTTCTGTACACCGCATTGCGCGCTCTGCGCGACGGCGGCAAACGTTACCTGCGCCAGCGTTATGCCAGCGGGTTGCCTGCAGACCTGAAAGACCGAATCTGTCTGCACTGCTGTTCGGTTGGCGAAGTCCGTGCAGCCCTGCCACTGGCACGGGAGCTGCTTGAGAACGGGCACAATCTTTTCATCAGTGTCGGGACTCCGACCGGGCGGCATATGGCACGTACGTTGCTGCCGGAAATCCCCTGTGTCTATTTCCCTCTAGATCATGTCTCGGTGGTTCGCCGCTGGCTGAAGCGACTGAATCCTAAAACCATCCTGATCGTAGAGACCGAGTTATGGCCGAATTTCTTTCATGCGGCCCGTCGGCTGGACATTCCAATGGCGTTGGTGAACGCCCGCCTCTCGCAGCGGACGCAGAATCCCCCCTTCCCGTTGCGCCCCGCATTGCGCCAAGCGGCACAGCAACTGCACTGCATCCTGACACGCAGCGAAAAAGATGCCGAACGCTTCGCCGCACTGGGAGCGCCTCCCGACCGGATCGAGAACTTGGGCAATATCAAGTACGCAGCCGCCATCGACAACATTCCCGATGGCGCCCCGATTCAGCGCCCTTACATCCTGGCCGTATCCACGCACAAAGACGAGGAGAAGTTGATTGCAAAGCTATGGAAGACGCTTGATCCCCGGGGCAAATTACTGGTGTTGATGCCACGCTATCCAGATTGCGCTCCGGAAATCCTGAAGCATTTGGAAACGCTCGGCCTGCGAGCCGGCCTGCACTCCCGCGACCACCAACCCCACCCGGACGATCAGACCTATCTGGCGGACACCCTGGGCGAAGCGCTGTGGTGGATGCGGCATGCCGCCTTTGTGTTCGTGGGAGGGTCCCTGGTCCCGCGCGGGGGGCATAACGTGATGGAACCCGCAATGCTCGGCAAGGCCTGTGTGGTCGGGCCTCACACCGATCATTTCGAGGCAGAGGTTGAAGCCCTTCTGGACTGTGACGGACTGCGGCAGGTGCAGGATGTCGACGAACTGGGACGGATTTTTTCACAATGGCTGGAGCATCCGGACGAAGCGGAACGCATCGGTGTACAGGCGCAGGTTCACGTCCGCGACAGGAATCAATTAATCAAGCTCTACGTGGAGACCCTGCACCGATATTCCGTGATTACATGAGGAATTATATATTATATAAAGTATATATATCAATATCTTACTGTATTTAGAAAATTAAAATTAGTACGATATTTGACAATATTATTAGGATAGATACTATATATGTATGAGCCAGTTTCAGCGCAGCCAATTGTCGATCCTTTTGGAGAGGATTGAGGAGCGTCCAGAAAAACCACCGCGGCATATGATCGTGGTGACCGGGCCGCGCCAGACCGGAAAAACCACATTGATTCAGCAGGCTCTAGAACGAACTAACATCTCCTCTACTTATGTGCGCGGCGACCAGCCCGTAGCATCCGGCATAAACAAGGATAGCCTGTGGCTGGAGCAAATCTGGAAGCAGGCTAGAAAAGATGCCGCGAACTCGAAACTCGGGCAGGTACTGGCACTGGACGAGATCCAGAGAGTCCAAGAATGGTCCAGTACGGTCAAGGCCTTGTGGGACGCCGACCGCTTCCACGAACGCAATCTCCGTGTCGTCATCCTCGGCTCATCGCCATTGATGATGCAGAAGGGACTCAGCGAAAGTATGGCGGGACGCTTCGAGACCATCCATCTGACCCAATGGTCGTATCCGGAAATGGCCGAGGCGTTCGGCTTCAGCCTGGACCAGTATCTCTACTTCGGGGGTTACCCCGGTGCAGCCCCCCTGATCTATCGGCCGAAACGATGGCAACAATACGTCCAGAGCGCAATCATCGAAACGAACATCGAGCGGGACATTGTCGAACGTATGGCAATCCACAAACCGGCGCTGCTCAAACAACTGTTCGAAATCGGATCGGAGTTCAGTGCGCAAATCGTGTCGTACAGAAACCTGCTTGGTCAGCTTGACGACAAGGGAAATGTCACGACATTGGCGGACTATCTAGAGCTCTTGGGACGTGCTGGCCTTCTGACAGGACTCCAACAATATGCGGGAAACGTCATACGGGTCAGAAGGTCCAGCCCAAAGCTCCTGGTTCTGGATACCGCGCTCATGACCGCAAATTGCGGGTACACCTTCGAAGAGGCAAGGGCGGACCGGAGTTTTTGGGGACGCTTGGTGGAAAGTGCCGTCGGCGCACACCTGTGCAATTCCGGCCTCCCCGACGTCAAAGTCTACTACTGGAGAGAAAGTCCGCATGAAGTGGATTTCGTCCTCCAGCACGGCAGTAAGCTCTTGGCTGTGGAGGTGAAAAGCGGGAGGCGAAAGAGAAGCGTCTCCGGCTTGGCCATGTTCAAGGAACGGTTTCCGTCCGCAGACACAATAACAGTTGGTACGGGAGGAGTTTCGTTCGAGGAATTTCTGTCCGTCCCGACCCGCTACTGGTTTAACGAAAATGATTGAACCTGTCCACCGCACCGTCTCTGTCATTAAAGAGGACTTGGAGGACAGCCCGGGAACTGCCTCAAAGCGACTAGCTGAATATCGGGACTGTCCCGCCTATGTCCTGCTTGGCTCGCCCGGAGCCGGGAAAACCACCACTTTTCGGCAGGAAGCGGATTTCCACGAGAACGGCGAGTACATCTCGGCACGGGACTTCATAGCATTGGATGGCCCCAATTTGTCTGACAAGCTCCTGTTTATCGATGGCCTTGATGAAATACGTGCTGGGGCTTCGGACATGCGCACACCGTTCGATAAGGTTCGCGCCAAACTGCAAGAACTTGGATGTCCAAACTTCCGATTGTCCTGCCGCACAGGTTACTGGTTCGGGACACATGATAGAAACAAGATGGCGCAACTTGGGAAAGAGATTCTGCCCTTGAGGCTGGACGCACTGACTCAAGACGGTATCTTGGAAATTCTGCATCGGAACAAAAAACCCCCAAATGGGACTCCGGAAGAATTTGTCGAACAAGCGCGACAGCATGGTTTAGAAGCACTACTCGAAAATCCACTGAATCTTCTGCTGTTGGCCGACTCGGTCAGCGAGCGTGGGGATTGGCCGGGCAGTCGCAGAGACGCGTACGAGAATGCCTACAAAACACTGTTGTTTGAAGAAAATGACGAACACAGGATTTCGGAAGCAAGTCAATACAGTCCAGACGCTTCGCTGAAAATTGCGGGCCGACTGTGTGCCGTTCAACTGCTGGCCGGCTGCGCTGGCTACACACTTCCTATAGGTCTACCTGACAAAAACTATCCGGCCTTAGAACAGGTTTCTCCGGGAAATAAGGCGCTTCAAATCGCCAGAAACACCCGTGTATTCACCCCCACAGGAGAACCAAACAGGATTACACCCGTTCATCAGCATATTGCCGAATTCCTGGCCGGTCGGTATCTTGCCGAGGAAATCAAGAGGGGATTTTCAGCCAACCGGATTTTTGCGTTAATGTCCGGTGCAGATAAAGTTGTAGTTCCAACCTTTCAAGGCCTTGCCACTTGGTGCGCAGCATACAGCAGTCTGGTACGAAAAAAACTAATTGCGAGTAACCCCATGGAGGTTGTTCTTTCTGGTGACTCAGGATTTTTCGATGTTGAAGAAAAACGTCAGCTTCTTCATGCACTGAGAGAAAAAGCGCGCGATAACCCTCGGTCCATCAGCGTGGTGCGCCAAAACACCCATTTGCGCGGACTGGCTAGCCGCGACCTGCATGAAGAGATCAAGGAAATCTTGACGGAACCAGTACATAGTGAAAGCGAGCATTCCTTTCGCTATCTTGTCCTTAAGGCACTCCACGGCAGTTCTGCTACACCAGAATTTCCGGACACCTTGCTAAGGATTATCCGGGACGACAAGTCCTGGCCTGCTAACCAGTTTGTGGCTCTTCACGTATTGGTTCAAATCAAGTCGAGCAATGCGGACACGGTGGAGCACCTGAAACAACTACTTGCAGAAGTGCGAGATGGAATCGTTAAGGATTTCCAAGGCCGGCTGCTGGATACTCTTCTGGTAACACTATTCCCTCATCACATTTCGGCAAATGAAACTTTAGACTGCTTGATGGATTCAGGACAGCCTTCAACCGCAGGCTTTCATACCTCTTGGGCAGACCGCTTTGTCAAACAACTGAACCCCGAACAACTGACCAACATCCTCAATAAGTTGGTCATTCGTGTAGATGAAGCTAGACAGCCAAATCTTTCGCAAGCGAGCTTCAAGCCATTTCGGACTTTTCTTGCCATTCTGCAGGGGCTTTTTTCACCTGCGCCCAACAGAGCAATCAGTCTCCTTGATCTTCGCCACTGGCTGGAAACCGCCTGGTGCTCCGAGATCCAGCACACGGTGTCCAGCTCCTTCGCACAGATAGCCTCATCCGTTCATGACTGGCTCCGACTCCAACCGGATAAGCATCGGGAAATCTTCGAGAACGGAGTCAAGGAATGGAGTAATAGAAAGAATTTCAAATTGCTCGCACACGAAACAGGAAACTGGCTGTTCGGGCTAGAGCCTGCTCCTGACTTCTGGTCTTGGTGCCTTGATCTAGCCATTCGGTCCAAGAATCCGAAAGCCGCAGAATTCTATCTCCGGCAGATCGTCGGAGCACTGTCCAAGGAGGGCGATGAAATCAATCTCTCCCTAGACGATGTCCGGGCGCGAATCGTCAAGTATCCGAAATTGGAAAAAACATTTGAGGCTATGTTGGAACGCCTATCGCCTAAAAATCACCTTGAGGAATTGGAGGCACGTCAACGGCGAATGGCCATGGATCTCCATGAGCGGGAACAATTACACCAAAACTGGATTGCAGCAGTCGAGACTCACGAAATAGAACTTCTGGAGAATCGTGGGCCGTTGGGGCTGCTTCATAATCTTGCCCTCGCCTATTTTGGGGGCTTTTACGATGTCGAGGGCGATCAACCTCTGGAACGAATCTATAACTTGCTGGACAACAATGATTACCTAGTTCAAGTCACATTAGAAGCTTTCAAAAAAGCCATTTCGCGTGAAGATGTCCCAAGCGTGAGTGAAATTATCCGCTACGCAAAACGAGGCCAGCCCCATCCCTTGGCGTTGCCCTGCATGGCCGGCCTGGAGGAAACGGGGGCCTCTGCCTTAACGGACCAGCAAATCCATCGTGCACTGGCCTTTCACTACTTCGTCGATTATGCGCTTCCAGGCGAAGTCAGTCCGCCGTGGTACGAATCCCTGCTTATCGAGCGGCCTGAACTCGTTTCTAAAATCCTCATCCGGCGCGTTCGCTTCCAAATGCGAAAAAGAGAGGAGTTCCTGACCGACTCATACGAACTCGCCTTCTCCAGCAACCACGTGAAAGTTGCCAGCCTGACGGCCCTGCCTCTGCTCAAATCCTTTCCGATCCGCTGTACCAACCAACAATTGCATGCACTGGGACATTTGCTAGCAGCAGCATTACTCCACTGCAAACACAAAGATTTGAAAAAATTGCTGAAAGAGAAACTAGCGGAAAACAAAACGAAAAGCATGAACATCGGCCAACACGTCTACTGGTTGGCTACTAGATTTCTCATTTCCCCACAAGCCTACTACCGCCAATTGGAGTCATATCTTCGGGGGAATGATCGCCGAACCAGACATTTCGCAGAATTTGCCTGTCAGAGCAGCAACTCACCGGAATGGAATGGTTTGTTGAAGGGGAAATGTCTAGTACCTCTCGTTCAATTGCTTGGCTCTTCTTTTCGGCACATTTCCCTCGACGAGGGTGTGGCTTGGAATTCTCCTCCTATGGCCGCTTCGGGCTTGATTCACAAATTGATCGGTCATTTGGCGAACGATTCCTCGCCAACTGCAACAGAGACCCTCGACCATCTAGTCGCCGATAACTCCCTGACCCAGTGGCGAATCTATCTTCAGGACGCAACCGATGAACAACGCTCTCTCCGCCGTCAGTCCGAATTTACGCATTGCGGCGTGGACGAGCTTCTCCAGACTCTGGATGAAAAGAGGCCTGCCAATATGGATGATCTGGTCGTACTGCTTCTGGAAGACTTCGATGAGATGGGCAAAAAAATACGAGACGGCAGCACCAACGACTGGCATCAATACTGGAATCAATCGCCCGAATGGAAACCGAAAGTGGAAGGTGACTGTAGAGATGCATTTCTCTCCGATTTGCAGGAGAAACTCATGCCTCTTGACATCAAGGCGAACCGGGAAGCCTCTCATGCGGACAACACGAGAGCCGATATACAGGTGTCCTACAAAAACCTCAGTCTCCCCATTGAGGTCAAGAAAAGCCATTCCAAGGATCTATGGAAAGGGATTAGAGGGCAACTAATTCCAAAATACAGCCGGGACCCTGGCGCAGATGGCCGGGGGATCTACCTAGTGTTCTGGTTCGGTGAAGACTCCCCTAGGAATCCCGAAACCAAGACTCACCCCACCAACCCTGATGAACTCCGGCGTCAACTGGAAAACTTCCTGACGCCCGAAGAAGCGGACAAAGTGTCCATTCACGTGATTGATGTCGCCCAACCTCAAGGCAAAACCCCATTCGGTCTCTCCTGAACTTTCTGAAACGACGTGCCGCATAAGCGGGAGAATCACCCCGATCTCGCATCCAGGTAGGCTTTCTCAGAGATGGCAGTCCAGTCCCGCACCCGGGCATAGAACGCCTGGTAGCTGTCGTTCACCCGCCGGACGAAGGGGTCGCCACCGGCCACCTCCTCGATGACCGCCTCGGCATGTCGGCGCAGGACGCGCAGGATCTCCGGCGGGAATTGCCGAAGTTCCACCTGGTATTTCTCGACCAACACCTTCAATGCATCGTTGTTATGCGCGAGGTAGTCCGCCACAACATCCTCATTGGCCACCGTGGCGGCATACCGCACGATAGCCTGCAGATCATCCGGAAGCGCCTCGAACGCCGGGCGGTTGACCAGGAACTCCAGCGCCGTGCCGGGATCATGCCAGCCAGGGTAGTAGTAGTATTTCGCCGCGCGATGCAAGCCGAACGCCATGTCGTTCCACGGGCCGATCCATTCGGTCGCATCGATCGCCCCGGTCTGCAACGCCACCAGCAGCTCCTTGCCGCTGAGCACCACGGGCGTGACTCCGACCCGGCGCAGCACTTCGCCTCCCAGCCCCGGGATGCGCATGCGCAAGCCTTTCAAGTCCTCGATTTGATGGATTTCCCGCTTGAACCAGCCCCCCATCTGCACCATGGAATTGCCGGCGGCCAGCGGCAGGACATCGAACGGGGCGTAGGCTTCCTCCCACAACTCCATGCCACCCCCCTTGTACAGCCAACTATTCATTTCGTTGCCCGTCATGCCGAATGGCAAAGCGGAGAAGTAGTGGAAGGCCGGGTTTTTCCCCTTCCAGTAATAGGAGGTGGCATGGCCCATCTGCACCGCACCCTGGCTGACCGCATCGAACACCTCGAACGCGGGCACCAGTTCGCCGGCACCATAGACCTGCACCTGCAGGCGGCCTCCGGACATCTCGCCGATGGACTGTGCCAGAAATTCCGCACTGGTCCCCATTCCGGGAAAGTTCTTCGGCCAGGCGGTTACCATTTTCCAATGCAACGGCCCATCGGCACCCGCGCGCCGGGCTGGCCCGAGCCCGGCAGCCACGGCAGCTCCGCTCGCACCCAGGAATTCGCGTCGTCGCATCACGATCCCTCCGGGGACGCCCCGCGGGCATACCCTCGCAGCAGGGCTTCAAAGTCCTGCTCCCTGAAGTGAAACTCCGGGTTTTTCGCCTGTTCCTTGAGACAGGATCGGTGAAGACGCTTGAGGTTTCGCCGTTTCCAGAGCCCTCCGGAACGAATCCGGCACCGATCGAAGTCGATCAGGAAGAAATCATCTGGAGCACGTAGCAGGATGTTGCTCAGGTTGAGGTCGGCGTGCCAGACCTGAAAGTCGTGGAACCGGCGCAACAACGCCCCGAGACCCTCCCACTCGGCCGCTTCCAGGACCCGCTCGCGCAGGATCTGGGTGAGGGGGCGGGCATGGGAAATTCGGGTCACGATCAGGTCCGCGCGGTACATCAAGCCACTGCGAATCACCCTCCAGGCCACTGGACTGGGTACGGGCAATCCCTGCCCTTCCAGCCGGCTCAGGATTCTGACCTCCCGTGCCGGGCGTGACCGGTTCAAACCCACCCACAGGTAGCGGTCTCCGAGGAACCGGGCCACCTTGCCTCCCCGATGGTAGTGCCGCAACGCAAATTCTTTTTCTTCATGCCGAAACAACCAGACCGTCCCCCGCCCGCTGCCGAAACTGGACAGCATTCCCTGTACGCTCAGGTGGTGCGGGTCGAAAAATTCCGGCGTTGCCTCCGAAAGCCACTCGGGGTCGTACACGATATGACCCTGTCCTTCCTCCAGAATACGTTGCTGCATAAGCGAATCTCCGCGCCCATCATAATCCTCTCGAAATCTTTACGCCTGTTCTTGGATCAGGCTTTTCAGGCCTATTTATGGGTCTCTTCCTGACAGACCCGATAATTGGATTCGATTCCCAGCCAAATGCTGGCATCCAGACCAAGGGCTTTTTCAAACAGGGTTGCTGTCTCGGAATCCAGCCTTGCCTTGCCTGAAAGGATGTCGTCGATCAGATCTGGCGAGCACTTGCACTGACGTGCGAAGTTAATCGACGAGAGTCCCCTCACCTCCAGATACTCTTCCAGAATCCAACCCGGCGGAACCGCATAGTCCGGCTCATATCGGTTGAGTGTCGTCTCCATTAGGTGTCTCTATGGCTCGTACGGAAATCGTAGCAGCTCAGTATTCAGCGTAGGACTTTTCCTCAACAATTCGAGAACCGAGCAACACATTAATTTCCTTCTTGGCGGCAGCACGCTGATCGTTCTGAACATAGACAGAACGCGCCAAATCAACAAATTCCTGATCGAATTCCTTCTTCGCTTCCTTGACCCGAATCCGGTCCTCAATGTCCCACAAGGTTTGGTTGATTTCTTTAAGCGTCTGCCTGAGCGACAAGACTGCATCGTGGTCGACGGAAGACTGCCCCCAGGTCTGGATCAGCAGAGCCAATTCTACTTTGACGTTCTGCAGTTTCGCTTCGTCTGTTATCCGCTCCGCCTTGATTTCCAAGATGGTTATCTTGTCCAGCAATTCCCCAGGCGATACGGGCACACTGATGTGTTCCATGGTCCGAATCCTAGCAGTCGGTTATTGATTTCCGGCAAGCGCGTCCAGACGAGAGGTGACTTCATCTACTTCGATCAAGTCCATGACGCCCTCATATTCCAGTTTCGTTCCCCATTTTAATTCATCCTCGGACTTGTTCCTGAACGCTTGCGCAGCCATCCCGTACTTGTTCACGCACCATTGCTGACTGAGGTAGGGCCCACTGCGATGCGGGTTGCTCGCCGCGTACAGGCCGATGACGGGTGTGCCTACTCCGGCGGCCATGTGCGCGGGGCCTGAGTCCGGCGAGATGAGGACATCCGCACCCTCAAGCAGGGCCAGGAATTTCTTCAGGGTGTCCTTGCCGACCAGGTTCAGGGCTTCCGATTGCATATGCTTCTCGATCTCTCGGCCTATCTGACGTTCCTGTTCTGACGCCCCCCCACAAAGGATTACCCGAGCATCCAGTGTGCGGACCGCGTGGTCAGCGACAGCGGCGTAACGGGGCGCGCTCCAGTTCCGTAATGGATGGCTGGAACATGGGCTAAGGAGTACGTTGAAATGGTCCTCCGCCAAGTGTTGTCGAGCGAATTCGTGGGCTTCGTCCGGGATGGGGTAATCCCAACGCAAGTCACGTTCACGCAGGCCGAGGTGCTCAATGAAACTAAAAAAACTGTCCAGTACATGTTGCCGAGACGCAGGTGCGACATGCTGGCGTAAAAACAAGGAATGCAAATCCTTGGCGCGTGTCCGGTCGTAACCTAGCTTCAGGTCGGCGCGGACCAGCGTGCTGGCCATATTCGCCCTCAACGAGACTTGGGGGCACAGCAGAACATCAAATCGCCGATGTCGAAGTTTTCGGGAAAGAGATCGATAGCCGCCCCAGGCACCCGTCTTGTCGAATTCGATTAACTCTATGTCCGGGGTCCCGTGAACCAATCGAGCCTCGCCTTTCCCGATGATCCAACTCAATTCGGTGGTGGGCCAGTATTTCTGGATCGTGCGCGCGACCGGCACCATGTGCGCAACATCGCCAATTGCGGAAAGCCGTAGAAGGCAAACTGATTTTGGCGGATGATCCATGGCGCCCGTGTCGGGAAAACCTGAAAATTCGCTGGAGCCGAAAGGTCGTCAATCCTCCCCAAACCCTAAGTCTGAGAACGCATGACAACCATGCCGGAATCGCTTTTCCAGGCTGTGCGAATTCCCGGCTAACAGTCAGTTCTGTTTACCGGAAACGCGATGCCTATATTAGCAGTCCCGAGGGGCAATCTGCTACACTGCCCGCATCCCTACGCCAAGACAGGCATGTCACATTGTGGGCCGCCCCGTATTTCCCGTAATTCTCTCCGGTGGCACGGGTAGCAGACTCTGGCCGCTGTCCCGGGAAACCTATCCAAAGCAGCTCATCGCCCTTGTGGATGAGCACACTTTGCTTCAAGCCACGGCTCTTAGGCTCACGGAACTCAAGGACCTTCGTTCACCCATCGTGGTCTGTAACGAAGAGCATCGGTTCATGGTGGCAGAACAACTTAAAGCCATCGGAATCACGCCCGACGCCATCCTGCTGGAACCCATGCCGCGGAACACGGCACCCGCCATCGCGACAGCAGCGCTGGAGGCTTTGGCCCTGTGCGATGGGAACGACGATCCCATCCTTTTGGTAATGCCAACGGATCATGTTGTCCGCGACAGCAAGAAATTCACTCACGCGATTCAGGAATCCGTGCAGGAGGCTGTTACCGGAAAGCTCGTCGCATTCGGTGCCACTCCAGACCATGCTGAAACCGGCTACGGATACATCAAGGCTGGACCGACAACCGGCGCTGACACAAATGCCCGGATCGTAGAAGCATTCGTGGAAAAGCCGGACCGCGAGAAGGCCGTTGCACTGATAGAGGCCGGGGATTGTTACTGGAACAGTGGCGTTTTCGTATTCGGCGCCCGCCGCTACCTTGAGGAACTCGATCGGCATGCGGCTCCGATCCGGGAAGCCGCAAAAAGAGCCCACGAGAATGCGAAACAGGATCTTGATTTCCTGCGCCTCGATGCAGAGTGCTTTGCCAAGGCCCCCAATCTTTCAGTGGACTATGCCGTAATGGAACATACTTCGGATGCAGTTGTGGTGCCATTCGATGCAGGTTGGTCCGACATCGGCTCTTGGGCAGCTCTGGTGGAATTGTCCGCATCTAGCCAAAGAGACGAAGCCGGAAACATCGTCCAGGGCGACACGATCCTTCAGGACACCCGCGATACCTATGTCCGTGCGGACAGCCGGATTGTCGCGACGCTCGGCGTGGCGAATCTCATCATCGTTGATACTCCCGATGCGTTGCTCGTAGCAGACAGGGAAGCCTCTCAAGACACCCGAAAAGTCGTAGAACAACTCAAGCAAGCAGGTCGAGACGAACACCGCTACCATAGAAAGATCTACCGCCCGTGGGGTCACTACGAGCGCGTGGACAGCGGCGAAGGGTTCCAGGTCAAACGCCTCACCATACTACCGGGAGGGCGGTTGTCACTACAGATGCACCGGCACCGGGCGGAGCACTGGGTTGTAGTGCGCGGTTCCGCCAAAGTGACATGTGGTGAGAAAACCTTTACGCTTTCGGAAAATCAGTCCACCTACATTCCACCGGGCACCCGGCACCGGCTGGAGAACCCTACGGAGGAAGTACTCGATTTAATCGAGGTCCAATCGGGCGACTATCTCGGCGAGGACGATATTGTCCGTTTCGAGGACATCTACGGACGCGCCAATCCGGAATCTTCACAAGAGTAGCCGACGTGAATCCCAGAGGACAGTATCCATCAAGTCTAAGTCTTTTCCCGATAGGGATAACCCTCGAACGAGAACGGTAACCAATGGGGCTAATATACCTTAGTTGACAGCTAGGCCGCCAACCTATGGCATACATATTGACGGTTCATCGGGGTGGCCAACGCCAACGCCCCTCGCCGTCCAGTCGCCCCAGTCCCCGAGGCCAAGATATTCAACGCGGCATTCACGTCCGCGTTGCCCGTGTGCCCGCAAGCGGTGCACTTGAATTCTGATTGTGAGACGCGGTTCGCTGCGTCTATGTTCCCGCAATGGCGGCAGGTCTGCGAGGTGTACATCGGCGGCACCGCTTCCACTTTCACCGCCTTGTACTCGATCATCCGGCGCAATGCGCCCCAGCCCGTGTTCTGGATCTCCCGGTTCAGCCCCGCCTTCTGCCTGACGTTCTTGCCCGGCTTCTCCTTCGTGCCTTTCGCCGAACGGGTCATGGCCGAGGTTTTAAGGTCTTCGATCACCACCAGCCCGGCGGTGTCGGCCAGCGTCCGACTGGTGTGGTGGTGCCAGTCGTGTCGGACGGCGGCGATCTTGCGCTGCGTCTTGGCCATGCGGTGCCGGGACAAAGCCCGGCGGTTCGAGCCTTTCTTGCGGCGGGCCATCTGCCTCTGGTATCGCTTGCGCTTCGCTTCCAATGTCCGCGTCTGCGGCATCGGCAGGATGTCGCCGGTGCTGACCGCGACCTGCCCGCAGTTCATGTCCACGCCCACGGCGAGGCCGTTGTCCACGCGCTCCACTGGCACCCTGTAGAAAACTGTGCAGTACCAGTGGCCCAGCGACCGCTTCACGACCGCCTTCACCGGCGGGCAGTCGGCATACGGGTTGCCGCCATGCCGGGACAATTGGCACAGCCCAATCTTCGGAATGCGCAGGTACTCGCCCGTGATTTTCACATCCTGCGGAATCGTGAAACTGTCGTCGCCCCGGCGGGCATGAAAATTCGGGAAACCTCGAAGGCCCTTGAACTTGCCCGCCCACGCTTCGGCCTGATACTTTAGGACATACCGCACCGGAAGGTAGGGCAGTTCCTGCAGCCACGGCGTCTCGCGCCGGAGCTTCGTGAACTCGACGCCGAGCGACTCAAAGGAGACCGATGGGCACGGGCAGCCGGTGACGACATGCTCCTCGTAGGCGCGTCGGTTTTCTTCCAGCATGGTGTTCCACACCCACCGGCAGGCCCCGGCGGTCTGGGTCAGGAGGTCGTGCTTCGCCTTGCTTCCGGGATGCAGTCGGAAGGCGATGGCGCGGTGCTCGGTATAATCTGTCATGCGGTGGACACCTCAACTGTCCTTTGGTGCGGGCGTTGCAATCGCCCGTACACGCATTCTAGCAAATCGGCAGGGCATTTCTCTGTCAACTAAGGTATATAAGCCCCTAACCAATCGGGAAACCCGGGACACACAACTGGTGGGAAAAGCACACTCACATGGCCGAATCCCAACACCCATCCTATCCCCCGAAAGCACTATGTCTGTTATGCGTGTCGGGCATTGCCGACGTCTCGCACATGCTGCCGGGGATACACACCTTGCGCCACTGCTGGCCAGACACGCGGTTGACCTGGGTCATCGGCGA
>CAZRSJ010000001.1:0-180635 GCA_964602805.1 uncultured Chromatiales bacterium | reverse complement strand
TACGCGGCAATCGTCAAGCAGGGCCTGTTCTCACATGTCCTGAACCCGCGCAGGTGTTAACCGGCAAGCCTTACTCTGCTAAAATCACGCTCAGCCGCGAGCAATTGGATGAACTGAGAAAAACCCATGGTAAAGACCTTGAGCAATGGTGGAAAGACCACTTCGGATACGCCTTCGATAGATTTACTCAATCGGAAGCTCGGTACCTCGCCCGCTCCACGGATGCTGACCGCATACGAAGACGAATTATTGAGGAAAAGTGCCCACGAGATTTCCAGCGTCACAATCAAGGTCCTAAGGCGCAAAGACAGCGCCTGAATTATCTAAAGGCCGAGTTGGGAAAGCGTTTCCCGAACGGTGTTCCCATCAGTCAACGCCCATCAATTGGGCAGTGGCAAGGATACAGGAAGCCTGAGCCCCAAGATTTTGCCGAACTTTCCCCGAAGCATTTCAATGCCAACCTGATCGTTCTACGATTGTCCGGCAAGCGAATCTCGCTACCAGGCGTACTGAGGTTAACTAGCGCATTGCGCAGTGCCTTGATGAAGTTCTGTCCCAAGCAACCGCCACCGGAATGGCTCACCGGCCATGCCCAAGATGGCCATCCGAGCAGGAAACCGCACCTTGCCTTGCTGCCCTTGCCCTTCATTGGCTCGAAACACGCAGATGGCCACATCCTGGGCATTGCTATGGTCTTACCGTCTGGATTGGAGGAACAGGAAATCGCCAATTGCCTTGCTCCGTTCCCGTACGACGAGAAAAATCTTTCAATTCCACGCCGCTTATTTGATGGCGAATGGCTGGAATGTAATGTGGAGTACGAGATGCGCGAGTCGCCGCCCCAGGCACTGCGTGCGAAACGCTGGACGCGCCCGTCACGAACTTGGGCGAGTGTGACGCCGATTGTTCTGGACCGCCATTACGATGGTGAACATAAATGGCAATGTGTTTCTGAAGATGTCAAAACGGCTTGTGAACGCATTGGGCTTCCTAGGCCACAAGAAGTCGTTTTACACGCTGTTTCCTTGGCGGAGGGCGTGCCTCATGCGCGAAAATTTCCTTGCATGATCAGGAAATCAGACGGTGGCAGCCGCAATCATAGCCATGCGACTCTGATTTTTGACCGTCCAGTGGCTGGGCCAGTTATGGTCGGCGCAGGTCGCTTTCGCGGTTATGGCCTGTTTTTGCCGATGGATCAAGAAAACTAATGCCCGAATTGCCCGCATCTCTATTTGACGATTATTTCCAAGCCCTCTGGCGATGCAAACCCTTTGCTTGGCAACAAACACTTGTGGAGCGAGTGCTGGAAGATGTCGACCAGCCCTGGCCGGAAGCCATCGCCTTACCTACCGCCGCTGGAAAAACAGCCTGTATCGATATCGCGATTTACGCACTGGCAGCCCAAGCGTCACAGAGAACAAAGGGCAATCCCATAACTGCGCCGCGCCGTATTTTCTTTACGGTGGATCGGCGCATTATTGTTGACGAAGCTTACGCTCGGGCAGAACGGCTAGCAAAACAGTTAGCGGAAGCGAAAACTGGAATACTCAAGGAAGTCGCGGATGCTTTGCGCGTAGTTGCGAGCGGCAACGAAGAGGGCCCTTGGCAGGGTGAAGGTGAGCTTCCTCTCACAGTCCATACGTTACGTGGTGCCAGCTATCGAGCTGACTCTTGGGCGCGTAGCCCATTGCAGCCTGCCGTCATTGCCACCACAGTCGATCAGATAGGATCGCGGCTATTGTTCCGTGCCTACGGGCGTGGTTCTGGCATGTGGCCAATCTACGCAGGTTTGGTCGCCAACGATAGTCTCATTCTTCTGGACGAAGCCCACTGTGCCCGTCCATTTCTTGAGACCCTGCAAGCCGTGCAACGCTATCGCAAGTGGGGCAAAAACCCATTGCGCCGGAGTTTTCATCCGGTAGTTCTTTCCGCAACTCCACCTCCTGATCTGAAGCTCGTTTTCAAGGATGAATCGACACAACCTGTTAACCCTAAACATCCCTTGGGGCGTCGCCAGTTGGCACAAAAACCCACTCTGATACGGAAGATTGAGGTCGCCAAAGGAGGGGGAGCAACCCGCCGTTTCGCTGAAGAACTTGGCAAGACGGCTGAAAATCTTGCCGGAGAGTCACGGGTTCTCAATGGTGGAAAGAATCCGGCTGTAGTGATTTTTGTCAACCGCGTGGCCACTGCTCGGGCTGTTCGTGACCACCTTGTCGATCTTCATAACGAAGTGATTCTGTTGACCGGACGTATGCGCAACATGGACAAGTCCGATGTCATCAGGGCTCTTGAAAGGTTGCAATTGGCATCCAGCGAATCGGAGGATCGACATCTTAATACGCCGCATTTTGTTGTCGCTACCCAGACGCTTGAAGTGGGTGCGGATCTTGATTTCGATGTACTTGTCACAGAATGCGCGGCTTTGGATGCCCTGCGTCAGCGCTTTGGCCGCCTGAATCGTATGGGGCGTGCTATTGACACCCGTGCTGCTATCCTCCTGCGAGGCGATCAAGAAGAGGATGATCCAGTCTACGGTTCCGCGGTTGTCAAGACCTTTGAATGGTTAAGAGATACAGAAAAAACAAATACTGTGGATTTCGGAATTGCCCATCTAAAACCCCCGACTGAAACAGAGCTTCAGGCCCTGAACAGTCCTCTGCACAATGCTCCCGTCATGCTTCCCGCCCATGTGGATTGCTTAGCACAAACGTGTCCGACACCTGAACCATCGCCTGAAGTCAGCCTGTTCCTTCATGGTTTGCGTGAAATTCGGGCCGATGTTCAGGTTTGCTGGCGCATTAATCCCACTCCAGAAAGCCTGCGACTCTGTCCGCCAACGTCCAGCGAAATGCTTCCCGTAAAAGTGGGAGTTTTCCGGAATTGGTTGCAAGGAAAACAAGTGGAAGACACTAGCAGTGATGTTGAGGGCGAGGCCAATGACGACAACATAAAAGAGGCTGAGGCAGACATTGGCGAGACTTTTTCTGCCTTTATTTTTTCGACAGGCGGGGCATTAGAACATATTGATAAGGCGAGTGAATTGATGCCTGGCGATGTGGTCATCATTGACTTAAGTAGCGATGGCGACCTAAATCAAAAAGATTTTGAGTTCCTAGGAGAGATTCCTAACTTTGAGGTCAGTTTGGCTGAAATTGATTTAAGCCAGCAGGCGTACCTAGAGGGTAATGCCAAAGCGTTACTACGGTTGCACGATGAATTGATTAACTTGTGGCCCCTAGGCGAATCCCGGAGACTAGCCAAGGAGCTATTGGCTGAAACAGAATTCGAAAATTCCGATCCAGACACGCAACTAGACTTGGTGCGTCGTATGCTGGACGCTCTGGTGTCTGACTCCCAAGACCAGGAAAAATTTGCATGGCTCCATGCGATAGCGACCCAACTCCAAGTAGAAGCGCAACAGCGTGGATTTCTTTGTAGTCTGCATCACATTGGGGAAAACGACGTGATTTTGATCGGGCAACGCCTTCTACGTAAATTCACAAGACAAGCTGAAACCTTCAACGATGAAGACGACATCAACTCATCTGGTATTGCAAATAAAAAGGGCCAACCCATCCTTTTGCGAACACACTTGCCGGGAGTGGAAGCTTGGGCTCGCCATTTTGCTCTAGGTTGCGGCCTCACTGATGAACTCGTCGACGCTATCGCCCGCGCTGGATTGCTGCATGACACGGGTAAGGCTGATCCGCGTTTCCAAGCGCTACTTAATGGGGGGCACCCATTGTCGATAGCAGGAGACCCACTAGCCAAATCAGTTTCTATCCCCAAGACTGGCGAGGCATACAAAACCGCAGAGATCAACACGGGTTATCCTTCCGGTGGTCGTCATGAATTGTTATCCGTACGATTGGCGCAAAGCGTCCCCAAACTACTGCCTACAAATCCGTTGTTGCGTGAACTAACACTATTTCTAGTTTCAAGCCATCATGGTCATTGTCGCCCTTTCGCACCGATTGTTGTCGACCCGGATGCCCCAGAAGTCAAATACCATGTCAATGGCCATGAAATGGCTTGGTCTGGGCCAACGCGCTTGGAACATCTGGAAGCCGGAACAGTGCATCGATTCTGGTTATTGATCAAGGCTTACGGATGGTGGGGTTTGGCTTGGCTGGAAGCGATTCTACGATTAGCGGATCATCGCCGCAGCGAATGGGAAGAACTACATGATTAATCAGGTACCGGAAAATGACTGATCTGCTACTCGGTGGCCTTTCTGCTGATAACCCGTTGGGCTATCTTGCCGCCCTTGGCGTTCTTCGAACTGCAACACTGGCTGCGCCCGAAACTCAGTTTGAGTTGAGTTGGGAAATTGAAAGCGGTCACTGGCGGCCACTCCTGCACTGTTCGACGGATTTGGACCGTCCCACTTTAATTGATTTGCTCTATAAACAATTAAAAGATAGTGGCAATCTGACCAGCCTGAATCTCGGTGATGATTTAACCATTGATACCAAGGAGTATCGTAGGGCCATGATCGATTGCCAATTTTCTGCCTCTCCTCAGGATCGCCGCAATGCTGACTTTCTCGTTGCATTCGGCAGCGACATTATCGAATCACAAGTAAATGGTAAACCTACTGGCCAGATTGCCGATACAGATTTTCGAACAATGAGCGGGGCCGGTCATCAACACTTTCTGAAAACAATACGTACCTTTATTAAAGATACAGAAGCGGGCCATTTGGACAAAGCGATCTTTGAAAGTTGGGTCTATGATGATGCCCGGAAAGGACACAGTATGCGCTGGGATCCAGTTGATGACATTCGATATGCGCTACGATGGAACAACCCTAGTGGGGATAGTGATAGCAACATTCGCGGAAGTGTTTGGGGTGGTAATCGCTTAGCAATTGAGGCATTGCCCTTGTTTCCCACCCAACCCTACCAACACAAACTTAGAACTACTGGCTTTAATCACGCAACTGAACTATCTTGGCCAGTTTGGTCGCCCCCCATCGGGCTATCAGAGACCCGTTCATTGCTTGCGCTCGCACAACTCCAAGAAGATCAGCCTAGCCGCACTGAATTATCTGCGTTGGGAATCACAGAAGTTTTCCGTAGTAATAGAATAACTCAGGGAAAATACCGTAATTTCGTTTCTTCAAAACCAGTTTGATGCGGAAAGGTTTATCGGCTCAATGCCTGGCTTGACTGTTAGGGTGAATGCTTCAATGAGGCCGGGGCGAATTTGCCCCGGAAATGATAATGTGACGGTGTATAAGTTCTTCCCCCCGCGGCTTCAATGAGGCCGGGGCGAATTTGCCCCGGAAATCGCGACACGCGGGTGGTGTCGCTGGACAAGTACACGCTTCAATGAGGCCGGGGCGAATTTGCCCCGGAAATAGACGCCGAGGCGCAGGGAGAAGCTCATCAATGAGCTGCTTCAATGAGGCCGGGGCGAATTTGCCCCGGAAATCGGTGCAACAGATCGCGCACCCGATTGACAATCCGCGCTTCAATGAGGCCGGGGCGAATTTGCCCCGGAAATCTGCCCGCCGAATGCCAAGACCAACCAGACCGGCTCGCTTCAATGAGGCCGGGGCGAATTTGCCCCGGAAATACTGGCTGGCAGACACAGAAGCCCGTGGTATTGCTGGCTTCAATGAGGCCGGGGCGAATTTGCCCCGGAAATCTGGGAGTATGCAACTAACATTTTTCCGGTTACTGCGCTTCAATGAGGCCGGGGCGAATTTGCCCCGGAAATAGGAAGGTCTAACAAAAATATAACTATGGGCTAATCGCTTCAATGAGGCCGGGGCGAATTTGCCCCGGAAATTCGCAGAACAGGCATAACGCCTATCAATAATGGAGAGCTTCAATGAGGCCGGGGCGAATTTGCCCCGGAAATGGCACCCTTCTAGCTCATTGTTTTGCAAGGTAAATCTTGCCTATATTCGAGCGCCTATGGTTTCTGTTGTTAAAAACCGGCCAAACATGTCTTCCGGTAGGGGTCATTATGCTAAACAGTCCAATAAAATCAAGTCGATGAGCAAATTCAATTGCCCCCCGGGATTTTCTCAGCACTGAACTGCTCGCACTGGGTCGGCGGAATGTCAGCAAATGCGTGCGGGTTCCCATGGTGACAGCTGTGAGTTGATTTACGGTGAATTCCACTTATACCACAATTGCTTGCTTCTCGATTTTTGAGAATGTCTTACCAATGCTTTCCACGGCGAGGTCGGTTTTGTCCGTCGGTCCGATGTCGATTACCAGGACATGATCCTCGCCCATCTTAATAATTTCCCTGAGTTTCATTTCCAGTTCAGCACGTCTGCGTCGGGAAAGGCGGCACTGAAACACCGATAACTGGAGCCATTCTCCAAAGCCGTTCATGGTCTTGAAGACCCGCCTCCACCGGCGGCTGTTGGAGATGTCGTAGGTCACGATGTAGGTCCGTTCGTCGTTCATGGCGGATATCTACCTCGGGAGGTAGTGAGGGTAGGCGGGAAGTTCTCCAAGAAGATGGCGGCTCAGTAATCGCGCTTGCACTAGAATCAACCTCCGCATGCTGAGTCTGTAGCCGAAGAGAGGATGCGTGGTCTCTTGAGTCAAGCGGCGCTCGAACGCGCCGACGAATTTTTTCCGCCCGGTAGAAGTCAGTGCGGTACCGGTCGCCCCGGTCACGAAATCGCCCGCCGACACTTCGCCTGTGTTGATGACGGATAGTACGGTCGAGTCAGCAATTATCGGTCTGAAGGGTTCCATGATGTCGAGAGCTAGTGCGGGTCTACCGTATCGGGGTGCATGGAAGAACCCACGATAGGGATCGAGACCAACGGAGGAAAGTGCGATGGTTACATGACGCGTCAGCATGGCGTAGGCTAGTGATAGCATCGCATTGACGGGGTCTTTCGGAGGCCGGCGGTTTCTCGCATCAAACTGGAATGCATCAATGCTGTCAGGGGCGTTGGCTGTATTTTCTGATTTTGGCGGAGTGAGCAGGTCTGCGAATGCCCGAAAATAAACTGTGGCGCCAGCGCCCTCGATACCGAGTAGTTCGTCTAGAGACTGGGCGCGGCCAGCCAGTTTCCGACTTGAGGACAGGCTGTTCAGTGTAGATTTTCTCGAATCCTTGTCGCTTCGCCAGTTGCGCCGCAGAATGGTTCTTTGGTTGAGTATCTTGGCGGCGACAAGGTTTCGGGAGAACTGCTTGCAGAAGTGTTTGTCGAAACTCAGCCGATATTGCTCGGTGCGGATTTCGACATTGTGGTGGCCAAGGCCGTGTGCTATTCCTCGGAACCATCCTCCGTGACTATGGAAGGTGACAGGAATCTCGCGTTCAAGCAGGCAGGTAAGTGCGGGGGTGCTAATCGAGACATTGCCGAACAAGGCAACATCCGAAATGTCGTTGATGCGAGCAATGGCGCTGTTCTTGTCGTCTTCGGTGATCTGAAGGGTGTTGCCTTTTTTCTTGATGTACGCTCTCTGCGACTGGATGACCAACGGCAGTGCTTCGTCTTGCGCTACCGCGATAGGTCGCGGAGCCAGATTTGATCCAGCGAGCGAGTTCATTTCATCTGGGAGGCAGACCGACACCAAGGCGCAACGAGGACACTTGGGACTGTCCTGCAAAGGTGGAGGTATGTGGGCGTAGGAGACGGACAGGCGTAGGCGGTTCGCCGCATCACGGGCCGTATCGCGCAATTCATCGTCAAGCACGATGCGAACACGCTCGCGGCTCTCTGCAAACCAAATGGCTCCTTCGCCTACTCGGTAACCGTGTTCTTCCAGTAGCATTGCCTGAAGGCAGACTTGGACACGCTCAGGTTCATAGGCACCCTGCGCTATGTGCGGTCGTTTGCCTCGCTTGTAATCGATCGGAGTGACCACGCCGTTTTCAGCTTCAGCGATATCAATCTTTGCGATAACACCAAGAGAATCGGAGGACAATGTAAGCGAGCGGCTGATCACCTTGCCGTATTCTTCTTCCAGCGTTTCGGGCTCAGGGAGCGGTTTACTGGTTTTATCAACCCGAGTATGGATACGGCGGCCATCCACTGTGTCGCCTGTCTCGACCCATTCGGACTGTCCCCACATGAGATAGGCGAGACGCGGACAGTAAACGAATTCATTTACCATTCGCGCAGGCACCAGCGGCGTATCAGTTTTTGCTGGTGGGGTAGGAAGGTGGAGTTTTAGTTGAGGGGAGGCCATGAATGACAGCCATCTAGAATTGATCACGAAAGGAGGCTGGGTTTCTATCCTTGCACACTAATCAGATCGTTTTTTCCGAGTCTCATCCTACATCAGACATGTATGGAGCAGAATTGCGCAGGCTCAAAATATCTGAGAACGCTCACCGTCTCAACCGTCCCGAAAATCATAAAAGTCTATTTGTTTAGGACATTTGGGCATTAATAATATTTGCCATATGGCATCATGTTATCTATAATTAGCTTTATGGCAAATCCTATTCACATTCTGCATGCCATGCATCCCGTGTCTGCCAGCATTAGCGACGCGGAAACGGGTGCTATGCTGCGTGCTTTTTTTATTTTGATGAAACTCTGGAAGCTGAGTGACCGGCAGGGGTGTGTTTTGTTGGGTGATCCAGCGAAACGAACCTACGCCCGTTGGAAGGCCGGGCAGGTTGACCTGTCGCGCATCTCGCGGGATGTTCGCGAGCGTCTTTCCATGCTGATGGGCATCCACAAGAGTCTGCGCTACATGTTTTCTGATCCGATGCATGCCTACGATTGGCTACATAAGCCCAATCGTGCGTTTGGGGATCAACCTGCGCTAAGCCGCTTGCTGGCTGGGTCCATTTCTGATTTGGGGGCAGTTCGTGCCTATCTTGATGCAGAGCGCGGAGGATGGTAATTCCGCCTGTCAGTCGGGTCGCTTGGCCTCGGACATACCGCCTCATTCGATCAATCTATCCGCCGATTGATTTGTTCGAAGACATTGCTGATCCTGCTGACTGGGAGTTGATCGCCAACGCGGAATCCAAGACAAACCCACGGGTACGCGAAAAAATTGGCGCGATTCACTTGATTCCTCCGGAACGGCGCGTCTCGGGACCTAGTGCCAGTTGGGCGATGGCTCCGTTCTGTCATGTCTCGGGCGATCGTCCAAGCCGTTTCAGCGAAGGACGTTATGGCGTGTGCTACGTGGGCGACTGTTTCGAGGTGGCGTTGGCAGAGTCGGTGTTTCATTTCGAACGTTTCATGTTGTCAACAGGCGAAGGTCCGTTGATGGCGGACTACCGAGAGTTGATCGGGTGTGTGGACGCGGAACTACACGACTTGCGGGGCGAGAAAACTTTCGAATCCGCTTTGAGTGCCGATGATTACACTGCTACGCAATCACTGGCGCGTGAATTGCGCCAGGAACACAGCAGCGATGGCCTTGTCTATCCCAGTGTGCGCTGTCCGACCGGTGATGCCGTTGCAGCATTCTGGCCCGATGTTGTTGGCATCCCTGTGCAAGGCAGGCACGTGCGCTATCGGTGGGATGGAGGCCAAGTCGATGCCTGGCTGGTGTATGGTGAGGAGAATTGGCGGTATTTTTCGTAAAAGGAAGCGCCTGGAGAGGTAGAGGCATCGCTTCCAGCTATCCCCGGAACAAGCGGGCGTCATCCCATCTGAACTTGCACCGATTGTACGAAGCGGTTCTGCGAAGGAGGCAGTAAATGGCGGGAAGTGAATCTCCCGTTGTCTCCTTCCCATTCCGTGTAGAGCAGACCGGAACGTCTGGATTTACGCTACTTTTCTGGGGTGGATTTCCGACAAGGCTTCGGCCTTGTCCCGCGCCGCACATTCGAGTTCATAGCGACTCTGAAGGTTCATCCAACTCCAGGCATCCGTGTCGAAATACTTTGCCAGGCGCAGCGCGGTTTCGGCAGTGATGCCGCGACGGCCGCGGACAATCTCGCTGATCCTCGCCGGTGTCACGCCGATCGCTTTTGCGAGCGCCGCCGCAGATAACGCAAGGGGTTCCATGAAATCGCATTTCAGAATCTCACCAGGGTGGACGGGTTCCAGTCGGTTCATGCCAATGTCTCCTTAGTAATGACCTCAGTGGTAATCAACGATCTCGACGTTGTAAGCATCTCCATCGATGAAGCGGAAACAAAGCCGCCATTGGTCGTTGATCCGGATGCTGCACGACCCCTTGCGGTCACCTCGCAACATCTCGAGCCGGTTGCCGGGTGGTGCCCGCAGGAAACTGAGTGTTGCCGCGGCATCCAGTTGGGCGAGCTTACGTCTGGCAACTCGCTCAAAGTCAGCGAAACGCCGCACTCGATAACCTTTGGCAAGTCGCTCGGTGTCCTTGCAGTAAAAACTCCGAATCACCCCGCACAGTATATCGTTTATCGAAACGCGAAACAACTGGGCGTGCAGGGCCGGCATTTTCCAGCCGCAAGGTTCATTCCGGTATGGAATCCGTATCTGCTTTTTTGTCCAGTTTCTTCTGCCTCCAGAGTTCCAGCATGGGCGCCTGGACCAAAACCGAGAATAGCACCACCCCGAAACCGATGGACTCGATGGTCCACCAGTAATCAAGATCGATTGGCACGCTCAGCGCCAGCCCCACGGTAACGGCGCCGCGGGCGCTGCTGACATAAAGGATGTTGTGGTCCGGGAGTTCCTTCAGCGCCCGGTTCGTCCGGGACAGCACCGGCATCACGAGGGTGAGCCCGATGATGCGGGCCAGGACCACCGCGCCGATCCCGATCAGGATGGCCAGCCAGCGGTCCGAGAAGATGTCGGTCGAGATGCTCAGACCGAGCATCAGGTAGAGCATGGACTCGGCGAAGGTGGCCATGAGGCGCCAGAATTCGTCCACGAAGTGGTCCTGGGGCGCGTCCAGGTCCTGGTGCATGGTGCGGCCCATGATCAGTGCCGTCGCCAGCACGGACAGGACGCCGGAGACGTTCAGCACATAGTCCGCGATCAGGTAGGCCATGTAGGCGGTCACCAGGATAAACAGGGCCGCCTCATGCGGGGAAGGGTTGCGCACCCGGAGGAAGATCAGGGCGACGAAGCCGATGGCCAGCCCGATGACGGCACCGCCGATCACCTCCCAGGCAAAATACAGCGCAATTTCCTGGGGCCCCAGGGTCAGGTCGGGCTCCAGGGCGAATGCCAGCAGCAGGGTGAACAGCACGATGCCGAAGGCGTTGTTCAGCAGGTCCTCGCCGCCGATCAGCGTGCGCAGGTCCGGGGACAGGTTCAGGTGCTTGAAAACCTGCTGGAGTGCCTGGCTGTTGGTGGCGATCAGCATGGTGCCGGTCAGCAGGGCCGCGATCCACGGAAATCCGCTTGGATGGCCGATGCCGTAGTAGATCAGGACGGAGGTGAGCGCCAGGCAGATCAGCGACAGCGGCAATGCCAGGAGGATGATGCCAAGCAGGTTGCGCCCGAATCTCGGCGCGTCCATGCTGTAGGCGGCGGAGAAGATCAGGACCGGCAGGAATACGTAGAAGACCAGGTCGCGCAGCATGCCGCTGTGCAGGCCCACCTGGTCGGCGTCGGCGATCAGGCTGCCGAATGCGAAGCCCAGCAGCAGCAGCAGTGCCTCGAACGGAAATCTCAGGCGGCTGGCCAAGGGCTTCAGCGCCAGGCCCAGCAGCAGCAGGCCCGCGAGGCTCGAAATCGAAATGACTAGATCCATGGCAGGCTCAGGCGGTCCGGGCTGGCATGGGATAAAGCCTGTGCAACGAGACGCTCAGGCCGTCAGGCTGCACGATGCGTGCGTGAGTCCGGTTCAGCGCACGCGGGTGAGGCACGCCGCAGGAATGCGCGATCATGGCGACTTCCGCTTCCATGTTGCGGGCCAGGTGGGCAACCCGGACGGCCTTGTTCGCCGGGTTCAGGCCTTGTTGCAGCCGCGGGTCGTGCGTGGTGACGCCGGTGGGGCAGGTGTTGCGGTTGCACTGCATGGCCTGGATGCAGCCGAGCGCGAACATGAACGCGCGTGCCGAGCAGATGAAGTCCGCACCCAGGCACAGCGCCCAGGCCACGTCGGAGGGATTGACCTGCTTGCCGGACGCGATGACGCGTATGCGCTCGTGCAGGCCACTTTGCTCCAGGCGATCGACCGTCATCGGCAGGCTTTCGCGCAATGGCAGCCCGACCGCATCGAGCAGTGGCATGGGGGCGGCACCGCTGCCGCCGTCGCAGCCGTCGACCGTGATGAAGTCGGGCGCGGAGGCGGGGCCCCGCCGGAGAATTTCCTCGATCCAGTCATCCAGCATCTGTTCGGAGCCGACCACGGTCTTGAAGCCGACCGGCTTGCCGGTCAGGTCGCGGATGTGGGCCACCATGTCCAACAGTTCAGCAGGATTGCCGATGTCCGGATGCCGGCGCGGGCTGCGCGACGCCTCGCTTGGCGGAATCCCGCGGATTCGGGCGATTTCCTTCGTGACCTTGACGCGTGGAAGAAGCCCGCCCATACCGGGCTTTGCGCCTTGGGAGAGCTTGATCTCGAACATGCGTATTTGCGGGATTTCGGCCAATTCCCGAAGACGTGTCTCCGAGAGGTTGCCGTGCTCGTCGCGCACGCCGTATTTGGCGGTGCCGATCTGGAAGACCAGGTCGCAATCACCTTCCAGGTGGTACGGGGCCAGCCCGCCCTCGCCGGTGTTGAGCCAGCATCCCGCCTTGGCGGCGCCGTGCGACAGCGCTTGGACGGCGACGTTCGAGATGGCGCCGTAACTCATGCCCGAAATGTGGAAGAAATGTTCGCTGGAATAGGGCTCGGCGGTGTCCGGACCAATGGTCAGCGGTGGGGAGTCGGTGTCCGACTTCCTGAGATCCGGGTAGGGAGCGTTGACGAACAGGACGGTGCCGGGGCGCGTCAGATCCCGGGTCGATCCGAAGGGCAGGGTGTTGGTGATGTTCTTGCTGGCGCGATAGATCCAGGAACGCTGTGCCCGGTTGAATGGCATTTCTTCGCGATCCATGGCGAAGAAGTACTGACGGAAGAATTCGCCGAGATGCTCGAACCAGTACCGGAAACGCCCGATGACGGGATAGTTGCGGCGCACCGCGTGGCGGGTCTGCGTGACGTCGACGATGTAGAGCACCATCGCAGCCAGGATGAGGAGCCCGATACCGAACAGCAGGATCGAAGCCAGCACATCCACCGCACTCAGCAGCAGATCCATGGTAACCGGCGTTATTTCTCGCATCCGCACCTCCCGCTGGACGTTCCAAAGGAGCGGGTATTCACCGTTGAGTCTCTTGAAGCTAGTGTAGCACCGTGAGCGCCAGTTCCTGTGCCTGGCGCAGGTCCGGTTTGCCGCTGCCAAGCAGCGGCAGAGCCTCGACCGGCAAAATCAGCCGGGGTCGCGCCAGTTCTCCCACTCCCTGTTCCCCCAGGGCCTGTCTCAACCGGCCCCGGTCCGGCTCGGGATGCTCGGTAATGAGGACCAGCTGCTCGCCTCGAGTCGGGTGATTGACGGCGCAGACAATGTGACGGTATTCCGGCCAGACTTCGCTGACCTGCTGCTCGACGTAGGCGAGCGACACCATCTCGCCCCCGATCTTGGCGAACCGCTTGGCTCGGCCATGCAGGCTCAGGAATCCGTCATCGTCGAATTCGGCAACGTCGCCGGTGTCGTGCCAGCCGTCCTCCGGAGGGGTCAACAGCCGGCTTTCCCCCGGCATCCAGTAGCCGGACATCACGTTCGGGCCGCGCAGAAACAATCGCCTGCGGGTGGCGCCGATGGTGTCTTGGGAGTCGTCCAGCGGTTCCAGGCGCGCTTCGATATCCGGCATCAGGCGGCCGACCGAACCCGGCCGGTTGCACGTAAACGTGTTGGCACTGACCGCGGGCGAGGTTTCGGTCACGCCGTAGCCTTCATGGACGGTCAGACCGAAACGTTCCTGCCAGAATTTCCGGGTGCTTGGCTTGAGCGGTTCGGCGCCGGCCACGATCAAGCGCAGGCTTTGCAAGTCTTCCGGGCTTGCCGCCTGCCCGTAGCCGTTCAGGAACGTGTCGGTGGAGAAGAACACGGTGATGTTGTGCTTTCGGATCAGTTCGGGGATCTGCTTGTAGTGGAGGGGGCTGGGGTACAGAGTGCAGCGCAACCCGGCCATCAATGGCAGTAGCAGGCCAACGCCTAGGGCAAACGAATGAAAGGTGGGGAGGCACAGCAGCAGGTGGTCCTGGGGAGTCAGGTTCAGCACCGCGCGGACCTGGCACCGGTTGCGTTGCAGATTCCGGTGACTCAGCACGACGCCTTTGGGTTCGCCTTCCGACCCGGAGGTGAACAGCACTACGGCGGGGTCCGAGGGGTCACCTTTCGGGGGCGGCCGCATGGCACGCCAGGCGGCCTTGAGTTTCATGCCGAGGTTCAGCTGCAGTCTCAGATCCTCCAGCCACAGCAGGGTGTAGTCTCCAGCCAGGGCGTCAGTCAAGCCTCCAAGGTCGGCCTTCTCGACGAACCGGCGGGAAGTCACGACGTGGGTCAGCCCGGCCGTGCGGCAGGCGCTGGCGACATTGGCTGGCCCGGCGGTGTAGTTGAGCATGACCGGGATGCGGTGAAGCGTGTGCATGGCGAAAAAAGTGATCGGCGTGGCGGCGGCGTTCGGCAGCAGGATGCCGACCGTATCCTGGCCTTTCGGCAGGGCTCGCTCAAGCAGCTGGGCGACAGCGTGGGTCGCCTGGAGCAGTTGGCGGTAAGTCAGGGTCCGTTCCAGGTCGGCCAGGATCGGGTAACCGGCCCCGAACCTTCGGACAGCACCGTACAAGGACTGCAATGTCGTGCATTCCCGGCAGTGCATCCGGTATTCCAGTTCGCACAGCAGGTCGTAGATCTTGAGCGCATCGCGCCGGAGAGCCTCCGGCTCGTCGGCCGCGCGGGGCGGCAGCGGGCAGCTTTCGAACCCGACCCGAATGCGCGGGTAAAAGCGGGGCATGTAGAGTTCCGGGTCGCTGACGGACGCGACCTCGACGGGGTGGCCGGATCGCTCCCGGGCGGTCTGCATCAACCCCAGCAGCGAAGCCTCGCCCTCGGGGCCGGATGGCGGCAGGATCAGCACGGTGCGGGCGGGTCCATCCTGATTGCCCGGCCACTGGTCGTTCAGGGCGGCGGGATCCAGCGGCTTCAGGCGGACCCAGCAGGCGAGCAGCCGAAGGCTCGCGCGGCGCAGCAGCGCGGGAGCGACATGGATTTCGAGTTTGCCGGGGATGGTGGCAGCCAGCGCCCAGGCGACCCAGGCGCTTCCACGCCGGGCGAATACCAGCGAACCGGGCGGTGGCGTCTCCGTGGTCAGCGCGACTGACGCGACCGGCCACAAAAGGACATGGCGGAAGCTGCCCTGCGTGAAATGCAGCAACAACAGTGCTGCCACGAGAGCGGTAGCGGCCATGGCCAGCCAGACGGTGACGATCGTGCCGCCGGACTGGAAAATGACAATGGATGTCGCCGAGGCCAGCGCCATGAAGATGGAATTGAGGATGTTGTTGCAGGCGATGACCCGCGCGCGCCGGTCCTCCGGCGCCCGCTGCTGCACCAGGGTATACAGGGGCGTGACATAGAAACCGCCCGCCACGGCAAGCGCCAGCAGGAGGCCGAGGGCAGTCACGGCCTGCGGGTCCTCCAGCAGGGCGGCGAATCCGCGAAGTGGAACATCAGCCGGGGGAACGAGGCTGAGCAACACGAAGCCGGCGCCTAAGGCCGCTGCGGATATGGGTGCCAGAGTCGCCCGCGCCGTGCCGCCAAGCCAGCGGTTGCACAACAGGGCGCCGAGCCCGACGCCGACGGTGAAAATCGCAAGCGCGCCCGCCAACGCCTGCTCGTTGCCGGCCAGCACGTCCCGGACGAACAGCGGCAACTGAATGAGCATGCCAACCCCGATCATCCAGAACCAGCTGATGGCAAGCATCAACCAGGCCAGGCGAGGTTGGCTCAGGCCTTCTCGCACGATCCGCGCGGTTTCACTGAACGGCTCGAACGAGAGCCGCAGACCGGCACCGGCGGGAACTTGCGCCGGAATTCGATGGCTTGCCAGGTAACCGGCCCCGGCGCTGATTACCAGAATGCCGGGCACCCACAGGGCGGCGTCGGACATGCCCATCATGAGAGTTCCGGTCAGGCTTCCGGCGAGGATGGAGATGAACGTACCGACCGCGACCCAGGCGTTGCCGGCCAGTAGTTCGGCCCGGGACAGCAAGTTCGGCAGGATGGCGTACTTCACCGGACCGAACAGGGCGGATTGCAGTCCGGTCAGGAACAGGATGACAAACAGAAAGCCGACTGACCCGGTGGCAAAACCGATCCAGGTCAGTGCCATCAGGGCGCATTCCGCGAGCTTGATGTGCTGGATCAGCCGGTGCCGCGGGAAATGATCGGCCAGTTTTCCGCCGAGGGCGGAGAACAGCAGGAAAGGAAGCAGGAAGACCCCGGCAGAGGCGGCAACCAGTTCTTCGCTACCGAACCCGGCCAGTTCGGTAATGCGGTAGGTGATCAGGACGACCAGCGCGTTACGGAAGACGTTGTCGTTGTAGGCCCCGGTCAGCTGGGTGAAGAAGAAAGGGCCGAGCCGCCGTGTCAGTAACAGACGGAAGGTTGGAGGCATCGGCAGTGCGGGGGTTACAGGCGGGTCGGATTTTCAGCGTCGCCGTAGACCTCTTCGGGGTCGAAGGTTTTCTCGCGTTCCAGGTATTCCAGCGCTTGGCCAGCCGAATCCCCTGTCGGCACCTTGCGGTAAAAGCAGGAGCGGTAGCCAACATGGCAACTGGCGCCGGAGTCTGCGACCGTCACGCGCATCCAGACCGTGTCCTGGTCATCGTCGATGCGCAGTTCGCGCACTTTCTGCACCAGTCCGCTGGTGGCGCCCTTGTGCCACAGGCATTGGCGGCTGCGGCTGTAGTACCAGGCTTCGCCGCTCCGGATGGTCTGCTCCAGTGCCTCGGCGTTCTGGTACGCGACCATCAGCACTTCGCCGGATTCGTAGTCGGTGGTCACCACGGGGATCAGCCCGTTTTCATCGAATTTCGGGGCCAGTTGATCCCCTTCTTCGACCTGTTCGACACTCTCCCGAGGAGAAAATAAAGAAGACATTTTGCAAAGAAAAGCTTTTGATTCGTACAGTCTACCGTACCCGCCGCCAGTGGCTGCCGTCCGCCAGGTCCTCCACCGCGATTCCAGCCTCCAACAGCTGATCGCGGATGCGATCGGCCGCCGCGTAATCCCCGTTTTCCCGTGCGGTTTGCCGCTCGGCCAGCAGGGCTTCGATCTCGGCATCGTCCAGACTCTCGGCCGTCGCGCCAGCATGGAACCAGTCTTCGGCCGCGGATCCGAACAGGCCGAGCATCCGGGCACCGGCGCACAGCCGCCGGGCGGCTTCCGTGCGCTGTGTTCCCTGCAGATGGGCCAAGGCCGCCGCCTCGTGCCGCAGGCGCTGCAGGGCCAGCGGGGTATTGAGGTCGTCAAGCAGGGCCTGCAGGAATTCCGCATCCGGCTCGGTTTCGCCGGGCTCCGGGCTTCCCGCATCCTGCCAGGCCCGATACAGCCGGTCCAGGATCTGCCGCGCCTGGAGGAGCAGGTCATCCGTCCAGTCCAGCGGCTTGCGGTAATGCGCGTGCAGCAGGGCAAGGCGCAGCAGTTCACCCGGATGGTGATCGAGAAGGTCCCGGACTTGGCGCACATTGCCGATCGACTTGGCCATTTTTTCGCCGTCGACCGTGACGTAGCCGTTATGCATCCACAGTCGGACGAACGACTCGCCGGGATAAGCGCAACAGCTCTGCGCGCGCTCGTTCTCGTGATGCGGGAACACCAGGTCCTGACCGCCGCCGTGGATGTCGATGGTCGGGCCGAGATGATGCGCGATCATGCACGAGCACTCCAGGTGCCAGCCCGGCCGGCCCCGCCCGAACGGGCTGTCCCAACCCGGTTGTTCCGGTGTCGAAGGCTTCCACAGCACGAAATCCGCTGGATTACGCTTGTATTCGGCTACTTCTACCCGGGCTCCGGGGTGCATTTCCTCCACCCGCCGCCCGGACAGTTCGCCGTACCCGTCGAAACTGTCCACCGCGAACAGGATGTGTCCCTCCGCTTCATAGGCATGACCCGAATCCAACAGGGTCTGGGTCATTTCCAGCATGGCCGGAATGGTTTCGGTCGCACGTGGCTCCAAGTCGACCTCCAGGCTCCCAAGGGCGGCACACACCTCGTGAAACGCCTCGATGTAGCGGGCAGTCAGTTCGTCGTACTGGCAGTTCTCCTGTTTGGCCCGATCCAGGATCTTGTCGTCGATATCGGTCAGGTTGCGGGCATAGACGACCTGGGGATAGAGAGAACGCAGCACGTTGACCAGCACGTCGAACACGACCAGCGGGCGGGCGTTGCCGATATGGGTGTGGTCGTAGACGGTGGGGCCGCAGACGTACAAGGTGACGCGCTCCGGGTCGAGCGGGGCGAAGGCAACCTTCTTGCGGGTTGCGGTGTCGTACAGGTGGAGCATGGTCAGTCGCTCAGGCTGCGTTCCTGCAGGTCGATCTCACGCTGCTGTTCGCCGACGTGTCCGGCCAGGTAGAGGGCAATGGTGAGCGCTGCGGCAGTGCCGATCGCCATGGACTGCTGCCAGACCGAGGCCCCGCCGCTGAGAAGCCGCAAGAGCCAAAGCAGGCTCAGGTAGGCCAGGTAGAAAAACCAGAACGCAACCGGCACTAGCGCGGGATAGGGCGGATCGCTGAACTGGATCAGGTACAAGGCCGCCAGCGCAACTCCCACGGTCAGCAGGATGACTTGGGACAGGTAATTCGAAATGAGGGAGCGAAAGCGGGACATCGGATCGCAAGGTCTGCCAGCGTCAAACTACTAATTTTAGAACAGGCACTCCAAACAAGAAACCTATCCGCAGATTCGATGCAGGCCATGCGGAGAAGGTTCAGGCCCGCAGGACCCCGTTTCGCGATTGCGGTTGATTTCCAGACCGGCCCTCAAACACTGGATCCGCCGGGAGCGCATGATGTTAAAATGGCGCCCCGCGAAGGAATCGACGACATCTGACAATGGATCAAACCTATCGAGACGCGGTCGCCCGCATGGAAGAACTGGGGGTCGACCCCGAGTATGTTCTTGGTTGGCAAGGCGGCTACCTGGGCCACCCGACGCGGGAAGAGCAGCGAATTACTGACGCCTACCAGGCCGGATTTGAAGACGGTCAGGAAAAGGAAACCGGTAATTTCGAGAACTGGACATAATCTTAGGAAAAGGTTGATTTTTGCTCTTCGGGCAACCGCTTCCCATGGCTTTGGATATACCATTTATTGGTATATAATTATGCCGTGGCTTGGACTGTTTATCTAACCCGGAAAGCATATAAGCAGTTAGCTAAGCTACCGTCATCCGTTCAAGATCTGGTTGATCTCTCGGTGGCTGATTTGGAGATACACGGACTCAATCCACAAGGTTGGAACATCCGAAAAACAAACAATGACGAATATCGATTACGCTTGAATTACCGTTACCGAATGCGTTACCGAGTCGTAGACCGACAGATACTGGAGATCGAAGTGTTTTATGTCGGACACCGACGGGAGGCTTACAGATGAGTCAGACATTGAAAATTCATCATGACCTTGCTGACGTTGTCGTACAACCCAACAGCAAAGTTAATAATACGCGCCTGAAAGAAATGATTCTCTCGGTTTTGGACTTGTATCTGAACGAAGATCGTGTCCCGGCAAAAGTCCTTCACGACGAAGCCAAACGCAAGCATGGCGATTATTACCAGAGTTCTGGCTACTACTTGCGCTTGTACCGCCAACGTGCGGATATGACACAGGTGGAACTGGCTGACCGGACCGGCATCCTCCAGCACCACTTGTCCGAAATAGAAAACAATAAGCGGGTGTTGGGCAAGGCTAATGCCATGAAGCTAGGGGAAGTACTGGACTTCGACTACCGGAGAGTTTTGTAGGCTTAGAAGTTCTCCAGAATATTGAACTTGCGAAAGCTATGTTCCGCCCGCAACTAGGCCGCGGAGAACCCGCCGCAACGCAGCCGCAAACTTTGGCGCCTCGCGGTCGATGACGTAAGTGGCGATCCATTCCTGATCCTTTTCTCCCATGCTGTCGGCCACCGCATCGCCGAGTTCCCGGCACAGCGCGAATCCAGGACCCTCTTCTTCGGACCACTGACAGCCGGCATAGGTTTCGGCTTGCGCATCGAGTTGCTCGATGAAGCGGGCCGCATGCTCCCCCGGGCCGTCGCATTCCAACCGGTTGTCCTGCATCAGCGCGGCCAGGTGCCTGGCCAGCGAGGGAATCAGCCGGGCACGCTCTTCGTCGGGCAATCGTGACTGGGTTTCGCGGTCGACCAGGTGCACGCCGAAGACCGCAAACTGCGCGATGACGTCCAATCGCTGCGACCAGTCGGCGGTTTCGAACCCTTCGTTTTCGAGTGCCAGCAGGGCATCGCTGGCAAGCCGCCAGATGTTGACCGACAGGGCGCTGGCCGTCTGGTCCGCGCTTCGCGGCGTTTCACGCTGGTTCCAGTGTCGGGAAAGGCGGGGCATGGCAGGACTCCGCCACGGATGCTAACACGTTGCGCCTTGACGATTCCGCGATTTTCGCCACTATAAGGAACTAGGAGTTATCCGATTCCAAGCCGAGACCGGAACATGCCGCCGATCGAACCCTTGTGCGAACGCGTCCAGGCCAACTGCGACATTGCCGATGCCCGCCATGCGGGCGCCCTGACCATGTGCGTGTACCTGCTCAAGATGCGCGAATACTTTCGCTGGGAGATGGGCCTGGATTTCACGGCGACCCTGCCGAACGAGGCAGTGGGCCGTTGGATTCAGGAACGGGAGGAGCGCTGGGAAGAACTGGGGGAAGAATCGTATCAGCCCGTGTCGATCCAGGGGCAGACTTACGACCCGTTCGATACCGAAGGCATTAACCGGGCGCTGCTGCCGGAAGGCTACGTGTACAGCGCAGGCTTGGGACTGCACAAGGTGCCGCATTTTTTTCTGGGTCGGCTGTTGGGCGAGCAGGGTCGGGGGGATTATCGGATCTATGAGGCCCGGGAAGAGTGTGCGCGGGATCTGACCGCGCCGCCGGCGATGGCCTTGGGCCGGACCATCTTCGTGCGCCGGGAGTCCTTGCGTCGCATGCTGTGGGAGCGCCTGCAGGAGTGGCGCTGGAACCGGCGGGACAATGTGCTGGGCGAGGCCCTGCGCTGCTATCCTTTCGATGAGGATCTGGAATCGGCGCTGGATGCAATGACGGAATGCGAGGCGAAGACCGTAATCCTGCATGAAATCGGCGAGGTCGAGGTAGGCCGGGAATTGGGCGAGGACTGGCACGACTTGCTGCATGCCTTGCCCCGCGGGGCGGCGGAACTCGGCCTGCGCGCGGTGCGCGACCACTGGGCCGACTGCCAGGTGACGCTGCCGGCTCTGCTGGAGGAGGGCAACCGGGCCGCGTTGCTGTTCTACCGGGCCAGCCTGACGGCCATGCGCCGGCAGTTATTCCCGGATCTGGTGGAGGCCCTGGATCGCTGGCGGGAGGGGCGCGATGAGCGCGTTTTGCTCAAGACGGTCGACCGGGGCCGCGATCACTGGGAGAAAACTGCCAAGCGGTTGCTGCGTGCCGGCAACCGAACCGAAGATCCTGCACGAAAGCTGACGAGCCTGCTCGAAGCGTCAGCGTTGTGAACGCGCCTTCACCCGAACTGCACGAGATCCTTTCCGGCAGTTTCATCTGGCAGCAGGACGGCGTCCTGACGGAGGCGCAGTGCCAGGCCATCATCGAGCGGTTCGAGGCGCACCCGGGCAAGAAGCCCGGGCGCACCGGTGCCGATTCGGGCGAACGGTTCGAACTCAAGCGCTCGACCGACCTGACCCTGGCGGGACCGGAGTGGCGGGATGTCGACCGCTGGCTGTTCACGTCCTTGTCGGCTGCATTGCGGGAGTTGCAGCGGCGCTACCCGTATTTTCGTGGACGGTTCAAGGACCAGGGATACGCCGTGCAGCGTACCGACGAGGGCGAGTATTACCATTGGCACGTGGACGCGGACAGCACGGCCTTGGCGGATCGGCAATTGGTCGCGATCTGGTATCTCAACGACGTGGCGGGACCGGGCGGCGAGACCGAGTTCCTGCACCAGGGCGTGAAGATCCAGCCGGCGGCCGGGCGGCTGATTCTGTTCCCGCCGTTCTGGACCCATCAACATCGGGGCGTCACCCTGGAGCAGGGCGTCAAATACCTGGCGACCACTTGGATTGTTTTCGCCTAGTGGAATGAGCGCGCCGACTAGAATAGTCGGATGCGCCTGATTTCTTCTCTACGTCTCTCGGACCCGGCGGTTTGGTGGCGGGCTGCGGGGCGTTGGATGGACCGGGGTCGGATGTATGCCTGCCGGGTACTGGCTCTCTGGCGACAAATGGTGGAATGGCTGGAACAACGGGTCACCGCCTGGTTGCTGGTCGAGAAGAAGAAAATTGCCGTCCTCTCGCCGATCAACTTCGATCACCTGTTGGCCGAAGTGCGCATGGGCGATGTGCTGTTGGTCGAAGGGCGCACCCGGGTGGCGCATGCGGTGCGGGCCATCACGCAGAGTATCTGGACGCATTCGGCACTGGTCATCGGCACCTTGGACATGATCCGGGACCCGGCCCTGCGGGCGGTCGCACGCAGTTACCTCCGGGACGACGAGTTGGATGCGCCGTTGATCGTGGAATCGGAACTGGGCTGCGGTACCACCGTTTCTTCCATCCTGCGCTACCGCGATCACCATCTTCGCTTATGTCGGCCGCAAGGACTGAGCCATACCGATGCCCGGCGCGTCACGACCTATGCGCTGCTGCATCTGGGGGCAGGCTACAACGTCCGGCAGATCCTGGACCTTGCGCGCTTTCTGGTGCCGTGGTGGGCGGTGGTCCCGCGCCGCTGGCACTCGTCCCTGTTCGAGCACAACTACCAGGCCCCGACCCGGCTGATCTGCTCGACCATGATCGCCGGGGCATTCAGCCGGGTCCGCTTCCCGGTCGTCCCGCTGGTCGTCGAGAGCGAGGGGCAGTTCCGCATGGTGCAGCGCAACCCGCGCCTGATCACGCCGCGCGACTTCGATCATTCGCCGTATTTCTCGGTCATCAAGTACCCGCTGCTCGGCCGGGACGACATCGGGTTCTACCGGAAACTGCCGTGGTCGGAGGAAGGTCTGGCCGAAGAGGCTCGTGAAAGTTTGGAGGATTGCAATATCATGCACGTCAAACTGGATCATCCGGAACCCGAAGAATTTGAGAATGTGCAAGACCAACCTGATGATGACGGGAGGAGGGCCTAAGTGGGTGGGTTTCTAGGCGCGGTTTTCTGCCAGTTGGCCGGGCTCGTCCTGCTGATCGTCGGCTGGGCGCTGGTTACGGTTCATGCCGCAAATTTCTGGGTCTGGCTGGCCGCGGCGGGATTGGCGCTGCTGCTGTGGATGCTGACGTTCGTGCCACCGTTCTGGTGGGCGATTCTGGTGGTGGCGGCGTGGGTGGTGCCGGTGTTGATGTGGGTCCATCAGGGCTGGCGGCAATCCGTCATCGTCCAGCCTGCCTGGCACCGGTTGCGCAAGGCCTTGCCGCCCCTGTCCGATACCGAGCGCGAAGCCCTGCAGGCGGGCGTCGCAGGCTGGGAGGAGGCGCTGTTCACCGGTTCCCCCGACTGGGAGAAGATCCTGCAAGGCGAACCTGCGAAGCTCACCAAGGCGGAACGGGAGTTTCTCGAGGGGCCCGTGGAGCGCCTGTGCGCGCTGTTGGACGATTGGCGCATCACGACGGCCGACTACGACCTCTCGCCGGAAGCCTGGCGGTTGATCCGGGAGGAGAAGTTTTTCGGAATGGTGCTTCCGGAACAATACGGCGGCCTGGGTTTCTCGGCGCTTGCTCATTCCGAAGTGGTCATGAAGATCGCCAGCCGCAGCGTCACGGCTGCGGTTACGGTCATGGTTCCCAACTCGCTCGGCCCGGGCAAATTGCTGCTGCGCTACGGCACGCAGGAACAGAAGGATCATTACCTCCCCCGGCTTGCCCGAGGGGAGGAGACACCCTGCTTCGGCCTGACCGGGCCACGCGCCGGGTCGGACGCGGCGTCCCTCCAAGACGCCGGCGTGGTCTGCCAGTGGGAGGAGAATGGAGAAACCGTTTTGGGCATTCGCCTCAACTGGGAGAAACGCTACATCACCCTGGCGCCGGTCGCGACGCTGATCGGCCTGGCTTTCCGCCTGCACGATCCGGACGGCTTGCTGGGAGGGCCGCCCGACCGGGGGATCACGCTGGCACTGGTGCCGGCGGATGCGCTGGGGGTCGAGATCGGGCGACGGCACATGCCCCTGCAGGTTCCGTTCATGAACGGACCGATTCTCGGACGCGACGTGCTCATCCCGATGGACCAGGTCGTCGGCGGACGAGAGGGGGTTGGGCGCGGCTGGCAGATGCTGATGGAATGCCTAGGCGAGGGCCGGGGTATTTCGCTCCCCGCCTTGGCTGTGGCGGCCGGCAAGCTCGCGACTCGCCATACGGGTGCCTATGCCGCCGTGCGGCGCCAGTTCTCGTTGCCGATCGCACGCTTCGAAGGGGTCGAGGAAGTGCTCGGGAGAATTGGCGGCAATACACACCTGATGGATGCCGTGCGAACCGAGATCGCGCACCAGGAAGATCGCGGGGAATGTTCCTCGGTCGCCTCGGCGATTGCCAAACAACAACTGACCGAGCGCATGCGGCAGGTCGTCAATGGCGCCATGGACATCAGTGCCGGTGCGGCCATCTGCATAGGTCCGCGCAACCAGGTGGCCCGCCTCTATCAGGCGGTACCGATCGCGATCACGGTGGAAGGCGCCAACCTGCTGACGCGCAACATGATCATCTTCGGGCAGGGCCTGGTGCGTTGCCATCCCCATTTGCTTCGGGAAATGGAGTGCCTGCAGATGGAAGAAGGAGACGAGGCTCTGGAAGCATTCGACCAGATCCTGCACCAGCATGCGGAAACCACTTTCCGCAGTGCCGCCCGCGCATTCGTGCTGGGGCTCAGCGGCGGGCGTTATCCGCTCCCGGACGCGCTTTTGGCTCCGTACCGGTTTCTGGCCTGGCAGAGCGCGTGTTTTGCCTGGGTGGTCGATGTTCTGCTGCTCCGCTACGGAGGGACGCTCAAACGCCGCGAACGCCTGTCGGCGCGTCTGGCGGACATGTTTTCCGCCCAGTATATGGCCGTTTGCGTGATCCGCCGTTTTCGGGGGCGAGGCAGTCGCTCGGAAGAGGTGTTGCTTCGCGACTGGGCGCTGATGGAATGTCGGCAACACTTCCTGACGGCGCTGGATGAACTGATTCGCAACCTCGACAACTTCTGGCTGCGTGCCCTGCTGCGTGCTTCCACCCTGCCATTGGGGCGCATGGGCCAGCTCCGAGCCGACACGGCGGACAGCGCGGTCGCCCAACTGATCTCGGCGCCGGAGCCGGAACGCGACCGCCTGTGCGAGGGGATTTTCCTGGGCGGGGGGCCGGATGATCCGTCCATTCGGCTGGAGCAGGGCTTGATCGAAACGAAAGAACTGGAGCCAGTCCGGCGTGCGTTGCGTCGCGCGGTGAAGGAAGGAAAGATTGCGACTGGCGAAAGCGGCATCGACCTGGATCAGGCGATAGAGGCCGGAATCGTAACCGCAGAGCAAGTGGAGCAACTGCGGCAGGTTGAACGCCGGGTAGACGAAATCATCGCGGTGGACGCATTTGCGCCGGAGGATTGGGCGCGTGCGACACCGGTCCTGCCGAAGGACCCGCAGAATCGCGGAACGTAATGAGTCTCCAGGGCCTGCCGAGACCCGCCGCAACCCGGCGCCAGCCATGCCGCTGAACTACGGGCGCACGGTCTACGTTGTCGACGGTCGGCGCACGCCGATCCTCAAGGCGTCCGGCTCCCCGGGGCCGTTTTCCGCGAGTGACCTGGCGGTGGCCTGCAGCCGGGACCTTATCCTACGGTATCCGGAGGTTCGAGAGGGAATACAGGAACTGGTCTGGGGCTGCGTGATGCCCAGCGAATCCGAGGCCAACATCTCCCGGATCATCGGCCTCCGCCTGGGGTTGGACCTGAGTGTGCCCGCGCATACCGTTCAGCGCAACTGTGCATCCGGGATGCAGGCACTGGATGCGGCGGCGCAACGCATCGCGCAGGGCGCTTCGGACTTGATCCTCGCCGGCGGAGTCGAGGCGATGAGCCGCGCGCCTGTGTTGCTCGGGCCGGAAGCCGTGTCCTGGCTCGGACGTTTCAGCCAGGCGAGAGGGCGTTGGGCCCGATTACGCGCAGTGCTGGGGTTCAGGCCCCGCATGCTGAACCCGATTAGCGCTCTCAAGTGCGGTTTGACCGACCCGGTCGTTGATCTCAACATGGGCCAGACCGCGGAAGAGCTGGCGTACCGTTTCCGGATTTCCCGGCGGGCCATGGATACCTTTGCGCTGGAAAGCCACGAGCTCGCCGCGCGGGCACAGGATGCGGGGGTTTTCGATGATGAGATTACCCCTCTGTACGACGGGTCGACCGGTGAAGCCTATGTGCAGGATACGGGTGTGCGACGCGATTCTTCCCTGGATCAACTGGGCCGGCTGCGACCGGCATTCGATTCTCCGAACGGCAACGTGACGGCCGGCAACAGCGCGCAGATCAGCGATGGCGCGGCCGCGTTGCTGTTGGCCTCGGAAGAGGCGATCGAGAAGTACCGGCTTCCGGTTCTCGGCATTCTGCACCACATCAACTGGGCTGCGCTGGATCCGGTCGTGATGGGGCTTGGACCGGTGCATGCGATGCGGGATCTGTTCGACCAGGCCGAGGTCACGGTTGCTGAAACCGATTGCTTCGAAATCAACGAAGCATTTGCGGTGCAGGTTCTGGCGTGTCTGGCGGCCTGGCAGGATGAAACCTACATGCGCGAAGTGCTGGGCCGGACCGATTGCCTTGCGCCAATCGATAAGGAACGACTCAATCCGCATGGCGGGGCGGTCGCGATAGGGCACCCGGTAGGCATGACGGGCGCACGGATCGTGCTGCATGTCCTCAAGCAACTGAAACGCATGAAGGGGCGGTTCGGTGTCGCAAGCTTATGCATCGGCGGAGGGCAGGGCGGCGCCGCGCTGCTGGAGCACGTGTCGTGAACAACTGGCGACACTGGCGGCTTGTGACGGGTGAGGGTGGCAACCTGGAACTGTATCTGGAGGTGGCCGGCCGCTCGGTGAACGTGCTGCACAGTGGAGTGCTGGACGAGTTAGAGGAAGTACTGGAGCATCTGTATACCGAATCTCCCCCGGGCGTCATTCTTGGCTCGGACCCTGAGCGTGCTTTTGCGATGGGTGCGGACGTGACCGAATTCACGAAACTGGAAGACCGGAACCAAGCCTTGGAGATGCTGCACCGGGGGCAGAAGCTGTTCGAGGACTGGGCGAATTTGGACTGCCCGACCGTTGCCGCGATCCGCGGGCACTGTCTGGGCGGTGGACTGGAGTTGGCGCTGGCCTGCGACTACCGGATCGCGGAAAGTGGCTCCCAGGTCCAGATCGGGCTGCCCGAAGTGCGGCTCGGCATCCATCCGGGGTACGGGGGTTCCGTGCGACTGCCGGCTTTGGTCGGCGACATGAGGGCACTGCGGATGATGGTGACCGGCAGGGCCGTGTCCGGCGCAGAGGCTTTGAAATTGAAACTGGTGGATGCGGTGGTGCCGCGGCGCCAGTTGTATCCGGCTGCACGGGAGATCCTCCGGAGCCGTTCCGCCGAGCGTCGCCTTTCATGGCGCGACCGGGTGCCTCGTGTGTTGGCCTTGCGAACCGCGGTCGCATGGGCCTATGCCCGTGGCGTGAGATCGGCCGCACCTAAGGAACACTACCCGGCCCCATACCGGTTGCTCAAGCATTGGCAAGGCATGAGCGAGGATTCCGCTACGGCGCTTGAATCCGAAGCGCAGTCCGTGGCGGATTTGTTCGAGACGCCGCAGTCGCGCCAGTTGACGCGAGTATTCCTGCTTCGTCAGGAACTCAATGGCCAGGCCTCGGACCGGGAGGGGGTCTCCAGCGTACATGTCGTTGGTGCCGGGGTGATGGGGGGAGACATTGCCACCTGGTGCGCCCTGAACGGGTTGCGGGTAACGCTCCAGGACATGGGACCGGAACAGATCGCCCCGGCCATTCGGCGCGCCCGCCGACTGCTCGATCGTCGCCCGGAAGACACGCGGGCCGTGCTGGACCGCCTGATCCCGGATCCTGAAGGGTACGGGGCCGAAACGGCGGACCTCGTGATCGAGGCGATCTTCGAGGATCTCGGAGCCAAGCAGGAACTGTACCGCCGGTTGCAGTCCCGGATGCGCCTGGACGCCCTGCTCGCGAGCAACACATCGAGCTTGCCCCTCGAAAGGCTTGCGCAGACCCTGGATGATCCTTCCCGGCTGATCGGCATTCACTTCTTCAATCCGGTATCCAAAATGCCGTTGGTGGAGGTCATTTCCCATGATTCCGAGCAGCAGCCATTGGTCGGTCGAGCCGCGGGCTTTGCCCGACGTATCCGGCGGGTGCCGCTGATCGTGAAATCCTCACCGGGATTCCTGGTCAACCGCGTGCTCATGCCTTACCTGTTGGAGGCGGTCCGCCTCCGGGAGGAGGGGCTGTCGGTGGCCACCATCGATCACGTGGCGACGGCATTCGGTATGCCGATGGGCCCGCTGAAGTTGGCAGACATGGTGGGGCTTGATATCTGTCTTGCCGCCGGTTCGACCTTGGCCGAGGCCCAGGGGGCGGAGATCCCGAAGACCTTGGCCGAAACAGTCGAGGCGGGCCATCTGGGGCGCAAGACCGGGCGGGGCTTCTATCGCTGGAAGAACGGGGAAGTGAAACGCCTGCGCGGCGGGAAGCCGTCACGGGATTGCGAGGACCGACTCATCCTCAGCATGGTGCGCGAAGCCGTGCATTGCCTGCATGAAGGCTTGGTGGAACGGGCGGACTGGATCGATGCGGGGTTGATCCTAGGAACCGGCTTTGCGCCTTTCACTGGGGGGCCGTTGGCCCTGGTACGCCGGAGGGGAATCGAGACGGTCTGCCGGCGCCTAGAAGACCTTGAGAAACGTTACGGGCCGAGATTTGCCCCTGGGCCGGGCTGGGATTCGGAGCACTTGCGCAAAACGGTTCCATGAGCATCCTGGGCCAGGTTTCGCACGAGAACACTCTGGGGCAACTGTTCGAAGAACGGGTCGCGGCCACGCCGGACGCGGTGGCCTACGTCGAGTACAGCCATGTGCTGGGCAAATGGTTCAGGCACAGTTGGGAGTCGGTGCACGAACAGGCCGGTCGGGCCCAGTTTCTGCTCAAAGCGCTCGGTCTCGAAGCCGGGGACCGAATCGGCATCATGGCGCACGGCGGAACTTACTGGGCCACCCTGGACTTGGCTGCGGCCGGGCTCGGGATCGTAACCGTGCCGCTGTACCATCGGGACCGGGGAGGCAATGTTGCTTACGTGGCCGAACGCAGCCGCATGCGCGCATTGTTCATCGGCGGACATGCGCAGTGGCAGGAACTCGAAAGCGAGCGTGCCCGCATGCCCGGTGTCGAACATATCTTCAGTGCGATCAGGATCCCGGATACAGAAGTCAGGCCGTTTCCCTTGGAACTTTCCAATATCGCCCCATCGCCGTACCAGGTGACGCAGAACGATCCCGACTCCGTCGCGACGATCGTATTTACATCGGGGACCACCGGTCGGCCCAAGGGCGTCCAGCTGACCCATGCCAACATCCTGAGCAACGCCATCGCCGCGACTGCCGCGGTCCCGATTGGGCCGGAAGACCGGTTGCTGTCTTTCCTGCCGCTGTCGCACATGTTCGAACGGACGGTCGGCTACTACTCGCCCATGTTGCACGGGTCCACGGTGGCGTTTGCCCGTTCTGTTGCCACCTTGCGTGAGGATCTTCGCCTGCAACCGCCGACCATCATGGTATCGGTGCCGCGTGTCTACGAAAAAATCTATCGCACCCTGACTTCGAGGCGGCCACTGAATAGCCCGATTGGGCGGCTCTTGGTGTCTTTGAGTCGGCGAGCCGGTCGAGCCGGCCCTCTGTCCTTATGGCAAGCTCTTGGCCTATTGCCGCGACGCCTGATTGGAAAGAAAGTCCTTCAAGGCTTGGGCGGGCACCTGCGGCTTGCCATCACCGGCGGTGCGGCGATGAATTCTTCGGTTGCGGACTTCTTTGCGGGAATTGGCCTGAAGGTGTTGCAGGGTTATGGATTGACGGAGACCTCCCCGGTGGTCAGCGTCAATCGGGAGGGCGACATTCGCCGCGGTTCGGTCGGCCCACCGATCGAGGGTGTCGAGGCGAGATTGGCCGATGACCAGGAATTGCTGGTGAGAGGGCAGGGAGTCATGCAGGGCTATCTGGACAATCCCGAGGCGACGAAAGCCGCCATCGACCGCGAGGGATGGTTTCATACGGGCGACCTGGCCCGCATCGAGGACGAGCACATCTACATCGTCGGGCGGGCAAAGGAAATCATTGTGCTGTCCAACGGGGAGAAAGTTCCGCCGGAGGACCTGGAAAATGCCCTGTGCAATGATTCCCGAATCAGCCAGGCTTGGGTCACCGGGGAGGGGCGGCCGTTCCTGTCGGCCGTGGTGGTGGTCGATGAACCGGTGGATGAGGCTCAATTACTGGATGCCGCGGGCGACTTGTTGCACAACTTCCCTGGGTACGCGCGGATCAAGCGCCTGCACATCGAGACCGAGCCGTGGGGCGAACGGGATGGATTGATGACCGCGACGTTGAAGTTGCGGCGCCGCGCCCTTCATGAGAAATACGACGAGATTATCGCCGCGTTTTACGAGTAGACGGGTTCCGGCCGTCCTACTCGAATTTCTCGGGTGTCCAGCGCCAGCCCATTTTCGGAAGCATTTCAACCACCTCAAAAGGTTGGACGTGCCGGAAGCGACGACCGTACCGGTCGACGGTGACAGCTTCCAGTACATGCGGGCCGACGGACAGGGATCTAGGCAAGTCGGCACGCCAGAGGTGGCTGGATTTCCGGGTCAGCATCCAGGGCTTGAACGGGCCCGGGGCGCCTTCCCAGGCGACTCCGCGCCAGGTCGTGAAGCCGGCGGTCGCATCGCCGCCTTCCTCGCTGCGGACCGCGAGGCGGGCATTGGTCGATTGCCGGGCCAGGGCGAGCGGGTCGGCATATTCGGGTCCTTCTAACCATTTTTCGCCTTCGCCCGGCTGGGTCCTTACGGCTTCAATCGCTTCGCCGCCGTCGATGGTGATGGAAACCGTGCTGCCCTTCGATCCGTTCCAGACATTGACCGCCACCCAACTGCCACCTTCGAGGTCATCAAGCGTCAGCATGTTCATATCGCCGAGATCCGCGATTGTGACCGGCGGGATGGTGTTGGACGGAATCTCGTGGGTGTCGGCATAGAAGAACAAGGCCTCGGCCCATTCGCGGAACCGGGGCGTGTTGAAGGAGGCGTGCATCTGCTCCTCCTCCGTGCCCCCGAAAGTCATGTAAGTGTCGGTATAGTCGGCCCCGTCGAAGTCGATCACGTAGTAGCCGCGCGGTGCGCCGAGTCGCTGGGTCGCGTGCGGGATGCCGTGGTCGTTCAGGTCCCCGGCCCACCAGGAACCGGCAACGCTGCCGGTGATGATTTGGTGGAACGGTGCCGGGCCCACCCCCGTGATTTCCCGCCAACCGTGAAAATGCTCGCCCGGCATGATCTGCTCGGTGGTGTGGGTGTGGCCGAATAATCCCAGGGTCGAGCGGTTGCCGATGATCGCATAGAGATCAGTCAGGTTGTCGACTTGGCGCTTCTGCACCGTCGCGTCGGCATAGCTCGCAAACGGGATGTGCGCATTCAGGACCAGCAGCTTGTCCTTTGGCACGTGGGCCAGGTCGTTGCGCAGCCAGGCAAGCTGACGTTCGTGGATCACGCCGTTGTAGGCTGGTTTTCCGGCAGGATCGCAGAAGGGGTGGTCGTCGACCCCGTTGCACGGGTAGCGAACATCATCCAAGACGACGAAGTGGACTTGCCCGATATCGAAGGAATAGTATTCGGGACCCCATTCGCGCCGAAAGGTGTCGAAGGAATGGGCATCGTCCGTTGCGTCAAAATCCAGGTCGTGATTGCCGGGGACATAGTATTGGGGCACGCCACCGGTTGCGACGATCTTCTTGAAACGCCCATAAAGGGACAAGTCATCGCCCACGATGTCTCCCTCGAAGATCAGACACTCGGTTTCGCTGTTGTCGCGACCGATGAGCATCTTGCCGACCGTGTCCCGGATGTAGGAGACTTCCCGGTTCGTATAGGCTTGAGTGTCGCCGAACACCAGGCACTGGAAGCGGTCTCCCACCGGGTCTTCGATCAGGGGGAAATTGACGGATTCCGGCAGGGGGCCGGTCGGGGCGATCCCGCCGAAGCGCAGGTTGGGGGAGCCCTTGATCTTGTGGATGTAGTTGAACTGGGGGACCAGGTCCGCATTGACCGGGGGAGTGTAGCCTGCGGGCCTGGTGATAAAGAGGTTCATGTCTTCGTAAGCCGGCAGCGTGTAGCGGCCGTCTTCGGCCGTCATGACGACTTCGCGACCATTGGAGACCATGACGCCTGCAATGCCAGTCTCGTCTGCATCAAGTTTCGAATTGCGGTTGGCATCCAAGAACACGGTACCGCGCGCAGAATCGGGGATGGTGTCGCCGCGCACAACATGGACCGAGCCGATGTAGTCCGGGTCTTTTGCGTGAGACCCGGTTGCAATCAAGGCCAGAGTGACGGCTAGGACGAAAACGGAACGATGCATGGATCAGTCTCCTGTGCGATTCAACCTGGGCAAGATGTCAATTAAAAAAGTCGACTTGTCTTAACGGAAAAATGTTAAAAAATAATTTATTTTCAACTAGATAAAAGGTTCCCAAAATCCAGAAGTCCGACGATTCTGGCATTTAAGACTCATTTCCGCGCTCAATCTGGGTTTGTGTCATGTCTCCGCTGGTGTCAATGATGACTTCCCGGACGTCCGGCATTTGTGCCACGATGTAGGCGGCCATCATCGTCGCCAGTTCCTGGTTTTGATTTTCCATCGCCGTCAGCAGCCGGTCGGCGACGATCTGGCAGCGCTGATGGGAATCCGGGCGATCGACCCAGACCCGTGACATCTGCCAGCCCCGGTCCATGTCGGCATCCATGCGGGCGAACATGTCGGCGGCCTCCTCGGGCATCCCGTCCGGAATCCGGATCGGATAGGACTGCTCGTTGATGGTGACGTTCAGGATCATGGGAACGGCTGGAGGCGCGATGCCATCCTAACACTCCCGGATGCCCATTTTTCGGCACCGGGTTAAAATGAAAATCCTACGGTTGGTGCCTTTCAGGTTTTTCGCTTCTCTCCAATTTATTCCATGCCGCGCCGCAGATCCTCCCGGCGATCCACTCGTCAATCTACTTCTTCCAAGCCGGTCCACGGGCGCCTCTCCGCCCACCGCGACGGCTACGGCTTCGTCACGCCGGACAGCGGAGGGGAAGACATTTTCCTGCCGCAGGCGCAGATGCACACCGCGATGCATGGCGACTACGTTTCGGTCTGGCCCGGCCAGCCGGGCTGGCGCGGGAAGACCAGCGGAATGTTCCACGAGGTCTTGGAGCGCAGCCACGAGACCGTGGTCGGGCGGCTCCAGGCGACGGGTGGGCGCAAGACGGTCATCGTCCCGGAGGACACACGCATCCAGCACGCTTTCGAGTCTACGAAACACGCAAATGCGAAGAACGGGGACATGGTGGTGGCCGACATCACGGTGTTTCCGCAGCAGGGCCATCCGGGCAAGGCCGAAATCAGCCGCGTGCTCGGGGATCCGAAGCAGAACATGGATGTCGATTTCGCCATTGCTTCGTTCAGTCTGCCGTACACCTGGGCGCGCCGGGTCCGCAAGGAATTGGCCGATTTGTCTGGACTTGAGGACGAGTTGCCGCGGCGGGATCTCACGGATCTGCCGTTCGTGACCATCGATGGCGCGGATGCCAAGGATTTCGACGATGCCGTTTGCGCGCGCAAGACCCGTTCCGGTTGGACGCTGTGGGTGGCGATCGCGGATGTCGCGCACTATGTCCGCCCGGGCAGCGCCCTGGATGCCGAGGCCCGCAAGCGGGGAACCTCGGTTTATTTCCCGAACCGGGTCATCCCGATGCTGCCGCCGGAACTATCGGAAGACCTGTGTTCCCTGCGTCCGGACGTGGAACGCAACACGTTGGTCTGTGAAATGCAGTTGGGTTCCCGCGGAGGGATGCAGTCGGCCCGGTTTTATCCGGCACAGATCCGCTCTCGAGCGCGGTTGACCTATTCGGGCGTGGAGCAGGCCGTGTTCAAGGATCAACCCGCTGCGCGCCAGCGTCTCGACGCCCATTTGCCTGCACTGGAGAGCCTGGTGACCCTGTACCGGTTGGTTCATGCCCGGCGCGAGCGTCGCGGGGCCTTGGACTTCAGCAGCACGGAATGCCGTTTTAAATTCGACGGCCAAGGCCAAGTCAAGAGCATCTACCCGGTTGTCCGGCTCGAATCCCATCGATTGATCGAGGAATTCATGATCCTGGCCAACGTGGCCGCGGCCGAACGACTGCAACAACACAAGCAACATGGCCTTTATCGCATCCACGATCAGCCCCAGCAGGAAAAGCTTGAGACCCTGCGCGCCCTGGTCGCGGGTCTTGGCCTGGAGTTTCCGTCAAGTGATCCCGTCACTCCAGGCGATTGTGCCGACTTGCTTCGGCAGGTCCGGGGCACGGAATATCAAGCGCTGGTCGAGCGAACCCTATTGCGCACCCAGAGCCTGTCCGTGTATTCGCCCGATAATATCGGCCACTTCGGCTTGGCATTGGAACGCTATGCCCATTTCACCTCGCCCATCCGGCGCTACCCGGACCTGGCCGTGCATCGGGCCATCCGCCGGACGCTGAAGGGAGGGAAACAATCAGGGTCGCCTCCCTCTCATGCCGAAATCACGGTCCTCGGAGAACATTGCTCCATGACGGAGCGGCGGGCCGACGAGGCCGTGTGGGATGTTGAAGCAGCCTACAAATGCCGCCTTGCGGAGAAGCACCTGGGAAAACATTTCGGCGGGACCGTCAGCACGGTCACGCAGTTCGGGCTGTTCGTGGAAATGGACGGCCTGTATACGGAGGGCTTGCTCCATATCCGGAAGCTGGGCGGGGACGAATATTTCTACGAGCCGGGGCCTCAGATCCTGCAAGGAAAACGCACCGGAGAGGCTTGGCAGGCGGGGGACCGTATTGAGGTGGTTATCCGGGAAGTCAATCACCGCGAACGCAGGATTTCACTGGTGCGGCACTACGGGCAGGGCCGGAGCCGGAAGTGAGCTCGCCGGAACTGATCTATGGACGCCATGCCGTACTGGCGGCCCTGCAGGCCCGCCCCGGGGACGTTCATGAACTTTGGTTGCAGAACGGGAAGGGAGATTCACCGACCGATCCGCTGGTAGTCCGTGCCCAAGAACTGCGCATCCCGGTTCAGCGCGTCAATGCCGCCGTGCTGCGCCGTCACACCCGGGACGCGGTGCATCAGGGTGTGGCGGCCCGGATCCGCCCCCAGGCTTCCAAGTCGGAGAGCAATCTATCCGCGTTGCTAAAGAAAGATATTGATTCTGCTCGCTTTCTTGTATTGGATGGGGTGACGGATCCGCACAATCTTGGGGCCTGCTTGCGCGTCGCCGAAGCGGCGGGCGTTCGTGCCGTCATCGTACCGGCCCGCCATCAAGCCCGCCTGACGGGCAGCGCGTTCAAGTCGGCTTCGGGTTCAGCCGAGCGGGTGCCTCTGGTTCGGGTTTCCAATCTGGCGCGCAGCCTAGAGCAACTCAAACAGGCAGGGGTCTGGCTCTATGCGGCCACTGCGGATTCGGGCTCGAATCTCTGGGAGACCACGTTCCGCTTGCCTTGGGCGATTGTCGTGGGCGGCGAGGGCGGGGGCATCCGCGCCCGCACGCGCGGCCTGTGCGATTTCTGCGTCGGAATCCCGATGCGGGGCGAAGTCGAGAGCCTCAATGTGGCCACCGCCTCCAGCGTCCTGCTGTTCGAGGCCGACCGGCAATCGCGGGAGCGGCCGGAATCATGAAGGTCTTGGTGATCGGGGGCGGGGGCCGGGAGCACGCGCTGGCCTGGAAGCTCGTGCAGTCGGAGGATGCAAAGCAGGTTTTCGTGGCGCCGGGCAACGCGGGCACGGCGCGGGAGCCGGGGATCCGGAACGTGGCGATTGCCGCCACGGATACCGACGCCTTGCTGGATTTCGCAAAGTCGGAGGGCATCGACCTGACCGTGGTCGGGCCCGAAGATCCGTTGGCGGACGGTCTGGTCGACCGGTTCGAGGCGGAAGGCTGCCGGGTGCTCGGGCCCCGCAAGGAGGCGGCTCGGCTGGAAAGTTCCAAGGGGTTCAGCAAGGACTTCATGGCGCGTCACGGGATTCCCACGGCACGCTACGAACGCTTCACCGATTTCGATCAGGCTCGGCGTTACCTGGTCGGGCAGGCGGCCCCGATCGTGGTCAAGGCCGATGGCCTGGCGGCCGGCAAGGGTGTCGTAGTGGCGACTTCCATTGCCGAAGCAGAGCAGGCGGCCTCGGCGATGCTGCAGGAAGCACAGTTCAAGGAAGCCGGTCGCGCCATCGTGATCGAAGAGTTTTTGGAAGGACGGGAAGCCAGTTTCATCTGCCTGGTGGACGGGACAGATGTCATTCCACTGGCCACGTCGCAGGATCACAAGGCGCGCGACGAAGGCAACCACGGCCCCAATACGGGCGGCATGGGCGCTTACTCGCCGACGCCGCTGATTACGCCGGAACTGCACCGCCGCGTCCTTGAGGAAGTCATCCACCCCACGGTTCGTGGACTGGCTTCGGAAGGAACACGATATCGGGGCTTTCTGTATGCCGGGCTCATGCTGGATTCGGAGGGCAATCCGAAAGTGCTCGAATACAACTGCCGGTTCGGCGATCCCGAGACCCAGCCGATCCTGTTCCGGCTGGATTCGGACCTATTGGACCTCTGCCTCGCCGCTACCGAAGGGTGCTTGAATGAGAGGGTTCCGGAATGGGATCCGCGTCCCACGCTGGGCGTCGTGTTGGCGATCCGGGACTATCCGGGAAGTTATCCGAAAGGTATTCCCATTGCCGGCCTCGACGAGGCGGAGGAAGAAGCCGGGGTCAAGGTCTTCCACGCCGGGACGACGACAGATAACGGGCAGGTGGTGACGAATGGCGGGAGAGTGCTGTGCGTTTGCGCGAAAGAGGAAACCCTGGCCCTTGCCAAGGAACGGGCCTACCAGGCGGCGGAGAGGGTTCAATTCGAAGGCAAATTCTGCCGGCGCGACATCGGCGCGGCTGTGTTGGCCTCGGGAAAAGGCGATTGACTGTTCGCCTTAGCGTTTCATAGCCTCGAAGAATTCGTCGTTGGTCTTGGTGGCCTGAAGCTTGCCGAGCAGGAATTCCATGGCCGCGATTTCGTCCATGGAATGGATAAACTTGCGTAGCACCCAGATTTTCTGCAGTTCGGCCGGATCCATCAGCAACTCTTCGCGGCGGGTTCCGGAACGGTTGATGTTGATAGCCGGATAGACTCGTTTCTCGGCGATTCGCCGGTCCAGGTGGATTTCCATGTTGCCGGTTCCCTTGAATTCCTCGTAGATCACTTCGTCCATCTTCGATCCGGTGTCGATCAGGGCGGTGGCGATGATGGTCAGGCTGCCGCCTTCCTCGATATTGCGGGCGGCGCCGAAGAAACGCTTCGGCCGTTGCAGGGCATTCGCGTCCACGCCCCCGGTCAGTACTTTGCCGGAAGAGGGCGCGACCGTGTTGTAGGCGCGGGCCAGGCGCGTGATCGAATCCAGCAGGATCACGACATCGCGCCGATGCTCCACCAGGCGGCGTGCTTTCTCGATCGCCATGTCGGACACTTGGACGTGCCGGCTCGCGGCTTCATCGAAGGTGCTCGAGATTACGTCGCCTTGGACCATCCGTTCCATCTCGGTGACTTCCTCCGGGCGCTCGTCGATCAGCAGCACGATCAGGTAGCACTCCGGTGAATTGGCTGTAATGCTCTGCGCGATGTTCTGCAGCAGGATGGTTTTCCCCGCCTTGGGCGGCGAGACGATCAGGCCGCGTTGACCTCTGCCGATCGGCGCGGTCAAGTCGATGATTCGGGCCGTGATGTCCTCGGTGCTGCCGTTGCCGCGCTCGAGTTTCAGGCACTGGTCCGGGTGCAGTGGGGTGAGGTTCTCGAACAGTGTCCGGTTTCGGGATTTTTCCGGAGCTTCGTAGTTGATTTCCGAGACTTTCAGGAGAGCGAAATAACGCTCGCTTTCCTTGGGCGGGCGGATCTTCCCGGATACCGTGTCGCCGGAGCGTAAACCGAACCGGCGGATCTGGTTGGGAGAGACGTAGATGTCGTCGACGCCTGCCTGGTACGACACGTCCGGGGAGCGCAGGAAGCCGAATCCTTCCTGCAGGATTTCCAGAACGCCTTCCCCGAAGATATCTTCTCCGTTTCGGGCATGAGACTTGAGCAGTTGGAAGATGAGGTCTTGCTTGCGCGCGCGAGAGGCGTTTTCGAGGCCTGCCTGTTCGGCCATTTCAAGCAATTTCGTGATAGGGGTGCGTTTGAGTTCCGTGAGATTCATATTGATGTGGAGGGGTCGGTGAATGGATGATGTGGATGTTATGGAAATCCGGTGCAACGATCGCTGCACCGATAGGGGGAAAACTCCGCATGCGGCAGGATTCCCTGGAATTGTCAGTTGTCGCAGGGCGAATGCCCTGCCCGGAAAGATGCCCTAGTCTAGCACATCCGGTTGGCGGTGGCGGACGGCTTCCCGCAAGGGAGTATGCCTACAGATGCTCCTCGATGAAGGCGGTCAACTGCGATTTGGACAATGCGCCGACTCGTTGCCCGGCCACCTCTCCGTTCTTGAACAGGATCAGGGTCGGAATTCCCCGGATGCCGTACTTCGGCGGAGTCTTCGGGTTTTCGTCCACGTTCAGTTTCGCCACCTTGAGGCGGTCCTTGTACAACTCTGCAAGTTCGTCGAGGATCGGTGCGACCATCCGGCAGGGTCCGCACCATTCAGCCCAGAAATCCACCAGCACAGGCTCATCGCCGGAGAGAACTTCGCTGCCGAAATTCTCGTCGCCGACAGCCACAATATTGGCGCTCAAAAAAATCTCCTGATGTTGGCGGGTTGTTCCGAAAAGCAGGTTAGTCGGCCAAGTACCAGCCGATTTACATTGTATCATCGCCGTAAACTTTGCCAGGTCACCGGAGACGGTATTTTGCGGGAAGAAACTGCCGCACAGGTCTTCCGGGCTCCCACCTCGGGTATAATTGTCCGTTCCTTATTTCTTTCAGGTTTTACAGGAATGGCGCGCATTACTGTCGAAGATTGTCTGGAGCGGATTGACAACCGCTTCGACTTGGTGCTGGTGGCGGCCCGTCGTGCCCATATGCTTAAGAAAGGAGCATCCGAATTGCTGCCTTGGGACAACGACAAGCCCGCCGTGCTTGCCTTGCGGGAAATCGCTGCCGGAAAAGTGACGCCCGACATCCTGGACCAGCCGATGCAGGAGCCGGATGACGAGATCGACCCTTCGGATCTGGAAGCCATCCACAAGGACGCGGCGGAAATGGTAGTCGAGGATGTCTCAGCGGCACATGACGACGATGAGGACTTCGACGACGAGTTCGATGTGGCTGAGGATGACGATACGGAGCTTTCTGCCAACGCGGCATCATCGGAGGATCAAAAGGCCGAGGATGCGAAGGTTTCCGATGAGCCGAATCCAGGCGAAGAACCTGCGAAGGGAGCCTGATCCCTGCCTTTCTGAGCCATGCCCGCGGCGATAGAATCGGTTTCCACGCCGGTTGACAGCCCCTCGCCGAACCCGGTTCGCTTCCACAGCCTCTGCGATCAGCTCGACCAGTATCTGGAATTGGAACAGGTCCGGCGGGTCTACCGGGCGTATATATTCAGTGCCGAGCGGCACGCCGAGCAGTACCGGTTGTCCGGTGAGCCCTACATTACTCATCCCCTATCGGTGGCTTGTACATTAGCCGGCCTGCATCTGGACGCGGACACCATCGTTGCGGCTCTGCTGCACGATGTAATTGAGGATACGCCGACTGCCCGCGACCAGATCCGGGAAGAATTCGGTGAGGATGTGGCCCACCTGGTTGACGGGGTCAGCAAGCTGACGCACTTGGACGGGGTCTCGCGCAGCGAGGCACAGGCGGCCAATTTCAGCAAGATGATGCTGGCGACGGTGCGTGACATCCGGGTGATGCTGGTCAAGTTGGCCGATCGCCTGCACAACATGCGTACGTTGGATGTATTGCCGAGAGAAAAGCAGCAACGAATCGCCCGCGAAACCCTCGAGGTCTATGTGCCGATCACGCGCCGTCTGGGGATGAATGCACTCTGTCTGGAACTGGAGGAACGTGCCTTCAAAGCGCTCTATCCGATGCGCAGCCGTGTCCTCGAGGAAGCCATCCAGGCGCACCGGGGGCGCCAGCACGACCGGGTCGAGAAGGTCCGCGAAAACCTGATTCAGCATATTGAGGAGCGCGGTATCAAGGCGCAGATCGAGGGGCGGGAGAAAAGCGTCTACAGCGTCTATCGCAAGATGCAGGACAAGCACCTGTCGTTCAACGAGGTCTTCGATGTCTACGGGTTCCGGGTGATCGTGGACACGGCGGATCAGTGCTACCGGGTGCTGGGAGTCGTCCATAGCCTGTACAAGCCGCTGCCGGGCAAATTCAAGGATTACATCGCAATCCCGAAGGCCAATGGCTACCAATCGCTGCACACTGCTCTGCAGGGCCCGGACGCGGTGCCGCTGGAAATCCAGATCCGTACGCAGGAAATGGAACTGGTGGCCGAGGGAGGAGTTGCGGCGCACTGGAACTACAAGTCCGGTGCGAGCCTCTACTTGCCGGCGCACGCCAAGACCTGGATGCAGAATATTTTGGACATCCGGCGTCTTGCTCCGGATTCCGTAGAGTTTCTGGAGCACGTCAAAGTGGATCTCTTCCCGCACGAGGTCTACGTGTTTACGCCGGCGGGGGACATTCTTCGCTTGCCGCAGGGCTCCACTGCGCTGGACTTCGCATATGCGATTCATTCCGGCGTTGGCAATGCCTGCGTTGGGGTCAAAATCGATCGCATCGCCTCTCCCCTGAGCACGGAACTGAGTAGCGGCCAGACGGTCGAGATCCTGACGGCTTCGCATGGCAAACCTTCTCCGGCTTGGCTGGACTTCGTAGTGACTGCCAAGGCTCGCTCGTCCATCCGCCAGTACCTGAAAGGTCTGAAAGAGGAACAGGCGGAGGAATTGGGCATGCGATTGCTGGACAAGGCGCTGGCCCGATCCGGGAAGACTTTTACGGATCTGCCGGGCGAGCAGGTCTCGAAGACTCTGGAAGCCATGAAGGTGGAGAATGCACAACAGTTGTTTCGAGACATCGGGTTAGGCCGCCTGATGGCACCGATCGTGGCACATCAATTGATGGGGGCAGAGGCGTTGCCTCGCAGTTCGGCCAGTTGGTTGGATCGCATGCTGAGGCGGAAGCAGGACCAGCCGGTCGCGTTGCAGGGTACGGAAGGCATGGCAGTCACGTTCGCCAAGTGCTGCCGGCCGATTCCGGGCGACACGGTCACCGGCATCGCGTCGGCTGGACACGGGCTGGTCATCCACCGGAGCAACTGCCCCAACCTGAAACGGTTTCGCAAATCTCCGGAACAGTGGATTCCCTGTGAATGGGCGGAAACGGTGGACGGCGAATATCCGGTCTCGATTCGGGTCTCCACCAAGAACCGCCGCGGGCTCTTGGCTCGTATTGCCGCCGCCATTGCCGAAGAAGGCTGCAATATCGAGGGGGTCAACCTGGAAGAGGCGAAGGGATCCGCCCATATCAATATGGGATTCATCCTGAACGTCCGCGACCGGATTCATCTGGCCGCGATCATCAAGGCGGTCCGACGGCTGCCGGACGTGCGCAAGGTCGTGCGCCTGTCGGGCTAGGGGCGAGTAGGAGAGGCTGATAGCAGCAGTCTAGGCAGGTTCGTTGTACTAAACTTTACATAATTCAGAACACTTTACATTTTCTGGGGTTTTACATATAAGCCCCTTATCTATCAATAAGTTATAAAGCAAAAAAATGGTCTAAAAAAACCGACCATTTTTCCTTGCAATGAAGGAAGGGTTCGGTTACAACAGCACTTTTCCATTTCATTTCTGAGGTGCTATCATTGTGACCCAAGCCCATCGAATCCCGGAGGAAGCCACACCTGAACTCCCGACCACATCTGCCCAGGCTTCCAAGTGCTCGGGCGTCCGGGAATCCAAGGAACATCCCATGTTCGATACCCTCCAAGTGGCACGCGACCTGAAGAAAGGCGGGTTTTCTGAACCGCAGGCCGAGGCGGCCGTCTCTGCATTCAATGTTATTTCTCAGAACATGGTGACGAAAGCCGACTTGGAGGCCGCCTTAAAGGACTTTCCGACCAAGGCTGAACTGAAAGCTGAATTAAAGACCGCGCTAGAAAACTACCCAACTAAAACCGAACTGGCAACCCTTGAAACGCGCCTGACGGTGCGGATGTTGATGATGTCTGGCCTTATCGTGGGTGCGGTCGCCTTGATCGTCAAACTGTAGGCGTCTGAAGAAAATCGCGGATTGCTTCTTGCGTATAATTCTGGCGCATCCGCCATTTTCTTCGCACATGCCCGTCAAACCTGTCCACACGCCCGATGCGCCTGACGCCATCGGCACTTATTCCCAAGCCGTCCGCAGCGGGGACTGGGTGTTCCTGTCCGGCCAGATTCCCCTGGATCCCCAGACCATGCAAATGGTCGAAGGAGACATGCAGACGCAAATCCGCAGGGTGTTCGACAATCTCAGCGCGGTCGCCGGTGCCAGCGGCGGCAGTCTGGCGAACTGCATCAAGTTGACGGTGTACCTGACCGACCTGAATCATTTTCCGCTGGTTAACGAAGTGATGGCCGAGTATTTCTCAGAGCCGTATCCGGCGCGCGCAGCGGTGGGCGTGGCAGCGCTCCCGAAGGGCGCGGCGGTCGAGATGGATGCGATCCTGAATCTAAGTAGCTGACACCGGCCCGGATGACCCGGACTGATTCACCTGCTTCCGATCCGGCAGAGGCGGCACTTCGCGCACTGCCCGGCGTTGGTCCCCGGGTGTGCGAAAAACTTGCCCGTCTCGGTATCTTCCGAATCGATCACCTGTTGTTGCACCTGCCTCGGGCCTACGAAGACCGAACCCAAGTGATCTCCTTGGACGCATTGCGTCCGAACGTTCGCTGCATGGTCGAGGGCATCGTGCAGGATGCCCGTGTGGAGTTCTACAGGGGACGCAGGCTTCGGGTCAAGTTGGCTGACGATTCTTCCGGTACGCTGGAACTGTGTTTCATGCGCTTTAGTCCGTTTCAGCAGGAACAACTGGTTCCGGGCACGCGGGTGCGCTGCTTTGGAGAAGTCAAGCTATGGCGCCGCACGTTCCGGATGTTTCACCCGGAATACGAACTTGTCTCGGCTGATACTTCCGAGCACACTGCCACCAGCCTGACCCCGGTGTATCCGGCGACGGAGGGGCTCGCGCAGATTTCCCTGCGCAAGCTGATTCGCCGTGCGTTGGAGTGGGCCGAAGCCCATCCGGCACAACTCGAGCATCCGGTTTGGGAAGACCTGTTCAGGAAGCAGGGTCTGCCCGGTTTCACCGAAGCGCTTCGCCGCCTCCACGAACCGGAGGTGGGACTGGGTATGGAGACTCTGCTTTCGGAATCCGACCCGGCCCGGCAACGGCTGATCGTGGAAGAGTTGGCCGCATACCATTTGAGTTTCATCCGTCTGCGCGATCGGGCCGAGCAGCGGCAGGCGGATTCATTCCCGGAAGGCGACGAATTAATTAGCCAGTTCTTGGAACGCCTGCCTTTTCGCCTGACCCAGGCACAGGAGCGGGTCATCGAGGAGATTCGGCAGGATCTAGCTCGCAACCATCCCATGATGCGCCTGTTGCAGGGTGATGTGGGATCCGGCAAGACCATCGTTGCGCTGGTTGCCGCCTTGTGTGTTACTGCCTCGGATGCGCAAGTGGCGGTAATGGCTCCGACCGAGTTACTGGCGGAACAGCACTACCGAAGTTTTTGGGAGTGGCTGTTTCCGCTGAACATCCCGGTGGCATTCCTATCGAGCAGCCAGACAAGCAAGCAGAGAGCGGAGGAGAAGGCGCGCATCCGGAGCCATCAGGCCCGCATCGTGATTGGGACGCACGCCTTGATTCAGGAAGACGTAAGCTTCGACCGGCTGGGATTGCTGATCATCGACGAACAGCACCGGTTCGGGGTTCACCAGCGTTTGGCCTTGCGGCGCAAGGGCGAGGGGGAAGAGACGCACCCCCACCAACTGATCATGACGGCCACCCCGATTCCACGCAGCCTGGCCATGACGTTCTATGCCGACCTGGACGCTTCGATCCTGGATGAAATGCCCCCGGGACGAAAACCGGTCAAGACGGCTGTCATGGCGGAAGACCGGCGGGAAGAACTGATGGAACGGATTCGGGAGGCTTGCCGAGAGGGGCGGCAGGCGTACTGGGTTTGCACGCTGGTGGAAGAATCCGAGGCGTTGCAATGCGAGGCCGCGGAGAGCACTTGGCAGCGGCTCTGTCAGGCGTTACCTGAGCTTGAGGTGGGCCTGGTGCACGGACGGATGAAGGCGCCGGACAAGGACCAAGTCATGCAGCGTTTCAAGAATGGAGAGGTTCAACTTCTGGTGGCGACCACGGTCATTGAGGTGGGCGTTGATGTCCCGAATGCTTCACTGATGGTAGTCGAGAATGCAGAGCGCTTGGGGCTTGCGCAATTACACCAACTCCGCGGTCGGGTCGGGCGTAGCTCCGAGCAGAGCAGTTGTGTGTTGCTGTACAAGTCGCCGCTGTCGGAAAATGCCCGAACCCGTATCCAGATCATGCGGGAGACAACCGACGGGTTTGAAATTGCGCAACGGGACTTGAAATTACGCGGGCCGGGCCAGTTGCTCGGAGTCCGCCAGGCGGGAGAAATGGTGTTCCGGGTGGCGGATCTTTCCCGAGATGAGCAACAGCTGAAACGGGTGCAGCGGATTGCCCAGGACTTCATCCGGAAAGATCCGGAGGCAGTGGAATCAATCATGGAACGCTGGCTCGGCGATTCCCGGAGCCTGGGTTCAGTCTGATACTCCGGAGCCTGATGGCGCCCTAGAACAGGCAGCAGGCCAACTCGAACTTGACTTCTTGGTCGGTCTGGGCGGGTCGCTGGTCCAGATCGCCGTCCTCGCGGAACACGATGCTGAAAGAACGTTTTCCGATACTGATTTCCGGATAGAATTCTGACTCCGCAGGCATCCGAATCCGGATCATTTGGTGGATTCGACCGGGATCCAGTCCCTGTTCGAACCAACCGTCCTTGGCGGTTTCGGGGATGAATGTGGCGCTGTTTCGAACCATTTCCAATACGGTTCGCGCGATCTGAATAATCGGCGCGAATGGCTCGTACCATTGCTTCAACTGGGTGGCATGGTCGGCTCGCTGGCTGGCCAGCCAGTTGTGGTACAGCGGGATGTCGGTTTCGCTGGTACAGCCGGGCATGCGAATGCGCTGGCTGATCGTGTTGAGCATGTCATGCTGAGTCAGATGCTGGTGCACCGGATACTGAAGGTCATGCGCATCGTTGCGCAGGTTCTGGTGCAGTTCGATAATTTCCTTCAGGAGGTCCAGGTCTGCATTGTCGGACGAACTCAGCATCTCCAGCCAGGCCAACCGCTGATCCAGCTCCCGTATCAGTTCGATCTTGATGTTGTGTCGACTGATCAGGCTGACGAATTCCAGAAGAGTAGCGACCGTGGCCCGGGTTCCCCACAGCGAGGGCTGGGCATGGTGATACTCGAACTGCCGCGCCAGGAAGTCGATCCGCAAGAACGTGCGCATGCGTTCGTTGACGGCCTGCTCGTAGATTATGGTGGGGGAAGCTTCGTTCATGCCGCCAGATATTTTTGGTGCAACTCGTCCACGGCCTCGGCCAGGGCGTCCATGCTTCCTGCATTCTCGATTATGTCGTCGGCGTGTCGCAGACGCTCGTCCGCCGACAGTTGAGTTGCCAGGATGGCATCGGCTTGCTTATTATCCATTTTCGGGAAGCGTTTCCGCAGCCGCTGGCGCTGTAGGTCCTCGGGGCAATTCACGACCAAGATTCGGTCCATGTCGTCCTGCCAGCCAGCCTCGATCAGCAAGGGGACTGTCGCGATGGCATAAGGTTTTTCCTGCTGTGTGAACCAATTGCGGATGGCAGCCCGCACAGGGGGATGCAACAAGGCTTCAAGATCACGGCGCAGGGCCGAGTCAAGGAAAAGACGCGTTCGCAGCAGTGTTCGGTCCAGGCTACCATCGCTTTCCAGCACGTCCGAACCGGCCCGTTCGACGATGGCTTCAAGGAATGGGCCACCTGGGGCCGTCAGTTCGCGCACCACTTCGTCGGCATCGATGACCGGGGCGCCTCGCTCTTCGAAGTACCGGGCGGCCTGCGACTTGCCGCAGGCGATGCCCCCCGTCATGCCGATCTTGATCACGTGCTCTTCCTCAAAACCCGGATCCGCCAATTAGCGACCGGGCGGAATCTCGCCAGATTAAAAGCCCGAACAACGCCAATGCCAAGGCAGGGCCGAAAGGCAGAGCACGTTCGGCGTGGTTCCACATGCGTCGGACAAGCCACAGCAGGAGTGTCAGTATCGAAGCGACAAGAGCGGCCCAAGGCAGCATCATCCAGCCCAGCCAAGCTCCGCATACGGCAAACATCTTGAAATCACCATAACCCATGCCGGGTTCTTTCCTCAAGAAGTAGAACAGGTGGTTCAGAAGCCACAACGACAGATAGCCTGCAACGGCTCCGATGACTGCCTCATGCAGCGGCGCGAACAACCCGGATGTATTCACCAGCAGTCCCAGCCATAGGAGCGGGTAGACAAGCAAGTCCGGTAACAGTTGCGCCTGCCAGTCGATGAGGGCAAGCGCCAGAAGCCCCCAGCCCAGTACGGCGTAGGCACCGGCTTCGAGCAGACTGTCCGTGTTAGTGACCACACCGATTGCAAGTAATCCCGCCGTTAGCTCTAGGACGGGATATCGCAAAGAGATAGAGGTTCTACAGAAGGCACACCGGCCCCGCAGGGCAAGATAGCTGAGGATTGGGACCAGGTGACGTAAGCGGATCGTTTGGCAGCAATGGGGGCAGCGTGAACGTGGAAACCACAGGGTCAATTCGGGGTCCTCTCCACGCGCCATGATGGGGAGGCGGTGTACCAGCACGTTCAGAAAACTGCCTGCGACAGTTCCGGCCACGAATGCGGTGCAGAGCCAGAAAACTTCGGAATGCGGCATTGATGTGACCGAATACTTGTGGTGTATTGTAGGGGGTTAGTGAATTGCGATTCCTCCGTGAGGAGAGTGGGGCGGTGAAGGTTTCACGTTGCCGGAAGTTGGGAGCCTGTGCCCGAGGGAGAGGCTTCTTCCGCCTTGTAGTTCCGGGAGGATTATTGCCACCGTTTTTTGGCGCGATACTCATGCTCGTGGGGAGCTTTTTTACGCCGGAGGTGATGGCGGAGTCGGATGATATAGCGTACCGTGTGGAGGTGCTGCAAGAGGGGCTGGAGTACCCCTGGAGCTTGGCACAGTTGCCGGACGGTTCCTTGCTGGTTACGGAAAAGCCTGGACGCCTGCTGCACCTGAGTGCTGACTTTTCAAGCCGTCACTCCATCGAAGGCGTGCCGGAAGTGGACTGGGTTGGGCAAGGAGGACTTCTGGATGTGGTTTTGCACCCGGAATACGGGCGAGCGGACAACCGTTGGATCTACCTTAGTTACAGCAAGGTCTGTGCTACGGGTTTTGCCACGGTGCTGAGTCGCTATCGCTTGCAGGACTATCGCCTTGAGGATGGTCAGATGCTGTTCGAAGCGCATCCATGCGGAGGATTGACTTGGCATTTTGCAGGCCGGTTGGCATTCGATGCCGACGGATACCTGTTCTTGGCCGTGGGAGACCGGGGTGAGCGCAAGAATGCGCAAGAACTAAGCAGCCATTGGGGCAAACTGATTCGCTTACACGCGGATGGGAGGATTCCGGAGGACAATCCGTTTGTCGGGAACGTCGATGTCCTGCCGGAGGTGTACTCTTACGGCCACCGCAATCCGCAGGGATTAGCGTGGAACCCTTTCGACGGCAAACTCTGGTTGCACGAACATGGGCCCAAGGGCGGGGATGAATTGAACCGGATTCAGGCGGGGGCCAATTACGGCTGGCCCCGGGTGACGCATGGACGCGAGTACACCGGTGGACTCATCAGCGAACAGACGCATGCGCCGGGCATCGAGCCGCCTGTGTGGCACTGGACACCGTCAATTGCCCCTTCAGGGTTCGCGGTCTACAACGGGGAAGCTTTCGCCGCATGGCGCGGGCAGATGCTGGTTGGCGCGCTGAAGTTCCGCAGCGTATACCGGCTGCGACTAAAGCAGGACGGCGGAGTGCACGAGCAGGTTCTGCCGGAGCCCCAAGACCACCGAATTCGTGACATTCGAGTGCTGGAGGATGGCCTAATTTACTTGTTGACGGACGATGCGGACGGGCGACTGCTGCGGTTGGTTCCAGCGGCATACAATTAATTGGGGTATTTTGCATATTTTTATGGCCACTCTCCCACCCGCGCGACTTGTCCAGTTCAACCCGCTGGTCGGCGACATCGATGGCAACCGGGCCCGCATCCAAGCGTGGCTGGAAACTCAGGAAGAACCTTCGATCTGGGTCTTTCCGGAACTTGCGTTGTGCGGCTATCCTCCGGAAGATCTGCTGCTGCGGGATGATTTCATCGACCAGGTCGCTTTTTCCTTGGAAGAATTGGCGCATCAGGTTGGTGAACACTGGATGATCGTGGGAGCCCCCGTGCGTGAAAACGGTGCCTTGTACAACGCGGCCTGCGTTCTGCACCAGGGCCGACAGGTGGGTTTCGCGTACAAGAAGCTTCTACCGCATTACGATGTCTTTGACGAGCAGCGCTACTTCGTTCCGGGTTCAAAGCCCTTCGTCATCGAGGCCGGGCAACGGTTGGGGTTGCTGATCTGCGAGGATTTGTGGCAGCCGGAACCGGCGGCAGACCTGGCGGCGGCCGGAGCCGAAGTTCTGGTCTGCCTGAACGCTTCCCCGTTCGATCTGCGCAAGGCGTCCAAGCGCCTGGAAGTCGCACGCGCACGCGCGCTAGAAACCGGTTGCCCGGTCTGGTACGTCAATCAAGTCGGCGGGCAGGACGAGTTGGTTTTCGACGGTGCAAGTTTTGTCCTGGATGCTTCCGGACAGCGGATCGCGCAACTTCCTTCGTTCGTCGAGGCCGAACTGGAACTAACGCCCGAAGATTCGGGTTGGACCAGTTCCCGGCAGGATGTCGAAGACCTGGATGAAGATGCGACCCTATACCAGGCGCTGGTACTGGGCGTGCGCGACTATGTGGACAAGCACCGTACTCCCGGTGCACTGGTGGGCTTGTCTGGTGGAATCGATTCGGCCTTGACGCTGGTTATTGCAGCAGATGCTTTGGGAGTAGAACGGCTGGAAGCGGTACTGATGCCCTCGCGGTACACATCGGAAGCCAGTATTGAGGACGCTGTGCTGTTGTGCGAGCGCTTAGGCGTTTCGTTTCTGAATCTGTCAATTGAGCCTGCATTCCAGTCCATGCTTGAAACCTTGGGACCGGAAGCCGAACAGGACGACCTGGTTTGTCAGAACTTGCAGGCACGTATCCGCGGCTTGCTGCTGATGGCCTGCTCGAACCACAGCGGCAAACTACTCCTGACAACTGGAAACAAAAGCGAGATGGCAGTCGGCTATGCGACCCTGTACGGTGATATGGCAGGGGGATTTGCGCCACTCAAGGACATCTTCAAGACCCGGGTCTACCAACTGGCCCGCCACCGTAATCGTGACCAGGAAATCATTCCAGAGCGAACCCTCACTCGGCCGCCGTCAGCGGAACTGAAGCCGGATCAGAAAGACTCTGATTCACTGCCGGACTACGCCGTGCTAGACGCCGTGCTGCGCCTGTTTATTGAGGAAGATCGCTCGCCTTCGGAGATTGTCGCGCAGGGATTTGATTCTGACCTCGTTCACGATGTGGTTGCCCGGGTGCTCAAGAGCGAGTACAAACGTCGACAGGCGCCGCCGGGAGTGAAGACGACAGAGCGGGCATTTGGAAGGGATCGGCGCTACCCCATCACGTCCGGATACAAAGCCTGATAGGCTGGATCAGTTCGATGGCGCCGGGGTCGGCGTGCTTTCTTCCGCTGGCGTTTCAGGAGTCTCTGAACTGACAACAGGCTCCGGAGTATCGCCTGAGGTGCCTGGCAATTCCTCGTCGTCCGATAGGCTGAGTAGTTGCCGCAGCTGGTACCAAAGATCCTCAGAATCAATATCCGAAGTCGGGATATGGCCGCTTGGGACCTCGCTGACCACGACTTTGTCCGGTTCATGCGAAGCAACAAACTCCTCGGCCTCGCCAAGGTTGAGTACAACCCTCTGGTACTTGCCGCTGAAGTCGGGCGGTGGGAATTCCTCAATGTCAAACCCGACCATGATGGCGGCACTGTCAACCGTGTCGCTGAGCCACTCGCCCGTTTCCGACAGCCAGGTCGGTTCTTTTTCCTCATCTGCCTTGCGGGCTTCATAGTCCGGGAAGTTGAGATCCCGGACGCTTCGTGCATCATCTGCAAGCTGGTGCATTTCCATGTGCCGGTATCCCTGTTCCAGGTACCACAACATGTCATCCATATTCGGCGCACCGTGATAGCGGGCTAGCGCCTGCTTGCTCCGGTTGACAACCGCAACATAAGCTTTGCGACGCAGATAAAAATCCGCAACGTGCAATTCATAACGCGCCAGCAGGTTGCGGAGGAAGATAGTGTGCTGGCGAGCGTCCACCGCGTATCGCGATTCTGGGTACTTCGTTACGACCAATGAGAAATTCGTGAACGCGAGCAGCCACGGAGTCGGGTCCTTGTTATGCCGGATGTAGGGAAGAACGTAGTGCAGCAGGGTCCGACCATAATCCAGATAGGTGACGCCACGCATGTAATGCGCGTAGGCGCTATGCGTGTGTAGCGGATTCTGTTCGATGAAGCGATCCAGCACGACGATGGCCTCGGTGTACTCTTCTTGTCGATATTGCGAATACGCCATTTCCAGCAAGCCCTGCTGGGCGTAAGGGTCGAAGGGATACCCGGATTCCAGGTACTCGAAAGTTTCGATTGCCTTGGTGAAATCGCCTCCGCGGCGGTAGGAGAGGCCCATGGCGTACAACTGCGCCGCGGATTTGCCCTCGTACTCGGTTTCTGGAGCATCCGGTAACAACCCGCAACCGGTCACTATTAGTAGCGACGATACGAGGAAAAGGCCAGTGAGGAAAAGGCGCATGGCAAGGGCTCGGAAGAGCCCATGAATTATATAACGCAGTGATAGTATGAGCCTTTTATATCGGTCGGTTTAAGCAATTGGACGATTTGCCGCTGGTTCGGGAAGTACCGGAGGACTTGGCTGGAAAGCGCCTGGACGTCGCGTTGGCGCAGATGCTCGAACAGTTTTCCCGCCGACAGCTTCAGGATTGGATTCGGGCAGGGCGCGTATTGATAGAAGGAGAAACTGCTCGCCCCCGAGATCCGGTGCAAGGTTGCGAACGGATCGAGGTCTGGCCGCAGGCTCCAGCATCCTCACAGTGCGAGCCACAGGATCTGCCATTGGCTGTTGTTTATGCCGACGAAGACCTGATCATCTTGAACAAGGCGGCCGGGCAAGTCATGCACCCGGCTCCTGGGCATCCGGACGGGACGGTCCAGAACGCTCTCTTGTACCACTTTCCAGCCACCGCCAAAGTACCGCGAGCGGGGATTGTGCATCGGCTGGATCGGGACACGACCGGACTTGTGGCGGTAGCGCATAATCCAGAATCCTGTACGGCATTGACCCGACAACTTCAAGCACGTGAAATCCGACGACGGTATCAGGCCTTGGTCCAAGGCGATTTAGTCGCAGGCGGAACCATTGAGGAGCCGATTGGACGGCATCCTCGTCAACGCCAGCGCATGTGTGTACGCGCGGGCGGCAGAGAAGCCATAACGCATTATCGGGTGTATCGAAAATTCAGTGGCTTGACTCTTCTCAATGTTCAGCTCGAGACCGGACGCACGCACCAGATTCGGGTACATCTAGCTCACCTAGGGTATCCAGTAGTCGGGGATCCTGTTTATGGCGGTCGTGCACGAAGCCCAGCTGGAGCGTCCGCTTCCGTGCGTGATGCAGTCCGGGGGTTCGGACGGCAGGCATTGCATGCCTGCAGCCTTCAACTTCAGCACCCGTCTCATAGGACGCTATACGACTGGGAAGTTGATTTGCCCGAAGATTTTCGGGATTTGTTGGTGGAACTGGAAGAAAGCTGTGACTGAATTGGAGTTTGTCTATCCCGATTGGCCGGTCCCAAGCCATGTGCGAGCGGTCGCGAGCACTCGAGTTGGGGGCATCAGCCGCGGTGTCTATGCCGGGTTGAATCTGGCCACGCATGTGGGTGATCGACCTGAAGATGTTGTAGAAAATCGAAAAATCTTGATGCAGGCTCTTCAGTTGCCGAGCGAACCCTATTGGCTCAATCAGCAACATGGTGCCGGAGTTCGGGAAGCACGGACCATGTCCGAAACTGCTTCGGCGGATGCAAGCCACACAACATCTGCGGGGCCGGTTTGCGTCGTGCAGACGGCAGATTGCCTGCCGGTCCTGCTGTGTTCCCGTAAGGGAGACTGGGTGGCTGCTACGCATGCCGGCTGGAAAGGTATCGCCGCGAATGTTTTGGAAGCGACGGTTCGTGCCTATCCTGGATCACCAGCGGACCTCTTGGCATGGCTGGGTCCGGCCATTAGCGCGGAATTCTACGAAGTGGATGAACCGGTGAGGGAGGCGTTGGGCGAAGCACTTTCATCGGCAGCATTGCGTCCGTCCGATCGGACGGGGCACTGGTTGTTGGATCTGGCCTCTGCCGCCGCATGGCAACTGGAGCAGGCTGGGGTTGTGGACTGTTTCGGTGGGAGTTGGTGCACTTTTCGGGATGAACGACTTTTTTATTCGCACCGTCGGGACCGAACAACTGGCCGCATGGCGACCTTGATCTGGCTGGAAAGGCACTGATTTTCCGCGCGGGGTCGAACTCGGAGACTAAAAGAGAAGAAATAAGCAAATTCAAGTCAAGGCGGCTGAAAAACTTGTCTATAAATATTTGATATATAAGAAGAAAAAATGGTCTAAAAAATCCGACCATTTTTTGCACATTTCTCAAGGGTTTTGGGGTAGAACCGAACTCTTCGTAATTCTTTTGAGGAAAAATTGATGAATTCCAAAGAAACGCTTGGAATACGTCGGTGGGTGTGGCTGGTGAGTGGATTGCTCCTTTTGCTATTGGTGGCTTCCGTCTACGGCGTGGCGCGAAGCCTTGGCGAAACCCTTCCATTGTCCAGTCTAGGCGTTCGTTCGTCGCATCCGGAAGAGCTTGTTCCTGCGGTGAATGTTGCTCCGGAAATTGATGTGGAGCAGTTGTCGGAATCTCTGGCGCAGGCCTTGAACCGTCACCTCGACCAGCAAATTCACCGTAACCGTGAGGAACTGAAGGAAAGTTGGCTAATGCAGACAGAGTCGATCGAAGAATGGAAAGAAGAATTGGGCGACAAGATCAAAATGCAATCCTCGAGGTTGGCAGATCTGAACCAAAGATTACACTTGATCGAGAGCGGGATAAACCGGTTGCTGAACACTCTAGAAGATGAGGCACTTGAGCCTTCCATGGAGCCGATGTTTGTTTTTCGTGGAATCGAGATATGGCACGGCCAGATCTACGCGCTGCTTGAGCATGAAGGGCAGATTATGCCGGTACGGGAAGGAGAATCGCGGTTAGGGTGGAGAATCCATGTCATTGATCGCGACGGCCGGAAATTGCACGTCAGCGATGGCATGAAGGAACACGTTTTGGGGGTGCAATGACATGAATAAAGTGTGGTATCGGAGAGCCGCGTGGCTGGTCGCGCCCGCAATTTTGACCGGAGCAATAGCCTGTCTGGTCTACGACGTTCAGGCGGCGCGAGAAGAGTCAAGCCAGTGGCAGGAGACCGAGTTGCATGCGCACAGTTGGCTGGGATTGAGTGAGGAGGAATGGCAGCGGTATCAGACGTGGCGTGCTTTGGTCGGCAAGCCTCTGGCCGAAATGACTCCTTACGAAGTTCTGGGTATTTACACGGACGACTCAGAACAACGGCGGCGGTTCGCAAAAGAAAACGCTCGCTTCATGCTCGACTTTTATCGGCGAACGATGGAGTTTGAACAACTCTATCGTAAAGAATTGGCAAGATTTTCAGACAAAAAAACCCCATAACTTTACATAATTAAAAAGACTTTACATTTCGCAAATTTTTATAACGAAATATATTTATTATCAACATTTTATGTAGTAAAAAAAATGGTCTAAAAATTCCGACCATTTATCCTTGATTTTTGGAAATAGGTGTTGGAGACTGCGTGGGCGGTATCAACCCCCAAGGATGGGGGGCCGTAGGGCCGTCCAGCCTTAGGACGGCCCGCTTCCCGCCCAGGAGGTGGCAAATGAGACATGCTGAATGGCTGATTGGCACGACCGTAGCATTGCTGGTGACGGGATGCGAGATGCTGCATCACGCGGTTCCGGTTCCGCAGTTTCGGGAATCAGGCGGCACTCCACGTTCGAGGCCGATTGACCATTCGGCATTTTCGATCCCAACCCCCGATTATCTGGTTCGTCCGGATACCGGCGAGCGACAGGTACTTGGGCAGTTGCTGCACGAATTACAACTGGTCCGGCACTTGATTGATGACGCCTACGCCCGCCGTGACGAGCGTGCCAGGGTGCGGGTGGATTACGCACGCTTGGCCGACGAATTTGACCGGATCATAACAGGTTTGCGACGCACCCTGACAGTCACAGAGACGGCTCCGCGCGACCGTCTCGACATCACCGGAGACTACCAGCTTTATGAGTGATTCCATGCTGGGCCAATTCGAGGTTACTTCTGGCATTTCAGGTGAAACGCTGGCGGAAGTGACGGCTGCTGCCTGTCTACTGGTCGTAACCCTCTGGGTTTCTTGGGTGGCCCTCTCCAGTCTTCGGCAACTGCGCGATGAAACCATGGCGGTTGGGGATGTCGCGTCCCGGATCCTTTGGGGGGGCTTGGTGTTTTGCATGGTCGTCGCCCTGATCGCTTTTGTGGAGTGAACTCATGAAAAAATTCGGCTTTCTCCTGGTCTGTGTTCTGGTGTCCTATCCGAGTCTAGGCACGGCTGTCAACACACTGGATTTGCCTGTTTTCGATGGTGTTGCCGCCGATGCGACCGATCCTTTTTCATTCATCAAGTCTGTTGCAATCACAGGCATGGCCTTGGTGTTCGGCTTTCTGGTCGTCGGCGCATTTCTCGGCTACGGCGGCGGGCTGATTGCGAAGCTCAACCAGGCGCGCGTCAAGGGAGACTGGGGTAGCCTCGGGATTTATCTGGGGACCGGTTTGCTGGTGGTGATCATCATCGCCCTAATGGGCTACATGGGCGGACAGATCTTGTCCGATTTCGAATGACACAGCCAGCCTCGTCTCTCGGTTTCGAGCCACCCATGTTCCGGGGGCTCAGTGGCACCGAACTGACTGCAACGATTGGGTTGTCGATGGTTCCGGGCGTGGCGATAGCGGGCCCGCTCTGTCTGTGGGTCGGCTCCCTGCTATGGGTTCTCCCGGTACTGGTACTGAATGCTTTTGCCACGGTTCTATTCGCCGGTACGGTGTTGCGACACCTTAAGCGAAACCGCCCGGCTAACTGGTACTTGCAAAGTTTGGCGCGCCATTTCGGACGACGGGCAGACATCGTTTGGCGAGAAGGGCTCTGGAGGATAGAACGGTGACAGTTCACGGTTTCCGCGATGAGGAACTGAACCGCCGCCGGTATGTACGGGTATTGCAGGTCGGGCTCCTATTTCTGGCCGTGTCTCAACTGGTGGCGTATGCCGGATGGTGACATGCTTCCGGGACGCAGCGCTTGAGCTTGCCGCCCCAGTTGCGCTATGGTGCGACTCTTCGCAGTGGAGAGATTCAGCCGTGGGAAGTGTATGTCTTTGCCGGCTACATTCACCAGCAAATCAATAATTGGACCGACAACGGTGCCTTTGACAACCTGAAAAATATCCAGCGTCTGTCAGCGTTTCTCAGCCCAGACTATCGCTATTGGCTAACGCGGGAACACCAGCGTCACGAAGCCCAGTTTCGAAACCGGCAGCGTAGCGTCAGCCCGGTATTGGGAAGTTATGGCAACGCCTCCGTGCAGCCGATTGGCAAGGATACCTGGCGAATTGTTCTCGATGTTCGCTTGAGGGACTATCTGGAGAATCAGCTCTACAAGGACATTGATGTCCGCTATTTCTTGGAAGTCGTATTGCTGGATTCCGACCCTGAAACCAACGAATGGGGTCTGGTCCTCAACCGACAGCACCGTCCTCCCGAGCGTTTGCGCTCCCACTTGTCCACCCTCAAGTGAGACGACTTCTTGCACTGTCGCTATGCCTGGTGTCGCTGCCGGCTCTGGGGGTATCTTCTCTGGTTTATGTCGGCGACCCGCTTCCGGTACTGCTACCGGTCGGGAAAGAACGGCGGATCGAGATCAGTGGTGCACGGGAAGTTCGCGTCGGGTTGTCCGAGTCGCTGAAAAAGCATTTGGCTGTTGAAAGTGCAGGCCCCCATGTCTGGTTGACCGCTCGGGACACTCTGTTTCCGCAGCGCGTGTACCTCGAGACTGAAACCGGGTTGCTAGTGTTGGTTATCCGGACCGACCCGCAGGCATCAGCGGAACCGTTGAGCATCGCGGCAGATTTGGGCAGCTCCAAGAATTCACCGGTGCCGCAGCCCGAAAAGTCGCCAAATTACGTGGCTCTGGCGCGTTACGCCATTCAGGCGCTGTACGTGCCAGACCACCGCGAGGAGCCGGTTCGTGGAATCAGGCAGACTCCGGTCGATGAACAGCCCATCGCCTTGTTCCGCTGTCGGGGTGCCTATCCCTCCGCATGCGGGGATGCAGTCGAGTCCATCCCCCATGCCGCATGGGAAGTGCAGCCCTATTACGTGACCGCAGTCACGGTCCGGAATCGCTTGCCTGAACCTTTAGAGCTTGATCCTCGCGACATCCGCGGCCGGTTTGTGGCGTCCACTATTGTGCATCCCCACCTTGAAGCGGCCGGAAGTATCCGGGATACCACCACGGTCGTATTGATTTCCCGTATTCCATTCGGGCAGACTCAATGAATACGCGCCGTTCGCTGTTCGCATTGTTGGCAGGAGTGGCCCTGTTGCTGCTGTCGTCGGTGACATTCCTATCCACTTCCCCGCCTCCCGACGAATCAGGGGTCCCGGTTCCCGCCAGCCGGGAATTGGATGAGGCTGCGGAGGAAGTCCGTGCTGTGGCAACCGGCATGCGTCACTTAGAGCAGAAGATATCGGATCAGGCGGTACAGATTCGTGAACTTGGCGAATCGTTTGCCCAGATGGGCCACCGCGTCGAACAGTTGACGCAGTATCCGCGGAGGCAGGAGGAAAGCTTGGTGACCGCGCCGCCTCGCTCCCTGCCAGACGGTTCAGTGCAGGGTGGTGAGGAGTTTAACCTCGACACCCTGACACAGGATCTTCCGACCGACTCAACGACTGATTTCGTGGAAATCCCACCCACTCAGTCCTTGGTTTGGGTGGAGCCGGTTGATGGTGGTGGGGCATTTCGCCAGAACGTGGAAGCGGTGTCGGCTGATTTGGCCGCAAGTGCCGGAGTCGGTGAATCTCCAAGATTCTATATTCCGCCCGCCATCCTCTCCGGGTTGTCCTTGACGGCTCTGGTAGGGCGCATCCCGCGTGGAGGAGCCGTGCAGGATCCGTGGCCATTTGTGGCGATCAGCAAAGACGACAACCTAACGGCGAACGGCATGCGCCTTCCCGGATTACGCGGCATCCTGTGGCGGGGAGTTGTGCGCGGCGACGCAGTGTTGTCTTGTGCGAGCGCTTCTGTCCGCAGCCTGGTGTACGTATTCGACGACGGCACATTCCATGTGGCGAAAGCACCGGAGCAGGAAGGCTTCGGCTATCTGGCCGACAAGTTCGGCAATCCCTGTCTGCAGGGAGAGATTCACACCACCGCTCCCGAGAGCATGGGGACGCATCTGCTGGCTAGCGTCCTGGCCGGTATGGGGGGAGCTTTCGCTGAGTCACAGGTGCGGCGCAGTGCTTCTGCAGGGACCGAGACCGCTCATGTAGAAGGAGATGCGTTCAGTTATTTGCTTGGCGAGACAGTCCAAGGTGCGGCTTCTACCTACGGGGATTACCTGTTGCGATTCACCAACGACACTTGGGATGCGGTCGTAGTGCCGGCAGGGCGCGAAGTGGATATCCATGTCACGGACGCGATTCCAATCATTCACTCTCCCACCCGGAGGATCTATGACGACCCGGTTCCCTTTTCGACCGTGGCTTTTGGCGGTTTGGATTAGTGCTTGCGCCTCTCCGGCCGAACTCCCGGAAGCCGACGGCACGGTGCGCGAGTGGTATCGGCAAGCCATGCTCCCTGGAGCACCGGTCCCCGCGACCCACCCGATGTCGGCCGACTCGGTGGGACGCGATTTCTTTACGGCAGAGATGGATCGACAGTTGCGTCGTGACTTCAGGGTTCTGGCCAACCCGAGATTGGTTCTTTATATCTATCCGCACCTCACGGCTGCCGGGGCGCCGGTCCCCGGATATGCCACCTGGTTCTACGTATTCGAACGCGGCCCCGTCTTGGAAGTCGTGCGCTGAACCTTTTCCGAAATATAGCGAACACAGAACATGAACAATCACATTTTCCCTTGCACAAAGAATCAAAAACTCGCTGGGTTGGACGGTGATCTCAACCGCCTGCAGCAAATCAGATTTGCTGCATACACCGTGGGCAGGGCGCCGTGCTGAGTATTCGCGTGTTCCATCTTTTGGCCCTTGGGCTATGCCTGATCATGATCGCGAAATACATGCAGCTCATGCAGGTATCGGTCCACGGTCTCGACCGCCTGCTAGCGCGCCGTTTCTTCGACGTGGATGGCCTGACGACCGAGATCCGGGCTCGGGTGGAATGCTCTCATGATGCCGCGCTGGGCCAACATCCTTTGAGGGGACGTGTGGGTCGCAACGTGTATTTGTGGCTTTGCCACCGCCTGCGCCAAGTGGCCGGACTGGATTCTGGAGCGGATTGATGCGCCTCCCGGTTCTGGCCTGCGTACTTTTGTCCGGTTTTTCCCCGGCCATGGCAGAAACCTTCACCACGGCGGATGTGGCGCGGCGTTCACTTCAGTCCAACTGCCTGGATTGGAAGATCGTTGGGGTGTGCCTGTGGCTGCACTGCAAATACGGGCGTTGCCGGATCAACGCGACGCCGCGGGTGCGTCACTACTTGCCGGATCTGGTCTTCACGGCATACGACCACACTGGTTCTCCTCCCTGGAAGGAACTTCGCGCCTTGTTACCTTTGGGGTTCGTTTTGAAGAACCTCTTGCAGGGCGGGTCGTTCCCCTCGACGGAGACCGCAGACGGCCACTCTCTGCGTTTCAAGGAGGTCGATGCGGTCGGGCACCCATTCCCGCTACGGCGGAAGGTTTTCAATGTGGCCTATCTGTGCCGTTCGCAGGCCAAGCCGATGTTTCCGTATTTCATTTCCGCGCTGGATCATGCGGAGTGGCGGGGCGGGTTGGAATCCACACGCCCAGAAAGCTTGACGCCCGGTCTGCGCGAAATCGGTGATTGGCCCCGACATTCATGGGGGTCGGTCTTTCCGCGTTCTGGTTTCGTGTTGCAGACCGAAGATGCGAAGGCGGCTGCCGTCGTCGTGCAGCGGGCCGCCGACATCGTGACCCAACCGAACCAGGCCCGTGTCTATGTGCCGTTTGGCTACGATGGTCATCGCCGGGTGACACACGGCAACCCCGATGCCACCAATCGCGAATCCTGCGAGCGGTCGGGCGGGTTATGGGACTCCCATTCGCCAGGCCCGAAGCCCGCCCGCTGTGCGCCAGGGGCTCCGCTGTCGGAATGTATCATTCCCGGTCCGCCACCATCGCATGCGCAGCCCGGGCGCTGCCGCCGGCAGGATCAGTGGGCTTGGTTGCCCCCGATCAACGAGCGCAATGCACGCTGGCAGATGATCAGCCCGCGTACTCAGTCGTATTGCGAAACCTTCGGATCTCCCCGGGACTGGTCGTTCGACAAGACCAGTCAAGACGGGAGTTATGCCTGGAACCTGTGGCGTCCCTACGAATGTTGCGCCCCAGGCAAAGGGAAATTCATTGGCCACAAAACTTTCTGAGGAGGAACCATCGTGGGCAAAAACAAAAAGAAAAAATCAAAAAAGAAAGTCACTTTAGAACGGATCATGGAACAACCGGTAGCCAAGCGCCTGTACGTATCGCTGATACCGATCGACAACCTGCTGGGCGACATGAGGATGGAGATTGATGAAGGAGAACGTGACGAAGACGATTCCTACTATGTTCGCATTCAGGAATTGCGGGAGGGCTTGGTTCGGACCCTGGATGATGTGTTACAGGACTGCGGTGAGTGAGCGCAGACGCAATGCGTTCGACCGCTGGCTCGCCGGGCTCCGCCCGGCGTTGCCAGCGGATCTGGCACATGCGCCGGATTCGGAAGCCCGTTGCTGGAGCGGAAAGGGTTGTCGCCCGCTGACCCGGGCGCAGTTCAAGCGGCCGATTGCGGGAAGTCGGTCGGGGTTGCAGGAGATTCGGGCTTCAGAGTCCTTTGCAGACCTGCTGTTCCCGAAAGCCGAGCTCGGATCGGGGATGATCCTGATGAAGGATCTCTGCAGTGTCGGACGTTTGTTCGATATATCCCCTGCACAAACCGAGGGCAGGCCGGATAGCGTCATCGAAGACTTGCATCAGCGCCTCGTGCCCTTGCTGCGTGATGTATTCCCACAGAACCAGAGCCGGCCTTGGATTGCGCAATTCTTCGTGTATGACCGTCACCATTTGGGCGATGACCTCAAAACGATCGAGGAATATCTCAATCCAGAGGCCCGGGACTCGGTTTACTCGAAGTACTGGATGGAAGTGTTGCGCGAACATTACGGGGATGCTTGCAAAGAAGGTGGGTTTTTCTTTGATTCCGCCAGCCAAATGCCATGGAAAGGGAAAGTACGCCATATTCGGCTATGCGTCTGGCGCATTGAAGAGCCGGGAAGCATCCCGGACGGGCAACATCTGGACGACCTGTGTGAACGTTTGAGCCATTCATTGGCTCAGGTGGGCGTTCGCTTGATCCCCCTGGACGGCGACGCGCTCTGCCATTGGCTTGGGGATTGGTTCGGACCGACTCGGGAAGCCCCGGATTCCCTCAAGGCGCCGCTGGTCGCCACGCCGCTCACCCTGCTCAAGGGGACAGCCCTGGGAGACTTGGCGCACCGGGCCCTGCGCCATGGTGCTCCGTGGTCCTCGGCCAAGAACGGTTGCTGGTATTTCCATGGCCGACCGCACCGCTTTCTCACGGTCAACGCGATTTTGGGGGAGCCCCGGATTGGCCACCTGACTGCGGAGCGAGCGATTGGTGGCCGCCAGCAGACATTATGGGATCAGATGCCGGAAGGAACAGTCTGGATGATGGCTGTTGTGTTTGCCACGCAGGACGAAATTCTGGAGCACGTCGCACGCGTCAAGCGCAATGCGGTCGGCGACGACCCGCAGGCGATGGCGATCCGGACCTTGGCAGAGGAGGCAGTACACCAGGTATCCGACGGGAACCCGATCTTGCCGGTGTTCAGTGGAGTGTTCGTTTCGGCTATGGACGACTCTGCCTTGGAGCAACGGGTTCGCGAACTGTCCGCCGCCTTGATGGCGCACGGCATTGCGTTGATCCCTCCCCGGGACGATCCCTTGGCACAGGATTCCTACGTTCGTGCCTTGCCGTTCAACTTCGATCCGGCTCAGGATCGGCGCTTCTATGTCCGCCGTTCCCGCCTGTGGTTCATGGACCACATGGTGAGATGCCTCCCGGTGTATGGCCGCTCGACCGGGACGCAGCATCCGGGCCTGCTGGCCTGGAACCGCGGCGCGGAACCCCTGTCGTTCGATCCGCTCAATCCGGCGGATCGAGCCAAAAATGCGCACCTTTTCGTATTCGGACCGACCGGATCTGGGAAAACCGCCTTTCTCATCAATACGCTGCTGCATACGGTCGCCGTGCACCGCCCCCGGCTGTATCTGATCACGGCGTTGCCAACGTTTGGCCTTCTCGCGCAACACTTTCAGTCGAAAGGCCTGTCGGTCAACCATGTCAATGGGGATCGGACTTCCATTCCACCGTTCGCTGATGCACGGTTGCTTTTGGAGACCGGGCGGGCATCCGAAAGTGACGAAATGAACCCCGAGATCGGACGTGATCTTCTGGGGGAGATGGAGATACAGGCGAGGCTAATGATTACGGGAGGAGATCCAAAAGAAGAGCAACGCCTGGTGCGCGAAGACCTGAACCTGATTCGGAAGTCTCTGCTTACAGTCGCCCAGGCGGCGACAGACCACCCGGACGAGCCGGTACTGACTGAAGACCTGTCCACCTTGATGCATCAGGCGGCTGAATCCGGTCGTTTGCGAGATGATCGATTGAGCGAGGATCAACGACGCAGTTTGAGCCGTATGGCCAATGCCATCGAACTATTCTGCACCGGGCGGGCGGGGCAGATATTCAACCGCCCAGGCGAAACCTGGGCCGAGTCCGATGTGACGGTGGTGGAGTTGGGCGCATTGGCGCATCGGCGCAATGAAGCATGGCTGGCCGTGGCGATGAGCGGGCTGCTGTCGCGTATCAACGACCAGGTACAGGATCAGCAGTATTCGGCCCGACAGACCGTGGTGGTCTTGGACGAGGCGCACCTGTTCCTGAAAAATCCTTTGATCTCTCCCTACATCCTGTCGATTTCCGCGATGTGGCGCACATACGGTGCCTGGCTGTGGATCGCCACTCAAAACCTGCGGCAGGTTCCGGAAACTGCGCGCGAGTTGCTGAACCAGCCGGAATGGTGGGTCTGCATGGCCATGGAGCGGGACGAGGTGGAAATGATCGGGCGTTTCCGCAGGCTCGACGAAGAGCAAAAGGCAATGATCCTCTCCGCCCAAAAGGAGCCCGGGAAATACACGGAAGGCGTAGTTCTTTCGAGCAAGCTGGTCGCACCTTTCCGCAATGTCGTGCCTGCTCTTTCGCTGGCCCTGAGCCAGACGGAAAAGAACGAAAAGGCTCATCGGGCAAACCTCATGCGTCAGCATGGCTGCTCGGAACTCGAGGCGGTTCACCGAGTCAGCGAGTCGATTCGGAATCAGTGCCGGGGGCGGAAATCATGACCTCCTGGACCCGCGCTTGTGTTTGCTGCCTGACGCTGTCGGCGCTGCCGGCAGCGTCCGACGCGCAAATCAAACTGCCAAGCAGCGAGGAACTGGGCTTGTATTACACGCTCGGAGGATCGCGTGCGGTTCCGACGACTCCGGGAGAGACGTTGCGCATCAAGCTGCTCCCGGATATTCAGGTCGGGGCCACATACAGTTGCGGGAAATTCGATTTCCGTTTTCAGGTTCAAGACATCCTGAAGCGTCTGGAAGACCAGTTGACCACCCTGAAGTCGTTGCCGGAGCAGATTCTTTTGGCGTTGCCGGGCGGCCTGTTCTGCCGGGCGTTTCCGGGCGCCTGCCAATTGATGCAGTACTACACCATTCGTGCGGGCGAAGCCTACAAGCTGGCATTGGGTTCCTGCCAGGAGATGGAGAAAAGCATTGCCGACCGAGGCCCAGCCGGGGCTTGGACGAAGATTGCCAAGTCGCTGGAGTGGGGGCATCAGGCGCACGAGGAAAGCAATGTGCTGGAAGCGCAGGAAGAGGCAGAGAGCGCCCCTGAGAAGGGGCTGGCCTGGGTAGGCGGTCGGCGTGCAGGCGGCGTCGGGCAGGACATGATCCGCCCGGTATACGACAGCGCCCGCGCCGGATGGTGCCTGCTCAACGGTGAGCCGGCCGTGTGCCAGAAGACGAAACGCGCGACCGAAATCGCGACCCTGTTCAAGACTCCGGAAGAGGCAGCAAACTGGTTGGTCGACATCGCTGGAGAACAGGCCATCAGCCTCGTGGACGGTGCCCCGAGCCCGACCGTTCCCGGACACGGTCTTTTGCCCTTGATCGAACCCGAGCGAAAACGTATCGAAGAAGTGTTGGAGCGGTTGGTCAGGACGGATCCGGTGGAATTGCTGGAAGAAGACCTGGCTGACATCTCCAGCCGGAACCTCGTAGTGCGTCGCGAAGTGATCGACGGTCTGCAGGCCCGTCCGGACGCAGACTGGCGTATTCAGCGTTTGGCTTCGGAACTGGCGACCGCGCGTATCGTGGAAAAGACGTTCCTGGCCCGAGCGGCGTTGATGGCAGGGCGCCAGGAACCCAATGTCGCGGCATTGGCTCCGGCCCGCAAGGCTCTGAACACGGCATTCGAGCGCGTCAACCGCGAGGTGGATTTCGTGTTGAACGAAGTTCGGGCGTCGCATCGCTTGGCTTCCGAAACGATCCGGACCTTTATCGAATATGAAATGCTCGGAGATGCTCTCAAGCCGATTCGATTGACCCCACCCGAGGATACTGATTCGCGGCTGATCGACGGTGGGTTCCCATTGCCCGGGGATTCCCCCCAATGACCGGTCCCCGGTCGCGCCGAATATTGGGGGTGTTGTTAGCCACCCTCGTGTTGGGTATCGCGCTCATCTATGCCGTGCAGCAGTTGGCTGCCGCAACGCCTGAACACCTGAATCGCACGGCAACGTATCTGGCGCGGTGGCGGGAATTTCTTGAACGCTATGGCTTCTGGCTTCATCTCGGCTTGCATGGTGCCACCTACCTGTACCTGATCCTGCGCTGGCCGCAATTGGTCAGCTGGCTCGACCGAAAACGAACCGAACGCGGGCATATGCCGCTGTCTCTTCTTGAGCAACGCCAGTTGATGTTCGCTGTCGTCGCGGTATGCGTGGCTTACGAGGTCCTGCTGCTGTTGCGCAATCTGGATTGACGGGCATGTACGCGACAATCCCGACATTCAGTTATATCGAAGTCTACCTGACCATGTTCGGGTGGAGCATGTACGAACTGTTGTTCGAGTTGGCCGATGATCTGAACCTGCTGCTGATTCCGTTCCTGGTCGTCATCGTTCGCAATTTCATCGTTCCGCTTAGCACCGAAAACATTTTTCCCAACAGCGGTGGCTCCGTCAGCCAGATGCGGGTAGACCTTCCGGTCGCACTAGTGGTCTTCGTTTTCATGGTGGTGCCTTACGTCAAGGTCGAACCAAATTCAATCGAATACACGCCGGTCTGCCAACTTGGGGATGCGACCCATACGTACGGGGACACCGACACCACATACGACACCACCCGGTTGGCGCGTTTTCACGAAGAGCACCCTAGGATCCCGATGTTCTGGGCCGTCGTGCTGTCGATTAGTGGCGGCATCACTCAAGCCGTGCTAGGGCATTTACCGTGTTTTCAGGATTATTCTGGTCTCGCGTTCCGTACCCGCCATGCTTTCATCAAGGATCCCGGCATCCGCCAGGAGTTCGACCATTTTGCCAGCCAATGTTTCGTGCCGGCTTGGCGGAAGTACGAAATTTTCCAGCCTCCAGAAGAAATCGTGTCGCGCAAAGACGCCGAGTATCCGGGAAATCGCTATTTCTTGGAAAAGCCCGGCTATTACGCGTTGTGCAGTGCGGTCGCGGAGCAGGGTCCCTGTTCGTTCGATTCCTATCCCCGGCCCCGGACCGAAGTCAAACGCTGGAAGGGAGACCGCCAGTTGCCGGTTTGCCGGGACTGGTGGCTCGGCAACAACCGGAATGAAGGATTGATGAAGCTTCTCGTGCGTTTTGTGCCAGACATGGACGGGATTGCGAATTTCACGAAAGGAACCTACAGCCGGGATTTCATCGAAGAGCAAATGGTCCGCAACACTATTCTCAATGGTCCGCGCCGCTACGGCATCGGTGGACCAGACAACGAGATATTGGCGGGTCTGGCAGCATTCGCGGCGGGTTCCGGAATTGCCAGTGGCCTCGCCGCTTGGGCGGCAAGCGGAAGTCTGGCGGCATTCACGTTGTCGACCGCGGTCGGCGCGACGGCTTTCGTCGGATCCGAGGCCTTGGGCTTGTACGCCCGGTTGCACATCATGCGGCGCATTGCGCCGATGGCACAAAGTTTGATATTGATGGTGCTATACATGCTGCTGGGAGCGTACCTGTTCCTGACGTTCTACAGCCTGACGGCGGCCCTTCGAATCATGGTCATGATCGTGGCCGTTCGGTTGTTCTCAATGATGTTCGGAATATCGAACTTTCTCGACGATGCGTTGATTGACGCGATGTACCCTGGCATGAAACTTGGAGATGCCGGGCGCTGGGAAGTGGATCGGGTCGCGCTCGGTTACGGCACGATGGCATTGCACATGCTATTGCCTCTGGGAATGTTGTGGGTGATTTATGCGGCAGGTAATGCTGCCATGCGCGGGTTGGACGCGCTGGGACCTTCTTCGGATCCGACTGGAATTGGAAATGCGGGTCGGGTTAGCACATTAGGGATGGCGCGAAACATAAAACGTTGATGGAGCGTTTATGTGGGATGGGAGACATGCGGAATTCTTACCGTTAGAGCCGAGAGAAATCAGTCTGGGTTTTAGGAAGGGCCGGGTGTACAATCGCAATAATGACGCGGAGGCGGATGATGGATGTTCAAGAAATCAAGGTAAGCGAAGCCCGGCGCTGGTTAGATGAAGGTCGGGCCGAGTTGATTGATATTCGGGACCCTGGGGAGCGCGGCCAGATGAGAATTCCAGAGGCGCGGTGGATTCCCCTGACCGGATTGGAAGCGGGCCTGAAAGCTGAGCCACATCAGAAAATCGGAATTTTCCATTGCCGAAGCGGTCGCCGTACGCAGGTTCATGCGGATCAACTTGCGGCCGTTGGCTACCCCGAGACGTATATCTTGGAGGGAGGCATCATGGCTTGGAAGAAAGCGGGTTATCCGATCGCCTCAGATTCCGGGGCCCCGATCGAAATCATGCGCCAAGTCCAGATTGTGGCGGGCAGCTTGGTTTTACTGGGTGTCATCTTGGGAGTATGGGTTCATCCTGGGTTTTTCGGATTGTCTGGCTTCATTGGGGCAGGCCTTCTGTTTTCGGGCGCTACCGGTTCCTGCGGGATGGCGATGATGTTGGCCAAGCTACCTTTCAATCGATAAGTTCAAAACTTTTTAGTTGGTAGAATCTCTGCCAAAAAGATGCTACTACTAAACTTTTAAATTGTATGAACTGTCATGACAACATGATGTTCATTGGGGAGATGTGTAATGTCTAATCTTGAACTCGAAAGGGCGAATTATGGGCTTTCAGCCATTTCACCATTTCATGAGATGGGGGCATATGAAGCGCTATGGTCAAGGCCTGAAACGACTTTTAAATCGTTGGCAGAAGAATTTGCTCGTCATCCCGGTAGCATTCCATCAAGTTTCGTACCGGAAGAGCAAGCTCATGAGTGTGCAGTTTCCGTAAAGCAAAAGTTTGAAGAGGCCGGTATTCATGATTTCGGGGTGCGTGTATACGGTGGAGCAGAATATCCGAAAAAATTGAGAGACGCAGCATATCCTGTCGAACTTCTGTACTATCAAGGTTGGTGGGATCTAGTAGCATCGCCCTCTGTTGCGGTAGTGGGGACTAGACGCCCTACTAAGGAAGGGCTCGCGCGAGCACGAAAGCTAGTGAAACAACTAGTACAAAACGGATTCACAATTGTTTCTGGGTTAGCGGCTGGCATTGACAAAGTGGCCCATACAACCGCTATTGAAGGGGGAGGGAAAACTATCGCAGTAATAGGTACTCCACTTTCGCATTTCTACCCGAAAGATAATGCTGAGTTGCAGCGCTATATCTCAGAGCATTTTCTGGTCATCAGCCAGGTTCCGCTTCAGCGTTATGAGTCTCAGGACTACCGATATAACCGTACTTTCTTTCCCGAACGTAATGTAACGATGTCCGCACTCACGGAGGCAACTATTATTGTCGAGGCCAGTGAAACATCTGGAACGTTATTTCAGGCACGTGCGGCACTGCGCCAAAAGCGAAAACTATTCATCCTTAATAGTTGCTTTCGCAATTCGCGCCTAACTTGGCCAGAAAAATTTGCCGCTAAAGGGGCCCTGCGAGTTCGAGATTACGATGATATTCGAAAGCATCTTACCCCCGCACTTCACCAAGATTGATGATCTGACACGGTCAGATTATTATTATCTGGAAGACACTGACAATTGTTATTTTCTTGGTGAATACACCGCAGAGCAAGGTTATGCCTACAGTAAAACCAATAGTTTAATTTTAAACTTTAAAAAATCATTGGACCGAAAAAAATCACCAGACTGGCCTCATAAAGAACGAGCAATCAGACAAGTGGCAACTGCATTTCGAGTTGCCCTAACTCAGAATCAACTGGAGCAGTTGACTTTTGTGCCGATTCCACCATCGAAAGCTAAAAAACATCCTCTTTACGATGACAGGCTGACAAAAATGTTGTATACCATTAGGCCAGACCATCCGTTGGATATTCGAGAAATCATCATCCAGCAAAGAAGTTACAAAGCCGCTCACGAAACAAAAAAACGGCCTACTCCTCAACAATATCAGGAGCGTTATGATGTAGACAATAGCCTATTAACGCCTATTCCCAACTATATCGCCATTGTTGATGATGTTCTTACGACGGGAGCGCACTTCCAAGCAATGGAAACAGTTCTATCTAGATGTTTTCCAAAGGCAAAAATTGTCGGACTTTTTATAGCTAGGCGAGTTTTCGAGTTGCCTTCTGTGTAAACGAATCTGTGAATCAGACTGTGTATGCTGTTGACATATCTGCCTAATGCCGGAAATGACGCATTCCTGTGAACACCATCGCTATGCCGTGTTCATCGGCCGCGGCAATGACTTCATCGTCTCTCATGCTGCCGCCCGGTTGGATAACTGCTGTAATGCCAGCTTCGTGGGCGGCATCAACCCCATCTCGAAATGGGAAGAACGCATCTGAAGCCATCACGGCGCCGTCTAGCGAAAGATTCTCGTCGGCAGCCTTAATGGTAGCGATTCGCGCAGAATAGATCCGGCTCATCTGTCCCGCACCAACTCCGACAGTGCATCGGTCGCGTGCGTAGACAATGGCGTTGGACTTGACGAACTTGGCAACTTTCCAGGCAAACAGAAGATCCTGATGTTCGTCTTCGGTTGGAGAGCGTTTGGTCACCATGCGTAACGCCTTAGGGTCAAGAAGTGCGTGATCCGGGGTTTGCCCAAGTAGCCCGCCACTGATGCTGCGCACGGTTGCACACTGCTTACCCGCTTGGGGAGTACCTGCGGAAAGTACCCGCACTTTAGGTTTCTTGGCTAGGACCTGCAGTGCATTTTTCCGGAAACTCGGCGCAATCAACACTTCCACGAATTGCTGTTCGATGATGGTCTGGGCGAGGGGGCCGGGCACGATCCGATTGAACGCGATAATCCCGCCAAATGCCGAAGTTGGGTCGGTACGGTAAGCGCCTTCGTAGGCAGCCTCAATATTGCGTGCTTCCGCTACGCCACAGGGGTTGGCGTGCTTGACGATGACGCAGGCGGGTTTTTCGAATGCCTGGACACACTCCCAAGCTGCATCCGTATCAAGAAGATTGTTGTAAGAGAGTTCTTGCCCCTGATGAAGCGTGGCGGCAGTCAGGGAGCCTGGTGGAGGATTCTCAAAACTGTAGAGCGCTGCTTGTTGATGCGGATTCTCGCCATAGCGCAGCATGGATTGACGTTTCAGAGTCAGATGCATGCCCTGCCCGAAAAAATTATCCGGTTCAAGTTGGTACCCAAGATAATGCGCAATGTCGGAATCGTAGGCTGCGACATGCGAAAAGGCCTTGACGGCAAGATCAAATCGGATCTCTTCGCTAACACCCTCTCCGGTGCTGACGATTTCGGCAATGCTGGCATAGTCGGAAGGATCAATCACAACACAGCAATGTGCATGGTTTTTGGCTGCGCCGCGCAACATGGCAGGACCGCCGATATCAATTTTCTCGATCGCTTCCTGGAAGTCGCAATCTGGTTTGGCAACCGTTTGAGCGAATGGGTAAAGGTTGACCACCAGGAGATCAATGGGCTCAATGCCATGCAGGGCGCAGACATCAAGGTCTTGTTCACCTCGTGCCAACAAGGCTCCGTGCACTTTGGGGTGGAGAGTCTTGACCCGTCCGTCCATGATTTCCGGGAAGCCGGTCAATTCGGAAACCTCACGAATCGTCAAGCCCGCTTCGCGAAGTATCGCGGCCGTGCCGCCAGTGGAGATCAGTTCAATACCGTTCTCGGCCAGCGTCCGGGCAAGGTCGACGATGCCAGTCTTGTCTGAAACGCTCAGGAGCGCGCGACGGATAACCAGAGAATCAGAAGAGTGCATGACTGTGGGAAGGGGCTCTATATATTGTAACGGGCACGCCTCTTGTATATAATTGCTTGCCCCCCATATAGAGGGATGACAGAGGCGGGAAAGAGCAGATCCTCATCACCGCCTTAGTCTACTTAAATTATTGATTAATTGAATGATTAGGAGTTTTCGATGAAACTTCGGCCCTTACATGACCGTGTCGTGATCAAACGACTTGAAGAAGAGCGCACCAGTCCCGGAGGTATTGTCATCCCGGATAGTGCTGCGGAAAAACCAGTACGCGGCGAAGTGCTCGCGGTGGGTCCCGGGAAGGTTCTTGACAACGGAGAGACCCAAGCGATGGGTGTTAAGGTTGGCGACAATGTCCTGTTTGGCAAGTACTCTGGAACCGAATGCAAGTTGGACGGCGATGAACTGGTAGTGATGCGTGAAGACGACATCATGGCTGTGATCGAGGACTGATTCGTTCGCCCGACAATTGAATCCTAATTTCTAAATTTTTTAACAGAGAAATCCTCAAGAGGAATTGAAAATGGCAGCAAAAGAGGTTAATTTCGGCGAGGACGCCCGGCAGAGAATGCTCAAGGGCGTCAATCTGCTGGCCAACGCCGTGAAATCGACCCTGGGACCGAAAGGACGTAACGTCGTGCTGGATAAATCGTTTGGCGCGCCCACCGTCACCAAGGACGGCGTGTCGGTCGCCAAGGAGATCGAGTTGCAGGACAAGTTCGAAAACATGGGTGCCCAGATGGTTAAAGAAGTTGCGTCGCAGACCTCGGATGTCGCAGGCGATGGAACGACTACGGCGACTGTATTGGCTCAGGCAATCGTTCACGAAGGCGCCAAGGCAGTAGCCGCTGGCATGAATCCGATGGATCTCAAGCGTGGCATTGATAAGGCAGTGACAGCGGTGGTGGAAGCACTGAATGCACTGTCGCGCCCCTGCACGGACAGCAAGGAGATCGCTCAGGTCGGCAGTATTTCGGCCAATTCGGATCCGGCAGTCGGCGAGATTATTGCCGATGCAATGGACAAGGTCGGCAAAGAGGGCGTCATCACCGTCGAAGAAGGTAACTCGCTGGATAACGAGCTGGAAGTGGTCGAGGGGATGCAGTTCGACCGAGGCTACCTCTCGCCATATTTCATCAACAACCAGGACAGCATGACGGCGGACCTCGAGAATCCGTTCATCTTGCTGCATGACAAGAAAATCTCCAACATCCGGGAGCTCCTCCCGCTACTGGAGTCGGTGGCCAAGTCGGGCAATTCGCTACTCGTGATTGCCGAAGACGTGGAAGGCGAGGCTCTGGCGACCCTGGTGGTCAACACCATCCGCGGCATCGTCAAGGTTGCCGCAGTCAAGGCTCCCGGTTTCGGTGATCGGCGCAAGGCCATGCTCGAGGATATCGCCATTCTGACCGGCGGCACCGTGATTTCCGAAGAGGTGGGCCTGTCTCTGGAAAAAGCGACTCTTGACGATCTGGGCACGGCCAAGCGTGTATCTCTGTCCAAAGAGAACACAACCGTCATTGACGGGGCAGGCCAAGCGGCCGACATCAAGGCGCGCGTAGATCAGATCCGCCAGCAGATCGAGGAGACGACCTCCGACTACGACAAGGAGAAGTTGCAGGAGCGCATGGCCAAGTTGGCCGGTGGCGTGGCTGTAATCAAGGTCGGGGCCGCGACGGAAGTCGAGATGAAAGAAAAGAAAGCGCGCGTCGAGGATGCTCTGCATTCAACTCGGGCCGCGGTCGAGGAAGGTATCGTGCCAGGTGGTGGCGTTGCATTGCTTCGGACCCGTGCTGTGCTTGAGAAACTCAAGGGTGACAACAACGACCAACAGCGTGGTGTGGAGATTCTCAACCATGCGCTGGCCGAGCCCCTGCGCCAGATTGTCGCCAATGCCGGGGATCGCGAGCCGTCGGTCGTAATCGCCGATGTGCTCAAGGCCGAAGGCAACTACGGTTACAACGCGGCTACGGCTGAGTATGGAGACATGTTGGATATGGGCATCTTGGATCCAGCCAAGGTGACCCGGTCGGCATTGCAGAATGCCGCGTCGGTGGCAAGCCTGATGATTACGACTGAAGCCATGGTGGCGGAGCTTCCCAAGGAAGAGGAGCCGGCCCACTCGCACTCGCACGGCGTACCCGACATGGGCGGCATGATGTAACCATACGGTTGCACCGTTGTATTCGAGGGGCCCCGTTTTCGGGGCCCTTCTTTATGCCGAATTTCGGCGCAGGGCGGAAGCTGATCCTGTTGAACACACTGTGAAGCCAAAACGAATTCGTTACAATAATCCGCTCAGTTATCTGCATACAAACTCAAGTTAATCACGATTCCGGGCATCCCGGGTCAAGGAAGGACCATGGCCGTAGAACAGACCCTCTCTATCGTCAAGCCGGACGCAGTCGGCAACAACCACATTGGCTCTATCTATCAGCGTTTCGAGGCAGCGGGACTGCATGTCGTTGCTGCCCGTATGATGCATCTTTCTCGGGAACAGGCCGAGGCGTTTTACGCGGTGCACCGGGAGCGCCCGTTTTATACGGATCTGGTCGAATTCATGACCTCCGGCCCCGTCATGGTGCAGGTGCTGGAAGGCGAAAATGCGATTGCACGCAACCGAGAAGTGATGGGGGCCACTGATCCGGCTCAGGCTGCACCTGGGACAATCCGGGCTGATTTTGCGACCCGGGTTGATGAAAATGCCGTACACGGCTCGGATGGTCCGGATACCGCACGTACGGAAATCGACTTTTTCTTCAGTCCCGAGGAGATTTGTCCTCGAACGCGATGAACTCCGCGCCCGGTCAAATTCCCCTACTCGGGTGGAGTCGGAAGCAGTGGGCGGACTGGCTGACGGACCGGGATTGTTCGCCGGTTCACGCAGGATCCCTGATTCGTGGGATTCATCGCGATGGGAAAGTGGATCCGGAACGGCTAGATTCGATTCCCCAGACTGTGCGCTCCGCCTTGCGCGGGCGGACCGAGTGCACATTGCCAGATGTCGTTGAGTCCAGCCGTGCCCGGGACGGGACGCGCAAATGGTTGCTACGCCTGACTTGTGGCAACGTCATCGAAATGGTACTGATTCCTGCACGGGGGCGTGCCACCCTGTGCCTATCCTCGCAGGCTGGCTGTGCACTCAGTTGCACGTTTTGCCGAACCGCACGCAGTGGGTTTGAGCGCAATCTTTCGGCACACGAAATCGTTTCTCAGTTGTGGCTAGTCCGGCATCGTCTGCAGCCGGACATTCCGGTTACGCACGTCGTGTTTATGGGCATGGGAGAACCGCTGGCGAATCTTGATGCGGTTGCTGGTGCGGCAGACTTGTTTCGGGACAGCCATGCCTATTCTTTGGGGCGCCGTCAAGTCACGGTCAGCACTGCCGGGTTGGTTCCGGGCATCGACCGCCTCCGAGAGGTCGCCGACGTCAGTCTCGCGGTATCACTACATGCTCCGGATGATGTATTGCGTACGCAACTGATGCCAATCAATGCCCGCTACCCGATTGACGACCTGTTGGCGGCTTGCCGGCGTTACGCCGCGGGGCGTGCACGCAAGCACAAAATCATCATCGAGTACGTACTGCTGGATGGCGTCAATGATCATCCTGAATGTGCGCAGGCCTTGGCGCAGAGGCTTCGTGGCCTGCCCTGCAAGGTCAACCTGATTCCATTCAATGCCTTTCCGGGCAGCGGTTATGCTGCATCGCCCGAACCTGTACGCAGCCAATTCCGCGAGATCCTGTGCGAAGAAGGCATTGTGGCTACCACCCGCCGCCCCCGGGGTGATGACATTGCGGCGGCCTGCGGCCAATTGGCGGGCGACATTCAGAAATCCCGCGGACCTAGGCCATGGATTGGTCGCGCCATTCCGGTGCATGGGTCGCAGCCAGCGGCTTCGGGAGCGATGGCATGAGTCGTCTGCAATCGGTGCGCGGGATGCACGATGTCCTACCGGACGAAGCTCAGATCCGGCGTCGGATCGAGCAAGTGTGGATCGACGCGGCATGTGGATTCGGATATGAAGAAATCCGCTTCCCATTGGTGGAGTCTACCGCGCTGTTCCAGCGATCCATCGGAGAGACGACCGATATCGTCGAAAAAGAGATGTATACCTTTGAAGACCGCAATGGAGAGTCTTTGAGTCTGCGACCAGAGGGGACGGCGGGTTGCGTGCGCGCGGCGATCCAACATGGACTGATCCCCAACCGGCAGCAGCGCTTGTGGTACTTGGGTTCGTTTTTCCGGCATGAGCGCCCGCAGAAAGGCCGCCTGCGCCAATTCGACCAGTTCGGGGTAGAAACTTTCGGCATGTGCGGGCCGGACATCGATGCGGAAATTCTCCTGTTGGGCCAGCAAGGTTGGCAACGACTCGGCCTGTCTCCCCGATTGGTATTGAATACTTTGGGGAACCCGGACGAACGCGCAGCCTGGCGAGGGCAATTGGTGGATTATTTCTCGCGATTCGAGTCACAACTGGAGGACGATGATCGCAGGCGGCTCAAGACCAACCCGTTGCGGCTGCTCGACAGCAAATCGGAGTCCATCCAGGATCTCCTGGAAGAGGCGCCCCGGCTGGAGGACCTGCTGGGAGAGGAATCCCGGGCTCATTTCGAGGGCTTGAGGGAAATACTGGATGCCCACGAAATTGATTACACCCTTAATCCGAGACTGGTCCGGGGTCTGGACTACTATGATTTCACCGTGTTCGAATGGGTGGAGGAAAGTCTGGGTGCTCAATCCGCGCTGGGCGGAGGCGGACGCTATGACCGTCTGGTCGAGCAATTGGGGGGGCGAGCTACTCCGGCGGCTGGATTCGCACTCGGATTGGAGCGAATCCGCGAATGCCTGGAAGCGGAAGCTACGGCGGTAGTGGATGCTTATCTGGTCGCTCTGGGAGAGGGTGAATCGGCGCGCATGCGCGCGTTGGCCATGCGATTGAGACAGGAGATTCCGGGTCTTCGGGTCCGGATGAATATGGAAGGGGGAAGCATGAAGTCCCAGATGCGCCGGGCCGACAAAAGTGGCGCGCAGGCAGTGCTGATTATGGGTGCAGAGGAACTGAGCCAGCAAAGCGTCATCCTCAAATTCCTGCGCGAGTCGGAAGAGCAACAGACGGTTTTGTTGGATAATATCGCCGCGGTTCTCGCTGAACACTTTGCCCCGACCGGATAACAATCATGGCTTTAAGCCCTGAAGAACAGCAGCAATTGGAAGAATTTCGGGATTGGTGGAAGGCCAATCTCGTATGGGTATTGCTGGGCGCAGGACTGGCACTGGGGGGAGTTGGAGGCTATAAGGGCTGGAACTATTGGCAGGAGCGGGAAGCGACAGGAGCGGCCGTCTTGTACCAGCAGTACCGGGCTCATCTGGAGAGTGAACAGGCGCAGCAGGCCCACGAAATGGGAACGCGGTTGCGGCAAGAGTATGGCGGGACCGTGTACGCCTCGATGGCCAGCCTGATTTCCGCCCGGTTGCACCAGGAAGACCAGCAGCCGGAAGAAGCGATCCGCCTGTTGCGGTGGGCATACGAAAACTCGGACGACCTGCTGATCGCACCAGTGGCAGCACTGCGCCTTGCGAGACTGTATGCGGCACAGCAGCAGTGGGAAGAAGGGTTGGAGGTTTTGTCGAAGGTACAACTGGAAGGCTATGAAGGGCTGGTGCACGAGATTCGCGGTGATCTATACCGGCAATCCGGCCGGGCCCAAGAAGCCCGCCACGAGTATATCCAGGCACTTGAGAAGGGGAACAGTGGCAAATTTCTCGAATTGAAGCTTGCCGAACTCGGAGAGCAGAGTGAAGCCAATTGATTCGACGGTCCTGCTGCTTGCTTGTGCGGTGGGACTGTCGGCCTGTGCCGATATCGACCCACTCGGTGGCATTAAGGAACTTTGGGAGAAAGAACCGTCGCGCATTGCCGAGCTGCAGCCGGTAATCAACCGAATTGCGCTGACCCCGCTGTGGGATTATTCGGTCGGTTCCGAGTACAGCGACCCGGACAGCCACGTGGCACCGTGGATTGATCGCGATCATGTGCTACTGGCTGCCAATGATGGCGAAGTAGTCGCACTGAATGCCTCGACGGGTGCAAGGATCTGGGAAGCCAGTGTCGAAGGAACAATCTTGGCAGGTGTTGCGGCCGATAACCATCGAGCCTATGTGGGAACCTGGGGGCAGGAAGTGTTCGCTTTGAACCGAGAGACCGGTGCCCAAGTTTGGAAGCAGACCGTCCCCAGCGAAGTGTTGAGTTTGAAGGCCTTGCCGGACGGCTACTTGGCTGTTCGCAGCAACGATGGTCGCCTGAGCGTGCTAAATGCCGAGGATGGGACTTTGCTGTGGAGCCATGTCCATAGCAGCCCCAGCCTGACTTTGCGCGGTGCAGGTGAACCGGCAGCGCAGGAGGATCGACTGATAGCCGGATTCGATGACGGGCGGCTGATCGCATTTGATTCCGAGAGCGGATTGCAGCACTGGGAGGTGCGGTTGGCGATTCCAACCGGCCGAACCGAACTGGAACGAGTCGTAGACATAGACGGGCCGGTACGACTAGTGGAAGGAGTGGCTTATGCCGCCGCACTGAGCAACCAGGTTGGTGCGGTGGAAACAGTGGAAGGCAACCTGCTGTGGGCGAAAGAAATAAAAGCCCTCCACGCCCCGGGGGTCGATGAAGTGGCCATGTACGTGACCGACCTCCAAAGCACTCTGTGGTCGCTGAATCGAAAGAGTGGTGGCGTGCACTGGGAACAGGATGAACTCGCATACCGGGATCTCAGCGCACCTGCGCCAACCGGCCTGCATGTCATTGCAGTCGACTTCGAAGGCTATTTGCACTGGTTCCAGATCACCGACGGCGAAATCGTCGCACGTCACAAGGTTGACGGTCCTCTGCAGGCTCCCCCGCAAGTGCGGCTGGATCGAATTTACCTGCTGCACCTCAATGGCCAATTTGCGGCCTACCAATTTGTACCGTTGCTGGGAACAGCCGCGGGCAAATCATGATTCGGGTTTTCGGCCATGGTTCCCGTCGTCGCCTTGCTCGGCCGGCCCAATGTCGGCAAGTCCACTCTTTTTAACCGCCTGACTGGCAGTCGGGACGCTTTGGTCGCGGACGTTCCCGGGGTCACCCGGGATCGGCGCTACCGGTTGGCGGATCATGGTGGCCGCACGTTCGTCGTGGTCGACACCGGTGGTATGACCGAAGCCCACACCGAAATAGAGCGGGGGCTGCTGCGGCAGACCGAACAGGCGATCGAAGAGGCGGATATTCTGGTATTGGTGGTCGATGCGCAAGAAGGCTGTGTTGCCAGCGATCAGGAATTTCATGCGCGCCTGCGCACCTGTGGCAAACCGCTTCTGGTAGCGGTCAATAAGGTCGATGGGCGCGACTCGCATGCGGCGGTGGCGGAATTCGCCGAACTTGGCGCGAACGCATTGTTCGGAATCAGCGCAAAGCGGGGTTCGGGAGTCATGGCGCTGCTAGATTCTGCGATCCCGGCCGAGGCGGTGTCGGCGGATTCGGATCCAGACCCAAGCCGAATCCGGGTTTCGGTGATTGGGCGACCCAACGCGGGCAAATCTACTTTGATCAACCGTCTGCTGCAAAGCGATCGATTGGTCGTGTCGCCCGAGCCTGGTACGACCCGGGACAGCATCGACGTGCAACTCACTTTCCGGGATCGGGAAATGACGCTGGTCGATACGGCAGGAATCCGCCGCAAGAGTCGAATCGAGCCCGATTCGCTTGAGAAATTTAGCGTAGCGCAGGCGCTCCGTTCGGTGCAGCGCGCGCAGGTGGCGATCGTGGTGATTGACGCTGCGCAGGGGGTGGCGGAGCAGGATGCGGCGTTGGCCGCGCTGGCGCTGGATACCGGTCGTGCCGTCGTCATAGCCTTGAACAAGTGCGACCTGCTAGGCTCGGAGCAGCAGGCCTGGGCCGCGCAGCGCTTGGGACGCCGGCTTCAATTTGCTTCCTACCTTCCGGTTGTGCGCACATCTGGAGTCAAGGGCTCGGGGCTCGGCCGCCTGCTGCAAGAGGCGGTTCAATTGCATGATGCCGCGGAGCGGAGTTTCTCTACACCCGAAGTCAACAATTTCCTGCGGCGGGCCGTACAGCAGAATCCACCGCCACGGGTTCGCGGAGGACGAGTCCATATCCGGTACGGCCACCAGGGGGGGAACCATCCGTTGCGGCTCGTCCTGCATGGGTCGCGCGTTGAATTGATGCCGCGTGCTTACCGTCGCTATCTGGCCAACCGGTTTCGCAAGGCGTATCGCCTGCCGGGAATTCCGGTCGCATTGACCTGCCGCCAGGCGCGGGACCGGACTTGACGTCGATTCTTTCGTCAGTCCGATGCCGGAGGGTTAAGAGGTCTTTGTTGGCATAGCCGGGTGGCGGCCACTACCCCGGCAGGGACGGACATCAGGTTGAACACCGGGGTCAGGGACAATAAAAGCTGGCCTGCCCCAAATCCGAGAGTCAGGAATCTCTGTTCGCGCAACCGGGTCCGGAGCTGCCGCATCGAAGTTCCCGCCTCGCTGAGCGGGTAGTCCAAATATTCCAGGGCACACCAGTACATTCCGTAGTAGAGAAGCACGATCTGGGCCAAAAAACCGATAAAAGGAATAAAAGACATGGCAAGCAAAGGGAGAAACCACGCGAGATAGACGGCAAGTTTCAGGACCTCGTGCCCGATCAGGCGCAAATCATTTCGCCACGTCTGTTTCTCCGCAGCCTGCGTCAGCGGATCGTCCGGCTGCATCCGCATAAGCGCCCGGCAGAGCCGGGCATTGAACGGCACGGCGATCAAATTGGTAATACGGGCAAAGCTGAACAGCGTGGCGGCCAGCGCGATCAGCATGAACAGTGGCCATAGCAGCCATTCCAACCATGTCAGCCACCCAGGCAAGAGATCGGAAATCCAATTGTTGACTTCTATGACCAGAAAATAGAAGGCGACAGAGAAAAGTACGGCATTGATGACGATCGGCCACCATGCCAGTGCGCGCAGGCGCGGCTGGAACAGGACACCCAGTCCGCGCCAGGGATACCCGAAGCCAATCAGGAAATCTTTCAACGCGCCGGGGGGAGGGCGACGGACTCGGGCGATACCCAGCCTTCTTTGCGGTGTTCGACCGTAACCGTGGTGGCAATGCCGCCCCGTACCCGGAATGCTGCGGTCAAGCGCATGAAGCGGGGAGCCATAAGTTTCACGAGATCATTGAGAATCTGGTTGCTGACGGCCTCGTGGAACGCTCCCTCGTCTCGGAAGGACCAGATATACAGCTTGAGGGACTTGAGTTCGACGCACAGGACGTCCGGGACATATTCGAGAGTTAATGCCGCAAAATCAGGCTGTCCGGTCAACGGACACAGGCAAGTGAACTCCGGAATTTCAAGGCGAATAGTATAATCCCGTGCAGGTTCAGGATTATCAAACGTCTCAAGTGTTTTGGATGGCTGGGCAGTCATGGAGTAACCGCTCTCAGGTCAGTTTTCTGCCCCGGTTGACGATGCCGCCATTCTAATACAGGGCGACCTGACATGCGCTTGACCAGCATCCAGATGTCCGGCTTCAAATCTTTCGTGGAGCCGACCCGAGTCATCTTCGATCTGCCGCTGACCGGCGTGGTCGGTCCCAACGGTTGCGGCAAGTCCAATATCATCGATGCCATCCGCTGGGTTCTCGGCGAAAGCGCCCGCAACATCCGTGGCGAAACTCTCGACGACATCATCTTCGACGGTTCGGATTCCCGGAAGCGGCTGGATCAGGCTTCGATCGAAGTCGTCATCGACAACAGCCTCGGGCGGATCGGAGGCGAATACGCGAATTTCAGCGAAATCAGGATCCGCCGCGAAGTCTCCCGTGAAGCGGAGCACCAGTCCCGCTACTACATCAACGGCACTCATGTCCGCCGCAAGGATGTCTCCGACCTGTTCCAGGGAACCGGACTCGGCCGGGGCAATTACGCCATCATTGCCCAAGGCATGGTGCAGGGGCTGATCGAGGCGAAACCTGATGAGATGCGCAAGTACATTGAGGAAGCCGCCGGGATTTCCCTGTACCGAGAACGTCGCCGGGACACCGAAAACCGGATACGCCGCACCGAAGAGAATCTCAGCCGGCTGCAGGACATACTGCAAGAGCACGAACAACACTTGCGCCATTTGAAACAGCAAAAAGGACAGGCGAGCAAGCTTGAATCCCTGCAGAAAGAACATCGTGCGCGTGAAAACGAATGGTTCAGCCTGCAACTTCAGGAGCAAAGCAAGATCTTGGAAGACCGGGAAAAGGAATACGCAGGCGTCGAGAAAAAACGTGTTCAGGAGGAGAACAAGCTGAAGGCCTTGAACGAGGATTATGAGAAAAAACGCAGCGAATACGATCTGAACCGGCGGTCAACGGATGAAGCGGCGGCGCTCCACCAGCAACTCTTGGCGGACGCGGGCTCCATAGATCAGCGGATCCGGCTGCAACGCGAGCGGAAAGATCAGGCGGTCCAGGAAATCGAACGGCTGGATGTGGAGATCGGGGAGTTGGAGGAGAGCGGAGAGAAAGTTCGGGAGGATTTGCAGCGTCTGGGGCAGCAACATGACCAGAATCGCCAGGAATTGGCCAGAATTCAGGCTGAACAAGAAAAGACGGAAACCTTGAGAACGCAGCAGGTCGAGGCTCTCCGGCAGTGCCAGGAAAAAATCGACACGATTCGAGAACAGATCGGCTCCATTCGTGAAGAACGGACCCGGGAACAGACGCAATTGCAGCAATCCAAGAACGAATTGCAGCATCTGCGGGAGACAGGGGGAGCGGTGGAAGCAAGCGGAGACCCGCGGACCGCGTTGAAAGAGAAATGCGATGCAGCGAGGCTTTCCTGGCAGCAGTGCAAAGAGCAGCTGGAGCAGAACTGGGATCAGATTCAGCAGGCTCGTCTGGATCTGAAGCGGCACGCGGAAGCATTGTCAGCAGCGCAAGAGCAGAAGACCCAGGCGCAGGGGCGCCTGGCTTCGCTGGAAGCCCTGCAACAAGCCGGCCTGACGAGTGATTCAGAAGCGCATGCGAAAGCCCTGCAGGAGATGCGCCTGCAGGGAGAACGCCTGATGAACCATATCGAAGTAGAAAGCGGTTGGGAATTCGCGGTGGAAACCGTGTTGGCGGAAAACCTGGAAGCGTTTTGCGTGGAAGGGCTGCCAGAGACGGTCGATGAAACGCGAGTGCCGGGGACCAGCCCGCTGATGTTGCTGGATCGCCGGTCGTCCGGGACGCGCGAACTTGACCGCATGTCGCTGGCGAGCCGGGTCAAGAGCCCGTTCTCGCTGGAGTCCCAACTGGGCGGAGTGCTGGCTGCGGAGACTCTGGAGCAGGCCTACGCTGTGCGCGATTCATTGCTGCCGCATCAATCGATTATCACCCAGAGCGGAGTTTGGCTGGGTCCGGACTGGATGCGTCTACCTGCTGCGGAAGGCCAGGCGGAAGGGGCGCTGGAACGGCGGCGTGAAATCGAGGCGCTGGGAGAAAAGCTGAAGCAGTTGGAATCCGAATCCAGGGAAATCGGGCAGCACAAGCAGGCTGCGGAGCAGGAATTGAGGCAGCAGGAAGAGAGTCGTTCCGCCCTGCAGGCCGAATATGATCAGGCATTCGAGGAATTCGCTGCCAGCAAGGCTCAACTGCAGGGGCTCGAAAACCAGGCTCAGCGGCTGGAAAAATTGCAACAGAATATTCGACAATCCCAAAACAGGCTGCAGAGGTGCGAACAGCAGATCAAGGACTTGGATCAGGACAGCGTTCGCGCGGATGCGGCCCATACAGACGCACAGGAAGTCCTGCGCAAAAGCGACGAGGAGGTCCGGCGGCAGTCCGAGGAACTGAACCGGTTTCAACTAGAGGTCAATACGGCGCAGATGAAGATCGAAACCCGGCAGCAGCAATTGTCCCGGGAACAGAACACGTTGCAGCGGCATCGCATACGCCGGGACCAACTGTCGCAGGGCCTGGCTGAGGTTCAGGAAGACGAAGACCTGGAACAACAGTTGAAGGGAAAGCGGGAAAAAGAGCGGGAAGCGGAAGAGCATTTGCGCCGGGAACGGGCCGCATCCGACCAGTTGAACTCGGAGTTGAGCGAGTTGGACCGCAAGCGCTGGGAGTCCAACCAAAGGTTCACGGAACTGGGGAAGGATCTGCACGACAAAGACTTGAAGCGGCAGGAGATTCAGAACGCCTGCGAGCAACTGCTCAGCCAACTGCGCGAACAGGAATGCGAACCCGAGCAGATTCTGCAGACCCTGCCGGAGGATGCCGATGCGGACCAGTGGGAAGAGAAGGTGACCCGGGTCCTGCGCCGACTGGAGAGAATGCCGCCGGTCAACATGGCGGCAGCACAGGAATACGATGAGTTGCTGGAGAAGAAGAACAAGGAAGAAGAGCGGATGAACGACATTCAGGCGGCACTTGAAAAACTGAATCATGCCATGGAGAAAATTGATCGTGAGACACGCGAGCGTTTTCGCCGGACGTTCAGCCAGGTCAATGAAAACCTGAAGCAGATGTTCCCGCGCATCATCGGCGAGGGTGGTGAGGCCAACTTGGTGATGACCGAGCAAAACCTCCTCAGCACCGGCATCGAAGTCCGTGCACGCCCTCCCGGGAAGCGCTACCGCAACATGCACATGCTGTCCGGCGGGGAGCAGGCGATGGTCGCCGTGTCGCTGGTGCTATCGCTGTTCATGTTGAACCCGGCGCCGTTCTGCATCCTGGACGAGGTGGATGCCCCCTTGTCCGATGACAACCTGCTGCGCTTCTGCCAGATTCTGAACGAGATGAGCGAACAGGTTCAGTTCATCATCGTCACGCATAACAAGATCACCATGGAGCATGTCGACCAGTTGGTCGGAGTGACGATGAACGAGCCCGGCGTGTCCCGGCTGGTTACCGTGAACGTGGCTCAGGCGATGGAAATGGTCGAGCAGGCAGAGGTGAGCCATGCTTGAATCTTACGGCGTGCTCGTCCTGGCTGGCCTTTGCATCCTCTTGGTGATCTGGATTCATGGTCAGCAGGGGCGTCGACCCTCCCGGCCGGTCTCGGGAGGGAGAGAAAGCGCGGTGCCGGTGAAGTCTCTGTATGCGGACCGCACCGGAGACGAGCCGGATTACGTGGAATTGGAGCAGATGAGCCGCGAAGCCGGGTTACAGACCTACCGTATCGAAGATGTTGAACTGCCGAGCGAGTCGCTGACATTCAACCAGCCGCAGCAAATGGAGATCCTGTTGCGGACGCCGGGTGAGAGCCTGCTGCTGGTCCTGCATGCCGCCTTTTCCGAGCCTTGTTCGGGGGAAGCGTTGCACGGTCTTCTGAGCCAAGCGGGGCTGGAGATTGCCGAGGATGGGTTGTACAGAAAAACGCAGGAGCGTCAGGGTTACTCCGTTCCCATTTATTTTGTGGCGAGTCACAGCCAGACAGGGAGTTTCACTCAACAGGGGCGGCTGATCGAAGCCCTGCACCGCATCACGTTCTTCACACAGTTGCCGTTGCCCGTGAATGGTCTGCACGTGTTCAACGGCATGCTGAGGGTCGCTCGGGAGGTCTGCGACAAGTTCGGAGGCATTCTTCAGGATGAAGAAGAGACTCCCTTGACCGGTGAAGCCGCCGAAGCCATGACACGAAAAGTGGAAGCTTTCGTGGCGAGTCACTCGGACCTGAATCCGGTGCTTGCACATTGATGGGTATGACACCAGCGGAAGCGGCAAAGCGAGTCGAAGACCTGCGTCATCAATTGCGCCACCACGCGCACCGTTACTATGTTCTGGATGCCCCTGAGATCGAAGACGAAGAATACGACCGCCTGTTTCGAGAACTGCAGGGACTGGAGGCGGAATACGGCCTGACTGCTCGGGATTCTCCGACTCAACGGGTTGGGGCTCCCGTGGAAGGTGGTTTCTCGCCATCCCGGCATGAACAGGCGATGCTGTCTCTGGCCAACATCATGCCGCCGGAGGAATCGCTGGAAAGCCTTCCATCCGAGCTGGAAAAGTTTCACGAACGCCTGCTGAAGCGAGCGGGCTTGGAGGAAGATCCGCTGCTGGATTTTCTGGCTGAACCGAAATTCGATGGATTAGCCGTCAACTTGCGTTACGAAGAGGGCCGCCTGATGCGGGCGGCAACTCGAGGAGATGGGGCGGTGGGCGACGACGTGACCAAGAACGTCCGTACGATCCGTTCCGTCCCCTTGCGGATTCTCGACAAAAACCCGCCCCGCCTCCTGGAAGTGCGGGGCGAAGTCTACATTTCTCGGAAAGGCTTCAACCGGCTCAACGAGCAGGCAGAGAAGGCATTGACATCGGGGGGGCCATCTTCGGCTTATCGACGGTTTGTCAATCCGCGCAATGCGGCGGCCGGGAGCTTGCGACAGAAGGATCCACGCATCACCGCCGAACGAGAGCTGGACATCTACTGCTATGCCTTCGGCGCCATGGAAGCAGGCCCGGATTTAAAGTTGCAGAGCGATCTCCTCGCACGCTTGCGGGACTGGGGCTTCAGGGTCTGCGATCGGGCACGAGTGGTGACTGGGATCGGGGGCTGCTGGGATTACTATCGCGAGATCCATGCCGAACGGGCCGACCTCGCCTACGAAACCGACGGGGTTGTCTATAAGGTTAACGATCTGGAACTGCAGGGACGTCTGGGTCAGGATGCGAGAACACCACATTGGGCCGTCGCGCACAAGTTCCCGGCCGAAACGGCACCGGCTGTCTTGGAGGCTGTCAGTTTCCAAGTCGGGCGCACCGGGGTCGTGACTCCGGTGGCGCATCTGTCTCCCGTACGGGTGGGAGGGGTGACGGTGCGGCGGGCTACCCTGCATAACCTCAAGTTCATCCGGGATAAGGGATTGAACATCGGGGATACTGTCGAAGTGCGCCGTGCCGGAGACGTTATTCCGGAGGTCGTCTCTGTTCGCGAGCCTGCTGCCACTGAGAAATCACGGGCTGTGACACCGCCTCCCGTCTGCCCGGTTTGCGGCTCGGAGGTTATTCGCGAGGAAGACATTCTGTACTGTACTGGCGGATTGGAATGTCCGGCGCAAATCCGATCCACGCTGATGCATTTTGTTTCTCGTGATGCCATGGATATCGAGGATTTGGGGAAAGAGCATATCGCGCTGTTCGTCAAAGAAGGGAAATTGCGGCACGTGGATGATTTCTACCAACTGAAAGAATCCGACATCGAAAGTCTTTTCCGGAAAAAGGCGAGAAAACAGCGTAGAAATCTAAGCCGGAAGAAAATCAATGCTTGGCTCAATACTTGGGAAACCTTGCAACGCGATGAAATCCCGGAACTGCTCATGCTGTTAATGGCCATGGAAATCCCTCACGTTTCGGGCGCGCAAATCAGCAGGCTGGCAACTAGGTTTGCCTCGCTCGACGCTCTGCGAGAAGCGGCTTCCGAGGAACTGGATGCGGCTGGCCTGAACAAGGCGGCCCGACGGTCGATTGGTACATTTCGGAAAGACCCCCTTGATGTAGAGCACTTCCAGTGGATTCTCCTCCGGAACTTGGTCCAACGTATCCCGGGAGTCGGACCAAAAACGGCAACGGCATTAGTAGAAAGTTTTCCGTCCCTTGATGCGCTACAAAGTGCAGACCAAACAAGTCTGTGTTCACTTCCTTCCTGTAACCAGAAAACCGCCGGTGCGGTTCAACAGTTTTTCGCCCAGACGCCCACACCTCAAGCCCAGATCAAGATCCTGTTTGAAGGCTTGATTAAAGAGCAGGAGACAGAGTTGGAACTGCCGAGGAAGATCATCGGCAACATTACCCGCAGCCGAAACGTGGAGTTGGGTCGCCTGATCTACGCTTTGGGCATCCGGGGGGTGGGGCGTGTCACGGCATTGGGTCTGGCACGGGCATTCGGCAACATGGAACAACTTCTGCGGGCGGACACCGAGCAACTTCTCGAGATCCCGGATATCGGGCCGGTGATCGCGGAGAACATCGTGGAGTTCTTTGCCCAGCCTGCCAACCGCCGGGTCATCGACCGCCTGCTGGAAGAATTAGAGGTGCAGGCGCCGGATACCGGTGCGGCGACCTTGGAAGGGCGGGTCTATGTGCTGACCGGGACTTTCTCCGGAATCGAACGGACCCAGGCCAGAAAGGAACTGGAGGCACGTGGCGCGAAAGTCGCTGCCACCGTCAGCGCCAGCACAAGCGCCGTGATTGCGGGGGAGAAGCCGGGCAGTGCGAAAATCGATCGGGCAAATGCCCTGAATATCCCGATTCTCGGGGAAGCCGAACTTGGAGAACTATTGGATGAATGACATCCACCCCACGGCGGTTGTGCACCCGGAGGCCGAATTGGGAGCCGACATTCAGATCGGCCCCTACGCGGTGATTCACGAGCGTACCCGCATCGGGGATCGTTGCCGGATCGGCGCATTCAGCATGGTGCACCCGGGTGTTTCGATGGGCGAAAGCAACCAGGTTTCCGAACATGTGGTGCTGGGCGGGCCGCCCCAGGATCGGGCATTCGACCCGGATTGTCCGAGCGGTGTCGAGATCGGAGCGAACAACCGGTTCCGCGAGTGCTTTACGGTGCACCGGTCCACCCAGGAAGGCGAACCCACCCGAATCGGCTCTGACTGCCTTTTCATGATCAGTTCACATGTCGCACATGACTGCGTGGTGGAAGACCGGGCAATCATGGCCAACTTCACGGCACTGGGCGGCCACGTACAAATCGGAGCCCAGGCTTTTATCAGTGGGCATGCCTTGATCCATCAGTTCACTCGCATTGGGCGGCTCAGCATGGTCGCGGGTTTGACGGCGGTGACAAAGGATGTCCTGCCGTTTCATTTACTGGGGCGTGACCCGACCTTGCACTACGGCCTGAATCGGGTCGGCCTGAAACGGGCAGGGATCGAGGGAGAACGCTACCGCGAGTTGGAGGCGGCATGGCGCGTGCTGCGCAGTGGCGGCAAAGCAGAGGAGTTGGAAGGGACTGGCGAAGAGGTGGCCTACCTCAAGGCCTGGCTGTCGGCACCGAGCAAACGGGGACATTGCGCGTTCCTGCGTCCCGGAAGGCGCCGCGGGTCGGTATAATCCCAAGTTTCGGGACTACCCATCATTCAACCATGCTAGTTGTCCTTTCTCCCTCCAAGACGTTGGATCCCGAGGCGTGCGCGGATGCCGCGATCTGCACGCAGCCGGATTACCTGAAGGAATCCCGCCAGTTGATTCGCTGCCTTCGCGAGTTGTCGTCGGACGACATCGCGGAACTGATGCGCGTGAGCATGAAGCTCGCCAACCTGAACTTCGACCGCTACCACCAGTGGAAGACCCCGTTTACCTCGGATAATGCCCGTCCGGCTGCCTTGACGTTCAAGGGAGACGTCTACACGGGATTGGGCGCGGGGGACTTCACCCGGCACGACCTGAATTTCGCGCAGAAGCACTTGCGCATCCTGTCTGGCCTTTACGGCCTGCTACGCCCACTGGATCTGATCCAGCCGTATCGGCTGGAAATGGGCACCCGGCTGGGGACTTCGCGCGGCGACAACCTGTACCAATTCTGGGGCAACCGGATCACCGAGGGTCTCCGCGAAGCACTGTCCGGCCAGAAGGGTTCGGTGCTGGTCAATCTGGCTTCCCAGGAATACTTCAAGGCGGTTCGTCCGGAAGGACTCGATGTGCCGGTCATCACTCCGGTGTTCAAGGAGCGCAAGGGCCGCCAGTACCGGGTCATCGGATTATTCGCCAAGAAGGCGCGGGGCATGATGACCCGGCACATCATCAAGAACCGCCTGACCAAGGTGGATGCGATTACCGGATTCACCGACGGGGGCTACCGGTATTCTCCGGAGATGTCGACGGAAACGGAGTGGGTGTTCGCCAGATAGGCGGCGCAATCGAGCCGGCGTGCATCTTCACATCTTGGGCGTAGCCGGAAGCTTCATGGCCGGTATTGCCCGGATCGCCTCCGAGTGCGGGCACCGGGTCACCGGATCCGATGCGGCACTTTATCCTCCCATGAGCACCCAGCTGGAACAGGCCGGGGTGGAGTGTAACGTCGGTTACGAGTGGTCTCATCTGGAACCGCCTCCGGACTGCGTGGTCGTGGGCAACGTGATGAGCCGGGGCCATGCGATCGTCGAGCAGTTGCTGAACAGTTCAATCCCGTACGTCTCGGGTCCCCAGTGGCTTCGGGACCACCTGCTGCGCGAGCGCTGGGTGTTGGCGGTTGCGGGCACGCACGGCAAGACTACAACCAGCGCGATGCTGGCGCACATCCTGATCGAAGCGGGCGGGTCTCCGGGATACCTGATCGGAGGGGTGGCGGCCCGGACGCAGAAGAGCGCTCAGGCCGGGCAACCGCCGTACTTTGTGATCGAGGCCGATGAATACGATACGGCATTTTTCGACAAGCGGTCGAAATTTGTCCACTACCGTCCGCAGACGCTGGTTCTGACCAATTTGGAATACGACCATGCGGACATTTTTGACGACCTTGAGGCCATCCAGCGCCAGTTTCACCACCTGTTGCGTACGGTTCCGAGCGAAGGCCGCATCCTGTGCCGGGCGGGCGATACGAACTTGCAGAAAGTCTTGGACATGGGGTGTTGGACTCCGGTGGAGACGTTCGGTTTCGAGGAAGACAGTGACTGGTGCTGCCAGTGGCAACCCGGGCAGGAGCTGGCGATCCAGTATGACGGGGCGACCTACGTGGCGCGAGGCCATCAACCTTTGGGGATGCACAATGCATTGAATGCTACGGCCGCCGTGGCGGCGGCAGTACATGCTGGCGTCCCGGTGCAGACGGCGGCCGATGCGCTGGCATCTTTCGAAGGCGTTCTGCGTCGACTGACACAGCGCCCCACCCGGAACGGGGGAGTCTACCTGTATGATGATTTTGCCCATCATCCGACCGAGATACGTGCGAGCATCGAAGCCGTGAGAGAACGACATCCGGATCAGCCAATTCTTGCGGTAGTCGAGCCGGCTTCGAACAGTATGCGGCTGGGCGTACACCGGGATTCCCTTGCCGAAGCCTTGCAGGAGGCGGACCGGAACTGGTTGCACGTGTCGCAGGAGATGCAGTGGGATGTCGCGGAATGGGGGCAGGCTCACGGGCAGGTTAGCGTCACGACCGATCTGGCCACCTTGGAGGCGCAGATCCGTGAGCAACTCGTATCCGGCGGTGTTGTCCTGGTCATGAGCAATCGTGCAGGGTCGGACATTTGTCAACATCTGGAATCGCGTCTGTGATGGCGCTTGGAGCATAGGAGACTCAAATGAGCGTCATTGAACTGACCAAGGAGAATTTCAACGATACCGTCGACAACAACGACATCGTGGTGGTGGATTTCTGGGCCGAATGGTGCGGGCCGTGCAAGAGTTTTGCGCCCGTGTTCGAAACGGTGTCGGAGAATCACCCGGACATTGTTTTCGGCAAGATCGATACCGAAGAGCAGGCGGAATTGGCTCAGGCGTTTCAGATTCGCTCGATTCCCACCTTGATGCTGTTCCGCGAGCAGATTCAACTGTTTGCACAGCCGGGCGCGCTGTCCATCGCCCAGTTGGAAGACTTGGTGCAGAAGGCGAAAGAACTGGACATGGAGCCGATTCACGCTCAAATCAAGGAACGCTCCGCTTCATGACCGCAACGGCGCAGGTTGTCGAAGGCAAGCCACCTGAGGAATACACCCTTCGCTATCTGGTCTACCTGATCCGGCACCATCGCCGGCAGTTGATTGACGCACACCTGGTGGCGATCGCCGCAACGGCCGCAAGTGTCCCGCTGCCGTTGCTGATGCCCTTGCTGGTGGACGAGGTTCTGCTGGAGCAGCCAGCCTTCCTGGTTCCCTTGATCCAGACGTGGTCGCCCGAGTCATGGCATGGCCCGATCCTGTACGTCGGCGTAATCCTGCTCGTGGCAATCTTTCTGCGGCTCACGTCGATTCTGTTGCATGCGTTCCAGGTGCGGGAACTGGCGACCATCTCCAAGGACATGGTGTACCGGTTGCGTTGCCAGTTGCTGCAACGACTCGAACGAACCAGCCTGTCCGAATACGAAACCCTGGGCAGCGGCACGGTCTCGGCCCACTTGGTCACGGACTTGCAGACCATTGACGATTTCGTGGCCATCACCGTGGGCAAGTTCGTGGTGGCTGGCCTCACCATCGTCGGGACGGCGGCTGTGCTGCTGTGGTTGCACTGGGGTCTGGCACTGTTCATTCTGTGCATGAATCCGTTGGTGATCTATTTCACGATTGTGCTGGGGCGGCGGGTCAAGGAGTTGAAAAAACGAGAAAATTCTGCAATTGAACACTTCCAGCAGTCCCTGACCGAAACCTTGGATGGAATCCACCAGATCCGGGCGCACAACCGGGAACGCCATTACATTCTTCGTGTGATGGATGAGGCGCGGGGCGTCCGCGACTGGTCCACGGCCTACTTCTGGAAGAGCGAGATGGCGAATCGGGCCTCAGGCACTGTGTTCCTGCTCGGTTTCGACATCTTCCGTGCGGTCAGTATGTTGATGGTGGTGTTTTCCGACCTCAGCATCGGGGAGATGATGGCGGTGTTCGGCTACCTGTGGTTCATGATCGCACCCGTGCAGGAGTTGCTCGGGGTGCAGTACGCCTACTACGCGGCATCTGCCGCGTTGAGCCGAGTCAACCGGATTCTGAAGTTCCAGGAAGAGCCTCAATATCCTCATGTTCACAACCCGTTCGACGCCGTTCCCACCACGTCCCTGGAACTTGAAGACGTGCATTTTTCTTTCATCCCCGAGCAACCAACATTGAACGGCATTACCCTGCGGGTGGCGGCGGGAGAGAAGGTGGCGTTCGTGGGAGCCAGCGGAGCCGGGAAATCGACCCTCATGCAGGTTCTGCTCGGCCTGTATCCGGCCGATTCGGGCGAGATCCGGTTCGGGGGGCGGTCCGTACGGGAGATCGGCTTCGAGACGGTGCGGGAAAATGTCGCGATCGTGCTCCAGCACCCGACCTTGTTCAACGATACGCTTCGATCGAACCTGACACTGGGGCAATCCCTGTCCGACGATGCGCTGTGGGAAGCTCTGCGGGTTTCCCAGCTTCAAGAATGGGCGCAGGCCTTGCCGCAGAAACTGGAAACTCAGCTCGGAGTGGACGGGATTCGGCTTTCGGGAGGCCAGAGGCAACGCCTCTCGATTGCCCGGACCGTGCTAATGGACCCGGAGGTCCTGATCCTGGATGAGGCCACATCCATGCTGGACACCCAGATCGAAGACCGTTTGCATCGTGAACTATTTGCCCGCTTCGAAGGACGCACGATGCTGATCGTGGCGCACCGATTAAGCGCCGTGCGGCACGCCGACCACGTTTACGTGATGGAGGACGGGAAGATCATCGAGCAAGGCGGCCCGCAGCAGTTGATGGATCAGGACGGCCTGTACGCCAAACTGTACTCCGGACAGCGTCACTGATTTTCTTGGCGCATCGCGTCGAATGCGATGCCCGCAGCCTCGACGGTCCGGTCGATGTCTTCATGGGTATGCGCGCTGGATAAAAAGCCTGCTTCGTAACTGGAGGGTGCGAGATAGATGCCCTGTTTCAGCATGTGGTGGAAAAAGCGTCGATAGTTTTCGGCCTGGCAGGATTGGACATCGGCATAGCATCGGACCGGTCCGCCGGACGTGAAGAAAATGCCGAACATGCCGGTCGCCTCGACCGCCTCGAACGGAATTCCGCATGTGTCTGCCTGTCCGCGCAGGCCCTGCACCAGACGTGCCGCGCAATCGCCGAGTGCTTCGTAAAAGCCTTCTTGCTCCGTCAGTTCCAGTGTCGCCAGGCCTGCCGCCATGGTGACCGGATTTCCGGACAGGGTTCCGGCTTGGTACACCGGTCCGAGCGGGGCCAGTTGATCCATCAGTTCAGTGCGGCCCCCGAAAGCCCCGACGGGTAGGCCACCCCCGACGACTTTGCCCAGCACGGTCAGGTCAGGCTGGATGCCGAGGCGCTGTTGTGCGCCGCCGGGTCCGACCCGGAACCCGGTCATGACCTCGTCGAAAATCAGCAGGCTGCCGTAGCGGTCGCAACAATCGCGCAAGGTTTCGAGGAAGCCCGGTTCCGGCAGTACGCAACCCATATTCCCGGCGATGGGTTCGACGATGACCGCGGCAATCTGATCACCGCAGTCGGCGAAGATTGCCCGTACTTCCTCGGCATCGTTGTACTGCGCAATCTCGGTGTGTTCGACGGTGTTTGCGGGAACGCCGGGCGAGGAGGGGACACCATGGGTCAAGGCTCCGGAACCGGCCTGCACCAGCAGGGCGTCGGCGTGGCCGTGGTAGCAGCCTGCGAACTTGATGATTCGGTCGCGGGCGGTGACGCCGCGCGCAAGCCGGATGGCACTCATGGCCGCTTCCGTCCCGGAGTTGACCAGACGCACTTTTTCAAGCGAAGGGACCCGTTGGCACAGTTTTTCCGCCATTTCGGTCTCCAGTGTATGCGGCGTGCCGAAGCAGATGCCTTGATCCACCGTGCTTTTGATCCTTTCGAGCACGGCAGGGTGGGCATGTCCGACGATCATCGGTCCCCAGGCGCCGACATAGTCGATGTAGGAGCGCCCCTCCACATCATGGAGATAGGCTCCTTCGCCGCGTTGCATGAATACCGGGGTTCCACCGACCGCACCGAAAGCGCGGACCGGAGAGTTGACGCCCCCGGGAATCCTGCGGCAGGCCGCGTCAAACCAGTTGGAATCAGCCATTTTCCTGGAACTGGCGAGTGATTGCCCGGGTGGCGGAAGTGATGTCCGGCTGCGCGAAGATTCCACTGCAGATCGCCAGCAGATTGGCGCCAGCCTGGATTAGGGGCGCCGCATTATCCGCATTGATTCCACCGATGGCGCAGACCGGGACAGACAGTTCGCGACGTGCGCGCATCAGGAGGTCGGGTTGGGCGGTGACGGCGTCGGGCCGGGTGGGGCTGGCGTAGAAACTTCCGAAAGCCACGTAGGAGGCGCCTGATCGAATGGAGGCTTGGGCACGTGCAAAATCATTGTAGCAAGAGGCGCCGATCAATCCGCCTGGAAACCGTTCCCGGGCTTCGGCGATGGAGCAGTCGTCTTTGCCCAGGTGCACGCCGTCGGCGCCGAGAGCCAACGCCAAGTCAAGATCGTCGTTGATGATCAGCGGAATGCCCTGCGGTCGGCACAGCGCGAGCAGAGCTTTTGCGCGCGCTTCGCGTTCCGTCGTGCTGGCGGTCTTGTCCCGGTACTGGATCATGCGGGCACCGCCCGCGATGGTCGCCTCCACGGCGTCCGCCAGGGAAGAGCAGTCGTCCGGGGTCAGCGCGTACAATCCGTGCGGATGGAAAGCCATGAATTTGATGAACTTCGGGGGACAGGCCAGGGATGGGGTGCCGGTGAACACATGACCCCGTATTTTAGAAGCAGCCAAGGTAGCCGAATGCCATGAACCCTCTGACATCGCTTCGAAGCCGCCTGGCGACATGGGAGGATCATCGGCGCCTGTGGCGGATTGCCGGGCCGATGACGCTGACCGGCTTGGCCACTCCCCTGCTGGGAATGGTCGACACATTCGTGATGGGGCACCTAGAAGCGGCGTACTACTTGGGCGCGGTGGCGGTCGGATCGACATTGATCCAGTTTTTGTTCTGGGGCGTCGGGTTCCTGCGCATGAGTACGACCGCATTGGCTGCGCAGGCATCCCATGATTCCGACAAGACTCGGCTGGTTTTGCTGCGCAGCTTGGTGTCCGCCATATTAATTTCGACGGTGGTGGTGCTTCTGAGAGAACCACTGCAGCACGTCAGCTACACGCTTCTGGCCTTGGATCAGGAAATCAACCTGCACTCCCAGTTGTATTTCGAGATCTGCATCTGGAGCATGCCGGCCGTATTGCTGAACATGGTGATCTGGGGGTGGTGTCTGGGCATGCAGAACGCCCGGGCCCCCTTGTACCTGGCGCTCTGGATCAACGTGGTCAACATGGTGCTGGACGTCGTGTTGGTGTTCTACTTCGGCCTGCAGACGCGGGGAGTGGCGTATGCCTTCCTGGTGGCGAACTACAGCGGCCTTCTGCTGGGGGTCTGGATTCTGCGGCGCATGCTCCGGCCCATGCCGCGGATGACGATGCATGGACTGTGGGACGCACCGGCGTGGAAGAACCTGTTCGCGGTTAACCACCATCTGTTCGTGCGCACGATCCTGTTGCTGTTTTCGTTTGCCTTCTTCATGGCGCAGGGTGCGGGCTTTGGGGCGGTCGTATTGGCTGCCAATGCCGTGCTGATCAATTTCTTCTACATCACGGCCTATGGCATGGACGGTTTTGCCCATGGTCTGGAAGTATTGTGCGGGCGGGCGGTCGGAATGCGGGACCGGCAACTGTTTGAGCGCGTCATTGCCTCCGCATTGTTCTGGTGCGTGCTGATCGGGATTTTGCTGATCGCCTTCTTCGCGGGGGCCGGGACTCTCATCATCGGCTGGCTTACCTCGTTGCCCGAGGTTCAGGGCGCGGCATCGGTCTACCTGCCCTGGCTTATCGCGTTGCCCGTGTTCTGCCTGCTGCCTTTCCTGATGGACGGGTTGTTCATCGGCACGACTCGCACCCGCGAGATGCGCAACAGCATGGTCCTGTCGATCGGGGCCTACCTGGCAATTTGGTTTGTCACGGAGAGCTTGGGAAACCATGGGTTGTGGCTTGCGCTGACCGGTTTTATGATCGCGCGTAGCCTGACGCTCGGGTATTACAGCTGGCGAATCGAGCACGGCGGAGGGTTTGTTCCAAGAGGTTTGCTGGGTCCCTAAAACCGGGGAGTCCCGCCCTATTTCGAATGCATATCGTCCACAGTCGTAGAGTATCATTAGGCATCAAAATTGCCTCGTTTACAGAATGATAATCGCACTGAGACGCGCGGTTGCCGCCATTGTGGCCGTTTTCGTCCTAGTCGCTTGTGCCCCGACGACGGACTTCCCGGATATCGATGACAAGGCCGCTGCGGAGGAGGCTCGAAAGCAGCGCGTCGCGGTCATACAGAATGTCCTTGATACCGAAGCGCGCGTTGCCCGGGTTGCCTATCCTGTCCTGCTCCACAATGCCGCACTATGCGGCACTGACATCACCTACAGTCTCGGCATCAGCGGTTGGACTGCGGAACAAATGAACGAGAAGTACCGCGACATCGCGAAAGAGGAATTCGGAATCGGGAATGCCCTGACCATCGTCAACGTGACGCCGGGTTCCTCGGGTGAGCGTGCGGACATCCGGGTCGGAGACAAGATCGCTGTGGTAGACGAAGAGACCTTGGACGACGGCGAGGATGCCATGGAGGATTTGGTTGAAATACTGGATGAGTTGGGCGGAAAGGAGATTCGGCTTGGCATCATTCGGGACGGCCGGGCGCGTACGGTGGTTGTGCAGCCGGACCGGGTCTGCGCATTCCCGGTCCATTGGGAGATCAGCGACGAAGTCAATGCTTTTGCCGATGGCAGCAGTATCTACGTGACCACGGGGTTCCTGCGTTTCGTCGAGGACGACGATGAATTGGCTGCCGTGATCGGACACGAGTTGGCGCACAACACCCGCGGGCACATCAAATCCAAGCGTGGCAATGAATTCATCGGCATTCTTTTGGGTGCCCTCGTAACCGCAGCCATCGGTGTAGACGTGACGGAAACCGGCCGAGCCATCGGTGCTCAGGCATACAGCCAGGAGTTTGAGTCCGAAGCGGACTATGTCGGGGTCTATCATGCCGCCCGTGCAGGCTACGACGTCCGGAACGCCATGAAGTTCTGGCGGCGCATGGCTACCGAGAACCCCCGTGCGATCAATCTGGAGGGCACCACCCATCCTTCGACGGCCAAGCGTTTCCTCGCCATGGAAGAAGCCATCGAAGAAGTCGAGGAGAAGCAGAAGGCCGGGCTACCACTCCTGCCCAACGAAAGCCGGCCCGCTTCCAGTGCGGATGGCAACGAAGCCGGTAAACTATAGGGACATTCCCAAGTTCCTCGAAGTTCTCTCTTCCCATGTCGGTATTGATTTGCGGCTCCTTGGCCTACGACGTCATCATGCGGTTCGACGGGCGTTTCAGGGAGAACATCCTCCCGGACGCAGCCGACCATCTGAACGTTTCATTCCTGGCTTCGCACATGCGCCGGGAATTCGGGGGATGCGCCGGAAACATCGCCTATAACTTGGGTTTATTGGACGTGACCGGGTATCCGATGGCGACGGTCGGCCGCGATTTCCAGGATTATGCCGCGTGGATGGATGAAAAGGGGATTTCGCGCAACCGGGTCAAGGAACTGGGAGACCGATTCACCTCCCAGGCATTCATTTCGACCGACCTCGACGACAACCAGATCACGCTCTTCCACCCGGGCGCGATGGACCTCTGTCATGAGCAGGAAGTGGATCCGACTGATATCCGCCTGGGTCTGATCTCCCCCGAAGGCCGGATTGGCATGATCGAACATGCGCAACAGATGGCGGAGGCCGGGGTCCCGTTCCTGTTCGACCCAGGGCAAGGGATGCCGATGTTCCAGAAGGAAGATTTCCTGCGTTTTGTGGAGCAGGCGACCTGGGCGGCATTCAACGGTTTTGAGGCAGAGCTGATGCAGAAAAAAAGTGAACTGACGATCGAACAGTTGGCGGAACGACTCGAAGCCGTGGTCGTGACGCATTCCGAGCGGGGATCCTGCATCTATCCCAAAGGCCGTGCAATGCTGGAAATCCCGGCGGTATCGGTAGAGGAGGATGTGGATCCGACCGGATGCGGTGACGCTTACCGGGCTGGGCTTCTGTACGGCATCCTGAACGACATGGACTGGGAGACCTGTGGACGTCTCGGCTCGCTGATGGGGTCTTGCAAAATCAAGCATCAGGGCGCGCAAAACCACACCATGACCTTGGCCGAACTGACGGAGCGTTTCAAGGAAGAGTTCGGCTATTCCCCGGAGTAGTCCTCGCTCAAGCTAATGATTTTCCAGCCCCGCTCCTGCGCATGGGCTCGCAGGGTCGGGTCCGGGTCTACCGCCACCGGGTGATCGACGAATTCCAGAAGCGGAATGTCGTTGAAGGAATCGGAATATCCCCAAGTCTCGCCGAGTCGTATTCCTTCCTGTTCTGCCCAGGCTCGGACTCGCTCCGGCTTATCGGCGGCGAAACAGGAGGAATCCAGCAGTTTTCCGGTGTACCGTCCCGCTTGCATCTCGGGCCGGGGCGCGATCAGGGTGGGGATTCCCAATGCCTGCACGATGGGTTCGGCGATAAAGGCATTGGTCGAAGTCACGACCACCTGCCGCAGCCCGCGCTGCTGGTGTTCCGAGATCAATTGCCGGGCGCGAGGGCGCAGGACTGGGAGGATTCGGGTCTCCAAGAACTGCGCGCGGAGTTCTTCCAGTCTCTGCCCGTCGATTTGCCTGAGAGGGGCCAAGACGAACTCCAGGTACGCGACCGGGTCTAAGCTTCCATGGCGGTACTCGTCATAGAAAGTTTGGTTGCGGGCACGGTAGGCATCGCCGTCGATGTCTCCCGAGTCCGCTAGGAATTGGCCCCATTCGTAGTCGCTGTCACAGTCGATCAGCGTATGATCCAGATCGTAGAGGGCGGTCGCGTTCATGCGTCAGGTGGCGAGGTGCGTTAGTATGGGAGCCGGGAGGCTACGAGAATGATGAAGAGACGATTTCGTATCCAGATTGTGTCGGCATTATGCCTGATAGCCGCTATTTTCTGGATGAATAATGCGGTTCTGGCGCTGGACGGCGGAGGCGGAGCCGGAAAAGGCTATACGGCGGGAGCTTTCTGGGGGACGGACCTGGATCGCAACGAGTTCATTTCCGAGGAGGAAGCGAAGGCGCCCACGGCGAAGGGGTTGCATGAAGTCTTTCACCAAGTCGATCGGGACGGTGACGGAAAGGTCGGGTATTACGAATTCGCCCATTTCCTTTGGAACCGCTCGTACTACATGAAGCTCGCCGGGAAAAGCGGGGAATGAGCGGGTCTAGAACACCTCCGGGCGCAATACGGCCAAGATGACGACAGCGATCAGGATAACGACAGGGGCTTCGTTGAACCACCGGTACCAGACATGACCGTGGCGGTTGTCTCCCCGCGCGAACCGGCGTTGCAGGACGATGCACCATGCGTGGTAGCCGACCAGGACGCCGATCAAGGCCAGTTTGAGTTGCATCCAGCCGACGAAGAGCAGGTCGAGCCGGTAGGCTAGGAGCCAGAACCCGAATATAAGGGTCAGCACGCCACCCGGAGTGGCGATGCTCCAGAGCAGCTTCCGTTCCATGACGCAAAAACGCTGGAGGCTGATCTCATCGTCACTCATCGCGTGATAGACGAACAGGCGGGGCAGATAGAACAGGCCGGCGAACCAAGTCACCATGAAAACTAGGTGCAGGGCCTTGAGCCAGAGCATGCTTCCCAGTATAGAACAGCACGCCAATCAGATATGATGGACGCTCGCATCATAGAGGCGCACAAATGATTCAGGCAGGCATCGTAGGGGCGACCGGCTATACCGGCGTGGAGTTGCTGCGCTTGCTCAGCGGCCACCCCGAAGTCGAGGTGGTCGCGGTCAGTTCGGATTCCGAGGCCGGCCGGCCCGTGGCCGACGTGCACCCGCACCTGCGGGCCGGGGTGGATCTTGCCTACATTCCCCATCAGCAGCTGTACGAAACCGAATGTGCGATGGTGTTCTTCGCGGCGCCGAACGGCACCGCGATGCAGCAGGTCCCGGCGCTCTTGGAGCAGGGTCGGCGGGTGATTGATCTCGCAGCGGATTTCCGGTTGCGGGATCCTCAGGTCTGGGAGTCGTACTACCAGATGCCGCATGCTTGCCCGGAACTGTTGGAGGAAGCGGTTTACGGGTTGCCGGAACTGAATCGGGCGCAAGTGAGTCAAGCGCGGCTGGTGGCGAACCCGGGTTGTTACCCGACAGCGGTGATTCTAGGGCTCCTGCCACTGTTGGAGTCGGCTTCCATCGACTTGGATCATCTGGTTGCGGACGCCAAGTCCGGCATCAGCGGAGCCGGGCGTCAAGCCAGTACGCCCCTGCTGATGAGCGAGGCGATGGAGAACTTCCGGGCATACGGCGTCCATCAGCATCGGCATGGACCGGAGATTGCCCAGGCCTTGGGTCAGGCGGCCGGAGAAGCGGTGCAGTTGACGTTCACGCCGCACGTGGCGCCAATGATTCGGGGGATTCTGGCGACTCTGTACGCTTGGACCGAACTGTCAGGGAAGGCGATTCAAGAACTATATGAACAACGCTATGACGCTGAACCCTTTGTGGACGTGATGCCGCCGGAAAGTTTGCCGCAGACCAAGAACGTGCGTGGCTCGAATGTTTGTCGGATCGCCCTACATCCCGGCGAGGGGGAACCGCTGGTCGTTCTTTCCGCTATCGACAACCTGATCAAGGGGGCAGCAGGACAGGCAATCCAGAACATGAATCTAATGTTCGGTTTGTCGGAGCAGGCCGGCCTGCCACAGATCGCGCTGCCGGCATGAAATTCCGCTTGCCGTCGACGGATGCTTGGCCGCTGATCGTTCTCCTGATGGCGGTGTCTGGCGCCTTGACCTATTTCGTTGGCGTCTATGCCTTGGGGACATCCGCGCAAGAACTGGAAATCGTGAATGCACGGCAAGAAACAGAGATCAAGGAATTAATGCGGCGCAACGAGGCGCTGATGGTGGACCGGACCATGGCAGAGCGGCGCCTGAAAGTCAGCAACCAGACGCTGGACTATCTTCGGGACATGCTGCAGACCAGCGAGGCCGAATTGAGGAAGACGGGCGAAGAGCTTGAGTTGTTCCGCAAGATCACGGGGCCGAATCGGGAGGAAAAACTCTCCATTCATACGCTCAAGATGTTTATTGTCGGTGAAGGCGGGCGCTGGGGCTACCGGTTGGTTCTTTACCAGGGTGATTTTTCCAAAATCGCGGAAGGCCGTTACGACCTTGTCCTGCATGGCCACGTGGAGGGAAGCCCGGGGCAGTACCGGCTCTCGAAACTTGGTGAAAACGGGGATCAGCAGTCTTTCTCGTTCCGCCATTTCGTAGCCTTGAACGGAGAGTTCCAACTGCCCGAAAGGTTTGAAGTCGAACGGGTTGAGGTCGAGGTGTCTCCGAGCAACAAAAAACTGGGGGCGATCAACAAAAGTTTCAGCTGGCGCGGGGCGATGTCGAACCCCGGCTGAGAGATGCAGAAAATTCCTAGTAAAGACAATCAGTTATCTTGATTCGGACTAGGTTGAAAGCAAACTTTATGCTATGATTAAAAGTTCACAACGGACTTCGAGGACAGTTGCATGAGCGAAGCAATGCCCGCCACCGAGATGGATTCGGCTGCGCCCTTGATTTTTACCGATTCGGCTGCGCAGAAAGTGAAGCAGTTGATCGAGGAAGAGAGGAACGATGCGCTGAAACTGCGTGTCTTCGTCAGTGGGGGCGGTTGTTCCGGGTTTCAGTACGGATTCACGTTCGATGAGGAAATCCAGGACGGCGACACCCAGGTCGAGAATGCCGGGGTAACCCTTCTGATTGATCCGATGAGTTTTCAGTACCTGGTCGGATCTGAAATCGACTACACCGAGGGTTTGGAAGGCGCGCAGTTCGTAATTCGGAATCCCAACGCCACGACCACCTGTGGTTGCGGCTCCTCGTTTTCCCCGTAAAACGGATCTTTAGGCCGGCCAGGCCGCACCCAGCACGGCAGTTTTTCGGCTGCCCGTAATTGCCGTCAGGTCGACGGTCTCCCCGCGGTCGTGCAGGCAAGCGAGCAGCGCGAACAGAAAGCATTCCACCCATTCGGCTTCCAGGCCGTATTCGTCGGTGAGTTCGACGGGCGCGGACAATAGGGCCGTGAGGCGTTCCCTGAGATAGGTGTTCCGAGCACCGCCGCCGCATAGCAGGATTCTCTGCGCCGCTGGCGAGCCGGCTTGCAGCGCCATGGCAATGCTGCGGGCGGTGAGTTCAGTCAGAGTGGCTTGGACATCTTCGGGGCTAGCCGGGTGGTCCGTGATCAGACCCTCAAGCCAAGAACGGCAGAAATACTCGCGGCTCGTGCTCTTGGGTGGAGGTTGCGAAAAGTAAGGGTCGCGCAACATCGTCTCCAACAGTTCTTCCTGTATCGCCCCGGTTCTTCCCCACTGGCCGTCCTGGTCGTAGTCTTCGTTCAGGTGAAGTTGGCTCCATTCATCCAGCAGGCCGCCTCCCGGTCCGCTGTCATGGCCCTGTGCCGTCCCGTCGGCAGGCAGCCAAGTGATGTTGGCGATTCCACCGATGTTGACGACAGCCCGGTTCTCGGTCGCGGAATGAAACAGGCGATGATGGGCGAGTGGCGCAAGCGGGGCACCTTCTCCGCCTTCGGCCTGGTCGCGCCGGCGAAAGTCGCTGATGACCGGGATTCCGCACTGTGCGCTGATCTGGTTTGGATTGAGGAGTTGCAGGGTCAGCGGAGGTTCGCCGCCGGACTGGTGGAGAAGGGTCTGACCGTGGATGCCGGCTGCCGCGATTTGGTCTGGCGTTACGTTGCTGCTTTCGAACAGGGCCTGGATACATTGGGCGAAACTCTGGCTGAGCGCATATTCGGCCAACGCGTACTCTTGAAGGGAGTGCGGGTTGAGGATCAGGTGTTGCAGTTTTTCCCGGAGGAGATCGGGGAAAGGCGCGGCGTGACGGGCTAGAGGTTTTGGCTGTTCGGAGGCGAAGTCAAAGAGTGCGGCATCGATGGAATTCATGCTGGTGCCCGACAAGGCACCCAGATACAGCGTACTCATCGGGCATTGATGTCGGCCGTCTGGAGATCACCAGGCATCCTCAGGGCAACCAACATGGGCCATGTCTGCTGGCGGAAGTCGGCCTGCTCAACATACAGCAGAGGTCTGAGAGGAGGAAGTTTGACCTTGACGGGGTTGCGGTGAACGCCGTCGACTCGGAATTCATAATGCAGGTGAGGGCCGGTAGACATGCCGGAACTTCCGACCCGGCCGATGACCTGTCCTTGGGTTACCTTGCTGCCGACCCGGAGACCGCGGGCATACCTTGAGAGGTGCGCATAGACGGTGGTGTAGCGGGTGCCGTGCCGAATGAAGATTGCTCGGCCGTAGCCGCCTTTCCAGCCGCGGTGTACGACTGTTCCATCGCCGGCCGCATAAACGGGAGTACCCGTGGGTGCGGCGTAGTCCACGCCGCGGTGTGGTCGGACCCGTTTGAGTATCGGATGCAATCGGCGCGGGTTGAAATGGGAACTGATGCGGGTGAAGTCCACGGGAGTACGCAAAAACTGCTTACGCAGGTATTCCCCGTCCGGCGTGTAGTAATCGGCGCGGCCGTCCTTTCCGATGTAGCGCAATGCCTGATACGTTCGGCCTTGGTTGACGAATTCAGCAGCAAGAATCGGGCCGTCTTTAGCATGTTGACCTTCAATCCAGTGCTCGTCCCAGATTAGCTTGAACCGGTCGCCTTTTCGAATTTCCAGGGCGAAATCGATGTCCCAGCCGAAAATGTACGCAAGTTTCAGGATCATGGCGTGGCTGAGCCCTGCATCGTTTCCAGCCTCGAACAGGGTGCGGTCGATCATGCCGCTGACCGTTCGGCGCTTGAGTTTCATCGGCAGGCTGATCTGGCCCACGGTGTAAGTGCCGCCTGGCATGCGCCAATAGTGGGTTTCTTTGTTGAGGGCCGTCCGGTACATCAGATGGCGCAGCCCTTGGTCGTCCTGGTTGATATGCAGGGTCTGGCCGGGCCGCAACCGATGCAGTGATTTGCCAGCATTGCCGAGCCGCAGCAGGGCGGGGATGGATCGACTCAAGTCCAATCGCTTGAAGATCGTGCTCAGGGTATCGCCGGAACGGACCGTGATTTCCGTGTCCCACTTACGCGAGACAGGGAGAGAATCCGTAGTTCTTGTATCTTGTTGGGGGGGAGTGGAGGAGAGGGTGGCTTGTTCGGCAGGCGGGACGGGTTGAGCAACCGCGTGAGGCGGTGGTTGCTGTGGCGCAAGTGTGACGGAAGCGTGGGTTGCATTGGGCTTCGGGGCGAAAGATAGCACGACCGCCAGCAGGCCCAAGGTGGTCAAGATCGCCCACGCATGCCGCCAACTCGGCCTCGGCGAAAAACTGGGCCAGAAAAATGATAGTGAAAACATGCCGAAACAGGCAAGTATTAGGAAAGTTAGCAGGAACTCTATAGAATTAATTGTAATTCGTCAACCTTACAAAATCCGGAATTTCGTGTTCGAGCCTGGTCGGGAAGTGTTGGCGCGAAGGCATGGGCATGTCGGGATGGACATTTATAATGGTGTAAAGTTCGTTTGCTGCACGCGAAGCTTTGTTCTGGAAGGTTTTGGAGGCGGCATTCAGGCCCGGTCAACCGTTCCATTCCACAAATTATCCACCTGTTTTCTCCACTTTTGAACACTGAACTCACCGCACTTCTCCGTGGAACTGAACAAGTTTTCCACAAGGAGGATTTGGCCGAACGTCTGGAAGGTGGACGATCGCTCCGGGTCAAGGTCGGGTTTGATCCCACCACGCCGGACCTGCATCTGGGCCACACGGTGCTGATGCATAAAATGCGGCAATTTCAGGATCTTGGGCATCAGGTGATTTTCCTGGTCGGGGATTTCACGGGGCGCATCGGGGATCCATCCGGTCGCAATGCCACTCGCCCGATCCTGACCGCGAAGGAGTTGCAGGATAACCAGAAGACCTATCTGGAGCAGGCGTTCAGGGTGCTGGACAGCGAGAAGACCGAGGTGCGCTTCAACTCGGAGTGGATGGACCAGATGACACCGGACGACCTGATTCGTCTGGCTTCCGAGCAGACGGTGGCGCGCATGTTGGAGCGGGACGATTTCTCCAAGCGCTACGACGAGAACCAACCGATTTCGATCCACGAGTTCCTGTACCCACTGATCCAGGGCTACGATTCAGTCATGCTGGAGGCGGATGTGGAGCTAGGCGGGACGGACCAGACATTCAATCTGCTGGTCGGGCGGGAATTGCAGAAACGGCGCGGGCAACCACCGCAGATCGTGATGACCCTGCCGCTCCTGGAAGGGACCGATGGGGTAAGGAAAATGTCCAAGACCTACGACAATGCCATCGGGATTCAGGAAGAGCCCGAACAGATGTTCGGCAAGTTGATGTCGCTGTCGGATCCGATGATGTGGCGGTATTTCGATCTGCTGAGTTTGCGGCCGGATTCGGAACTCGAAGACTTGCGGCAACAGGTCGAGGGTGGTGCGAACCCGCGCGATGCAAAGCTGGAACTAGCGCGGGAGCTCGTTGCCCGATTCCACGACGAGACAGCGGCCGAACGGGCGCAGGAAGATTTTACGGCGCGCTTCCGCGACCACCAGTTGCCAGAAGATATGGAAGAGATCGAGTTGACGGCGGAAGAGGCGCTGCCTCTGCCGAATGCCCTTCAACAGGCAGGGTTGTGCCCCTCGACTTCGGATGCGCGGCGGATGATGGAGGCAGGTGCCGTCCGGATGGATGGAGAGAAAATCAGTGATCCCAAATGCGAATTGTCTTTTGATAACCCGGTCGTATTGCAGGTCGGACGCCGCCGTGTGGCGCGGATACGTTTGACTAAGTGCTAGTCTGGATTGGTTTTGATGTTCGTGTGACCGGCTCTCGCGAGAAGCCACTTATCCACCCGATCTGAATCCAGTCGAACAACGTCTCAACTGCCGCTTGCGAATCACCGACAGGCAAGGCTTCGAGACACTGACCTTCGCCCAGCGCTTCCAGCAACTTTTGATCGCTGTCGGATAGCCGGGTGACAGTCACATCGAACGATTTTTGCCTGTGCACGCAACAGGTCACCGGAGACTGGGGTGGGAGATCCAGGCCATTTTCCTGATGGGAATGCCAAAGTGCATCGACGGGCTGAGAGAATCGCATCAAGTGCAATGCATGGCTCAGAGTGAACTGAACCCGCATCTGGTGATCCGATTCTAGGGCTTGAAAAGCGACCCAGTCAAAATCCGGATCCGGTGCCTTGAATTGTGCCAGATGGACTTGCCATTCAAGTTGCGCGAGTTCACCGAGATAATCGAGATCAGCTAATTCCTTGCGACTTTCCTGTACCCGGCCGAGCAGTTCGGGCAGGAAATCGCCATATTCATGCAGATCCGGGGAACGGGAACCGAATGCCGGGATTTCTTGTGCTAGAAGTTGTCGCCAATACCGGGGCCCCAAGACCTCCCGGGTAACCGGATAAGCGGCATCAAGTGCTTCCAAATGCGCCCCTCTGACGTTGGTCCGGTAGGCATCCAGTCGCATTTCCGGGCGAATGCCGCGGGCCGGAGGGATCAAGGAGTCGAGCCCAGGGTCTGCGCTTCCCGTTCGGGTTACCGCTTCCAGTATCTTGGTCTGGAGTTCCGCAAGATTCATGCGCACGCGGCCTGATAGGCCTTGTCAAGTCGCTGGGTTTCCTGCCAGACGACGGGCCATGGAGGCAGCGAAGTGTCCCACTCGAACAGGACCGGAACCTCCGGGATACGTGGGACCACGTCCAGGAAAAGGTTCAGGACTTCATCACAGACGCATCCCCCGTGCGTATCGATCAAAAGTCCATCGCGTTCTTCGTGGCCCGCCAGATGAACCTCGCGCACATGTGCCCAGGGCATGGTGTTCAACAGGTCGTGTGGATCGTGGTTGTGGTTGACCGAGTTGACGTAGACGTTGTTGATGTCCAGGAGAAGTTTGCAACCGGTCCGCGTACAGAGTTCCAGCAGGAAATCGCCTTCGCTCAGAGTGGAATGTTCGTATTCCAGATAAGTGGAAATGTTCTCGACCAGGATGTTCTGGCCGAGAAAATCCTGAACCTCGGAGATTCGACCTGCTACGTGTTGCAGGGCTTCTTCGGTCCATGGCAATGGAAGGAGGTCATGGCTGTGGACGCCGTTGCAGGCCGTGAAAGCAAGATGTTCCGAGACATGGCGGGCTCCGGTGTTTTTGGCGAGAGCCCGAACCCGGCCAAGATATTCGTGATCCAGCGGGTCAACACCGCCGAGAGAAAGGTTGACGCCATGCAGGGCCACCGGATATTGTTCGGCAATGGCTTCGGCTTGAAACCTGAGGGCACCTCCTGCGCACAAATGGTTGTCGGTCAGAAGCTCGAACCAAGGAACCGCAGGGCTCTGCTGCAGGATGTCCGGGACGTGGGGGCCGCGTAAACCGACCCCCATTCCCGTGAGTGGAGTCGCCGTGTCTACGGCAGGCATCAAAGGGTTATTTTGCAGGCTTGACTGCGTATATGGCCCCGCCCACGATCTTCTCGCAGGTGCCTTCCGGAACATAAATCCATTCGGTTTCCATGCCATCTTCCGGAGCTGCGCCGGCACACCTGTGAGCGCCATCCGTCGCGCCACAGTCATTCATTCCGGCCTTGGAAATACCCGTGCATTTTTCCCAGTTCTTGGGGGCATCGGGAACCGCCAATGCGGAAGTGGAAGCCAAGCCGGAGCCGAGTGCCAGCACAATCAGGCTGGATGCTAGAGAGTGTGATTTTTTCATGTTTGCCTTAGGTTGATTAACAGAGGGGGGGATAAATCCCTTGGACTATTGACAGCATTGTTACCCTTTTGTTCCCTCGTGTCCAGAATCATCACTAGTTTCAGGTGTGAGCGGAGGTTTGGTGGCACGGATTGCAGTCGTTTAGGGGTCATTGCGTATAATTTCCCGCAACATATGCCGGGTCTGGCATCGAATTTCACGGGAGGAAATCGCGGATAGTGGCAGATAGAAGCCACGTGTGAAGCGGACGCAGCCATGCCAAAAAAAATTGCGATAATCGGCGGGGGAGTTTCAGGATTGGGGGCAGCTTGGACACTTCATCGGCACCCCAATCAATTCGATTTTCGATTGTTCGAAGCACAGTCTCAGCTTGGCGGCAATGCCGTTACGGTTGAGATGCCGCAAGAAGACGGGACTTCGATTCCGTTCGATATTTCCGTCACCGCGTGCATTCCCACGGTATACCACCATATTCTCCTGATCCTGAAGCAGTACGGGATCGAACTGGTGGACACCCAGTTCAGCTACAGCGTGAAATACCGTGGCGGCGTCTACGCTCACGATTTCGATTCCGACATCAGGCGGCAACTGCAACCGGAAATCGAGAAGTTCCAGAAGATCCTGAAACGCCTCAAATGGTTTGGCCAACTCAATCGGTCCAGATCCAAGCTGCTCAACGCCCTCAACCCGTTCAACTACGTCAGTATGGGCACGGTTCTCAATCTGGGCGGGTTGTCCGGGGATTTCCGGTACAAGATCCTGAAGCCCATGTTCGTCAACTTCCTGATGGCCACGAACGTGTTCGACATGCCGGCGGCCCTGTTCGCCCGCTACCTGGAGTTCTTCGACATTGAACGCGCGACGCCGATGCAGACCTGGGACCAAGGCACGCAGCGGATCTATCGAGAGTTGTCGGCTGATTTCCAGGACAAGATCTATCTTGACCGACCGGTTCGGAAAGTGTATCGAGGCGACTCCGATGTGGTCGTTGAGGATGAAAACGGACAAACGGAGACATTCGACGAAGTGATTTTCGCGTGCAACGCGAATCAGACGCTGATGATGCTGGATAAGCCGACCTTCCTTGAGAGATGGCTCCTCTCGTCGATTCGCTATGAAAGCGAACTGCACAACCATACGATTATTCATTCGGATGCTTCGATTCTCCCGGACACCGACGTCAAGGAACTCGACACCCGGAGCAACCACATCGAACAGTACGGGGCGAGGCCCGACAACTACGAAATCACCTACATCATGCATAACCAGCAGCCTTGGGCGAAGCAATCGGACAAGCCCTGCCTGGTGACCTACAATCCGATCAGCCACATTGACGAGGACAAGGTCATCAAGAAGTGGTGGTTCCAGCACATCGTGCACGATGTGCGCCACGTGATCCTTCTGGTTCCCATGTTCCGCTTCATTCAGGGCAAGAGACGAACGCGGCACTGCGGCGCCCATACCTTGATCAACAGCCAGGAGACCTGCTTCGTGACCGGCCTTGTGACGGCAAGACAACTCGGGGCGGACTATCCGTTCCAAGACCCCGAAGCGAGGAAGTGGTTCAACTTTTACGGGCGGGTGATGTACGGCTGGCGTTTGAGAAAGGCGTAAACCAGATCAGCCGGTTTTCATGCGGTCCGACCCCGCACGAAAGACTGTGCCGGGGCGTCCATCTGATAAACTTCGCACGGCGGGGCATGGCGCAGTCTGGTAGCGCACCTGCTTTGGGAGCAGGGGGTCGTGGGTTCAAATCCCGCTGCCCCGACCAGCAGACAGTGTCCGGAGTCTCGACTCAAGGATGAATCGCGCCCGTAGCTCAGTGGATTAGAGCATCGGTCTTCTAAACCGAGGGTCGCAGGTTCGAGTCCTGCCGGGCGCGCCAGTCGATCGGCGGTGAGCGTAGCTCAGTCGGTAGAGCACAGGATTGTGGCTCCTGAGGTCGCGGGTTCAAATCCCGTCGCTCACCCCATCCCAGGATGGGCCATTAGCTCAATTGGTAGAGCAACTGACTCTTAATCAGCAGGTTCGGGGTTCGAGTCCCTGATGGCCCACCACCGCCCGATCGGAAAAGCAGGGGATCAACAATATCGCGTGAGCACTGCGGGCGCAATATGCCTGCGGTGCCTGTAGTGTTTTCTCGGGTGGTGTAGTAGGCGGGGACGGAGGGTACCGATTTAGGGAGGATAAAACTCGGACACGCAACCGCCCCCGCGAAAACAATCAGCCTACTCGCTCACAATAGCACAAAATGAGGCGGTCGTGATGTCGTAAACGTTGCTGATGCTACACGCAAGACATTATAATATCCGTTATAATAAAGATCGGAGGTTTGATTATGCTGTCTTTCAAAGTAACTACGGTGGGTTCTTCCGCCGGCATCATCTTGACCAAAGAGGCGATGGCACGTCTTGGGGTCGAGAAGGGCGACATGCTATACATGACCGAGGCGCCGGATGGCAGTTATCGGTTGACTCCGTACGACCCTGAATTTGAACGCCAGATGGCTCATGCGGAGAAAGTAATGCACGATGACCGAGAGGTATTGCGGGCTCTGGCCAAGTGAGCGCGGAGATTTCTAGTCCATGGCGTTGGGTTGCCCTGCCTGTCGTTCTCGCGATCCATGATCGCCAAGTTGCGGAGCATGGTGGAGCATCCGGCATTCGCGACTCTGGCGTGATCGAGTCCGCGTTAGCACGTCCGATAAATCTTTCCGCTTATGGCGACCCGGACGCCGCCGAACTGGCTGCGGCTTACGCTTTCGGCCTGGCCCGGAATCATGGTTTTGTCGATGGCAACAAGCGTACGGCCTGGGTTACGGCACGCGTGTTTTTGGTTGACAATAACCAGAGCCTCGTATTCGATCCTTTCGATGCTATTAGGATTATGGAAGAGGTTGCGGGGGGAGAGATTAGCGAAAGTGAACTGGCTGACTGGTTTCGGTCGCGCATAGAGATTAAGAGTTAATTTCCTGCGAGTGAGATGTTTTGCGATACTACGCCACACGCATGCGAACGGTAATGTCGACTAATGAGTGACTTCTTTCAGATTCCCCGAATCATGGGGATTCTCAACGTGACGCCGGACAGTTTCTCCGATGGCGGGGCCTATCCTTCCACCGACCGGGCTTTGGCGCGGGCACTGGAGATGGTGGAGGAGGGCGCGACGCTGATCGATATCGGTGGCGAGTCCACCCGGCCGGGTGCAGATCGAGTGGACGCAGCGGAACAAAAGCGACGCATTCTGGACGTCGTGGAACAGGTGAGCAGGACGGTTCCTGGGGAAGTGCTCGTCAGCGTGGATACCACGCTGAGTGAAGTCGCCGGTGCAGCGCTTGATGCGGGGGCTGGGATGGTCAACGATGTCTCTGCTGGACGCGACGATCCGGAAATACTTTCGCTGGTGGCCGAGCGGGATGTGCCGTACTGCCTGATGCACATGCAGGGGACCCCCAAGACGATGCAGGATGATCCCCAGTACTCCGATGTCGTCAAGGAAGTGCGGGAGTTTTTGGCGGAACGAGTCGAGGTGGCGCAGCAGGCGGGTGTGGAATCCGGAAAGATCATCGTCGACCCGGGCATCGGGTTCGGGAAGCGGACGGAACACAACCTGCAGCTGATCGCGCAGTTGAACAAAATCGTCGAATTGGGTTACCCGGTGCTGCTCGGGACTTCGCGCAAGCGGTTCATGGGCGAAATTTCCGGTGCTTCCGATCCGGGTCAGAGGGTGCCGGCGACCGTGGTGACGACGGGCTGGGGGCTCTGCGCGGGGGCGTGCATCTTCCGGGTACACGACGTGTGGCAGAACCGGCAGGCTTTGGAGCTGACGCAGGCCTTGTTGGCAGAAGAGGGCGACTGACCGTCGCGTGGATTTGCAGGCAGTGTTGCAGCTCAGTCCAGAGCCGCGGTGAAGAATTCCACAGCTTCCGGCGAATCCCATTCTCGTTCGCCAAACGCCCAATAGCGGGCATATCCTTCTGCATCAATCAGGAAAGTTGCGGGCAACATCGGAACGTTCCAGTCCTCCAGAGCCAGATCCGCATCGATCAGGATCGGAAAACTGACGGGGGTTTCTTCAAGGAAACGGCCGATTTCTTTGCTGGGACCGACATGAATGCCGATGACCTGGAAGTCTTTGCCGGCCATGGCCTCATGGAGCTGGCTCAACGCGGGCATCTCGCGCCGGCATGGTTCACACCAGGTGGCCCAGAAGTTGATTAGCAGGGTCTGGCCACGAACCTGGCTCAGTTGCCAGGATTGACCGTCCAGATCTGGAAGCACGAAGTCGGGGGCTTGCTTCCCGGATGCCTGCTCCATCAATTCGGGTTCGTTGCTGCAACTGATCGTGCCTAGGGCAAGCGCGCTGCCGAGCAGCAGGGCAAGAAAACGGTTCATGTCAGTATCCCAGCGTCTCTTCGTGTGCCCAGTTGGGATCTTCCAGGCTCAGGTCGCCGATCGGTGCGGCAAAGGCATCGGCCACGATTTCCGGGATGGTGCTACCGGTCAGGGAAAGCAAGAACGCTTCCAGGTCCTGTTTTTCCTGTTCGCTGAGGTTGAGGGGAGAGATAAAGGGAGACAACAGCTCATTTGGAATGCCACCCTGGTCGTAGAAGTCGATCACTTCGCGCAGGGTGTCAAACTTGCCGTTGTGCATGTAGGGCGCGGTCAACTCAACATTGCGCAGGCTCTGGGTTCGGAACCGCCAGCGGTCGTTCGGGTTTTCGGTGACCCGGTAGAGGCCGAGATCATTCGGCAGTTTCTGTTGCGAGACCGCTTCGATTTTCTCGTTCGAGACGTCCACGAACACGCCGGGCGCGAGCTGGACGCGGGTGGTCTTGGGTGCGTCCTTGGAGCCCTTGCTGAACGAGATCATGTAGCCCAGCCCGGTATTGTGGAATTTCTGGTCGGTGAACAAGGCGTGCTCTTTCTGCATGGTATGGCACACAATGCATTGGCCCTTCCCGGAGAAGACCCCGAAACCCCGCTTGACGGACTCATCAACTGCATCGGTCTGATTCCCGAAATACCATCGGTCGAACGGTGAGTTGGCCGCCAGCAGGGTGCGTTGGTAACTGGCTAGTGCCTGGCCGACCGTGAGGATGTTCGGCCCTTCGCCGTCGAAAGCCTTCTCGAACAACCCGTCGTAGTCGCGCATGCGGCGGATCTTGTTGATGATCCAGCCGATTGAGGGTGCCGCCATCTCGTTGTGCGAAGTCATCGGTTGCCAGATCTGGTTTTCCAGGCTGATTTCGCGTCCGTCCAGGAACAGCCGTGTCAGGTAGGCGACGTTGTAGAGGGTGGGGGAGTTGCGCAGTACCGAGCGGCCCTCCACGCCGACTGCGGTGCGCATTTCGTTGTTGGTGAAACCCTGCTCCGGGATGTGGCAGGTCGCGCAGGCGAAGGTGTCGTTGATCGACAGGCGGCGGTCGAAGAACAGTTTTCGGCCGAGATCGATCTTGACGCGGGTCAGTGGGTTTTCAGCCGGGATTGGTACGGGCGGCAGGCCCAACGGCGGGTGTTGCGCGAAGCGAATCAGGTCTTTTTTGACTCCCCGCCGCTTCAGCAAGCTTCGCGAGCGAGTCTCGTAGTCCCTGCTTTCGTAGCCTTCCTTGACGTCTCCGGGTCCTTGCGTTTGGCTGGTGTCGAACTCCTCCGGGGTATCCAGTTCGCCGCTGGTCTCGGCAAAGACCGCAGCGCAAAAACTCGTAACGGCAAGGGTTACGGCAAGGGTGCGAAAACGCATCCGTGCCGGGCTGTGCATAACGGGAATCAGCTAGAGGGAGACTCCAGGAGGAGAGTCTCCAGGTCGTTGATCAGGATGTCGGCATGCAGGAATGCGACGCTGTAGATGTTGCGGACGCGCAACTCCCGGTCGATCAGGAACACCCGCAGCATATGAGCGAAATCCCCGGTGTATTCTCCGCTTTCATCGTATTCGCGTATGGTGTACTGGCCGTAATCGTCGAGGATCGGCTCCAGGGTTTCGCGGTCCCGCGTGGTGAGGAACTGCCAGTCCACTCCGTCGCCGCCAAGTCCCTGCCCAAATTCCTGCATGACTTCGGGGGTGTCGCGCTCCGGGTCGAACGATATCGATAGAAGCCGTGTGGCCTGGGCCACATCCGGGCGCTCCTGCAGTTTCGCTTGGAGCTTGTGAAAGACCGCATTGGCGAGAGGGCAGCCGTTGATGTCGTTGCATCGAGTGTAGATGAAGCTGAACAGCACGAGACGGTCACCCATCAGGTCGAACAGCTGAGATTCTTGGCCGTCTTCGAGGAGTACGGCTCCGTCGGAGGCGCGGGTGATGGGAGGCAGTTGGTAACTGCCCACAGCGGGCGGCTCGTAGCTCAGGTTTTTCCATCCGGGCGCGAGGATTTCATCTTCTGCGACAGCCTCGAATCCCCCCGAGATCAGGCTCAGGGCAGCCAACCCGGCTAGGGCGCGGATACAGTTCGAACGATTCATGGGTTCTATTCTATATAAGGGTGTTCTTAAATACAAAAATCAATGGCCTTTCTAAAAAAAGCCGCCCTGACAGGCAGGGCGGCTTTCCACTTGCGTTTGGCCCGAAGGCCGCAACAGGTTATTCGGCCATCGCGGTCCGGGTGTCGGCATCCGGGCGCTTCCCATACAGGGCATAGGCACCGAAACGCATCTGGTGCGAACGGCCCAACTGCTCGGCATAGAAATCAACCGTCCACTGATGAGCGAGTGCTTCGCCATCCCAGTGGTAGAGCTTGACGTACTGCTCGTCTGCTTCACCCGTCTTGTCCCAGTTATTCAGCAGGGAGCTGGAGAAGTACACGCGGTCGCCGTCCCAACTCTGGGAGACCATGTTGACCTGGCTTCCGATCACTTCCTCGAAGACCTGCTTGGGCGCATGCGGGTCGGAAATATCGAAGAAGCGGGTCTTGCCGTCCATGAAGGTGTTGATCCACAGCCCCGTGTCGTCGGCCGTAATGGAAATGTCGACCGGCAGGGGAATTTCAGAAGGGACACCGACATCGGCGACAGCCTTGCCGTGCCATTCGCCGGCTTCATCCTCGTACAGGAGCCAGACCTGAGAGGTCAGCGCCGTCGTGGTGAAGCAGTAGCGGTTATCCGGACCCCAGGCGCAACGGATCTCCAGTGGAGCCCCCGGCACGTCCAGCACCTTGAGCGGCTTGCGGGCATGCATGTCCCACACCACCATGGTGTTGCCGAAGCGCTGCATAGCAGCACTGTCCTGCAGCATCTGGCCGAAGTCCATCATGTAGTTGGACCAGCCGGTGAAGGACGAGGTCAGCATCACGTTGCTTTCAGCCTTGACCCGGAGGTCGTAGCCGTAGCCGTCGGCGTGCTGGCCGGTCTTGACCGCGCCGCGAAGGTCTTCGTCCGTCGGCATCCAATGGGACGCCACGAATTCGCCATCGTTGTTGTATTCAGCCACGCCGGTGCGTCCGCCGTGATCGACGTTGTTGGACAGCGCCGTAATCATCATCCGCCCGGGTAGAGCAAAGAAGGTGTGCGGGCCGACCAGTCCGCCGGACTTCTCGACGAAGTCGGTGATGACCTTGTGCAGTTTCGGCTGCCGCGGGTTGCTGTGGATGTCGAACACGAAGATCTTGCTCGAGTCCAGTCCGCCAGCCCACAGGTAATGACGGTCGTCAGACAGTCCGGAATGGTGCGCTTCGTTGCGCCCACCGACGGACAGTACGCTGACTACTTGGCCATAGGTTTTGGATTCGGGGTTGGTGTCGATGGTGACCAGCTTGTCCTGCTCGTCCCCCATGCCTTCCACGCCCAAGGTCCAGACATAGACGTAATCTTCCTGGCCTTGAATCTTGGCAATGTACGGCGACATGCAGGTTTCATCCGCAAGTGCCGGAACGGTCCACGCCATCGCAGCTGCCATTGCCAGCCCCGTGCAAAAAGTAGTTTTTCTCATAAGTTTCCTCATGGATTTTTAGTTATATTCGCTGGCCATCAGGACCACGCCGCCACACTAAACCAGCGGCCGCCTCAATCGCCGTCTCCAATTATGGACGAATACTGCCGTGCGTCAAGTTTGGACCCGCCTTTTCCCGATCCAGTCTCCGCATACCTGTCTAGGAAGATCTCTTGTCCGCTATGAAAGCGTCGAAATCGAAGGATGTTGGGGGGCCGGACCGCTCGCCTTCGATCAGGACGTTGCGCAGGGCTTCGACTTTAGCTTCGTGCTCTTCGGATAATTGTAATCTTGCCGAATACTGGATGGGCACGCGAATTGAGTGTTTGTGCGACGACATGTATGAATCAATGGGGTTCTAGGGTTTCGAGAATTTGATGCATTTTTGCTTCATCTGCAGCATCAAGTTTGAATTTCTTTTTAATCTCATCAAGATTGACACCTTGCGCTGACCACAAGGCGGCTTGCGCTCCCTTCATGGTACTGGTATCAGGCGGGAGTTCTTCGTATGCGGATATCTTGCTCATGATTTTCAGTAGAAGTGTAGGGAGCCTTCCGACCGTGAGTAAATCGTTTCTGGACGGATTATCTTTGCCAAAGTCGACACAGTATGCGAAGAGCGAGATTGGCAATTTCTCTTTCGGCTTCAAGCGAATGAAAGGGCGTCCGTCATTTTCGGGCGCAATGTAGTATCCCCCGCCCTTCTCAAAAATTTGTGTTGCCACCATGTCCTGTCCTGAACCACTGTTCAAGAGAAAGACGGGTGAGTCAAACCGGACGTCCAGTCTCTTGGTGGTTGAGGTCTTATTGACTAAATAGCCTTCTAGAACATCCCCTGTCGATCCGCCAGTTCCGGTAATTTCCATCAAAGCCACTTCGTCAGCTTCCATGGCTCGAATCAGATTTTCAAAATCCGTTTCGGCGTGAACAAAGGAAACGGCACAAACCGTTACTATGGCTAGGATCAGGGCTATCGCTCTGTGCAAGTAGTGAACTGGTAGTGGAAGGGCTATGAAAAATAACGGATGCAGGTTCATGGAAAGTGCCTCACAGCGTAAAGCCAAATTTTTTCAAGATACGCTTGGGCCATAGAAGATAGCGTGTCGCTTGATATGGATGTCTTAGGAAGATGTCATGCTAGCAATGAATGCGTGGAAGTCAAACGGGACCGCAGGACCGGATTGTTCGCCTTCGGCCAGGGCCTCCCGCAAGATCTTGACCTTGGTCTCGTGCTCGTCAAGTAACCGCAATTCCATCTGCAACACTTCGCTGGCTGAGTTTAGGGTCTGGATTCAACTTGATGATGCATAAAATCGGTCTTTTAGATTTTATGGGCAGGTATGGCCTTGTAAGCCTAGGGTATGGCAGACGAAGTAGATATTGAGACAAAAATTATCCGCACATGAAATAATAACGCAAGAACATATTCGTTTGTCTCGCGACCGAACTTTATCAATTGTGGAAGTATTGCCAGCCTGTTTATATCGAGGGATCGATAACAAAACGGTCGATTCTTATGCGAGAGGAATATTTTGGTTTAGGTCGCCTATCTTTTATCGAAAGAAAGAAGGCCAGGTCGGTGATGTGATGGAAGGCGTAGGCAGTTACAAAATAGGCGGGATACTTCACCGTGACGTTAGCGACGATAGGCCAATACAACCCGCGTTCATGATGAGCTTTAGTGCTGATGTCGAGGCGACGAAAAAATTTGGTGAGTACTACTGTGTGTTGCAGGATCCCGGTGAATTTGAGAAACGCTTGAGGAATGCTCTGCCTCCAGGCATCACTTCGGTTGAGTGGGGAGAGGTGAAATACACCAAAACCATGGAACTAGATAGCCTTCCTAGCCCATCAGACGATTTGCGCCGAAAATATTTCTGTAAACCAGAGAGATTCTCCGATGAGAAGGAATGGAGAATTCTCATTTCGTTTTTGCATACCTTTCGCCCCTTGAATAAAACGATGAAGATAGCTGCCTCTGGCTTGAATAACCTACTCTGCCCTAGGAAGCACAAAGAAACAGGCTAGTAGTTGCGTGAATTACAGAAGTGAGGCAAGTCCTAATTTACCTAAAACCTAATTTCTATTTGGCATCGAGGAAACTTGGCCTCTATGGAAAATGATTATCCCTGTATTATGGATATTCCTTGGAAGGGTTAGAGAGATAAAGTGCCTGATTTTTTGACGCTGACTGAACAAGCGGCAGACCAAATCCGTGAGCAATTGCCGGAAAACGAGGAAGGTGTGGCCTTGCGTTTGGCCGTACGCAAGCTTGAAGACGGCAGTTTCCAGTATGCGATGGGGTTTGACGTGGAGAGCCACGAGGGTGATCAAAGGTTCAGCCTGCGCAAGGTCCCGGTGGTGGTCGGGGCCGACAGCCTGGCCCTGGCACGGGGCATGACCGTGGATTTCGTGGAGCTTGAGCCGGGCGAGAAGCAGTTCATTTTTCTCAACCCGAACGATCCTGCTTACGTGCCGCCGAAAAAATGATGCTTGGATTGGGCACGCCAGGATTTATCGTATCCGGTCTGCTTCTGGGAGCCGCCGCCGCATTCTTGATTTGGGTGTACCGGCAAAGGCTGGCTCCTTACGAAGCCATCCGGCAATGGGTATTCCGCATGCGCGGGGGTGAACTGTCGGCGAGAGTGCCGGTGCCGCCGAAAGGCGATTTCGCAGAACTTGCGACCGACTTGAATGTGCTTGCCGAAATGGTTCAGACCCTGTCGCGGGATACGGAAGAGCAGTTGCAGGAATTCAGCGACATTACCGCCATGAAGGAACGCACCCGGTTGTCCGGGGAACTGCATGATTCCTTAGCGCAGACCCTAGCCGGAATCAAGATGCAAGTACGGGTGCTGGACGAAACCTTGCATCAAGGAGACGAAGAACGAACCTGGGAAGAACTCGAAAGGATCGAGGAGAGCCTGGAAGAAGCCAACATCGAGTTGCGGGAACTGATTGCGCATTTTCGCGTGCCGATCAGTGAAGCAGGCCTGCTGCCGGCCATTGAAAGGACGGTGGAACGCTTCCGGCGGGATTGTCCGGACGTTCGCGTGCTGCTGCAGACTCAGTGGGAGAATATGAAACTGCCGGCTGAGCACGAGTTGCAAATTGTGCGCATTGTGCAGGAAGCTCTGGCCAATGCGCGCAAGCATGCCCAAGCCAGTACAGTGCGTGTGTTGATTTCAGGCGATGCGGAGAGTGAGAACTGCCGGGTGTTGGTGGAAGACGACGGAGTGGGGTTTGCGAATCCGCCGGAGGAAGGAGGAGGGACCCATATCGGATTGAGCCTGTTGCAGGACCGGGCGATGCGCTTGGGAGGGCGATTGCGGGTGGAGAGCGAGCCGGAGGAGGGCGTGCGGATATTGCTTGAGTTCAAGGCCATGCCGGAGAGGGCAAAGGCGGCATGACACTGACAGTCACCGTCATCGATGACCATACCCTGTTTCGAGAGGGTCTGCAGGGCTTGCTGGAACGCCATGGGTTGAAAGTATTGGATTCAGTGGGGGATGCCGAGTCCGGTTATGCGGCGGTCGCCAAGCGCCGTCCGGACATCGTGCTGCTGGACTTGCGTTTGCCACAGACTGACGGGCTCGAAATCCTCCGGAGGTTGCGTGAGAGCGAGGAATGTCCGCCGGTGGTGATGCTGACCACGAGTGACGAGGAGCAAGATCTGATTGAAGCGCTGCGCTCCGGGGCCAGCGGCTATTTACTGAAAGATATGGAGCCGGATGCCTTGGTGATGGCGTTGCGCTCCACTGTTGCGGGCGAGACCGTGGTGGCGCCGAGCCTGACACCGGCGCTGGCCCGGGTGGTACAGGGCCGGGAGCCGGAACCTCCAGCAAGCGATGGGAGTCCATTTGATGTTTTGACCCCTCGGGAGAGAGAGATTCTGGCTCTGCTGGCAGAAGGCCTGAGCAATCGTGGAATCGGAGACAACCTGGGTATTTCCGAGGGCACGGTCAAGGTTCACGTCAAGGCGATTTTGCGAAAATTGGAAGTGACTTCCCGGGTCGCGGCAGCGGTGCTCGCGGTTGAGCATGGTTGGGGAAGCCGGACATCAGCGACGGATCAAGAAAACGACAAGCCGGAGTGAATATATAGATATTTGGCTTATTAGTTTTGCGTTAGTCTTTGCCGCTGAACTTCTGTAGTGACGAGCGTCGTGGCCATGAGCGAGGGCCGGGGCCGGTTTGGTAAGAAAAAAACAACAGACTGTAGGTTTTTCGCCAATATTTTTGTCATATTTTTTGCCTAGAGTACGCATCGGCGTCATCGCTAGGTTTTTCTCTAACCTCAAATTATTTAAGGAGGCCCCCACGTTATGTGGAAATCAAGAATTGCAGTTCCTGCTGCGCTAACGCTGGCCCTTGCATTGCCAGTGTCTGCTTTGGCATCGGGTGAGGAAATCAATCACCTCAAACGCGAAAATGCCGAAATGAAACAGATGCTGATGCAGATGCAGGAGCAGTTGCAGGACGTCATGATGAAGACCAATGCCATGGAACAGCAGGCCAAGAAGGCAGCTGAAGGCGCCGGCGAGAAAGGCGGCATGGTTAAGTCCAAGAAGGAAGACATCACTATTTCCACGACTGGTGGAGGTATCAAGGTCAAGTCCAGCAAGGGCAACGCCTTCAAGATTGGTGGTCGACTGATGTACGACCACGACTCTTACGACGACTTCTGGGGAGATGATGACGCGGAGGAGAATGAAATCCGCCGGTCACGAATCACCCTGAGTGGAAAGTCCGGTAAGAACTGGTCCTACAAGTTCACGACCAATATCGACCATGAAGATTCCCAAGCTTCTGTCGATACTGGCTTCCTAAAATATTCAAGCAAGCCGATGTACGTCAAGGTCGGCAAGTACAAGCGTCCGGGTATGCTTGAGGAACGGACCAGTTCCAAGTGGATTTCGACCATTGAGCGGTCCATCATCAATGAATTGTCTGGCGCTACGATCGGCAAGCCTGACTTCGGTGGCGTTGAGGTCGGGTTTGGAACCAAGGGTGATATGCCAATGAGCGGTGCGATTGGTGTCTACGATGACGAGGTCGAGGAAGATGATGGTGGTGATGTCTACGGCATCGGTGCCCGCTTCTCCCTTATGCCGAAACTCGGCGACAATTCTTTCCTGCATGCCGGTGCTTCGTTCTACACCGTGGACTACAAGGGCAATACCCACCGTATGCGCACCCGCATGGGCGTGCATACCACGGGGCGTCCGTTTGAGACCAACAGCCATGCATCTGACGACGTTGACCAGATGGGCGTGGAACTCGCGTACGTGAATGGCCCGTTCTCGCTTCAGGGCGAATTCATGAATGTGGAGTCTGACGGCACGAACAATGCTGCTTGTGGTGCTTCCGGGACGTATACGCCTGGTAGTACTACTGACAATGCCTACTTGGAAGATTCGGACGAGAACCGTCTAAGTTTGACCGAATTTTCATCGACATACGACTCCGGTCAGGCCCCTTGGGAGACCGATGACGATACTAACACGACTGATATTCAGACTTACCTAAACTCATTAGAGGATGGTGATTCGCTTCGTGGGCATACCGTTGTAAACCCCAGAACGGCAAAGTATTCTGGCAATCCAGATAACACCTGCGACCTTGAAATGGACGGATTCTATGTACAGGCCGCATACACCCTCACGGGTGAAACTCGCGGATACAAGGCGGGTTCCGGCGCATTTGCCGCCATCAAGCCTAAGGGTGATGGTGGTGCCTGGGAAGTGGTTGCGCGTTATGAGGACGCAGACATCGACGTTCCTGGCAGAAGCCTGAGCGCAGATCTGGAGCGCATGGTTCTAGGTGTGAACTGGTACGTCAACAAGAACGTCAAGTTCATGCTGAACTACGTGGATTCGGAAGTTGATGGATGTTCATCGACTCCTCGGTCAATTGAACTCGCTGATGGTGCAACTGGAACAGTACCGGATGACCATGGCCGGGCGTTTAAGATCAAGAAATGCAACAACGACGATGGTCAGGCATTCTCGCTACGAGGTCAGTACGTATTCTGATCAGTCTCCAATGTCAGGGAATTTGACCTCCTGACGGGACTCCTTGAAAATCCGCCGCTTTGGGAAACCGGGCGGCGGATTTTTTTATGGGTTCCCTCAATACCAACCGCGGTTCTGTTCGGGTCGCCCAATCAGGCTTATGTGATAAACTCAAATCCATCGCAGGAGCATCCGTTTTTAACGGATTCCAGGTCAGGAGGTGGGTTCTGGACAAGTTGCGCTCGCTAACCTCACCGGCTTTCCTAGCCAGGAAAGGCCGTTCATTCTCTTCCCTCTTGCCACGCTTTGCCTCTCAGTTCGCTTGCGTGGGCTTGGCCCTGTCATTGGCTGCTCCGGCACAGGCGCTGTCGGAGAATGAAATCGACAGCCTGGTGGACGAAGGGGCGCGCATGAAGGAATTGATGATGCGCATGCAGAGCCAGTTGAATCAATCCGGGCTGCCTGGGAGTGGCGCATCACAAATTTCAAATGCTGGCAATACGGGCAATGCCTCTCCATGGGCCTCGACCTCAGCCATGCTGGACGGCTCATTGCGCGATCGCTGGTTCCGGACCATCGAACAAGGCGTGTTGGGCCGCTTCGCCACCTCTCCGGCTGAAGAGGATCAAGATGCCCAAGTGCCCGTCGTGGTCGGATTTGTGCACGGAGAAGAAATCCCCTGGTACGGTTCGTTGCAGGTCCGGGGATACAATGAAAATTCGGCCTTGGCGGATTCTGCGGAAGTGCAGGCGCAGTTGATGGTGGCGCCGCGCTTCGAGGATGGAAGCTTTCTGCACGTCGGGTTGTCATTCCAGTCATTCAGCTATTGGGGAGAGGATGCGGGCTTCGACGCACTGGCGACCGAGGAGATGGAATCTCAGGGGTCCGGACGGTTTCTGGCCCTTGACATCGGTTATTCACAGGAATCCTATGCAATTCAGGCTCAATACCTCAAGTCTAGGGAACGGTCGGAAGGATTGATATTTCGCGATCGCGACAAAGCGAATGCGGACGGCTTTCATATTCGAGGGGCTTGGAGAATTACGGGCGAGCATACGCAAAGTCGCTACGCGCCCGGCCTGCTGGCGCATATTGAGCCGCGCGATGAGGAAGGGATATGGGAATTGGTGGTGCGCTACGCGAATCTTGACGACAGGGCGACGGACACAGAAAGAAATTCAGATTCCATGTTGCTTGGAATCCATTGGCGTGCAGACTCCGAGTTGGCCTTGGAGCTGGACTATGTCGAGGGCAATGGAGAAGACTTCCGGGCACTTAATGACGGCGGTTTGACTCTCCGCGGCACTCTGTCGTTCTAACAGATAAAAATCAAACGCCACACCCCGAGTAGTGGTGCCGGATGAATGTTGCACCGGGAGAGAATAGATCAAGAAAAACGTGATTCATAATTCCTACAGAAATGAACAATACAGTTAGTCTGTCCCTCATGTTCCTTTCTACATTTTCACTATGATGCCCCGAATTCTAATTCCGGTTCTATGCCTCGGAATATCGATTGTTGCTCATGCAGCGCAGCCGCAATTATCCTTAATCGCTACTTGGGTCTCAAGCGAGCCAGAAGGCACAGAAATCCTGTCCTATCAATCCAGCACTCGCATGCTCGCGGTGAGCAACAGCGAGGCCGGGAAAATCGACTTGGTGTCTTTGTCGAGACCAAACCTTCCGATGAACCTCCGTACGCTGGAACTGGATCTGCCGGATGGGTATGGCATCAATTCAGTCGCTTTCCACCCGAACCAGGATGTGCTGGCGGTGGCTATTGCTGGCCCGCTCGGGGAGACCGGCGAAATCCGGTTGGTGGATCTGCACGGGAAGACGCTGGCGCGCCATGCGGCTGGATACGGCCCGGACGATGTTCATTTCAGTCCGTCCGGGGATCAACTGGTTGCGGCGAACGAAGCCGAAGAGTACTGGATCGAGGACGGGGAATGGCGCTCGAATCCGGGCAGCGTGACGCTGGTCGACCTGACCGCAGGGTTGCTGGAGGGCGTGGTGCGGCAAGTCCGTCTCGAGGCGCTTCCCGGGGGGCACGGCCTGACTATTTCGGAGGCAGGCCGATTCCTGGAGCGCGAAGTGGATGGCGAGGAGGTGGAGATTCCGCTGGATTCCAACGATCCGGGCCATCTGGAGCCGGAATACGGGGTTTTTGCCCCGGATGGAGCAACGGTTTATGTCAGCTTGCAGGAGAATAACGGGGTCGCGGTCATTGACGTGGCGAGCGCGACCGTCCTCGGCATCATTGCCCTCGGGACAACCGAGCATGCAACGGACCTTGAAGACGACGACCGGGTTTCGTTTACGGATACGTTGCTGGCTTTTCGGGAGCCGGACCAGATCGCGGTGACTCCAGATGGACGGCACCTGGTGACGGCGGATGAAGGGGATACTGACCCGAAAGCCTCGAAATCCCGGAATGGTCCGGCGGGCGGCGGCCGCACGCTCAGTGTCGTGGATTTGGAAACCGGGAAAGTGGTTGGCGATACAGGCAACCAGTTGGATGAAGCGGCCCACGCCGCGGGAATCTATCCGGACGGGCGAAGCGACAACAAAGGCTCCGAGCCGGAAGGCGTGGTTGTGTTCGAAACGGAAGGCAAGGCTTGGGCAGTCGTGGCGCTGGAGCGCGCGGATGCGTTGGTGCTGGTCGATCTTGAAGATCCAAGCGCGCCGCAGGTGCGGGCACTATTGCCTCTGCGCCGCGAGGGTGACGGCAAGCTGGCACCGGAAGGAGTCGTGACGTTCGAGCAGGATGGGGTGCGTTACGTGGCAACGGCCAACGAAAAGGCCGGCACCGTCAGCATCGTGACAGTTGGGTTTTGAGAAAAGGACCCGGCCACGAAGGAGGGGTGTGGCCGGGTATGTAGTGTGAGCGGTCGACATCCATGTCGACCTTTTGACCGGACATCCAGTCCGGCACTAGCCTCACTGGAGGAAGATTTTTAGTCCAGGTAACCCAGACGAGCTACGGCGAAAACCGCAGTCCAAATCACCAGGGCAGTGATGAGATCAAGAGCGATCATGTCCATGAGTATCTCCGGTAGTGTTTCGCGACGGCCATATCCGCAGCCATCCAGTACTTCATAATATAAGCATATTTTTATATATGTCAAGCCCAAATCTAGACCCCATCTATACTATTGATAAATAAGGAAATATTGTTTAATGCCCCGTGCAACGAAGATGCAGCGGGCGACAATGGGACGACAGAATCGGATTTTTTCGTCTTGCGAAGGTCAGTCTTTCAACCGGGGTGCGAGGTAGATTCCCTGAGCCAACAGGAACAGAACAGGCAGCCCCAAAGCAAGGCCGAACAGTTTGAATTGCACCCAGAACTCTTCAGAAAATCCATATGCCACGTAGAGATTAAGTGCGCCGCAGACCAGGAAAAACCCGACCCATGCAATGTTCAACTGGCGCCATAGCCGCGCATCATTCAGGGAGAAGGCCTTGCTGAACATCCGTTCCACCAGCGTACGGGAGCCAATCAGGCTGGATCCCAAAAACGCTATCGCCAACGCCCAGTAAAACACGGTCGGCTTCCATTTGATGAACAGGGGATCCTTCAGGAGCAGGGTCAGCCCGCCAGCGACCAAGACCACGGCCAGTGCGGCAAGATGCGTGCCGCCCAATTCCCGTATCGCCCACAGAATCCCGCACTGAATCACCATGGCCACAATCAGTACGAATGTGGCAAAGTAGATTCGGTCTCCAGACTCCCCTGCGGTCAATTCCAGGTAGGTCGCGTCGGAGAACGCAACGATCCATGCGGCGGGCAAGTCGGGGTAGAAGAAATACGCCACCACGAAAATCGTGATGGGCAACAATTCAATAAACAATTTCATGCGGTTATTATAAAAAGTCATGACCCAGCGCTTTTCGATCCATCCGGACAATCCCCAGCCGCGACTGATTCGTCAGGCCGCGGAAATGCTCCACGCCGGTGGCCTGCTCGTTTACCCGACCGATTCCTGCTATGCCTTCGGTTGCGCGGTCGGGGACAAGGCATCAATGGAACAGATCAGGCGCCTGCGCGACTTGGACGAAAAGCACCCGTTCACCTTGGTTTGCCGGGACCTTTCGGAGCTAGCCTCGTACGCGCGGATCGACAATACGGCATACCGGATCCTGAAGGCCCATACCCCGGGGCCCTACACGTTCCTCCTAGAGGCGACCCGAGAAGTCCCGCGACGCTTGATGGAGCCGAAGCGCCGCACCATCGGGTTGCGCATTCCCGACCACCGGGTTGTTCAGGCTATGCTGGAAATATACGATGCCCCCCTGATGAGCTGTACCCTGATGCTGCCGGATCTGGAGGACCCGCCGGTGGAGCCAGGAGATCTGTACGACCGCCTGAAAGGTCGGGTTTCGCTGATCATCGACAGCGGGTTTTGCCCCAGCATTCCGACCACCGTGGTCGATCTGATGGGCGAGGTGCCGGAGGTGGTGCGCCAAGGCGGTGGAAGCTTCCCCTTGCTATAATTTGGGCATCGTGTCCAACCTCCCGATTCCCGCCGGTTGGCGCCTGTTCTGTCCGCCATGTCATTAGCGCAGACGTTAGCAATCTGGGCGGTTCCCGTCCTACTGGCCATCACCGTGCATGAAGTCGCGCACGGTTGGGTCGCGTATCGCTTTGGAGACCCGACGGCCGCCGAAGCCGGCCGCCTGACGCTCAACCCCTTCCCGCATATCGATTGGCTGGGGACGCTTGTGTTGCCCTTAGCCATGGTCGCCTCTCTTGGCGTGGCGATGGGTTGGGCCAAGCCGGTTCCGGTTGATGCTTCTCGGTTGCGCCGGCCTCGCGAGCAAATGGCTTGGGTGGCGGCGGCCGGCCCTGCCGCCAACGCGCTGATGCTGATTGCCTGGGCCTTGATTGCCCGACTGGGCGTGGCACTGGATTCTGAATTCGGCGTCATCCTGTTTGCTGTGGGACAGGCCGGAATTGTGATCAATTCGGTCCTGATGTTGCTCAACCTGCTTCCCATCCCTCCCTTGGACGGATCGGTCGTGGTCGCCCGGTGGATGCCGCCGGAATTAGCCCGGAAATGGATGGAATTCGGACGTTATGGCCTGATCGTGGTCTTGGCCCTGTTCCTGATTGGGTCCATGTACGGGTTAATCGGAATACCGCTGCTCGCATTCATCGGTGCCGCGCATCAATTCTTCGGACTTCCCTGGATGATCTCTTAATGGAAAGCGACATACCCGCCGGTCAACGGGTGGTGTCCGGCATGCGCCCGACCGGGCGGTTGCATCTGGGCCACTACCACGGCGTCATCAAGAACTGGGTGAAGCTTCAGCATAGCCAGGAATGCTTCTTTTTCGTGGCCGACTGGCATGCGCTGACGACCCACTACAGCGAGACGGACGGACTGGAAGACCATGTCTGGGAGATGGTGGTGGACTGGCTGGCCTGCGGCGTCAGCCCGGGCGCCTCGACCCTGTTCGTGCAGTCGCAGGTTCCGGAACATGCGGAGTTGCACCTGTTGCTGTCCATGTTCACGCCGTTGAGTTGGCTTGAGCGGGTGCCGAGTTACAAGGAGATGCAGGAGCAGACGGATCGCGATCTGGCAACGTACGGCTTTCTGGGCTACCCCTTGCTGCAGGCTGCTGACATCCTGATGTACAAGGCGCAACTGGTCCCGGTGGGCGAGGATCAGGCGGCGCACGTCGAATTTACGCGCGAGGTTGCCCGCCGCTTCAATCATCTGTTTGGACAAGAGGAGGGCTTCGCGGAGCGGGCAGAGAGCCTGGTTGATCGTTTGGGACGAAACGAGGCGCGCTTGTACCGGGAATACCGCCGCCGTTTTCAGGAGCAGGGTGATTCGCAGGCCCTGGAAGTGGCGCGCGAGATGCTTCGTGGTCAGCAGAGCATTTCGCTGGGCGATTTGCAGCGTTTGGACGGTTACCTGGAAGGGGAATGGCGCATGATCCTCCCGGAACCGGCGGAATACCTGACGACCGCACCCAAGGTGCCCGGCGTGGACGGGCGCAAGATGTCCAAGTCCTACAACAACACTTTGGGTTTGCGCGAGGAGCCTGACGTCATCCAGAAAAAACTGATGGGCATGATGACGGACCCGGCCCGCAAGCGGCGAAGCGACCCCGGCGACCCCGAAAAATGTCCGGTCTGGGACTTGCACAAAATCTATTCCGACCCCAAAACGCTCGGGTGGGTGGAGGAAGGCTGCCGGAGTGCCGGCATCGGTTGCACGGACTGCAAACGCCGGCTGCTGGACGCCATGGTGGCGGAACTGGACCCGATCCGTGCCAGCGCGGCCGAATACCTGTCGGACCGGGCCGGCGTGAACGCCCTGATTCACGAGGGCTGCGAAGCCGCCCGCGATGTCGCCCGCGACACACTGGAAGATGTCAGCGAGGCCATGGGGCTTGACTATGCCTGACCCGAGGCGCACCCCTCCTCCGGTACAGCGCGAAATGCCGCTGGCCATGCTGCATGGCGAGCCGATGGTCGACTTGCCGGAAGACCTGTACATCCCCCCCGAGGCCTTAGAAATCTACCTGGATGCCTTCGAAGGCCCCTTGGATCTGCTGCTCTACCTGATCCGCCGACAGAACCTCGACATCCTCGACCTGCCGCTGGTGGAGATCACCAACCAGTACCTGCACCACATTTCCCTGATGGAGGAGTTGCAGTTGGAATTGGCTTCCGAATACTTGGTGATGGCGGCGATGCTGGCCGAGATCAAGTCCCGCTTGCTTCTACCTGCGCAAGAAGAAGAGGGCGATGAGGAGGATCCGCGCGCCGAGCTGGTCCGACGCTTGCAGGAATACGAACGTTTCAAGGTTGCCGCGGAAGATCTCAACGGCCTGCCGAGGCTGGAGCGGGATGTATTCGAATTCGCCTTGGATACCCGGGACCTGTCGGTGCCCCGCCCGCTGCCCAAGGTCGGCATGCAGGATCTCATGATGGCCCTGGAGGCCATGTTGCTGCGGGCTCAATACAATCTGGCGCACGAGATTGAAACCGAATCGCTGTCGGTGCAGGATCGAATGTCCGACATCCTGGACCGGATCGTCTCCAACGAGAGCTGCCTGTTCACCGACTTGTTTACGTCACAGGAAGGGCGCCAGGGCATGGCGGTTTCCATGCTGGCTATCCTGGAGCTGCTCAAGCTCGGCATGATCGACTGCCGCCAGGAAGAGTTCGCCGGCCCGATCACGATCTTCCGGCGTGTCCACGGAACGGACGAGGAGCCAGCCCATGCCTGAGAATGCAATTCGGGATACGGTTCAGGCTGCGTTGATGGCTGCAGAGGACCCGTTGTCCGTGGATGCCTTGTTGAAGCTGTTTGGCGCCAGTGACCGTCCGTCGCGCAAGGAAGTGTCGGAGATTCTGGCGGGGCTTGAAGAGGAATGCGAGGGGAGAAGTTTCTCGTTGGTCCGGGTGGCCAGCGGCTGGCGCTACCAGATCGATCAGGACTACGCCGCGGTCATCGGACGCCTCTGGGAGCAACGCCCCCCGCGTTATTCTCAGGCTTTACTGGAGACACTGGCGCTGATCGTCTACCGCCAGCCGATTACGCGAGGCGAGATCGAACAGGTACGCGGCGTCGCACCCAGTACCAGCATCATGCAGACGCTGACCGAACGCAACTGGGTGCGTGTGCTGGGCTACAAGCAGGTTCCGGGCCGTCCGGCACTGTACGGAACGACGAAGGAGTTCTTGGATTATTTCGGGTTGAAGAACCTGAAGGAATTGCCGCCGCTTCCCGAACCGCGTACCCAGGAAGAAGTGGACCCGCAGTTGAAAATTCAAGGCATGTCTGAGTCCGAATCGTCCACAGAGCCGGTCGCCGATGCTGAGGCCCCCGAGCCTCCAGAAGAAGAGATGCCGCCTGACTTGCCGGAAGAAGCAGTCTGAATGGCGGACGACACGCCGCAACGCCTCCAGAAACTGATTGCCCAAGCGGGCCTTGCTTCGCGCCGCCAGGCTGAGACGTGGATCGAGGCCGGACGGGTTCAGGTCAATGGCGAACCTGCCAAGCTTGGGGATCGGGCGACTCCGGATGATGTCGTCACAGTTGACGGACGACCGATCCCGGAAAGTGCGGAAACCTGCCAGGTCGTGGCCTATCACAAGCCCGCGGGGCAGATTACCAGCCGCTCAGACGAACAGGGGCGCCCGACGGTTTTCGATAACCTGCCGGAACTCTCACACGGGCGCTGGATCGCGGTCGGACGGCTGGATTTCCAGACTTCAGGCTTGCTGCTGCTGACCACGGATGGGCAGTTGGCGAACCACTTGATGCATCCGAGCGGGCAGGTGCAACGCCGCTATATGGCGCGGGTTCGCGGCACACCGAACCGAGAGCAGTTGGAACGCTTGACAGCAGGAGTGGATTTAGAAGACGGGATGGCGAAGTTCGAATATGTACGCGAGAAGCGAGGCAAGGGGAGCAATCGCTGGTACGAAGTCGCGTTGCGCGAAGGACGCAATCGCGAAGTGCGGAGGATATGGCAAGCTGTCGGCCTGGAGGTCAGCCGATTGATTCGGATCGGTTACGGGCCGGTTTCATTGGATCGGGACCATCCAGCGGGAGAGGTCCACTGGCTGTCCAAGAAGGAGATTCAGGCATTAAAGGCGGCAAGTTGATGTAGTTATCACTGTGTGATAACATAAATTGATGGCGCAACCACTACGCGATCCAAGCTTAGACGCACTGCTGGATTTGGATGGGGAAACTTTTGTGGTTGACCGAGCAGGACAGCATTGGGTACGATTTCGCGTAAAGCGTGTGCCTCCAACTCAGGATAAGCCGCATGGGATCGAATACTCTCTGACACTGCATGGAGGCGAAGGCACTCGGCTTGTCGGCTTTGACAATGCCCATCCTGTCCGCCTTAAATCGGGGCCAAGTGGCCGGCGCCAGAAATCGTATGACCATAAGCACCGCCACCGCACGATTCGACCTTACGAATATCAGGATGCTGCTACATTGCTTGTAGATTTTTGGGCCGAAGTCGATGCCATACTCAAAGAGAGAGGAGTAATACCATGAAGACTCTGAAAGTAGGAATTGCCAGTTACGAGGAAATGAAGGCTCGTAGCCTCGCTATTGCTCGCGGTGAATACAAACCAAAACGTGGCGAACCGAAAGTGTGGTTCACTTCCATCGAGAGTTTCGCCAAGATTTTGTCTGATAGAAACCGAAGGCTCTTGAAGGAGATTGCGGAGGAACAACCGGAATCACTTGCCGAGCTTGCCGAAATCTCGGGACGCGCCAAATCAAATCTTTCAAGAACGCTCCATACCTTGGAGCAATACGGTCTCGTGCGTCTGGAGAAAGGTCAGAGGGGTAGAGTTGCGCCGCGCACTCTGTATTCCGAAATCACTCTGGACATGCGGATCTAATTTTCTTTAGCAGGCCGACCCATACCCGGAATGCCTTGAGTGAGGTGGTTTTGGGGTCAGGATGCTCCCAGTACCCGTTCGTAACAGGGTCGGGGGTCTTCATCGGCCTGATCCGGATTCTGAATCAGGGAGCACAATTGTTCCACCGCTTCTTCAAAGTCGTCGTTGATTACGCAATGTTCAAAATCTTCACAGTGCAGAATGTCTGATCGGGCCTGATCCAGTCGTTGCGAGATCACATCGTCATCGTCCGTGCCGCGGTCTCGCAGACGCGCTTCCAGCGCGGCAAGCGAAGGTGGAAGGATGAAAATCCCGACCACTTCCGGTATTTTCTGTCGCACCAGTTGTGCGCCCTGCCAGTCAATCTCCAGGATTACGTCAAGCCCTTCGCTCTGCAATCGTTTCACCTCCGCACGCGAAGTACCGTACAGGTTGCCGAACACTTCCGCGCGTTCCAGAAACCCGTCCTGCCCATTAATTTGCTCAAATTCTTCAGGAGAAACAAAGTAATAGTCCACACCGTCTTCTTCGCCCTTGCGTATCGGCCGCGTCGTATGCGAGATGCTGACCGCAAGGCGCTCCTCCCGGTTCAGGAGTTCCCGGAGCAGGGAAGTCTTGCCGGCCCCGGATGGCGCCGTCACGATGAACAGCCGGCCCTCACTCATCGGTCTTCTTGTCGGGAGAAGCTGGTTCCGGGGTTTTGGTGGACTCCATCGCGTCGAGTTCGGCGTCCATCTCTTCTTCGCTCATGGGGCGGAACCGGGTTTCTTCCGTTTCCTCTGCCTCGTCCTGTTTCGGGGCCACCATCTTGGAGAAAAGAATGCCGATCTCGTACAGTAGCCAGACCGGAACGGCGAGTAGGGTTTGGGAAATGACATCCGGCGGTGTCAGCAGCATGCCGACAACGAATGCGGCCACGATCACGTAGGGGCGGATTTCGCGCAGGCGCGCAGGCGTCGTGACTCCCATGGAGACCATGGCGACCGTGACGATCGGAACCTCGAACGCGACTCCGAAAGCCAGGAAGATCTTCACCACGAAATCCAGAAAACGGTTGATGTCGGTCATGACCGCCACGCCTTCCGGTGCCGTGTTGACGAAGAACCCGAATACCAGTGGGAACACCACGAAATAGGCGAATACCATTCCGAGGTAGAACAGGATCACACTGGACAGGAGTACCGGTCCGGCTAGGCGTTTTTCATGCCCATACAGTCCCGGCGCAGCGAAAGACCAGGCTTGGTACAAGGTATATGGCACCGTGATCGTCAGCGCCAGAAGCAGGGTCAGCTTGAACGGAGCCAGAAAAGGCGAAGCCACGTCGATGGCGACCATCGAGTGGCCTTCCGGAAGGCTGTTGAGCAGGGGGGTGGCCAGTAAGGTGTATAGCGTATTGGCGAACGGCAGAAGCGCTACCAGGACGATGCCGACAACGATAAGAACACGCAACAACCGGTCGCGCAACTCGACCAAGTGACTAAGGAACGGACGTTCCGGGTCAACTTTGTTCACGTTCTTGAGTGGATTTGCCAGCAGGGGTGTCCGGCTCGGCGTCTGGGCGTTCTTCGATCTGCTTTTCTATGGCTTCGACGAGGGGAGCATCGGGATCGGCTTGGTTCTGGACGATGTCGCGCAGTTCTTGAATCTCGTTTTGCTGCTGGTGCAGGATTTCCTTGAGCTCTTCGGCCTGTAGCTCCTGTTGGACGCTTTGGCGGAACTGGTGGACCAGGTGGCGCATGTGCCCCACCCATCCACCGACCTGGGCGGCGACCTTCGGCAGGCGCTTCGGCCCGATCACGATCAGGCCGACGATCATGACCAGAATCAGTTCCCAGAATCCAAAATCAAACATGGCCGAGGGCCCGGAATTACGGAATTAGCGATCCAAATCGCTTCGCGCCTATTATCGCAGGCTCCGCGGTCGAAATCGCCAGACAAATGTGTCCGGCTGGCCGTTTGGCTATTCGGGGATGGTTCGCAGCAGTGCCTTGACGACTTCGGCCGCATTGTCCGCCGCGAGGGCGTAGAAAATGTCCGTCTCGTTCTTGCCTTTGCCGCCGCCCGCCAGATCGGACAGGCTCCGGATGGCGATGAACGGGACATCGTTCGCGTAAGCGACGTGAGCGACGGCTGCGCTTTCCATGTCCAGAACGCGTGCGCCGAAGGTCTGAAAGGTATAGTCGCGAAATTCCGCGTTGTCGATGAAGGCGCCGCCCGACACCCCGGGTCCGCCAATGACGATTTTCGGTGCCTGCTCCAGGCAGGTATTTTCCACCGTGCAGTGTTTGAGTGACACGTCCGCGACCGCTTGGCGAGCGTAAGTGAGCAGGGATTTATCGACCTCGAACCAGAACCGGGTCTCCGGTGCGTCGGCTCCGGCTCGCTGCACGGTGACGGATCTCGGGAACATCATGCCGAAGTTCGGATACGGGTATTCGAAAAATCCCGGCTTGTCCCAGCCATCCTCGGTTTTTCTGGCGTAAAGCGATTCCAGGTATTGCCCCCAACGGTCGGCAATTACGACATCGCCGAGGTTCAGTTCCGGATCGACCCCGCCGGCGATGCCGGAGAACACGATCTGCTCGATAGTGAAGTGATCCAAGGCGAGTTGCACGGTCATCGCCGCATTGACGATGCTGACGCCACTCAGAAACAGTACGACTTCATGCCCTTGCAGCTGGCCGGTAGAGAAATCAACGCCATTCAGCGAATGTACGGCGGTGTTCTCAAGTTCGCCTTTTAAAACCACCATTTCCGGCGTGTAGGCGGACACGACGGCAATGCGGGGAATATCGTCCTGGGTGGCGGATGCAGTTGCTGGCAGCACCGTGCCGGCCAATCCCAGAACAATAGCGGCGAGGCCGCCAGCCAGATTCCGCAGTGCGGACGGCGTCATGACTTTCGGTTAGCTTTTTCTTCCAGTCCCGAAGTCCCGAATCGGCGCTGCAACTCTTCAAGGACGTCGCGGGCATCGAGATCGCGCAGGGCCAGCAGGATCAGGCTGTGGAACCACAGGTCCGCGACTTCGTGCACCAGGTGTTCGGGGTCGCCTTCCGCCGCTTCCACCGTTTCGGCCGCTTCTTCGGTAATCTTGGCCGTAATGGCGGGAATCCCGTCGCGGTACAGCGAGGCAACATAGGAACTATCCGGATCGGCACCCCGGCGCTGCCGGAGTACGTCCATCAGTTGTTCAAGGATGCGTGTGTTCTCGTCCATGGGGTTATAAGCGGACCTCGATCCCATTCTGCTGCATGTACTGCTTGGCTTCGCCAATCGTGTACTCCTGGAAGTGAAAGATGCTGGCCGCGAGCACCGCGTCGGCCCCGCCTTCGGTCACGCCGTCCACCAGGTGCTGCAGGTTCCCGACTCCGCCTGATGCGATCACGGGGATGCCGACCGCATCACTCATGGCCCGGGTCAGTTCCAGATCGAACCCCTCGCGGGTCCCGTCCCGGTCCATGCTGGTGAGGAGAATTTCGCCGGCTCCGTAGGCATCCATCTTTCGTGCCCATTCTAGAGCGTCGATTCCCGTGTCCTTGCGCCCGCCGTGGGTGAAGATGTCCCAGCGTGGCGGCGCATCCGGTGCACTGACCCGCTTGGCGTCGATGGCGACGACGATGCACTGGTTGCCAACCGTGTCGCTGGCTTCCCGTACAAATTCCGGATTGGTGACGGCGGCCGTGTTGATGCCGACCTTGTCGGCGCCGGCACACAGCAGGGTTCGGATGTTCTCGACGGTCCGGATGCCTCCGCCGACAGTCAAGGGAATGAAGACTTGCTCTGCCACGGCTTCTACCATGTGGACCGTGGTGTCGCGGTCGTGGTGGCTTGCCGTGATGTCCAGGAACGTGATTTCGTCCGCACCCTCCTGATCGTAACGACGGGCAATTTCGACCGGGTCCCCGGCATCGCGGATATCAACGAACTTCACGCCTTTGACAACCCGGCCCCCGTCAACATCCAGGCACGGGATGATGCGCTTGGCGAGGCCCATCAGTCGGAAGTCAGCGCCAGGGCCTGCTGGAGGTCGATACTGCCTTCGTACAGGGCCCGCCCGATGATGGCGCCGCTGATGCCTTCGTCGGCAACGGCTTGAAGGGCCTTGATGTCTTCCAGCGTACTGACGCCGCCGGAGGCGATGATGGGGATGGGCAATGCCTGAGCCAACTCGACCGTTGAGTCCACATTGACGCCCTGCATCATGCCGTCGCGGCTGATGTCGGTAAAGATGATGGAGGCGACCCCTTCCTGGACAAAGTGTTGGGCCAGGTCGATGGCGTCGTGGTGGGACAGCTTGGACCAGCCGTCGGTCGCCACCTTGCCGTCCTTGGCATCCAGGCCGACGATGATGTGGCCGGGGAATTCCAAGCACAGTTCCTCTACGAAATGCGGTTCGCGCACGGCGCGGGTGCCGATCACGGTGTAGCGCACCCCGACATCCAGGTAGGTCTGAATGGTTTCCTCGCTTCGGATGCCGCCGCCGACTTGGATCGGAATTTTCGGGTGATTTCTTGCGATCTGTTCAATGATCGAAAGATTGGCCGGCTCGCCCGCGTGGGCGCCATCCAGATCCACGATGTGCAGTCGTTGCGCACCTTGGTCGACCCAGCGCTGGGCCACGCTGACCGGATCATCCGAAAAGACGGTTTCGTCGTCCATCCGGCCTTGGCGCAGGCGCACGCACCGTCCGTCCTTAATGTCGATGGCGGGAATAATCAGCATGATATGGCAAGCTCCCGGTTCAACACTGCCCGTCCCAGTTCAGGAAATTCCGCAACAGAGTCAAGCCGTGCTCTCCGCTCTTCTCGGGATGGCTCTGCATGGCAAACACCCGATCCTTCGCAATGACCGAAGCGAAAGGCAGGACGTAATCGGTGCGTCCGGCGATGGCCTCCTCGTCGCGGGGGGCCGTGTAGTAGCTGTGCACGAAATAAAAACGACTTTGATCGGGGATATTCTCCCACAATGGATGGGGTGTCTGCTCAATGCGGCTCCAGCCCATGTGCGGGATCTTGAATCCGCTGCCGCGCTCGACATGTGGCGCGAAAGCCTGGACTCTCCCGGCGAATAGCCCCAGGCAATCGACTCCGTCGTTCTCTTCGCTGTATTCCATCAGGACCTGCATGCCCATGCAGATTCCGAGGAAGGGCCGGCTTCGGGCTGCATCAAGGACCGCGTCGGCCAGGCTTTTCTGGCGCAGGGCGAGCATGCAGTGGCGTGCCGCACCTTGGCCCGGAAAGACGATTCGGTCTGCCTGTTCTATGTCCGCAGGCTCGGTTGCGATCCGAATGTCGGTTCCAGGCTCCGCCAGACTGCGCAAAGCATTGTGCACGGAACGCAGGTTGCCGAAACTGAAGTCAACAATGGCGACGGTCTGCATCAGGGACTATATACAATAATCCGCAAGCAGACCTTGTATATCCATTGACAGATCATCGGGGTCGCTTGACAGCACTGTGCCCGGAGGCCCGGCCCTGACAGAGGCGAACGCCCCTCCCTGTCCAGCCGCGCCAGTCCCCAACGCCAGTATGTTGAACGCGGCATTGATGTCCGCATTCCCCTCGTATCCACAGGATACGCATTCGAATCTCTCTCGCCGACGGTTCGCCTCCGCCACATGCCCGCATTGGTGGCAACGCTGGCTCGTGTACGCCGGATCGACCGTCTCCACCCGGTGCGCCTTGTAGCCCAGCATGAAGCGCAACCGGCCCCAGCCGCTTTCCGCAATTCCCCGGTTCAGGGCGGATTTCGCCTTGACGTGCTTGCCGGGTTTCTCCACCGTGCCCCTGGCCGACTTCATCATGTTCCTGACCTTCAGACCCTCCACGCAGACCGTTCCGAACCGATTCGCTAGGTCGTGACTGACATGGTGCTTCCAGTTGTCCCGGATGTGGGCGACCCTCCGGTACAGTTTCGCTACGATTCTCCGCTCCTTCTCGCGGCGGCGTGAGTTCACCAGAATGGCTTTGCCTCGCCGGGTCCGCTTTGGTTTCCCGTCACCGTCCAGTAAGGGTATGCGCTTGCGCCGCTGCATCTTGCGTTGATGTCGCTTCAGCCGGGTCTCAAGGCGGGACACATCTGGCATGAATATCCGCTCCGGCTCCGTGGTCGCCACGTTCCACTTCCCCATATCCAGCCCGACCGCCTCACCGTTGTCCTCCTGTTCCGCATCCGGCACTTCCCAGAACACCGACACATACCACTTCCCGTTGGGATGCTTGGCCACCACGGCCTGTTTCGCCTTGCCGTAAGCCCACGGGTCGCCGCCCTGACGGTGGATTGGCACCCAGCCCACCTTGGTCACGTAGAGTTTGCCGTTCTCAATCCGCACGTTCTGCGGAATCGTGAACGAGTCGCCGTCTTCCTTGTGCTTGAACTTCGGAAAATTGCGTTGGCCTTTCCGGGCCTCTTTCATCGCATCTGCATATCGCTTCAGCACGTACCGCACTTCCGAACACGGTAACTCTTTCAGCCATTCGTGGTCTTCGCCGTTGCGCAGTCTCGTGAATGCCAGGCCCAGAGTGAAGAAAGTCGGCGAGGGCTTCTCGCCTTTGCCTTCCTTATAGGCTTTCATCGCATCCCGGTTTTGTCCAACAGCCCAGTTCCAGACGTAGCGGTTCGCCCCGGCGATGCCGGACAGCATCTGCTCCCGGCGCAGGGTGCCAGGGTACAGGCGATAGACGGACGAACGGATCATCGGAGGATTATGCCATGCTGGAAACCGATTCGATTAAGATCGGATAAGTTATTGAAGATAAACGAATTATTAAGAAACTCGCGGATTGTCGTATATAAGTCTCGAGTTGATCTATAGAACGCCTTTCGTTGAAGGGGTGCCGGTCTCCCGCGGGTCTTGCTCCACGGCCATGCGAACGGCACGACCGAAAGCCTTGAACACCGTCTCGGCGATATGGTGGGCGTTGTTTCCGCGCAGGCCGTCGATGTGCAGCGTGGCCATGGCGTGGTTGACAAAGCCCTGGAAAAATTCGTTTACCAGGTCAACGTCGAAATCCTGTATCCGGGCACGCGGGTACTCGACCTGGTAATCCAGGCCGGGGCGGCCGGAGAAGTCGATGACGACTCGCGATAGCGCCTCGTCCAGCGGAACATAGGCGTGGCCATAGCGGCGGATCGCCTTTTTGTCGCCCAGCGCCTGGCGTATGGCCTGGCCCAGAACGATGCCGATGTCCTCGACGGTGTGGTGCGCGTCGACGGAAAGGTCTCCGGTGGCTTTCACGCGGAGGTCCAGCATGCCGTGCCGTGCGACTTGGTCCAGCATGTGCTCCAGAAAAGGCAGGCCGGTCTCGAGTTCCGTGCAGCCCTTGCCGTCGAGGTCGACTTCGACCTCGATCTGGGTCTCACGGGTATCACGCTGGATACAGGCGGTGCGGGCGCTCATGGGAAAGACGGGGAGTGCCAAGTAGGCTCCGTTATTCTACTATGCTGACTTAAAGAAAACTTTTTCCATCTAATAAATATGCATAGCTACAAGTTTTGTGGCGGTAGGAGGTCTAAACAGCCATGCAAATCTCCAACATTTAGTTTAAGCGTATGGTTCAAGATTCGCAGGGTTGTAGGCAAGCGAATTACTAACCGCCATTCTTTTTCATCCGCAAACTCAAATGGTTTCGAGTAGTGTTTTCGGTTCCAATCTTCACCAACACCCAAAGGGGTGTCGCACTCTACTGATTTTCCATATTTAATTCTTTTCCACCTGATAGTACTTTCGGGCACCACAAAACGTTCCTTCACTTGTTCCTTTAGTTTTTGTGTATGGATTTTGAAAATATATCTTCCAAATTTCTCCATAGGGATTTCACTGGTGCTAAGGAAGAAAGTAGGTTGGATCGGACGCTCATCAGTTACGTCACGATAGGTTTGTCCACCACTTTTGTAAGTGCCAATGCCCTCCAGTTGGTCTGCACGCAATCCATTCCCTCGTCGAAAATATGAAGGTGCCCGAAACCACAAGTCTCCCCTTAAGTGGTTGTGAATCGCTTTTTGGCTGTCAACCGTTCGGTAAAGAAATTTAGGAGTGTTATCCATACAATTTTCCAATTACGAACAAGCCGCACGTCACGTTGCAATATTGTTAATGGCGCGCCCGGCAGGATTCGAACCTGCGACCCCTGGCTCCGGAGGCCAGTGCTCTATCCACTGAGCCACGGGCGCGTAGAATTGGATTATACCTTTCGCTATGACCCGGCCAGACTAGTCTCCTATGATCGCTTTACTCCAACGCGCAATTGAGGCCCGCGTCGATATCGACGGGCGCACCGTGGCGGCCATCGGCCCCGGAATCCTGGCTTTGATCGGTTTCCACAAGGATGATGCACCGGCGCAGACCGAGCGCATGGCGGAGCGAATCTTGGGCTATCGCTTGTTCGCCGATGAAGAAGGGAAAATGAACCGTTCCTTAGTGGATACGGACGGCGCACTGCTGCTGGTGCCGCAATTCACCCTTGCGGCCGAGACCGACCGGGGGATGCGCGCAAGTTTCAGTTCAGCCGCGCCGCCGGAGACCGGGCGCATGCTGTTTGAAAAATTGTGCTCAGAATGCCGGGAACGGCACGGCTCGGTGGAAACCGGGGAATTCGGGGCCCATATGCAAATTCACCTGGTCAACGACGGCCCGGTCACCTTTTCCTTGACTCTCTAATCAGGCAAAAGGCCGGGTTAGCCTTTCGACAGGATCTCCCGCATGATCGGCTCCAGATGAGTGGGGCAGGGGTCCGCATCGGGGCACACGCTGTCGACCTGCAGGCTGTAGTAATTGTCCATGGTGATGGGTTTCCCGGGTACGCGCCCCAGGATACGCGCTTGCATCCGGAACAGGCCCGGAGACAAGCGAGCGACCCGGCGTTTCAAGCCGGCCGTTTTCGCAATCAGTTCCACCAGTTCCTGCAGGGTATAGATGTCCGGGCCGCACAGGCTGACAGATTGAGAATAGGTCTGCCGATCGTTCAGGGAATCGCACATCCGGGTGACGACATCGCCGACATAAACCGGAGCGAAGCGGGTGTCGGGGCAGCCGAGGGGGAAAAAATAAGGCGAAAGACGCAGCAGTGCGGTAAAACGGCCAATGAGATGGTCGCCGGGGCCGAAGATCAGGGAGGGGCGAAAACACGTGACCTGGGTCACTCCGCTGAACTGGAGCAACGCCGCTTCCGCCTCGGCCTTGCTTCTCAGGTATTGGCTGCGCGTATTGCGGTGGGCGCCAAGCGCGCTCATCTGCAGCAATCTCGGAATCTTGTGCGTGTGGCAGGCGGACACTAGTTTTTGCGCCAGTCGGACGTGCGTTTTCTTGAAGGACTGCCCGCGCATGCGCGATTCGTTGAGGATGCCGATCAGGTTGATGATGACGTCCATGCCTTCGGTATGGCGCATTAGCGACTGCTCTTTGTGAACGTTCGCCTGCACTAGGTCCAGTGTGGGGAGAACCAGCAGGGAGCGATGGCGAAAGCGCTGCCGGGTCAGCACTCGAACTTCGTGGCCTTGCGCCACTAGGCGGCTAACCAGCGCCTGACCGACAAATCCGGTCCCTCCTAAGACGCATATCCGTGCCATTGCCTCATTATAATGAGGGAAGCCGGATTTCCCTGCCATGCTGCTCCACCTTCCTGAAGTTCTGACTCCCGAGGAACTGGAAAAAATCCGCACGGGTCTGCGTCAGGGCACTTTTGCAGACGGTCAAGCCAGTGCGGGCCGATTGGCTGGTGAAGTCAAGCAGAATGAAGAATTTCAGGCATCCCGCTCCGAGCGCGAACCTCTGGAACTCTGTGTCGCACAGGCGCTGCAGCGCCATCCCCTAGTGCAGCGATACGCATTGCCGTTGCGGATCAGCCATCCGATTTTTTCCCGTTACCGGCCCGGGATGCACTATGGCTGGCATACGGATGACGCCGTCATGGGCGAGGGCGGCTACCGCTCGGACCTTGCGGTCACCGTATTTCTGAGCGATCCATCGGAGTATGAAGGCGGTGCGCTAATCGTGGAAACGCCATATGGCGAGCAGGCCGTCCGATATCCGGCCGGGGATGCGGTCCTGTATCCCGCGGGCCGCCTACACCGGGTCGATGAGGTGAATTCGGGTGAACGATGGGTCGCGGTACTATGGATCCAGAGCCAGGTGCGGGACGAGCAGCAGCGTGAAGTCCTGCAGGCCTTGGATGCCGTGAGATCCCGAAAGATGGAGCAGGATCCGGCGGACGAGGATTTGAAGAGGCTGGACTGGGTTTATTCGCGGCTGTTGCGGATGTGGGCCGATGTCTGAGCCGAAGCTGATCGACGAACAGGGTTATGGGCGGGAGTTGCTACGCCTGCAATCCGAACTGATCAAACTCCAATACTGGATTCAGTCCCAGGATCTGCGCGTGGTCGTACTGTTCGAGGGACGAGATGCAGCCGGGAAAGGCGGGGTGATCCGCCGCATCATGCAATACACGAATCCGCGCATCGTGCGCTTAGTGGCATTGCCGAAGCCGACCGAACGCGAACGGGGGCAGTGGTACTTCCAGCGCTATGTGGCGCACCTGCCCCGAGTGGGCGAGATGGTGCTGTTCGACCGCAGCTGGTACAACCGGGCGGGCGTGGAGTCGGTGATGGGGTTCTGCTCGGAAGCCGAAGTGCAGGAATTCTTTATGAGTTGCCCGAAATTCGAGGAGATGCTGATCAACTCCGGGATCAAGCTGATCAAGTACTGGTTCGCGATCAGCCGCGAGGAGCAGGAGCGTCGTTTTCAGGCACGCCGGGACGATTTGCGTAAACGCTGGAAACTCAGTGCGATAGACTTGGAAGCCCGGTCTCGTTGGACGGATTACACGCGTGCACGAGATCAGATGTTTGCACACTGCCACACCGAGCAAGCTCCTTGGACCGTAATTGACGGAAACAACAAGAAACAGGCACGCCTGAACTGCATCCATCACCTGCTGTCGGAGTTCGACTACAAGGATCTGACGCCCCCAGCGGGGGAATTACCGCCCGGTTCCGAGCCGGATGATTATCAAGGTCCGCCGTTGCCGCCGGGTCCGCCGCCAGCCTACCAGTTCAATGCGGAAAAGAAAGAGAAGCCGTAGTGGCTACGGAGGTTCAGTTCTTGGAACCTTTTTCTTCGTGCGCGAGTTTCACGACATCCATGGCGCACTCCATGTAGTCCTGCCGGTAGTTGTGTAGGTCCGAATCTTCGTCCGGCACAAAATACTCGTCCATGCTGACGCCTCTTTCGCGGTCAAGGGCGATGAAGCGGCGTTGCATCTCCAGCAACTTTTCAATTTTGTCCTGTTTCGTGCTCATGGCATGAGGTTGCGGTTAGGTAGCGTGCTATTGTAGCAATGATCGAGGCGGGAGCGCAGAATATGGCAATGCAGAAAAATCATTGGCGAATCGCATTCGTGGTGTTGGTGCTGGCGTGGTGCGCCACGATCGGATTGTTCCTGTCCGGCGTACTCACCTATCCGGTGGGCTGGCTAGTGCTGATGGCACTGGCTGGATGGGCGTGGTACAAGATGCGCGAGAGTCGCTAAGGCTTCCCAGTCAGATTTCAGTCCTGCCCGGCATTGGGGGATTTGAGTTCCAGGACGCGCTCCCAGACCTTATGTCCTAACTGCAGGCCGCGCTGCTCGAAATGCGTTTCGGGCCGGTCTGGCACATTGGATCGAGGGTGCCAGCAGCCGGCGTCTTCTACGACCTGTTCGATCTGCTTCGCGTAATCCTGCCAGTCGGTCGCCAGGTGAAGGAGGCCGCCGGGCACGAGGCAGCGGGCGCATTCGGCGATGAATCGATCCTGAAGCAGGCGGCGCTTCCAGTGGCGGCGTTTGGGCCAGGGATCTGGAAACAGGATCCGGATCTGTTGCAGGCAGCGGTCCGGAAACCTCGGCAGCAACAAGGCTGCATCTCCGGTGAGCACTCGCACATTGTCGATCCCGAGCTGCTCGGCTTCGCGCAGGACGGAAAACAGCACTGGCCGGTACACTTCGATGCCGAGCACGTTGTGTTGCGAGAATGTTTGGGCCTCGTGCAGCAGCACTTCGCCGTGCCCGAAGCCGATCTCAAGCGTGATCAGCCCGGTTCGGGAGAATAGGGTCTCCGGCTCGAATCCCTGCTCTGGAATCGCCCTTCCGTAGCGTTCCCACAGGGCTTCGAATTCTTGTTTCCGGGCCTTCGTGAGGCTGCGGGCGCGGTGGACGAAGGAGCGGATCGGACGCCGCAGTTCGGCGGCGGCCCGGCTCACGTCAGGGTGCCCTCGGTCGGGCTGGAACTTGAAGCGAAGCGACGTTCCGGCATGCGCCCGGCCTGCCAGGCGATCCGGCCTGCTTCCACGGCCAGGCGCATGGCTTGGGCCATCCGCACGGGATCTCCGGCTTCGGCAATCGCCGTATTCATCAGCACGCCGTCGCACCCGAGCTCCATCGCGATGGCCGCATCGGAAGCAATGCCGACGCCGGCATCCACCAGTATCGGTGTCGTGGCCTCCTCGAGGATGACCTTCAGGTTGCCCGGGTTGCGGATGCCTTGCCCCGATCCGATCGGTGCCGCCAAAGGCATCACCGCAGCGCAGCCGATTTCCGCCAGGCGGCGTGCGACGACTGGGTCGTCGTTGGTGTACACCATCACCTCGAAGCCTTCCACGACCAGCGTCTCGGCTGCAACGATGGTTTGCGCGACATCCGGATACAGGGTGCGTGGATCGCCCAGCACCTCCAGCTTGACCAGCCGGTGCCCGCCCAACAGTTCGCGGGCCAAGCGGCAGGTGCGAATGGCGTCCTCGGCGTTGTAGCAGCCTGCGGTATTCGGCAGGATGGTGTATTCGTCCGGCGGCAACACATCCAGAAGGTTTGGCGCATCCGGGTCTTGGCCGATGTTGGTGCGGCGCAGGGCCACGGTTACGATTTCCGCCCCGGAAGCGGCGACTGCATCGCGGGTCTGTTCCAGATCCCGGTACTTCCCGGTGCCGACCAGCAGGCGGGACGTGTAGGATCGCCCTGCGATGACCAACGGATCGTCGTCGGACATGTCAGCCTCCTCCAATGGCCCGGACGATTTCAACGGTGTCGCCTTCGCACAAGGCATGGCCGGTCCAACGGGATCGCGGAACGACTTCGTGGTTGATTTCCAACGCGATACGGCCCTCTACATGCAAATGCCGGGTCAAGTCCTCGACTGTCGCCTCATCGGGGAGAGTATGGGCTTCTCCGTTGACGGTAATGCGCATGAATCAGGACAATTGCCCCATCAGTTCCTGAAGGCTGAACGTGCCGTACACGGTCTTCAGCTTGCCGTCCTCGACCACGATGTAGTCGCAGCCCCGGATCGCCACGGATTTTCCAGTCGCTTCCATCTCGCCGAGCGGTCCCTGGTGCGTGCCGAACAGCAGCCAGGGTACGGCAATCTGGCCGATGCTGGTATCCGCCTGGGAGATCAGTTCCAGCTTCAGGTCGGGAAAGGCCGCGAACAGGGCCTCGGCATAATCGCCGATTGCTTGTCCTGAAAGCGGGCCTTCGGTGGCCGGATCCTGGTACGTGCCGTCTTCGGCGTACAAGTCGATCACGGCCTGCCCGTCATGCGCGTCCCAAGCCGCGAAATAAGCTTCGATGACTTCATTCGGATTCATTTTTACTCTCCAACTGCGATTTCCAATGCCTGATCCAGATCGGCGATGATGTCGTCGGCATCTTCGATCCCGATGGACAGGCGGATGACTTCCGGGCCAGCGCTGGCGGCGGCTTTCTGTTCGTCGCTGAGCTGGCGGTGCGTGGTGGAAGCGGGGTGCACGATCAACGAACGGGTGTCGCCGATGTTGGCCAAATGCGAGAACAGTTTCACGCTCTCGACCACTTTTACGCCGCTTTCGTAGCCGCCCCGCACTCCAAAGGTGAAGACCGAGCCTGCTCCTTCGGGGCAATAGCGCTGAGCCAATTCGTAGTAGGGGCTGGACGGCAGGCCCGCGTAGGACACCCATTCGACTTTCGGGTTCTGCTCCAGCCACTGGGCGACGGCCAGGGAGTTGTCGCTGTGCTGGCGCATCCGAAGCGGCAGGGTTTCGATCCCGTTCAGCGTGAGATAGGCATTCATCGGCGACATGGTGGGGCCAAGATCGCGCAGGCTGACGGCGATGGAATACACCGTATAGGCGAGATCCCCGAATTTGTCGACGAACGACATCCCGTGATAGGCCGGGTTGGGATCGGTCAGGTGAGAGTAGTGATCGTTGGTGGACCAGTCGAACTTGCCGGAATCAATGACCACGCCGCCGATTGCATTGCCGTGGCCGGACAGGAACTTGGTGGTGGAGTGCACCACCAGGTCGGCACCGTACTCGATCGGGTTGCACAGCACGGGCGTGGCCAGCGTGTTGTCGATGATGAGCGGGACGCCGTTCTCATGCGCGGCATCGGCAAGCCCCTGTACATCACACATCGTGCCGCCGGGATTGGCCAGGCTCTCGCTGAACACGGCGCGGGTGCGTTCGTTGCAGGCCCGGCGCACGTTGTCCGGATCATCCGGGTCGACGAACACGACTTTCCAGCCGAAACGGGTGAAGGCATGCCCGAACTGGGTGATGGAACCGCCGTAAAGTTTGTTGGAGGCGACGAATTCGTCGCCGGCCTTCATCAGGCCGAACAAGGCCAACATCTGCGCCGCGTGGCCGGAAGCCGTGCAGACCGCGCCCACTCCGCCTTCCAGATCGGCCATACGATCCTGCAGAGCATTGACCGTCGGATTGGTCAGGCGCGAATAAATGAATCCGGCTTCGTCCAGGTTGAACAGATTGGCCGCATGCTCGACATCCCGAAAGACGAAAGCGACGGACTGGTGGATCGGGGTGACCCGGGCACCGGTGGTCGGGTCCGGCGAAGCGCCGGCATGGATGGCCCGGGTGTGCAGGCCTTGAGGCTTGATTTCGCTCATGTTTCAGGTCCTTTTAGGAGCATTCAGCTTTGTGACGGTTCTTGTTGTCGACGTAGTGAGCTGCGGAATATCGCAGGAATTCAAGTTCTTCGGGGCTCAACTCGCGAAGCTTCCGGGCCGGGCTGCCGATCCAGAGGCAACCGCCTTCGAGGCGTTTCCCCGGAGGCACCAGGCAACCGGCCCCAATCATGCTGTCGGGCTCGATGACGGCACCATCCAGAATTACGGAGCCCATCCCGATCAGGCAGCGATCACCGATTTCGCAGGCATGGGCGATGACCCGATGACCCACCGTTACGTCGTCTCCAATGGTGACGGCGTAGCCGCCCGGGGAATATTCGCAGTCATGCGTGACATGTACGACGCTGCCATCCTGGATGTTGGTCCGCGCCCCGATGCGAATCGAGTTGACATCGCCGCGAACGACCGACATCGGCCAGACCGAGCTATCCTCGCCCAGGTGCACATCGCCGATGACCAGCGCGTGTTCATCCACATAGGCAGAGTCGGCGATGCGGGGCGTGTGGCCCTCGAAAGTTCGGACGCTCATGAAAGGGCAAGCGGTACGTGCTCAGTTTCCAAGATTATACGGACGCGTATCGCTTTTCCACATAATCGAGAAGCATTTCCTGGAATTCCTCTGCGATGCGCTCACCACTCAGTGTGCAGACCCGCTCGCCGTCGATGTAGACGGGTGCACTGGGGTTCTCATTGGAGCCGGGCAGGCTGATCCCGATGTCGGCATGACGGCTTTCGCCGGGACCGTTGACGACACAGCCCATCACCGCCACGTTCAGGTTCTCGATCCCCGGATACTGTTTCTTCCATACGGGCATTTGCTCGGCGATATAGCGTTCGATGTCTTGAGCCAGCCGCTGGAAATAGTCACTGCTGGTCCGACCGCAGCCGGGGCAGGCTGTCACGGCCGGCATGAAGTGGCGCAGGTTCATGCTCTGCAGCAGGTCGCAAGCGACCCGGACCTCCGCAGTTCTCTCTCCGCCCGGTTCCGGTGTCAGCGATACCCGCAGCGTGTCCCCGATTCCGCGCTGCAGGAGCAAGGCCAGTGCTGCGCTGGTCGAGATGACCGCGCGAGTGCCCATGCCGGCCTCGGTCAATCCCAAGTGCAACGGATAGTCGCAGCGCTGGGCGAGTTCGGTGTAAACCTGAACGACCAGGGAAACCCGGCTCATCTTGCAGGACAGCACGATCGCGTCGTGCGGCAGGCCGATCTCCTCGGCCCGGGCAGCGCTTCGCAACGCCGACTGAACCATCGCCTCGCGCTGGACTGCTTCGGCATCCAGGGGGGAATCGAGTTTGGCATTTTCGTCCATCAGTTCGGTCAGCAACGCCGCGTCAAGGCTTCCCCAGTTGACGCCGATCCGCACGGGTTTCTGGTGGCGGCAGGCGAGTTCGATGAATTGCGTGAAGTGCGGGTCGCGCGAACTGCCGCGCCCGACATTTCCCGGATTTACGCGGTACTTGTCCAGTGTTTCAGCGCATTCCGGGAATTCCGCCAGGAGCTTGTGCCCGTTGTAGTGGAAATCCCCGATCAAGGGGACGGCAACCCCACGCTTGTCCAGTTGCTCGCGAACCTGGGGGACGGCCGCCGCTGCGTCACGGTCATTGACCGTCAACCGAACCAGTTCGGAACCCGCGCGCGTCAAGGCCTCGACTTGCGTGACCGTCGCGGCAACATCGGCGGTGGGAGTGTCGGTCATGGATTGCACGGCGATGGGATGGTCGGCGCCGAGCGTAACCGAGCCAATCCGTACTGCCACGGATTTTCGGCGGGAGGAGAGCATGGAATCCGGCTCGCTCATGAAGACAGGCGTAAAATTGTTCGACTTTCAGGTCAAACTGGAATTATATGTGATGTGTTCCGATTTGCGCGGTATTTTCGTGACGGGAACCGATACCGGAGTGGGGAAAACCTGGGCTGCGGCTCATTTGATCCGGGATTTGCGCAAGCAAGTGCCGGAGGTTCGCCCCCTGAAGCCCGTGGAATCCGGGTGTGTGGCAATCGATGGAGTTTCAGGCGAGGAATTGCGGGCGCTGGATGCAGAGACTTTGCGCGAGGCAGCGCGATTGGCGAAGACGGAGCCGGTGGTGTGTTACAAGTTGCGCACCCCGATTGCGCCAATGCTGGCGGCACGGCAGGAGGGAGTGGAATATCGGTTGCAGGACTTGGTCGACTTCTGCCGCCGGGAAGGGCTGCTGGTCGTCGAGGGGGCGGGGGGATGGAGGACGCCCTTGGCAGAGGACGGAGACGTTCAGGCGCTCGCTTCGGAGTTGGGGCTGCCGGTCCTGGTCGTGGCCGAGGATCGGCTGGGTGCGATCAACCAGGTTCTGTTGACCTGCGAAGCGGTGCAAAAGTCGCATTGCCAACTGGCGGGCGTCATTCTCAACCAATTGAAGCCGGGTCCCGGAGATTTCGGGAATCTCCCCGTCCTCGAAAGCCGTCTTGGCGAGGTGCCGGTATGGCAGACCCGGTACGAACAATGGCTCGATGAGAAGCAGGCCCGCCACTTGATGGCCACCTTCGCGACGATCCCGGTGGGCTGCTGATGCCGGAACTGCCGGAAGTCGAAACGGTGCGCCGCGGCATTGCGCCGCACCTGGTTGGGAAAGTCATCGACCGGATCGTCATCCGGCAACGGCGGTTGCGCTGGCCGATCAGTCGGACGCTTCCGGGCGTAGCGACAAACCAGCGCATCCATGCAGTCGATCGCCGGGCCAAGTATTTGCTGATTGAACTGGACGGCGGACATCTGATCTGGCACCTAGGAATGTCGGGCTCGTTTCGGGTCCTCGAGGACCCTCCGCCGCCGGGCACGCACGACCATGTCGATGTCTGTCTGAAGAAGGGCGCCACGTTGCGATTCCGGGATCCGCGGCGGTTTGGTAGCCTGCATTGGACCCGTGCCGATCCGCTGCGGCATCGATTGCTGAGGGATCTCGGCCCGGAACCCCTAGGAGAAGAATTCAGCGGAGAATGGCTGTATGCCCGGTCGCGGGGACGTTCCGGTGCCGTCAAGAACTTCTTAATGGATTCGAAAATCGTGGTGGGCCTGGGCAACATCTATGCCAGCGAGGCGTTGTTCGAAGCAGGAATCTCGCCGATTCGCGCCGCTGGGCGGGTTGGCCTGAATCGCTACCGGCGGCTGGCCGAGGCCGCAAAGGCAGTCCTGACTCAGGCGATAAAAGCGGGCGGGACGACGCTGAGGGATTTTACAAAGGCAGAAGGGGAACCGGGCTATTTTGCGCAAGAACTTCAGGTATACGGAAGGGCTGGCGAGGCATGCCCTCGGTGCGGGGAGCCGGTGCGCAGCCGGGTAATCGGGCAACGCTCAAGTTTTTATTGCCGGCAATGTCAGCGGTGATCCGCGTTCCCGGCTGATGGGGAACGCGCCATCAGGTATTCGGCGATCCGCAGGATGACATCCTGGAAAGATGCCTGAATGTCGGTATCCGCGTCATCTAGGGCGCCCACCATCATGAGGTTGTCCGGCATGTCGAAATCCTCGATCATCAATCCGTCGATGTCCGCATGTGCATTGGCCGGATCGACCTCGTAGTGTTCCGCGACGCGGTCGGGATATCGCCCGGGGGCCTCGTGTTTGCCGTAGAACGGTTTTGCGTCGTAGTAGGCAAAGACTGGTTTGCCTAGGCCGCGCATATAGCCCATCTCGAAAGCGGTCCCGACATCCATGCTGGGGCCCCGGAAGCGTACCATGTTCGCCGCGACAACATGCGCCTTGTCCATAAGCGCAATATTGGCTTGGTAAATGCGCAGGCCGGTGTCCCGATCCGGTTTGAAGCCTGGAATTTCATTGTCCAGGGGATAGAGCCCGATCAGGCGGAAGGGCCAGTCATGCTGTTCATTGAGTCTGTCGATAAGCGATTTCTTTTGTTCGCCTGCTTCTACTGGCTGGGGCAGAAAGACCTCGGGACCAGCCAGGTAGATGTAATAGACGGGTGGAGTGTCGGCATGTGCGGTTGCACAGGCGAAAAGCAAGGCGATGATCATCGCACGTGTACGGTGGATCATGTGTTCCTCCCGCGCAGGTCGAAGATGAAACGCCCGCCCGTTATGGAGCTGGCGGAAAAATTCAAGGAAGGAAACGTTGGGAAATCCGGCCAGCGGATTTACCACCTTATGCCATCTTCCCGGTCGAGTTGGCTTTTCTCTTGGCTGCCTGATGCAAAGAAGAGGGGAGAGGGAAATGTACGTTCTCCTCGATTCCGTCCATTGTGGAGACTTCCAGTTCGGCATGCTTCCGCAACGTTTCAATGACGTCTTGTACCAATTCCTCTGGGGTCGAGGCCCCGGCGGTAATCCCGACCGCTTCTTTCCCGCGCAGCCATTCGGGATCAATCATCGAGGGATCTTCGATCAGGTAACTGGATACCCCGCTGTCGGACGCAACTTCGCACAAGCGATTGGAATTGGAACTGTTCTTCGCACCGACCACGAGAATCAGGTCCACTTGTTCGGCAAGTGCGCGCACGGCGGCTTGGCGATTCTGGGTGGCGTAGCAAATGTCCTTGACGTCCGGCCCGGCAATATCCGGAAAACGTTTACGCAATGCCTCGATAATCTCCCGCGTATCGTCAACTGACAAAGTGGTTTGGGTGATATAGGCGACTTTCTCCGGGTTTTGCACTTCAAGGGTTTCGACGTCCTCTACGGTACTGACCAAGAAAACGGGTCCCGAGATCCGGCCGAGAGTTCCCTCTACTTCGGGGTGATTTTCATGTCCGATCAGGATGATGTCGTAGCCTTGCGCAGCGTAGCGCTGTCCTTCCTTGTGAACTTTCGAAACCAGGGGGCACGTGGCGTCGATGGATTGAAGGTTCCGCCGCGAGGCATCCTGCTCCACTTTCTGCGACACGCCATGGGCACTGAATACGGCCACCGCCTCATCCGGGATTTGTTCGATTTCATCCACGAATTCAACGCCTTTTGCCTCCAGATTCTCTACAACCCTACGGTTATGGACAATTTCATGCCGCACGTAAATGGGAGAGGCATGAAGTTCCAGCGCCTTCTCAACGATTGTGATGGCGCGGTCGACACCGGCGCAAAAACCGCGTGGCTGAGCCAGGATTACTTTCATCATGTCTTTGTGGGCCCCGCTTTCAGAGTTACATTGTGCCAGATTTACACCAAATACGGCAGGCTCGTCACGGTTGCGCTTGCGGGAGGCAGTCCGCCTGAGTGCGCGGGAGCTTGGAGGCCAGCACCCCGAAGAGAGCCCTCAAAGCCAGGTTGGAGCGGACCGATGCGTTGGTAACGGCGACAACGGCCCGCACGCTGCGGCGCGAGATTTTCACCTCCTGCCCGCTATGGAAAGCGGGAGTAGCATGAATGCGGCGCAGGGTCAGAACCGCCATTCCCAATGCCCACAGGCAGTGCAGGCGAATGCCGGTTTCGTGACGAGGGATAAGGATAATGAACCGGAGCGCATTTTCCAGGTGGCAGCGGGCGACCGCCACGAGTTCGGACAATCCCTTGGCGAAAGCGGGGTTGGTTTCCCCAGTGGACATGGAGCTCAAATCGTAACCTGCGGCCTGGAAGACGTCGCGCGGCAGCCAACAGGCTCCGCGGCGTTGGTCCTCCCACATGTCCTTGAGGATGTTCGTCATCTGCAATCCTTGCCCGAACGAGACCGATAACGTGAGAAGCTCCTCGCGCCGTTCATTTATCTCCGCAGAGTAATCACAAAAGAGTTCCGTCAGCATCTCGCCGACGACCCCGGCGACATAGTAGCAATAGCGATCGAGATGGGGCAGGTTTTCCAGGCCATCGGAAGTCGCGTTCCGTTGGAATTCGGACATTCCCCGTGCCATGATTTCCACGCAACGCTCAAGGATCTTTCGCTGGTTGGGGCGGAATCCATGAGTAATCCGGATAACCCGGTCGGTATTGGCGATCAGATTATGTTCGTCCTCGGTGGTCGATGCGGACAGCGAGGAACCGAGTTCACTTGCGAAAGGTTCTACGTTTTCACGGCCGGCGACGACATCAATGAAGCGCTCTGAGAATATTTGTTTTTGTTCCGAGGGCAGGCTTGGTTCATCTTCGATAGTGTCTGTAATCCGGCATAGGAGATAAGCATTGCCTACCACGTCGCGCAATGCATCGGGAAGCCGGGGGATCGTGAGAGCAAAGGTGCGGGAAACACCTTGCAAAATAGCGTCCTGATAGGCGAGGTCGCTGTCACAGTCTTGCAGACTCTTCGAGATTGAAGTAGGCATGTGACCAGGACCCCGCTCGTTGTGTACCGCCGTCCGGTTTACGGCATCTTAATCCAACTGTTCATCCGCAGAGCCTGAGGTCAGCCATCGCCCAAGCGAACGCAGCAAGTCGGCCTGGTCTCCAAACACGTCGAGTGCCGCCAGTGCTTCCACACCTAGATCGGAGAGCTTCTTGCGGCTTGCCTCGACGCCGAGAAGGACCGGATAAGTCGGGCGCGTTCCGTCGCCGGCAAGCTGGGCATCCTGCTCCATATCCTCGAGATCGTCACGCACCTGAAAGGCTAGGCCAATTTTTCTCGCATACGTGTCCAGCGCGTCTCTTTGCTCTGGGCTGGCCTGCACCAGTTCCGTCGGCAGCATGATCGAGGCATGGAACAGGCATCCGGTCTTGAGCCGATACACTTCATTAAGCAAGTCGATTTGGTATTCTTCAGCGTCTTCCAACTCTATATCCAGCTGCTGCCCTCCCATCATGCCAAACGAACCCGCCGCTTGGCATAACCGGTCGATACTCGCACTGCGTTGTTCTCCTGACGATTCCCTGTCGCCTGACACTTCGGCAATGGCACACAGCAGCAGGGCGTTGCCCGCCAGCAGGGCCGTTGCTTCACCATAAGCTGCGTGGCAGGAGGGGCGCCCCCGCCGGATATCGTCGTCGTCCATGCACGGCAAGTCGTCATGCACTAAAGAGTAGGCATGAACCAGTTCCAGGGCACAGGCAAAACGGTCGAGACGCTCGACTTCTATCCCTAAAGCTCGTCCGGAAGCGTAAACAAGGCATCCCCGCACACACTTGCCCGGAACCAGCGCTCCATGCCGCATGGCCGCATGCAGATGCTCGGGCGCGACTTCAGATTTTGGAAGAACCTCCTCCAACCGATCAATGATCCGTTGTCGCAATGGGGCAAGTTCTGTAGCCAGAGTCACTTTAGAACGTTGGAACGGGTTTCGGGGAGGGGAATTAAAAATTATAGTTTAGCCGCAGCTCCAGAAAGCTGTCGCGACGTATCGGATCGGCTTGCACATCTTTTTCATCCGAATTGAGCAGATGAAACCCCTCGATATTCATCGACCATTGATCGGTCAGCCTACGGTCAAATTCAAGGAACAAAACGTTTGTCGAATGTTCCCTGTCCTGCATCATGCTGAAGAAAAAGGCCGTATCGTGAAGGTCGTTGAGCGCGTAACGGATCGCAAAAAACAGGTCATCGTCGAATATGGTGGTCGCATCATCCCCACGTTCGTCGTAGTTCCATTCCCACACCAGGCTGAAGTCCGCAGGAGAGTCGAATATGGAGTAGAACGTGTATTCCACTCCCATGACGAGCGCGGCATAGTCATCTTCCTCGTAACTGAGGTTTTGCGCGCCAGACCGATGAATGGCTTCCAGTTTCCATATCCAGTCTTCCAACGTCATTTGCGCATCCAGGCCAAATTGGCGGATCTGCTCATAGTGCGGAACCAACCTCTCTATCGTTCCGCCCGGCCCAAAGCGTGGCAGCAGAAGCGCTTCCCGGCTGGTGCCGTCGAACACGCTGATGCCGACATCAAAGGGCCCGAAATTATGGCTGTACCGGAGCGCGAAGTCCGTATGCCACTGTTCGGCCGAACTCTCGTAAGTCGGGTGGTCTTCGTCCACGATCAGCCCACTGCGCAGACGGCCGTCACGACCGGGGAACGTGCGCTCCCGGTGATGCGGCAGGATGAACAATTCTGCGATGCCCCAGTCTCCTGACAAGGTGAGATGCGCCATCAACTGCCCCAATTCGACTTCTTGATCGGGGTGCTCAATGGCATCGACCTGATTGATGATGTCAACCAAATGATTCGATTCGATGACACCCCAAAATATCCGGTCGACGCCGACGCGCAACTCCCACTCGTCTTCCCCGAGCTCGCCGAACAACAGAAAGTAGGCTTCCCGAAGGTCGCCGTGGGTACGGCGTGAATCGGCGCTGTCGTAGCGAAAGAAGGGAACCAGGGTGAAACTCCAGCCTTCGGCGCCTTCGAAATAGAGCTCCGGCTCAAAGACAAACCCGCTCGAATGGCGGGATTGATGCGGGTAGAGGTTTGTTTGCGGGAACCACCGGTTTTCGATGCTGATTTTCCCCGAAAAATCAAAATAAATATCGGATTCTGCACGGACTCCGCTACCGAGGACGATACCTGAAATCAGAACCGCAACAGGCGCGATGTGGAAAAGCACGTTGCGGTGCAACATCAACGCACTCGTTTCAATCCTGTCTTAGTAAAATCGCGATCGCTCAGCTTGGTTTGGAATTGAAAATCTGTCCACATCATGGTCGTGCTTTTCCCGGTGACGTGATTAACCATCGTCATCAGGCCGGAGCGCCAAAACTTATCTAGATACTGAGCGTATTCTTCAAAGGTAAGCGTCTTCATATGCGTGTCTTTTCGGTCATAAAAATGTATTTGCTGGGCCCGTAATTCGTCCTGGTCAAACCAAACCAGTTGCCGCCGATAGCCCGAGTCCTTGTCGGTGGGGACGCGTTCCACCACGAAGCATGTCAGGTCACCGCAAGGTTCATCGCGAAGATACTGATAGGTGAATTTGTCGACGTCTTGGGCGGTCATGTCTTCATAGGCGAATTCGCTTCCCATGAAGGAGCCGGAGCGATTTGACGAACTGATGCGCTTGACTCGCTTCAGGGCGGGCAGATAAAGCCACTGGTCATCGGAGCCCTCCTTGTGGGAATGAACCAGAAAAGCGGTTCCCTGGACATCTCGCGGATTGTCGAAGACAAACAGGCTCTTGTCGCCGTCTTCCGGCACTTCCAGAATCTTCACCCGAAGTTTCCGGCGGCTTTCTTGCCCATGTTTGTTGCGCAGCACCATGGTTTGCTGGGCAGTGTAGTTGCCGAAGCCGTGATCCCTTGCATCGGCATCACGCGCGATCCTCAGCCCTTTTTCCTCGGCGGATTCCGCATAAGCAGGCATTGAGAGGCTCCAGCCGAGAAGAAGGCTTATACAAAACGCGAACGGCAACGAAAATACGCGTCGCCCGAGGCAGTGATCAATCGTTTTCATGAGAAGGTGGGGGTTGATGGTGTCGCACGCTTTAAAAGTAATAACCGGGTGGTCGGAGAGGGATTTTACAGCCTTGACGTGTTCTGCGTGACTGAGCTGGGATGGGGAATGGGGGCGAGGCGCGGAGAACCCTCACCAGTCGTGCGATTTTGACTGAAGGAAATGGTCGGGCATCCGGTAACTTACTCCGCCTCTATCGTACATTGAAATTTGCAGAAGTTGAGTGAAGTTATTGAGCCTGACCAACTGCGAACCTCGAAACCATCTCTGGAGGTGCTGCTTCAGCCTGAAAGCGAACAATGTCCCCGTGGTGGAGGATTTTGGATATTCGAACGAATCCGCGAGCTTGTTGCCGATAAGTGCACGTGAAATCCGGTAGGCCAAGGTGATGGTTTTTTTCTGTTCGGACGGCTTTTCTATTCCCGCGACTTCGGGTATGGACTGAATCAAGGTGTTCGCCATGTGAACCGAGTCGGCATCTGGGGGTGGTTCGCACAGGTGGGCGATCTGGTAGATGGCTTCCGCCTCATCCCGGTTGCGGTAGAGAATGGTCTCGGGGATGCCCATCAGGTAGCCGGCGTATCTCCACACGTCGATCACGCTTGTTTTTTCTTCTTCGGTAAATTCCGCGCCGACCAGTACTGCATGATCCAACAGGCGCTTGGAAAAAACGGAGATGGCAAAACCTAGGTTCGCGGCACTCAATGGCGTGCCCCATGCTTCGTGATCCCACTGTTCGGAATGAGCCAACAGGCACCTGACGCGGGCATGAACAAAACGAATTCGAACCGACAGTTTCCACCCATCGTTGTCCCTCTGCAAGCCATCGGGGAAGAATATTTCCATCAAATGGCGGTTGTTTTGTTGCAGGCGTCTTGTGGTGGTGGCCACTCGACCCGTGATATTGAAAGATTTGGCGATTAATGTTGCAAAGCCTTCCACCAGAACCCCGGCAACGAATGCGGCAAGCATCAGATCCACATTGACGTTAAAACTGCGGACCCCAGGATGAAAAGCGTCGTAATCGAGCCAAGGGGGAGGAACCTCAGTTTTTTCGAAAAAATCACGCAGGGCCTGTGGCGCCTTACGCAGGTCGTCCTTCTCACCCTCTATGCCGGCCTTGATGAATTGATGCAAGTTCTCAGGCGATACTGAGGCAGTCAACTCTTCCATTATCGGATCCAGCTCGGGATCCCCTACAGTCGTGTGCCTGATGTAGTTGTCAACCCCCTCTGCATCAAATTTATGAGCGTCCGCATACTGGGGCACATATGCGGAAGGCATGAGAGGCTTCACGGCTTCCTCCATCCTTACGTCATGCGACCGTATCCTTGCAGGAAGCACGTTTTGGGCTGTTTGCGTCCATAGGGATATGAAAATTCAAATGAACTGAACCATGTATTGCAATTTTTCATTATATCTACTGCTAGGCCCGGATCTTCTCCCTTCTCCAGGTTTTTCGGTCTATGGCCATGAGCAAGGCGGGAAGCAGGAAAAAATCAGCAAGAAGCGCAAAGCCAATCGTGATGGTCATCAGGATGCCGAGTACCCAACTGCTCTCGAATCCCGAGAGAGTGAACATCAAGAAGCCAGCCGACAATATTCCAGTTGTCGTCCACAATGCCCGACCGACCTTACGGAAGGTGGCTTGCACAGCTTCCGGGGAGGAAAGACCCTCGTGACGGGCTTGTCGATATCGGGTAAGGAAGTGGATGGTGTCGTCTACGATGACGCCAAAGGCGACCGCAGTGACGACTGAAGCGGCGAGGCTGACATGGCCGACGATATAGCCCCATAGTCCAAAGCTCATGGCGGCCGGTATGAAGTTGGGCACCAGGCTGATAAGCCCGATACGGATGCTCTTGAAGACCCAGATCAAGATGAATGAGATCAGGGTCATGGCGATCAGCGTGCCGGACAGCATGCTATTGATGTTCCGCTCAGAAAGATGGGCAAACACCATGGTGAGCCCTGACGCCTCGGTCACCAGATCAGGTGCATTGGCACGGAGCCACTCTTGCGCGCGCGCATCCATTTTGCGTTGCTCCAAAGAGGATAGGCCCCGCAATGCGACGGTCATTCGGGTCGCCGATTTTGAGATGTCAATGCGATCATTGAGATCGCGGCCGAACGGGAGAGACAGTTCGTAAAGCAACAAGTACTGTGCGGCAAGCTCCTGGTTCTCGGGCAGACGGTAGTATGCCGGATCGTCGCCGTGCATGTTCTTGTTCAAGCGCTTCATGATGTCCGGAAACGCTTGTACATATGACACATTGGGTTGTCCCCGGAACCATTCGGCAAAAGCCTCGACCGAGCGCAGATATTCGGGATCAGTGATGCCGCCTCCGTAGCCCGCCTCTAGTGAGTACTCCAAGCTGTCCAAACCGGTTAAGTTTTCGAGAACAAAATCGGTGTTTCTCCGGAACTCATAACTTTCATCGAAGTACTTCATCCAGTTGTCGCCCGGTTCGTTGCGGGGGATGCCAGTGACTAGGACAACCGTGACAAGCAGAAGAGACCAAAGCAAGAACTTGCGATACATCACAACAAAAGCCCCCAGACGGTCGAAAAAACCAACCCGCTCAGTGGCAACGGCGCGTGCACGCAGTGGCACGATCGAGAGCATTGCGGGGAGGAAGGTCATGGCATATACAAAAGTAAAGAGCGAACCCGCCGCAACAAGGTTGCCTACGACACGAAAGGGTGGCGATTCCGAGGTGTTGAGGCTTAGAAAACCAATCATCGTCGTGACGGTAGTCAGAAACACCGGATAAGCATTTTTCCGAATCGCTTCCGTGATCGCCTCGTTTTTGCCTAAACCGTGACTCATGCCTCGCAAGGTGGCAGTCATGATGTGGATCGAATACGCGACCGCAAACGTCATGACGATGATTGGCACAATGGCACTAGCCGGTGTGAACTGTGTTTCGACCCAGCCCGCTATTCCTAAAGTCGTGTTGGTAACAAATATGATTAGGCAAGCGACCGCCACAGTTCCGTACAGGGAGCGCAGGAGCAGGGCAGTGGCCACCAAGAGCATCAAAAACGCTAGCGGTCCGACGGTCGCGAAAACAACTTCGGTTGCTTCGGCAAAGGCCGGATGCATGATGACATCGCCAGTGAGGTAGTAGTCGATATGAGGGTGGCTGGCATGGGCTTGGTCGATGGCCTCTTCTAGATAATCGGCTATTTCATGCCATGCGTGGCCAGGGTCGTCATCAGGCAACGCGAAGTTGATTACCAGTCCACTGACACGTTCGTCATCGGAAATCAGGCGCTTGGTAATGTCGGGCGCATCCAGTGCGACAGATCTGATTTGCATCAGGTCGGCATCGGTCAATGACTGCGCGTCACCCACAAGTGGCTCGACGACGATATCGTCCTCAAGTGCCCTGCTATGAAAATAATTGGTAAGTGAATCCACCCGAACGGAATAGGGCGCATGCCATGCGACCTCGGTAAATTCTTCAATGGCGGCCAGTGTTGGACGACTGAAAACCGAGCCGTCTCGAGGCGCGATGGCGACAAGTGCCGCGTTGGACTCGGAGAAGGTACTTTCAAGGTTCTCGAGCGCGATGAGTTGCGGGTTGCCCTCACCGAACATCGCCTTGTAATCGTTCGTGACGGTGACAAATCTGGCTCCCGCCGTTATGGCAAGCATCGCCAGCGTGGCTAGCACGACGGCCTGCCATCGGTGGCTCAGAATGAAGGTGATATAGCGGTCTAGCGGCACTGGAGCGTCATCTACGGTAGCGCTAAGAGGGGATAGGGCAACGGATTAATTGCTTTGAAGACATGCGGGCACCGAGATCGTTGCGAGAACTTCCCTGCGAAGGCGACTACGTATATTCAATCAGGCATCGTACCATGTCGGCCTGCTTCGACACGGGTCGTTCCCATGGCCGGCATGGGTGATATTTCCAACAGATTATTATGTCATTGAATCATAAATGTTTTTTGTCGAAACAGCTGGCTGGGGCTGTGAAATCCCTCCCACAAATTGCCGTTTGGCAAACCGTGTTCAATTGTTATAATAGCGACCTATACCATTTTGGAGGCCGACCATTTCCGACCACCAGTTTGAGCTACAGACTGAAGAACTCCAAGGAGCACTTGTAATCAGCGTGGCAGGCCGCATCGACGGCGTAAACGCACAAGAGTTCCAGGAAAATCTGGACCAGCAGGCCGAGAGTTCTAACGACAGTCAAGCCATTGTTTTAGATCTCGAGAACCTGTCCTACATCAGTAGTGCCGGGTTGCGCTCGATTTTGCTCATTGCCAAGACACTCAAGAGCAAACAAATAAAGTTTGCCATGTGCGCGTTGCCCGATCCCATTATGGAGATCATTCAGATTACCGGCTTCGACAAGATTATCGACATACACGAGTCTCGCTCCGTGGCAGTCACGGCGACGACCGGTTGAATAAGCTCAGGAATCTTGTTTGCCGACTGGCCACTAGGGCTGGGCGGGAGTTTCAGGTATGCTTATGAAGCCAGCTTGCACTGAAACATGACAGATTCAGAGACTCAATTCGATTTGCAAACCCAAGAGGTTGAGCACACGCTCGTGATTAATGTCATGGGCCGTGTGGACGGCATGAATACGCGTGAGTTTCGAAGCGGCTTGGAGCAAACAACGCGAAGCTACGACGGTTCTGCCATCGTGTTGGATTTTGAGGGTTTGTCCTACATCAGCAGTGCAGGACTGCGCGTGATTCTGCTGGTTGCCGAGGCGTTGAACCGTCGGAGCAAAAAACTGGCACTCTGCTCTTTGCCGAGCACTATCCTGGAAATCATCCAGACGACGGGCTTTGACAATATTATTGATGTCTACATGTCCCGTTCCTCGGCCATTGAGGCGGTGACACGGTGAGTGCTGTGCCGCAAATTACTCATCCCACGTTTAGGCGGCAATTTCTTCCGCATCTGCGGTTGCCGTGTGCTATGATTCGGCACAAGTTGCTTTAGGGAGAAGGATCATTTCTGATCATCAGTTCGGATTTCAGGTTCGCGAGACTGAAAGCGCACTCATGGTGGATGTGGCGGGTCATATCGACGGCCTGAATGCGGAAGAGTTTCAGGCCGGGCTGAATGAGAAGGTCAGGGCTTACGGGGGTGGCGCCGTCATCTTGGATCTAGCGACCTTAACTTATATCAGCAGCGCCGGATTGCGTGCAATTCTGGTGACTGCGAAGATACTCCACGCCAAGGGCAAGAAATTCGCGATATGTTCTTTGTCGGAAACCGTTGGCTCTATGGTCAAGACGGCGGGCTTCGACAAAGTCATTGACGTCTACGAATCCTCTTCAGAGGCAGTCTCCGCAGTGACCTGCTGAGGCGCCTTCCTAAGCAGTTTCCCCATCCTGGGTGTCCGCCGAGCCTTCCGGCGCGTCCGGCGTCGGTGCATCCGGCGCGCTGTCCTCTTCGTCTTTCTCCGGGGCGGACATCAACTCTTCTGGGATTTTGAGCGGCAGGGAGACGATCATGTCGGTGTATTCGCCCTCTTTCGTGTCCACGCGGAATTCGCCGCCGTGTTCTCGGACAATATCGCTAGATAGGGACAGCCCCAGACCCGTACCCTTGTCCGGTGGTTTCGTCGTGAAGAACGGGTTGAAGATCTGTTCCAAGGCGGATTCAGGAATGCCGTTTCCATTGTCGCGGACGTGCACTTCAATGAACTCTCCTGCCAACTGTGTGCTTAAGTTGAGTGTCGGCTGATACGTTGTCGTGCCATTGCCACTCTCTGCCATCAAGGCCTTCCGCTTCTCGTCCGTTGCGTAGCACGCATTGGTTACCAGGTTTAAGAATACCCGGCCAAGGTCCTGGGGTTTTACCATGATCTTGTCAACATCCGGCACGTAGTCCTCCTGGATGTCGAGCTGGAAGTCAGGATCAGTGGCGCGGGCGCTGTGGAATGCGAGCATGGCATGCTGGTTCAGCAGTACGCCCATATCGGCTGGCTGCCAGTCTCCAGAGTCGTACCGACCCATCTTGAGCATGTCCATCACGATCCGGTTGGCGCGGGTGCCGTGCTCGTGGATGCGTTCCAGGTTCCCGGTCAGGTCTTCAGCGATTTCGTCAACCAGTTCCGGATCGTATTCTTCTTCGACTTCTGCGCCCGGCTTGGTTTTGGCCACTTCCTCCAACAATTCTTCCAGCAAGTCTTTCGAGACCTGGGCGAAGTTCATGATGAAATTCATGGGGTTCTTGATCTCGTGTGCGACCCCCGCGGTCAGCTGGCCGAGAGCGGCGAGTTTTTCCTGCATCACGATCTGGTCTTGCGCACTCTTCAATTTTTCGTTCGACTTCTCCAAATCCTGATACATCTCTTTCAGTTCGTCAGCAAGTTGCTCGACGAGGCTGAGGCGTTGCACCTCCAGTGCATTTTGCCGGAACACCTCGAGTGCCTTGGCCAGTTCTCCAATCTCATCATTACCGGACACTTCAATGGGAATTTCCAGGTTGCCACCGGCGATGCGCTGTATTTGCTGGGAGACAATGCCTAGGCGCCGGATCAGGCGCCGTTCCACGAAGAGCCATCCGATCAGAACCGCGCCGGTGATGCTGATAATGTTGATGATGAGCAACAGCGTTGAACTCGTTCTGGTCACCTCGGTGGCTTCCGCCGCCATCTGCAGCGCAGCCAGACTGGATTGACCAACAATCTCCTCCACCAGCCCCACAATCTTTGCTCCCAAGGCTTGGCTGTGTTGGAGACGGAAGGACAATTCCGCCTCGACGGCGAGTTCTTGGCCATGCAGATCAAAACCGTTGTCTTGCCGGCGGCCGATTGAAAAAAGATTCGAGAAGGCTCGGGACAAGTCCTCATGTATCGGGTGGTCTTCGAGATACTCAAGGGATCGGTTGGCAAGTCCGGTCGTTGCGTTGAATTCCTCGCGCAGCGGTTGCAGCAGTGCGGCGTCCCTGACCGTAAATGCCGTTGCAAGCAATTGGGTGGTTACCGTCGCGGCTTCGCGAAGTTCGACCAAACGACGGTAAGTCAGGAATTCTTCTTCGGAGAAATGGTCCGGGCGCGGCGATTGAGTGCCGTCAAGGGACCAGTAGCCCGTGAGCGTGTAGAACATCTGGTTGTCGATTTCACTGATCAAAACCGTCATTAATTCGTCATGGACCGTGCGAAGTTCATCTTTGAGGAGACCACTGCGCTGGCGGAGATCGAACCGTTCCTGAACCAGCACTTTGATGCGTTCGATGTCCTCGATGATGCCTGCCCCGTCTTCTTGGATTTTCTGCGCGTGCTTACTGCCTTCCTGCCTATCCAGCATGGCCGACAGTTGAGTCTCGAAAGCTCTTTCCTGCATGCCTACCGATACGACAACTTCTTCGAATTGCTCTAGCGTGGCTGCGGTCGCGAGTTGCGGGGCAGCTGCGACGAGCGTTGACGTTTGTTGTGCAACGGAGAATGCGGCTTGCATGTCTGGCATGCTTTGTTCGCTGATGTTGTACTGGATGGTCTTGATGTGATCAAGCACGAATATGGTGAGAAGGCTGATGGCGACAATCAGCACCACGGCACCCCCAAAACTGGTATGGAGCTGCGCCGAGATCTGGTTCCAGATTTTTGGGAATCCGCGGAACACAGGTAATTTCATTTCTATTGCCGAGAGGGCAAAGTGGTGAGCGACATGTATCGGCCGTCAGGGCCGATAGCCGTCAGGAATACGCGGTCCGAACCCTGGTTGTCGTACTTGCCGAACCGCAGGATGAATCCGTCCAGATCAATGTCGCTGCCGCTCCGCAGCGCGGAATGAATACAGTCCCGGTCCACCTTTTCACCGCATTGTTGCAGGGCATAAATAGCGAGGCGGCCGGCCAGGTAGCCCTCGAACGAGATGAATCCGGGGGCTGTCGAAGGGTCGTAGGCTTTCAGTGCGGCACGGTATGACGCGGAAACCGGCACGGTGTCGCCTGTCGGGAAGGGAACGACTTGCGTGACGAGGACTCCGTCCCCATCGGCACCTAACTCCTTTGCCAAGGCATTGCTGCCGACAAAAGAAAGCGTCATAAAAACGGCGGACCCCATGCCGAGGCGGTGCGCCCATTTAATGAACGTCGCGGTCGGCTGGTACGGGCCAATAATGATGACGGCTTCCGGTTCGACCGCCTTCAAATCCAGAAGCGCCGTCTTGACTGCAACGGTATTTCGGGAAAACACTCCCGTGCCGATAGCAAAAAGCTTGCGCTTCTCAAGGGCGCGAAGGACCCCCCGCAAGCCGGCGCGGCCAAATGAATCGTCCTGATACAGAATGGCGATGCGCTTGATTTTCCGGTCAACGGTCAGCCGTTTGACCATTTCTTCGGTTTCCTGATAGTACGAAGCCCGAAGGTTGATGACGGTATGGTGCGCGTTGTCCCGCAAGAACTCTGCGCCGGTCATCGGAGCCAGGTAGGGAATAGGGTTCTCTTCGGTGACCGGCACCACGGCTTTAGAGGTCGGGGTGCCGACTGCGCCGATCAGTGCGAAGACACCTTCCTCGATCAACTGTCGGGTGTTGGCAATGGCCTTGCCCGGTTCATAGAAATCATTCAGGGATTTCAGTTCGAGGCGGCGCCCATGGACGCCTCCTTGGTCATTGATTTCCTTGAATGCAGCCAGAATGCCGGCCTGCATGCTTTGGCCGAGCTCCTTGGCCGGGCCTTCGAAGGCGGCGGACTGCCCGAACAGGATGCGATCCTCGAACACTCCGGGTGCGGCGGACTGTTCCTGGCGGTCTTGGGCGAGAGCCGTACCCGCCAGCGTCGCCGCCACAAAAGCCGCGAATGCGTTTTTTGGAATCTGCTTCCGCAATGTCCGCACGTCGCTAGAGGTCCTTCACCATGATCAGGTGATTTCGGCCGTCGTCCCGGTGATAGCGCAAGTCAGTCATCATGGTTTTCGTCAGTGCGATTCCTGCGCCGCCAACCCGGCGCTCTTCGAGCGCGCTTTCCGCATCCATTTCCGGCGCGTCCTGCAATGGGTCGAAAGGACGGCCGTCATCTGCGATCTCGATGGTTACGGCCTCCCCGTTTTTGGAAAGTACGATCTCAATGTCGTGTTCCGTATCGTCGTCGTACCCGTAGCTGACGACATTAGTGAAAATCTCTTCCAGTGAAAGCTGGATTTGGAACACCGCGTCAGGTGGGAAGTCATGCTGTTCGGAAAATTCGGTCAAAAACCTCTCGATCGTTCGGATTTCCTCGATGCGATTGGAAACAATCAAGGTGCGCGAGGATTCCATTTTCTGGGCCGTGTCAGTTATTCCGGAATCTTCAGAACCAGGCAGGTGATGTCGTCGGACTGCGGGCTGTCGCCAACGAAATCATGAACGGCATCGAATACCGCGTCCGTGGCTTGCTGAGCGCTCTCGTAGGAATTGTCTTTGAAAATCTGGCCGAATCGTTCCATCTCGAACATTTCGCCATCCTCCCTTTCCGCCTCCGATACCCCGTCGGTATACAGCACGATCATGGAGCCGGGCTCAAGGGTCGTGGTTTCTTCCTGGAACGGGAATTCCCCTTCGATACCGAGGGCAATGCCGCCAGTGGATTCCAGCAGCTCCACTGAAGGCCCCGGGCGGACGACAATGGGGAAGTTGTGACCGGCATTCGAATAAGTGAAACCCCTCGTTTCGGGGTCGTAAATGCCGTACAGCAGGGTCACGAAGGTCATGGCGTCGTTGTTTTCGGACAGCATCTCATTCACCTGCCCCAGAACCTGGGAGGGAGAAACGGAGCAAAACGCACAGGCTTTCAGCAGCGTTCGGCTCGCCATCATGAACATGGCTGCCGGCACGCCCTTGTCCGACACGTCGGCGATGACGATGCCCAACCGGCCGTTGCCGAGATCGTAGACATCATAAAAATCGCCACCGACGGAGCGGGCCGCAACCATGTGGGCGTAGACGTCGAAGTTTTCAGTCGTCGGAAAAGTTTGGGGAAGGATGTTCTGCTGCATCGACTGCGCCACGCCCAGTTCGTGCTGGACCGCGACGAGCTTGTCGCGCGAACTTAATGCTTCGCGCCACAGCATCAGGTTTTCAACCGTGCGCTCCACCGTCACCTTGAGGTCCCCGAAATCGATCGGCTTGGTCACGAAGTCGAACGCTCCGCGATTCATCGCGGTACGGATGTTTTCCATGTCGCCATAGGCGGAAACCATCACGGCGCGGATGTTGGGGTTGACGTCCGGGATCTGTTCCAGCATCGTCAACCCGTCCATCACAGGCATGTTGATGTCGGACAGCACGATGTCGAAGTCGGGCTCCTCGCGCAAGCGCTCCAAGGCTTCCGCACCGTTGTGCGCGAACTCAAAAGAGTAATGCCCGCGCCGGATCTCCCGGCGCATCTGTTGCAACATCAGTTGCTCCAGATCCACCTCGTCGTCGACGACCAGGATCTTGACTTTAGCGTCTTTGACCGCGTCGTCGTCCATTCAACTCCTCATCTCCCAGATACTCCATACGTAAGGAAGGAATCTCGGATTCGTCTGGGCCAGTTTTGGAAGTTGACTAGTATAACCCCCCTGAGCCCCGGAAGACAGCAGCAATGGCCTTTTAGTCATTGATGCTCAGCATCTCGATTTTCGCAGACCCGAGACCCCGGGGGTCTGATGCGGCATCCAGCCGAGCTTCGTGGGTATCCCACACCACCGCCTGCATGTTGCCCCAAGGTTCTGCAACCTCGAAAACATGTCCTTTTGCTTCGAGCCGCTCTCGGTCCACCACCGCATCGGGCTCGATGAAGACCTTGTCCGGCAGGGCTTGGTGATGCAGACGCGGGCTGGAGACGAGGGATTCGGCATTGGCACCTTGCAGGAACTGCAGGATCCCCTGCATAACCATCGTGGTAATCCGGCTGCCGCCGGGGGTTCCGAGCAGGGCCAGCGTGTTGGCGTGATGTACGGCAGTTGGCGCCATCGAAGACAGCATGCGTTTTCCGGGCGCGATGGCGTTGGCCTCGCTGCCGACTAGGCCATACAGATTTGGACTGCCGGGCTTGGCGGAGAAATCGTCCATCTCGTTGTTCAGCAGGACTCCAGTGCCGGGCGCGATGAACCCGGAACCGAACAGGCCGTTGATGGACAGGGTGGCGCTGACCCAGTTGCCGTCCCGGTCCAGAATACTGAAATGCGTGGTGTTCCCGGCTTCCGGTTCGCCCGTGTAGAGGCTTTGGGAAGAAGTGGCGTGCTCGGGATCGAAATCCGCCATCAGTTCCCGGGCATACTCCGCGCTGGTCAGCCGCTCGACCGGAACGTCCACGTGGTCGGGGTCGCCCAGGTGTTCGGCACGCTCCAGGTAGGCCCGGCGCAAGGCCTCGATCAGGCGATGAACGCGAACGTCGCCCCTGTTTTCGTTGAGCCAGTTCTCGCCCAACATGTTGAAGACCTGCGCCAGTATGACACCGCTCGCGGAGGGCAGCGCTGCCGTTACGATCTCGGCACCGCGCCAGTGGATCGTAATCGGCTCACGCTCCACCACTCGGTATTGTTCGAGATCTTCGAGTGACCAGATGCCGCCAGCGTCCCGGACTTCCGCAACCAAGGTTTCCGCGAGCGGGCCGCGATAAAAGGCCTGCGCTCCTTTTTCGGCCAGCAGAACCAAAGTTGATGCCAGGTCGTCTTGGACGATCTGCGTATCGGGTGGCGGATTGGGAGAGTCCAGCACGAAGACCGAAGAACCCGGACAGCGCAGAAAGGCTTCTGCCCGCGCGGCCATGGCCCGTTGCAGTTTGGGGTTGAGTGGCACGCCGTCCCGGGCGTGATGGATGGCGGATTCGAGCGAACGAGCGAGCGGTAGCTGCGCATAGTGCTCCGCCAGGTGGCCCCAGGCGGCGGCGATCCCAGGGATGCCGGCAGCCAAGGGACCGTTCAGCGCCCGGTCGCGGTCCACGTTTCCGTCCGCATCCAGGTACAGGTCGCGGTGGGCGGCCAGCGGGGCGCGTTCGCGGGCGTCCAGCATCGTGGTGTGGTTCCGGGCACTGTCGTGCAAGAGGAAGAAACCGCCGCCGCCGATTCCCGAACTGTAGGGTTCCACGACGCCCAGGACTGCCGAAACCGCGATGGCCGCATCGAAGGCATTGCCGCCGGCATTGAGGATTTCGAGGCCGGCTTCGGTCGCGGTTGGGTGCGCGGTCGCCAGGGCATGTCCGGGTGGATTGGCCGAGGCCGTCGGCAGGCCACCGGACAGGAGGAACAGGCAGAGCAGCAGGGCCGGCCGTTTCACCAAGAGCATCCTTCAGGAGTCAGGTTTTTTTGTAGGGAGGCTTACGCTTAGCGAAGTTTGGAAATCAGCATCTGCTCGATTTCCCTGGGCACGAAATGCGAGACATCGCCGCCCAGCATGGCCACTTCCTTGACCAGCGACGATGAAACGAAAGCATATTCCTTGCCGGGCGTCAGGAAGATGGACTCCAGGTCTGGAGCCAATTCTCGGTTCATGCTGGCGAGCTGGAACTCGTACTCGAAATCCGATACGGCCCGCAGACCCCGGATGATGGCCTGAGCCCCCATGTCCCGCGCAAAATCGACGAGCAGGCCGTCGAAGGAAGAGACTTCTATCTTGTCGCCCTCGTCGGCGAAGGCCAGTTGCGCCATTTCGACGCGCTCCTCCGCAGTGAAGGTGGGGTGTTTGCCGGCATCGGTCGCGATGGCGACGATCAGCCGGTCGAACAGGCGTAACGCGCGGTGAGCCAGGTCGATGTGGCCGAACGTGAGGGGATCGAAGGTCCCCGGATAGATTGCGCAACGAGTCATGAGCCTATGTACATTGTAACTATGCGGGTGGCGCCGCCGGATCGGCTGGGACATAGGGGCGCGCCGCGAACAGGTGGTAGCCGACCTGCCCGGCCTGCTTGGATTTCAGCGAAGTCCAGCGGGAAGGAATCCGCGCGGCCCAATCGGCGGGGGATTCGACGTAAACGAGGCTGGATTCTTTCAGGGCCCGGGATGCGGCGAGGTGCGAACAGGTTTTTTCGAGCAGTTCGGTGCCCAGCGCGAATGGCGGATCGATGAACAGGATATCGAGCGGTTCGCGCAGGCAGTCAATGTAGGCCAGCGCCCGGGCATGCACGACTTCAATTTGCGTGGCGGAAAATTTTTGTGTTTCCTGTCGCAGGCATTGCACTACGGTGCGGTTGCGGTCGACCAGCGTGACCCGCTGGGCCCCTCGCGAAGCGGCTTCGAACCCCAGTGCTCCGCTGCCCGCGTATAGATCGGCGCATTCGGCATTTTCGACGTTTCCGGCCAGCCAGTTGAATACGGTCTCGCGCACCCGCGCAGGGGTTGGCCGCACCGAGGGGATGGAAGGAACCTGAAGATAACGGCCGCGCCAGAGGCCGGCGATGATGCGGACCCGTTGCGGCGGTTGGTTTTTAGGGCTGGTCTTGGCCACCGACGATCACCGTGATCATTTGTTCGGGGTCCAGCCGTTCTTGGAACGCCGCGATGATCTGTTCATGGCTGATGGCGCTGATTCGTGCCGTCCAGGTGTCCAAGTAGTCCAGAGGCAGGCGGTAGTAGCCGATCATCGAGAGGTAGTCGATCATGCTGGCATTGTCTGCGATCCGCAGCGGGAATCCCAGCACCAGGCTGTTACGGCTGTGCTCCAGCTCTTCTTCGGTCGGCCCGTCGGCCACAAAACGTCGTACCTCCGCATAGGCCGCGTCCAGAGCCTGGTCGACTTGATCCTTTCGTGTCTGGAATCCCAGCCGGAAAGGCCCGCGATGCCTCATGGGGAAGAAATAGCTGTACACGGAATAGGCGAGGCCCTGATTGTTACGGATTTCCTGCATCAGGCGCGAAGAGAATCCGCCGCCGCCCAAGGTGTAGTTGCCGAGATACAGAGGAAAGTGAGATGCTTCCCCGCGTGCGACTCCCTGCTGGCCGACCAGGACGTGCGCCTGCTCGGACGGGTGCGGGATGACCACGGTTTTCGCTTCGGTCACTGCGGAGGGGGGCGGCAGTGGCTCCGGCGCCGGCCCTTGTGGAAGCGCTTGGCTGATACGGTTCGCGATTGTTTCGGCTTCAGCCCGGTCTATGGCGCCTACCATCGCGACGACGGCACCGGCGGCGGAAAAGAAAGTCCGGTAGAACGCTTCGACATCGCTTCGAGTGATGGCGGTGAGGGAATCACGGGTCCCCGCGGTAGGCGAAGAGTAAGGGTGATCCGGATAGACGGCTTGGTAGAAGGCCCGTTTCGCGATGGCGCCAGGATCCTCCTCGATCTTCTTGAGCACGACCTCCATCTGTTTCCGGCGGCGTTCCAGTTCCGACTCTGGAAATTTAGGCTCGCCGATCAACGTCACGAAAGTCTGCAGGGCCTGTTCCCGCCATTCGGGATCCACCAGGGTGCGCAGAGACAGCATGGAGCGGTCCAGCCAGACTTCGGCATCGTAGGCAGCGCCGACGTCCTCGAATTGTCGGGCGATGGTGTCCGCATCCAGGTCTCCCGCGCCGGTGTTGAGCAGGGCATGGGTTATCTGCGACAGCCCTGGAAGCGCGCCGTCGCGGCTGTTGCCGGCATCCAGAACGACTTGGATGTCCAGCATGGGAATCTGTGGGGCGGCAATGAAGTACACCGGGGTGCCGCTGTCGCTGGTCCAGTGTTCGATGCGCGGACCGGCCTGCGCCTGCGTGCCGATGGCGAGTGCCAGAAGGCTGGCAGTTAGGAATCGGGGCATGGTCAAGGGGCCGGGGTTGCAGTGACGTCGATGGGGTGGACCGTGACCGTGGTACGGGCGTGGTCGGTCAGATAGCGCTGGGCGACCTCCTGCAATTGTGCGGCGGTGACGGCTTGGTAGCCGGCGACCAGTTGCTGTTCGATCTCCCAGCCGAGGCCGTTCGTCTCGAGCATTCCGATCATGTAGGCGCGATGGCGCAGGGAATCCTGGGCGTAGACCATGTGTGCGATCACTTGCGCACGGGCGCGTTGCAGTTCGGCTTCGCTGACCGGGTTGGCCTGAAGGTCGGCAATTTCTGCAAGCAGGGCCTGTTCCATCTCTTCCGCGGTGTGCCCCGGATTGGGCGTGGCATCCAGGACGAGCAGGCTGTTGAGGGCGCTGTACAGGGAATAGCCAGCACTGGCACTGGCGGCGATCTTCTGGCCTCGGACCAGCCGCTTGGCCAGCCGTGAAGCATTGCCTCCGTCCAGGATGGAGGTCAGCATGGATAGCGCATAGGCTTCCCAGCGCTGTTTCTTGGGCAACTGCGCCATGACCGGGGTCTTGTAGCCGATGAGCAGGTATTCGGTCTGGGCGGGAATGCGCAGGGAGACCTTGCGCGCGCCTCGTTGCACCGGTTCCTGGCGCCTTGGTGTAGGTGTGATTTCATGATTTGGGACAGATCCGAAATGCCCTTCAGCCATTTCGAAGATCTGCTCCGGATCTACGTCGCCGACCACCACCAGGCGCGCGTTGCTGGGGGTGTACCAGCGCCGTTGCCAGTCGCGCAGCTGCTGCTGGTCCAATTGCGCGATGTCGCTCATCCATCCGATCACCGGCTGGCCGTATGGGTGGTTTTGGAACGCGGTCGCCTGCAGCTGTTCGAACGCCAAGGACTCGGGCCGATCTTCGGTCCGTAGCCGGCGTTCCTCTTTCACGACCTCCAGTTCCTTTTCGATGTCCGCCTCGGTCAGGAGCAGGTTCTGCATGCGGTCGGCCTCCATCTCCATCGCGATCGCAAGTTGGTCGCTGCCGAGAATCTGGTAGTAGGCCGTGTAGTCGCGGCCGGTGAAGGCGTTGTCGCGGCCGCCGCGAGAGGCGATGGTGTGGCTGAACGACTCTCCGGGGTAGCGTTCGGTGCCCCGGAACATCATGTGTTCCAGCAAATGGCTGATGCCGGTCTGGCCTGGGGATTCATGGGCGGCGCCGACGCCGTACCAAAGTTGCTGGACGGCGACCGGGGCCCGCGTATCGGGTTGTACCAGCACTTTCAGGCCGTTGTCCAGGGTTCGGGTGAACACCGGAGGCGGTTCCGCCAGTGCTGCATGGGGCAGCGCGAGTGCCAGCAGAAGGAAAAAACGGGGGGATAGGCGGTCAATCATGTGCCGCATTATAGGGAATGGCGCAAACCGCAATATGACCGAAAATAGCGTTGCGGAACCGTGTGCTGAGGGAATTTTCGGTAAAATCAGCAGTCAAATCAAATGCCTGACTAAACGGGTGGCAAAGGCATAGGGCTTGAAATGTGGACAGGAATACCCCAATTTGCTAAAATAGGGTGTTGCGGACAGGGGAAATTTCCCTGTTCCGGGAGAAAATAAATGGCACAAGCGGTTTCGGATTACGCCCATAACCTGCCGGTTGCGGCGGGCAGTCTGGATCAATATATCCAGTTGGCCTACAGTTTGCCGGTGCTCAGCCCTGAAGAGGAGCGCGAGCTGGCGTTGCGCCTGCGTGATGAGGGCGATGTCGAGGCGGCGCGTCAATTGGTGCTGCACAACCTCCGTTTCGTGATCCACGTGGCCCGTGGCTATAGCGGCTATGGCCTGCCGCTGGCGGACTTGATCCAGGAAGGCAGCATCGGCCTGATGAAGGCAGTGAAACGCTTTGATCCTGAGGTCGGAGTACGGCTGGTGTCTTTCGCCGTGCACTGGATCCGTGCCGAAATCCATGAATATGTCCTGCGCAACTGGCGCATCGTCAAGATGGCCACGACCAAGGCGCAGCGCAAACTGTTCTTCAACCTGCGCAAGGCCAAGAAGCGGCTGGGCTGGATGAATGAGGACGAGGTCAACGCGGTGGCGGAGGACCTGGGCGTGACCGCCCGCGAGGTCCGGGACATGGAGTCCCGCCTCAACCAGCCGGACATGCCGATGGAGATAGATTCCGACGACGAGGAAGCCCCACTTTCCCCGATGGCGTACCTGCCGGCTCCCGGTGCCGACCCGGCTCCGCAAGTGGAGGCGGAAGACTTCACGCAGGTTCGCAATTCACACCTGCAGGAAGCGCTGGCCGATCTGGATGAGCGCAGCCGTTCGATTTTGCAGCAGCGTTGGCTCGCCGAACCCAAGCGGACCTTGCAGGAATTGTCGGAAGAGTTCGGTGTTTCGGGTGAGCGGATTCGGCAGATTGAAGCCGCCGCAATGAAGAAGCTGCGCGTCGCGCTGGCTTAACTATCCATTTTGACCCAAAAGGGTCGACAACTTCTCCAGAGTTTCGCTCACCATCCGAGGTGAGGCTTTCGAATCAAAACGGCACCGGCGTGCCCGCCAGTCCAGGCTCCTAACTTGGTCGGCTAGGATAACGCCGGTAACAGCACCATCCGAAGGCAGGTGAACCTCAAAGGGGTAGTCTTTGATTTGCGAGGTGATTGGGCAAAACAGAGCCATCTCGGCCTTTTTGTTGTAGCCTTGGGGACTCAGCACAAGGGCGGGGCGGCGCCCGGCCTGCTCATGCCCGGATTGTGGAGAAAAACTGAGCCACACGATATCTCCCGTATCCGGAATGTACGGGCGTTTCACCATTCTTCTTTGCCTTGAGCAGGACCGGTATCCCACTCGGGGTGAAGGTTTTCGGACGTAATCTGGGCCAGCATGTCGTCAAGATGATAGGTCTTCTTGCACATGACGACATGATCGCCCTTAGGGGCCAGTTCAACGAGAGTGCCTTCTTGGACGCCCCACAGTTCGCAAATGGGCTTGGGGATGCGAACCGCTAAACTACTGCCCCATTTGGCAACATGTGATTTTGCGCCCATAGCTTTTCCTCAATAGAAAGATATATAATATATATACTATCATGCTTTGGGAAGAAGCCAATTTCCTATTGATCTAGATGAGTGAATCTCGACAATTAGATGTATAGTGTGGTTCGGCAAAGACCATATTAGAGTGTCTAAACCATCATCACTCTCAAATTCAACCTTACGGAATTCGAATCACCTGATGGCATTCAAAATCATTCCTCTAGCAATCAGCCTGATACTGCTTGGCATTAGTCCAGGAACACAGGCACATAAAGACGGGCCAGGCACACACACGGCAGAAAAACATGACAGGATGGCATTAGTAGCATACAAATATATCGAAAAACACCACTGCGAAGGGAACTTATACGATCTCATAAGTAGGGCAACAAAACAGGCAATAGAAAAAGAGGAAGAATTCTGGCGAGGGCTTGTATCACCGAAGCAGGACAACCAACAAAAAATAGAAGAAATACTAATACGAAAATTTGAAGAACATCATGTAGCACTGATCCACGCCGGAAAAGACGAAGCCGAAAAACGATGCCGGGTATTAAAATGAAAAGAGATATTCTTGAAAGAATTAAGCGCTTTTTTGCGGTCGCGTTAGGATGGGCTGTATGGTTTTTTGTATTAATATGGATAGGCGCGATTGTCTTGACAGCCGAACAACAAAACATTTCTCTGTTCGGTCCGCTTCTTCTAACTACGCTTATCTTGGGTGGTATTTTGGGTGGAATATTATTTCTCGGTTTAGCATTTTATGCATCTCCAAAAACAGAAAGAAAATACCCTGTGGCAATTGTATCTGTTTGGGCCATACTGGTCATGTTGGTAGGTCTTACCAGCATAATGGAAGAAAATGGTAGGAGTGCAGATGCTTTCCCCTATGGAGCAGCTACGCTAATTACATGCCTGATTTTTTATCTTCTGAATCGATTCCGAAATTAACATCTGACATATGGGAGTCAGGTACATAATTCCCCTTATAGGAGTTCGGATACACCAGACTGGATAGTACTTGCTAGTTGCATTAACTCTGCTTCCTGAATGACAAAGGGCGGCATCAGGTACACAAAATTCTGAAACGGCCGCAGCCAGACTCCGCGCTGGATAGCCAAGGCTTGCCAAGCCTGGGCATCCACCGGTTTAGAAGTCTCGACAACAGCAAATGCGCCGAGCACGCGCACTCTTGTGACGCCTTCGCCCGATTGCAGCGGCAGCAACTCGCGCCGCAGGATTGTCTCGATTGCAGCGACTTCGGCCTTCCAGTCCCGGGATTCCAAGAGATCCAGGCTCGCCAGCGCAACCCGGCAGGCCGCAGGATTCGCCATGAACGTGGGGCCGTGCAGGAACGGTCCGGCTTCGCTGACCACCTTGGCGATTTCCTCGCGAGTCAATGTGGCAGCCAGGCTCAGCATTCCCCCTGTCAATGCCTTGCCGAGGCACAAGATATCCGGGACGACGTCGGCCTGCTCACAGGCGAACATGGTTCCGGTTCTTCCGAACCCGGTGGCAATTTCGTCGGCGATCAGAAGCACTTCATGCCGGGCACATAGGGCAGCGACCTGTGCCAGGAATGCGGGCGGGTAGGGGTGGAATCCCCCAGCCCCCTGAAGCATGGGTTCCAACACGACTCCGGCAAGTTCGTACTGGTGGGCAACGAGATCGGCTTCGAACCGCGCACAAGCGTCTTCCAGTTCGGGTGCGGTGCAATCCGCGTCGGGGGGTTGTGGAGTGAAGTACTGCCGCGGCAGCAGATTACGGAAGCGGTCGTGCAGGCTGTTATCCGGGTCGCTAACCGACATGGCAGCGAAAGTGTCACCGTGGTAGCCCCCGCGAAGAGCAAGGAAACAACATTTCTCCGGACATTCGCGTGCTTGCCAATACTGCACGGCCAGCTTCAGGGCGACCTCGACCGAAACAGAGCCGGAATCGCAGAAAAAGACCCGATTAAGATCCCCAGGGGAGAGCCGGGCCAGCCGCTCGGCCAGTCGTGCGGCGGGTTCATGGGTCAGTCCGCCGAACATGACATGCGGCAGGACATCGGCCTGTTCCTGCAGGGCGCGCACCATTTCCGGGTGGCGGTAGCCGTGAATGGCGCACCACCAGGAGGCCATCCCGTCGACCAATCTGCGCCCGTCGGCCAATATCAGGTGGACGCCCTCGCTGCCGACAACCGGGTGCGCCGGAAGGGGATCAGGAGCGGGTGCGTATGGATGCCACAGGTGGCGAGGATCCAGGGCAGTCCATTCGGGCGGAGTGCCCATCAGTCTTCGATCAGTTCAAGATCGTAAGTGATTTCGGCGGTCTCTCCGAGCATCAGGGAGGCGGAACAGTATTTGGTGACCGAGAGGTCGACGGCACGGCGCACCTGCGCCTCCGACAGGCCGTTGCCGAATGCCCGGTAGATCACGTGGATGCGGGTAAACACCTGGGGAATGTCCTCGGCCCGTTCAGCCTCGATTTCCAGCTCCAGCCGATCCAGAGGCTGGCGGGCACGTTCCAGCATGCCGACCACATCGAATGCGCTGCATCCACCCATGCCGAGCAGCATCATTTCCATCGGACGCGCGGCGAGGTTGCGCCCGCCGTGCTCAGGCGCGCCGTCCATGACGACCGTATGTCCACTGCCGGATTCTCCGACGAATGTGCGGTGCTCCTGCCAAGTGACGCGCGCTTTCATGCTTCCTGCAACAGTTCGGCCAAGCGGTCACCGGGGTTGTCCGCCCGCATCAGGCTCTCGCCGATTAGGAAAGCCTGCACGCCGCAGGCACGGATCTTGGCGATGTCCTCCGGGGCGTGAATGCCGCTTTCCGCGACCACAACGGCATTTTCAGGTGCTTGCGGGGCCAGTTGGACAGTTGTGTCCAAGCTTACGTCGAAGGTCTGCAGGTCACGGTTGTTGATGCCAATCAGATCCGCACCGGCCGACGCCGCGCGATCCAGTTCCTCGCCATCGTGCACTTCCACCAGCACATCCAGCCCGAAGGTTCGGGCCAGTTGTTGGAGTTCCTTGAGTTCATCGTCCGACAGGGCTGCGACGATCAGCAGGATGGCGGCGGCTCCCATGGCGCAGCTTTCGTAGATCTGGTAGGGGTCGAGAATAAAATCCTTGCGCAGGATGGGCAGGGTGGAGCCTCGCCGGGCCAACTCCAGGACGACCCCGGAGCCTTTGAAATACTTTGCATCGGTCAGCACCGACAGGGCAGCAGCACCACCGCGCTGATAACTGCCGGCTATGACAGTCGGATCGAAGTCCTCGCGGATGACGCCCCGGCTCGGAGAGGCCCTTTTGAGTTCGGCGATGACGGCCGGGCGACCTTGTTCGATGGAGGATTGGAGAGCATCACGGAAACCACCCGGCGACGGGTTCTCATGCGCCATCTCCCGGAATCCCGCTTCCGTCACCTTGAGTTTTCGCTTCTTGATTTCATCGCGCTTGTGCGCCAGGATCTCATCCAGCATCCGCATCGGCTTCCTCCTGCTTCAGACGCTGGGTGATTTGCGCGAGCTGATCCAGTACGGCGGCAGCGGAGCCGTCTTCCAGGATGGTGCGAGCCTGCTGGATGCCGTCATTCATGTCCTCGACGTTTCCGACAGTATGCAGCGCTGCGCCGGCGTTCAGGCAGATCAGGTCCGCTGCGGGCGAGGGCTTGCCGGCAAACGCCTCGCGAATCATGGCGAGGCTGTCCTCGGCGGAATCGGCCTGCAGTAAAGCCGGGTCCACGGGATCGAATCCGTACGCTTTAGGATCCAGTGTGCCAGTGGAGACCTCTCCCTGCTCCAACAGGGCGAAATCGGTCGGCGCATTCAGCGAGAGTTCGTCCATGCCGTCCCGCGAGTGCACGACCATGGCACGCGTGCTGCCCAGTTCCGCCAGGGTCTCGGCGTAGGGGCGCAGCCAGCGGGCGTCGAACAGCCCAATCAACTGATGGGTGGCGCCAGCCGGATTGGTCAGGGGGCCCAGCAGGTTGAACAGCGTCCGGGTCCCGATTTCCTTGCGGACCGGCGCGGCGTGCCGCATCGCCGGGTGATGGGAGGGGGCGAACAGGAAACCGATCCCGGCTTCTTCGATGCAGTGGCGCACCGACTCCGGCTGAAGGTCGATCGCCAGGCCGGCCGTGGCGAGCACATCGGCGCTGCCACTGCTGGAACTAACGGCTCGATTGCCGTGTTTCGCCACGGTAACGCCCGCTGCCGCAGCAACGATTGCCACGGCGGTGGAAACATTGAAAGTCCCCAGGCCATCGCCTCCGGTGCCGCAGGTGTCGAGAATCCGCGGCGCCTGGACGTCGATGCGCACGGAACAGGCGCGCATGGCCCTTGCGGCCCCGACAATTTCCGAAACCGCCTCGCCCTTGTCGCGCCAAGCGATCAGCAGGGCCTTGAGTTTATCGGGCTCCACTTCGCCTGCCATGATCGAGCGCATCAACGCCTCCATCTGTGCGGCGTCGAGGTCGGAGCCGGCTTGGGCGATCTCGAGGGCGTGGTCCGGGGTCATGTCTGGTCGAGGAAGTTCTGCAGCAGCGCGTGGCCGCTTTCAGTCAGGATCGATTCCGGATGGAACTGAACGCCGAACACCGGATAGGTTTCATGCCGCAGACCCATGATCTCGTTGTCTTCGTCGTCGGTCCAGGCGGTGATCTTGAGGCACGAGGGGATGTCGTCCTGGCGCACCACCAGTGAATGGTAGCGAGTGGCCGTCAGTGGTTGCGGCAGATTCTCGAACAACGCCTCTCCTTGGTGTCGAATGGTGGAAGTCTTCCCGTGCATGATGTGGGTTGCACGGACGATCGTGCCGCCGAACGCCTGCGCGATGCTCTGGTGCCCCAGGCAGACGCCGAGCAAGGGAATCTGGCCTGAAAATTCCTGAACTGCCGCGACCGAGATGCCGGCCTCGTTCGGGGTGCAGGGGCCAGGCGAGATTACCAGGTGCCGCGGCGCCATGGCGCGAATCGTCTCCAGGCTGATCTGGTCGTTGCGCGCCACCTTGACCTCGACGCCGAGCTCGCCGAAATACTGCACCAGGTTGTAGGTGAACGAGTCGTAGTTGTCGATCAGGAGCAACATGATGGCAATCCGTGTTCAGCAGTACCGGTCGGCAACCTGGAGCAGGGCTTGCGCCTTGTGCATGGTTTCATGCCATTCTCGCTCCGGAATTGAATCGTAAACGATCCCGGCTCCGGCCTGCACATGAATCTGCCCATTGTGAACGATTGCGGTTCGGATGGCGATAGCGGTGTCGAGATTCCGGTCCCACCCGAAGTAGCCGATCGCCCCGGAATAAATCCCGCGGCTTGAAGGTTCCAGCTCGTCGATGATCTCCATGGCCCGAATTTTGGGGGCGCCGCTGACCGTTCCGGCTGGGAAAGTCGCCCGCAGCACGTCTTGGGTCGAGATGCCCGGCGACAGCTTTCCTTCCACGTTCGAGACCATGTGCATGACGTGGGAGTAGCGTTCAATCACCATTTGTTCGGTCAGTCGGACCGTGCCCGGCCGGCAGACCCGGCCGATATCGTTGCGGCCGAGGTCGATCAGCATCAGGTGTTCGGCGCATTCCTTCGGGTCGGCCAGAAGTTCCGCTTCCAACCTCCGGTCTTCTTCCTCCGTCTCGCCGCGCCAGCGGGTTCCGGCGATCGGGCGCACCGTGACGTCATCGTCCTCGCGACGCACCAGGATTTCCGGGCTGGAGCCGACCACCTGGACCGGGCCGAGATTCAGGAAATACATGTAGGGAGAAGGGTTGAGCGCGTGCAGGCCGCGGTACATGTGAAACGGGTCGCCTTGGTAGGGCCGGCTGAGCCGCTGCGAGAGCACGACCTGCATCAGATCACCCGCGATGATGTATTCGCGGGCCGTCTGAACTGCTTTGCAGAACCCGGCCTCGGTAAATCCCGATGTAAACGAGGATTCCTGGTCCGGTGTTTCGACCAGTGGTTCCGGCTCTGGAGTATCTTCGATTTGGGTGCGCAATTCCTGCAGCCGTCGGCACCCTGCCGCATAGGCTTCCGGGACATCTACCGGCTGGTTGACGATCAGCAGGATCTGTCCAGTCTGGTTGTCCAGCATGATTAACTCGGTCGAGCGAAGCAGCCATAGGTCCGGCAGGCCGAGCAGGTCGTCCGGTCGGTTCCCGGCGAGAACCGGCTCGATGGTTCGGATCAGGTCGTAGCCGAAATAGCCGACCAGGCCGCCTCCAAAGCGCAGAGATTCCGTCAGGGGGGCGACCTTGTGACTGTGCAGGTAGTCTTCCACGCAGGACAATGGGTCGTCGGTCTCCTGGGCACTTTGGGTTTCGCCGCCTTCCATGACACGAAACTGGCCGTCCTGGTAAATCAGTTCGACCGCGGTGGGCATGCCGATGATCGAGTACCGCCCGGCGTGCGTATCAATTTCTCCAGATTCCAGCAGGTAGCTGCCCGGCTGATTCGCCATCGGCGCGTACAGGGTCGAGGCCTTGCGCTGGCCTGCCGGCAACGTGGCCACCAGCGGGACATGCGTACAGCCTTCAGAACGGTAGCGCTCGAATTGAGCCTGACTCAGGGTAGGGTAATCGTCCATGCCAGTTTCCAGAAACTGAAGTTATGCGGCGTGGTGCCGCCGAGCCGGGAAATCAGCTGTCCGAAGAACTTTTCTTGGATTCGGTGGAATCGTCGGTGTCGGACTTATCAGTCTGTGAGGCAGACTGCATGGACTGCTTGAAACCCTTGATGGCCTCGCCCAGATCGCCGCCTATGTTGCGCAGGCGCTTGGTGCCGAACAGCAACAGCACGATGGCCAGAATGATAAGAATCTGCCAGATGCTGATGCCGCCCATAAGCCTATTTCTCAGCCAATGTGAATGTTGGCATTGTACCCCATTTTGCAGAGGAATCGCCTTTCATTAGGTCTTTTTTGGTAGATTTAGACCCGATCCAGTTCCGAGCGAAGCGCCGCCATCGTGGTTGTGTAATCGTCGCTGCCAAAGACGGCAGAGCCACAGACGAACGTATCCGCTCCGGCCTCTTTCACGCTGGCGATGTTGTCCACCTTGATGCCGCCATCGACTTCCAGTCGCACCGGCTGGTCGCAGGTGTCGAGCCGGGCACGGACCTGGCGAATCTTCTCCAGTGTCTGCGGGATGAAGGACTGCCCCCCGAACCCGGGATTGACGGACATCAGCAGGACCATGTCGATCTTGTCCAGAACATGATCCAAGGCGCTCAAAGGCGTGGCCGGGTTGAGCACCAACCCGTTCTTGCAGCCGAGATCGCGGGCCAACTGCAGGCTGCGGTCAACATGCTGGGTCGCTTCCGGGTGGAACGTAATGGAACTGGCTCCCGCCTTGGCGAAGTCATGGATCAGCCCGTCCACCGGGGTCACCATCAGGTGAACGTCAATGGGTACGGTGACGCCGTGCTTGCGCAGGGCCTCGCAGACCAGTGGCCCGATGGTGAGGTTGGGAACGTAGTGGTAGTCCATTACGTCAAAGTGAATCATGTCAGCCCCGGCTTCGACGACCGCATCCACTTCCGCACCAAGGCGTGCGAAATCCGCGGACAGGATGGACGGGGCAATCTGGTCGGGAAGAGGCATGGCAAATCCTCAGAAGGCGCGCATATTCTACGGCATGGCGCTTCGCGATTAAGTGTGGAAATCAGGGGGCGAGCCCCGGTAATTCCACTGCATCGTTGACGGATCATCGGCGGTCTCCACTAGGCACTCATAGAAGAATGCCCCCGCTTCGTTGTCCCCTCCCCGTCCCGTCACCGGAGCGCCTCCGGCCAGGAGCCTGTTCAATCCCAGGTCCAGGATGTTCCGCGCGGCGTTGATATCCGCATGGTCCGTGTGCCCGCAGGCCCGGCACTTGAAGTGCGCTTGCTCCTTACGGTTGTCTTTCTCCACATGCCCGCATTCCGCGCACGCCCGGCTGGTGTTCCGCGCCGGCACCCGGATGAGGTCCGCCGCCTTGTACTGAAGAAAACGGTCCATCATCCCCATGCACGAGGACTGCGCCATCTTCCGGTTCAGCGCGGACTTCGCCTTGACGTTTTTTCCGGGCTTTTCCTTCGTTCCCCGCGCCGAGCGGCGCATCGCCTGCACGTCCAGCTCCTCCAGCACGATGTGCTGGAAGTTCCGAGCCAAATCGGCCGAGGACTGGTGGCTGAAGTCCTTGCGGATCTCCGCCGCCTTGCGCTTCG